>CATYZK010000011.1 GCA_958415665.1 uncultured Collinsella sp. | reverse complement strand
GCCCAAATGCTCGACAGGCGCAGGAGCTGCGGTTTATAGATAAATCCAATGCTCAGCAAAATAGCCTGCGCCGGAAAGAACAGTGCATTAAAGTACAGCTGATATTTGTAGGAGAGCGTGCCTTCCATCACAAACTTTGGCATGCTCTCGATAAGGTTGAACAGGAACAGCGCGCCAAAGAGCGGGGCGCACTGGACAAACAGGTGGCCGACCTCGCGCAGGCTCACGCGGCGCGATTTTTCAGTTTCGAGCAGGGCGAGCGGGGCGGTGACCAGCACGAGCGAGGCGATGGCGGTGACACCCATGGCCATGGCCGCGATGGGCATGCTGCGCGTAAGGAACAGCGCCACGCTAAAGACCACGATGACGCCGACGGAGCGCAGCGTTTGGCTCATGCCGGCCAAGTAGAGCTTGTCGGCCTGCTGCAGGCGGCCCTCGTACACGTCGGCGATGCCGTCGATCACCTTATACAGGTAGACGCCCAAGCCGATCATGGCCATCTGCGCATCGTAGCCGCGGGCGCTGCTGTACATGAGGCCGCATGCCAGGGCGAGCGCTCCGCAGAGCCAGCGGTTGAGCTGGTAGGAGGCAAAGGACGTCTTTTCGTCGATGTCCGAGACCTGAAAATTACGCACGCCGTAGTTGCACGCGATCATGATGAGCGTACCGGTGACAAAGGCGATGGAGAACTTGCCGGCTTCCTCGGCGCCCACGAGTTGCGTGGACACAATGGTGAGCAGCGGAAACGACATGCCCCATACGGCGGTGCCCAGGGTGTTCCACAGGTAGTCGCGGCGGGTGGCATGCTCCTCGTACTCGGCTTCTTGCGTGGAGAAGCCGCCGCCGTAGACGGCTCCGAGCAGGCGGTTCCACCAGGCGTCGACCATGCGACGGATGGGGCCGGGCTCGCGCTCGTGCTCGCGGCGACGGCGCGTGGCCTGGCCGCTGTCGGGCCCGCCGGCGTTGCGCTGGCTCAGTTCCTGGATGCGCGCGAGCTCCTCGGCGGTGTGCGAGGCGGGGAACAGGCCGTTCTCGATGCGTCCGCCCTGGCCGTGTGCCCCGTCGCCCAACACGGTGGGGTCGGCGACGCCGTTGTGGCGGGCGATGGCGCGGCGGATGCTGTCGAGGGGCGTGATGCTCAAGGTGGTTCCTTTCTGTTGTTGCGCTCTAGTATAGCCGCGAAGGTATCGATTCGTGTTTTTGAACAGGTTGTTCAATAAATTCGGCGGGCGGCATCAATTTGTCGGTAAGCGTGCGGTATTCTGTTGAGGTTTTGTGACCCCCCGATGCCGCCTTCGCGGTACCAAGGAGTTTTTACCCATGGACGTCGCCGCATTTTTGCTGGCTCTTGTGCCGATTATTTGGCTTGTCGTGATGCTACTGTGCTTTAAATGGCCGGCATGGAAAGCCGCTATCGGCTCGTTTGTTCTTTCGTGCGTACTCGCCTTTGCGTGGTGGCACCTGCCGGCGGCGCAGATCGCCACGGCCTCGCTCGAGGGCTTTTTGATGGCCCTGTGGCCCATCGTGCTGGTGATTATCGCCGCGGTCTTTACGTATAACCTGTGCGTGCGCACGGGCGCCATGGACGTGATCGGCAGCATGATCACCTCCATCAGCAGCGACCGCCGCCTGCTGGCGCTGCTCGTGGCATGGTGCTTCGGCGGCTTTATGGAGGGCATGGCCGGCTTTGGTACCGCTGTCGCCATCCCCGCCGGCATGCTCGCGGGCTTGGGCTTTGAGGCCGTCCCCGCCGTGCTCATCTGCCTGCTGGCCAACGGCGTGCCCACGCCTTACGGCTCCATCGGCATTCCCACGGTGTCCGTTGCCGACCTGGTGGGCCTGGATTCCCTGCACCTAGCGACCGTTCAGCTGGTGCAGCTTGCGCCGTTCTTTGTAGTCATGCCGCTGCTTATTGTGTTGGTCGCGGGCCGCGTGGCCGACGATCAGGGCAACGTTGCGAGTGTGGGCGAGCGCCTGCGTGGCGTGGCCGGTATCGCGCTGCTCTCTGGCGCGTCCTTTGTCGGCGCGGCCCTGGTCGTCGCCATGTTTGTGGGTCCCGAGCTTGCCGTGGTCGTGGGCTCTATCGTGTCGCTCGCACTGACCGCCGCGCTTGCCATGCGCGCCGAGAAGTCCGATCACCTGGATGCGCGCTTCCATATGAATATCGAGTCTGGCGAGCAGCTTACCGTTAAGTCGGCGCTTTCGGCCTGGTCGTGCTTCATTTTGATCTTTGTGCTGCTGCTGGGTACCTCCAACCTGGTGCCCGCCGTGCACGCTGCGCTCGCGCCGTTTGCGAGCCACGTGCAGGCGTATTGCGGCGAGAACCCCGGTACGCTTACGTTTTCTTGGATCAACACGCCGGGTGTCTGGATTTTCCTGGCGGCGTTTGTCGGCGGCGCGATTCAGGGCGCTTCGCCGCGCCTGATGGGCGAGGTGCTGGCCGCGACCGTCAAGCAGATGATGCCGACGGTGATCACGATGCTTTCGGTGCTGGGCTGCGCCAAGGTGATGGGCTATGCGGGCATGATCTCGTCGATCAGCGCGTTTTGCATTGCCGTCGCCGGTGGTCTGTACCCGATCCTGGCTCCGTGGATCGGTGCCGTTGGAGCGTTCGTGACCGGCTCGGGCACGTCCTCGGGCATGCTGTTCGGTCCCATCCAGAGCCAGGCCGCTACGGCGCTGGGCGTGAGCGACTACTGGATGGTCGCGCTGAATGCCCTGGGTGTCGCCGCCGGCAAGATGATCTCGCCGCAGACACTCGCGATTGGCCTCGCTGCCGTGCACGTGCGCGGCAAGGACGCCGAGCTCCTGGGTGCAGTGCTGCCCTACGCCGCCGGCATGCTGGTCCTCATGAGCGCCATCGCCATGCTCGGCCAAGGCCTGTCGCTGTAGGATTAGTCGTCGGGGACAGTCTTCGGATTGTCGCTCGCTGAGGGCTGTTTGGCATCCCTGGATAGGGCGTCTTGATAGGGCGTGTGCAAAAAACGTCGAATATGAGTACTGCTACTATTTTAGTAACAGCGATTTCGATCCATTTGGCGGCTAATCGGCCCGTCATGCAAGTGCAAGTGCAGCCATATCTCCCCAAATGTTCAATAAAAGGGCGACCTAACGAGAGTCAATCCCGTTAGGGCGCCCTTTTTGCTTGAAAAAATATGTGACAACAAAGGCAACAGTACTCATATTTGCCATTTTTTGCACACTGCCCCTCAGGCGGCCATCAAAAACAGCCCAACCCGGCACCTGGGGACGTTCCTTTTGTGCCGGCACTTTAGGAACGTCCCTGGATGCCGGCACTTTGGGACACTCCCTTGCGGCCGATCGTGCGCAAGAGCGTCCCCAGCGACTAGTCGTTTAAGAACGTCCCCAATGACTAGGCCGAGTTACGCTTACCTTCGATTTTTGACCGTTGGGCGGGATGCTCTGCGGTTGCCGCAAAAACGTTTTTGCACTTCGGGTACAACGAACTCTACGTGAGTAAAGCGCGCGCCCGCGTGACGCGTTTTTAAAGGAGGCCCCATGCCTGGTGTTACCCCTGCAGAAGTACTGTCCAACTTTGGTCTTACGTTGGTCGAAGATCCCGCCGAGAACCAGCCCCGCCTACTGGTCGACCTGCCGGCGGCCGAGCTCGTCGAGTATGCCATCCGTCGCGAAGAAGGCCGCATAGCCTCCAACGGCGCGCTCGTGATCGAGACGGGGGAGCGCACCGGTCGTTCGCCCAACGACCGCTTTATCGTCGACACGCCCGACGTGCACGATAAGATCGCCTGGGGCGCCGTCAACCGACCGCTGTCCGTCGAGAGCTACGAGGCCATTAAGGCTGGCATCGTCGACTATCTCAATGAGCGCGATGTGTTCGTCACCCGCGGCATGGCCGGCGCCGACCGTAACCACACGCGCCGCCTGCTCGTCGCCTGCGAGCGTGCCAGCCAGGCACTCTTTATTAAGCAGATGCTCGCGCGCCCGCTTGCCCGCGAAATCGCGCGCACCGGCGAGCCGGACTTTTGCGTGCTCGCCGCGCCGGGCTATCAGTGCGATCCCGCCATCAAGGGCCTCAACTCCAGCGCCGCGGTGGTCATCAACTTCCAGGAGCGCGTGATTTTGGTCGCGGGTACCGGCTACTCCGGCGAGATCAAAAAGTCTATCTTCAGCGTCATGAACTACCTGCTGCCCGTCGAGGACGACGTGCTGCCCATGCATTGTTCGGCCAGTATGGACCCCGTCACGCACGAGACGGCCGTGTTCTTTGGCCTGTCCGGCACCGGCAAGACTACGCTTTCGGCCAACCCCACGCGCCTGCTGATCGGCGACGACGAACACGGTTGGTCCGACATGGGCATCTTCAACATCGAGGGCGGCTGCTACGCCAAGTGTGAGGGCCTGGACGCGTTCCACGAGCCCGAGATCTTTAACGCCGTCCGCTTTGGCGCCATCTGCGAAAACGTGGTGCTCGACGAGAACCGCAAGCCCAACTACGACGACGTCTCCATCACGCACAACACGCGCGTGGCCTATCCCGTGGAGCACATTCCCAATGCGTGGACCAAGGGCATGGGCACCACCCCGAGCGTCGTGCTATTCCTGACCTGCGACGCCTTTGGCGTGCTGCCGCCCATCTCGCGCCTGACGGCCGATGCCGCCATGTATCACTTTGTGACGGGCTTCACCGCCAAGATTCCCGGCACCGAGGTCGGCGTCACCGAGCCCACGCCCACGTTCTCCTCGCTGTTTGGCGAGCCGTTTATGCCGCTCGATCCCATGGTCTACGCCAAGATGCTCGGTGAGCGCATCGCCGACGGTCGCACCCGCGTCTATCTGGTCAACACCGGCTGGATCGGCGGCGGCTACGGTGTGGGCCATCGCATTGAGCTGGCCTACACGCGCGCCCTGGTCGCGCGCGCCCTCGACGGCACCATCGAGGACAGCGAGTTCGTGCATGACGATATCTTTAACGTCGACATTCCCACCACGTGCCACGGCGTGCCCGACGGCATCCTGGTGCCGCGCCAGTACTGGCAGAGCACCGCGCGCTACGACGAGGCGGCGCACAACTTGGCCGTGATGTTCGAGGAGAACTTCGAGAAGAAGTACTCGCACCTGCCCGAGTCCGTGAAGGCCGCCGGTCCGCACGCTCAGGTGCACGCCGACGCCCGTCATCGCGGCCGCGGCCTGCTGGGTCTTCGCCTGTAAACCACCACAAAGGGGACAGGCACCTTTGTGGTGGTTTTGCTCGCGGGGATGACTCGAGTTACAATACGCCTGACATATCGTCCCCTTCTCCGGATGGGGGCAGCGTAAGCGCTCTTGTGGCGGCACCGTAGGACTTTGAAGGTGGCCGTCGTAAGGGCGCTTTTTGTTTAGGTGTCCGGGCTCGGGCGTCCGCTATGAAGGGAGAACATATGAAGAGTCTCGTTGCCGAGGATTCGTTTTGGGAGCTGTTTCCGCAGGCAGCTATCGGCGTTGTGGTCGTAAAGGGCATGAAGCCCGCGGCTCAGATTCCCCAGGAGGACGTGGATGCAATCGCCGCGCTGCTCGACCGCGCCAACATCGATGCGGAGCGCCATCTGACCAGCGATACCATCAGCGAGAATGCGCCGGTTAAGGCATGGCGCGAGGCGTATCGCCTGTTCAAGACCAAGAAGGGCGCGCGTTGCTCAGTTGAGAACCTGCTCAAGCGCTTGCTCAAGGGCAAGCCGGTCGGTCATATCACACCGGCGGTGGATATCTACAACACGGTGTCGTTGACTTATGCGCTGCCCGTTGGCGGCGAGGATTTGCATGCTATTGAGGGCAATCTGCGCCTGGCGGTGACCGACGGCGGCGACGCGTTCTTGCCACTTGGCGAGGAGACAGATGACCCGACGCTTCCCGGCGAGCTCGCCTACATCGATGATGCGGGCGCCGTATGCCGCTGCTGGAACTGGCGCGACGGCGTTCGAACGGCGTTGTCCGACGATTCGGCCGATGCGTTCCTGGCGATTGAGTGCGTGGAGCCCGAGCGGATGGAGGATTGCCAGGCCGCGATCGATCGCTTAGCCGAGCTGCTCGAGCGCTATCTGGGAGCGACGGTTGTCGTTAAGACGCTTGTGACCCGCGACAATCCTTGCTTGGGGCTGTAGCGAAGTCAGCGGATCAAACTCGATGGTCAAAACCACCACAAAGGTGCCTGTCCCCTTTGTGGTGGTTTTTATGTTGATGGGTTAACAAATGGGATATTTGGGTATGGGTGTTGCCTTGTGCGGCTAAGATGTTTACCCGTTAGCATCATGCAAGCGAAAGGCGGTCGTCTCCCATGCAGCAGAACGACGAGACACGTTTCGAGGACTTTGTCGGACTGATCAGCGGGCTCTACAAGGAGATCCAGCGCATTAAGACATCCGAGGGCGCAAGGCTGGGCCTCAAGGGCTCCGACGTTATGTGCCTGTACTATCTTGAGCGCAGCAAGGACGGTCTGACTGGTGCTGACCTGGCTCGCATGGCAGGCGTGACCCGTGCCGCCGTCTCGCGCACGCTGGCTCACCTGGAGGAGGGTGGCTACGTCGAGGTCGACGACTCAGGCGATGCCGCCGTCAAGTACCGCGCCCCGGTGCGCCTGACCGCCCTGGGCGGCGAGAGCATGAGCGAGGCCGATCGCATCATTCGCGAGGTGCTCGACACCACCGGTAAAGCCATGGGCGTGGAGCAGCGTGAGCAGATGTATGCGTCGCTGCGCACGATTCTCAACACCCTGCGTGAGATCTAGGGCAGCTAGGCTCAACCAATTCAACTAACAACTGCACAGTCCCTTTTTTGAGCATGCGTGCCGTGCTAGGGCTCTGCTGGCAAAAAATCAGCGCCGCGTGGCCCGAGGCTGGTCGGCGCAGGAAAGGATTCACTATGTCTGTCCGCATTATTACCGATTCCGCGAGCGATATGTCGCCGTCGGAGCATCCGGCTCTGAGCGTTCTGCCGCTGTCCGTCAGCTTTGGCACCGACGTGTATATGGATGGCGTCGACATCGATCACCAGCGCTTTTACGAGATGCTTGTGGAGCGCGACGAGCTGCCCAAGACCGGTCAGGTCAATCCGTACGCCTTTTCGCAGGCGATTGCCGAGGCGCGCGAGGCCGGCGACGAGGCCGTGATTATTACCGTGGGCGCCAAGCTTTCGGGCACCAATCAGAGCGCGCGCACGGCCCTTGCCGAGATGCCGGGTGGCGACGTGTTCGTCGTGGACAGCAACAATGTGACCCTGGGCGAGCGCGTGCTGGTCGAGTATGCGCTGCGCCTGGTGGACGAGGGCCGCAGCGCCGCGCAGATCGCGGCTTCCGTCGAGGCTGTCCGTGACCGCGTTGTGGTCATTGGCCTGCTCGAGACGCTTGAGTACCTGGTGCGCGGAGGCCGCTTGTCTGCTGCGGTCGGCGCCGTGGGTACGCTACTCAACGTGAAGCCTGTTGTGGCCGCCGAGGATGGCCTGATCGTGCAGCTGGGCAAGGCGCGCGGTTCCAAGAACGGTCGTAATCTGCTCAACCAGAAGGTCGAAAAGGCGGGCGGCATCGACTTTTCCATGCCGCTGGCGCTTGGCTATACGGGTCTTTCGGACGCCGTGCTCAAGAAGTATATCGAGGACAGTGCGGCGCTGTGGGCTGGCCACGCCGAGGGCGAGCTGCCCGTCCACACCATCGGCGCCACCATCGGCACCCACGTAGGTCCCGGCGCCGTAGCCGTAGCCTTCTTCCAGCCCGCCAACTAACCGACTTGCCATAAACCACCACAAAGGGGGCAGGCACCTTTGTGGTGGTTTATGCTATTCCGGGTGGAAGGGAGCGAGCAATGGCGTCTGAGGGCTTTTTTGAGCGGGTGTACGAGGTGGTCGAGCAGATCCCCGAAGGGATGGTCGCCACGTACGGCCAGGTGGCGCAGCTCGCCGGTCGTCCACGAAGCGCGCGCTATGTGGGCTATGCGCTGCACAGCAATCCGCGCCCTGGTCAGATTCCCTGCCATCGTGTGGTGTTTGCCGATGGCCGCATTTGCGAGGGCTTTGCTTTTGGCGGTCCCGATGCTCAGCGCGAACTTTTGCTGGGGGAGGGCGTGACGTTTAAGGACGACATGCACGTCGACTTGCCCGTCTGTCGCTGGCCAGCAGGGCTCTAGCGGATCCGCCGTGGCCAAAACCACCACAAAGGTGCCTGTCCCCTTTGTGGTGGTTTTCCGTTGCAGGTTTACCGGGGCTAACTTATGGAGAGGGTATGACGGCGTATTTTGCCGTTAGAAAGTAAACCACGGTGAACTATATTGGTTTCAGCAACGGAGCAGGCAATAGGCGATGAAAAAGCCTGCCCTGTTGAGTTTGATTCGCATTCCTCCCCTCTGTGCGATTCAACGGTGTACTTCGGGAAAGCGCCCGTCGGCTGCCATGGCCGGCGGGCGCTTTCCCGTAATCATGGGACAAAACATCAGGTCCGTTATCCCAAAATGAGGTGCCGACGTTTGGCCTTAGGTCGGCACAAACTTTGATTGTTAGTCCCGCTTGCAGCAACCGATCTTTGTAAGCCCCTGCGGCGTCTCTTCGCCCGCGGGGATTCTTGGGCTGTTGCTTCCCAGATACGCCTCTACATGTCGCGCGAACGCTTGCCACGACCACTCGTCTTTATCGGCCTCAAGCCGATCGGGAGAAATCGCGTTGAACAGGCACGTTGGAATCTCGTGCTCGTGCAGATTCTTGGCGATACAAGGCGTGCAGCCCTTGTCGTGGTTGACAGGGTTAAACGGGCATTTCCGGTCGTTGCATGTACAAAACGCAACTGAGTTCATGGGGTTCCTTCCGGTCGGTCGGCTCTGCTGTAAAACGCTGCCGCATGTTAAAACAATAGGGCGTCATTGCTTAACAGAATATAGTCTTAGGGTGCTTGCGACTTAGGGGTTCTGCCGAGCGGCTGAATATCTAGGCGAACGACCTCTGAAGAAAACAAAACCGCCGCAATGAGGATTGTGCTCATCGCGGCGGTTTTGTTTGACTGCTGTTTATTTTTCTCGGCTAGTACACCATGCCCATGGCGTCCTGAACCTCGGCCAGGGTCTGCTCGGCGATCTCGTTGGCGCGGCGATTGCCCTCGTGCAGCACGTCCTTCACGTAATCCAGGTCGTTCTCGTAGCGCTGGCGACGCTCACGGATCGGGGCGAAGTACTCGTTGACGGCCTCGGTCACGTACTTCTTGAGCTGGCCGGAGCCGCCCATGCCAATCTCTTCGGCAATCTCGACCTCGGAACGACCGGTGCAGATGGCGGCCGTCGAAAGCAGGCCGGACACGCCGGGGCGGTTCTCGGGATCAAACGTGATCATGCGCTCGGAGTCGGTCTGGCTCTTCTTGATGCGCTTGGCCGTCTCCTCGGCGGTCATCGAGATGTTGATGGCGTTGCCGTAGCTCTTGCTCATCTTGCGACCGTCAAGGCCGGGCAACAGCGGGGTCTCGGACAGCAGCGCTTCGACCTCGGGGAACACCTTGCCGTAGCGGTTGTTAAAGCGACGGGCGATGGTGCGGGTGAGCTCGATGTGCGGCAGCTGGTCGCGGCCGACGGGCACCACATTGCCCTTGCAGAACAGAATGTCGCAGGCCTGGTGCACCGGGTAAGTGAGCAGAAGGCCGGTAAGCTCGTGGCCCGAGGCTTCCATCTCGGCCTTGACGGTGGGGTTGCGCGCCAGCTCGGCCTCGGAGACCAGCGACAGGAACGGCAGCATGAGCTGGTTGGCGGCGGGCACGGCGGAGTGCGCGTAGATCATGGTCTTGTCGGGGTCGATGCCGCAGGCAAGGTAGTCCATGACCATGTTGTACACGTTGTCCTGGATATGCTCGGTGGTGTCGCGGTCGGTGATGACCTGGTAGTCGGCGATGAGCACGTTGGTCTTGGCGCCCATGTTCTGCAGCTCAACACGGCCCTTGAGGGTGCCGAAGTAGTGGCCCAGGTGCAGACGGCCGGTGGGGCGGTCGCCGGTGAGCATGGTGAACTTTTCGGGCGTTTTGGCCAGGCCCTCGCGAATGGCGTTGCTCTTTTGCAGCGCGACTTCGTAGCTGTTCTCGTTTGGCATGATTGCTCCTAACGTATGCGTATTGGTCAAGATGATAACGCGTTTATTGAAAGGGGTGAGGTGTAAGCCGGAGAGGGGCGAGAAAGGGCGGCTTGCGCGACGGGTGCGGCGCGGCTGCGCTTGGCCAGCGGCGCCTGGGCGCATCCTCGGCGGCAAACCCTAGCGCCTGTGGTGACGCTCCTCCTTGCGTTCCTCGGCTGCCTGCTCCTCCTGCTTAAAGGCGGGGTCGTCGGGGGTCACCAGCTCGTCCTCGTGCGTGCGCTTGTTGTAGTGGTGGCGCAGCACGGGCTCAAACAGGTGTAGGTGCTTGGCGAAGGCCGCCGAGCCAATGGCGAGCACGGTAAAAATGAGTACACGCATGGGTACCTCGACCTGGTTGATCGCAGCGGCGCCGGCCGAAAGCATGATGCACCAGGCGTAGATGAGCAGCACGGCCCGCCTTTGGTTGTAGCCCTCTTGGATCAGGCGGTGGTGGATGTGGCCCTTGTCGGCCTGGCCGATGCTAATGTGGGCGCGTTTGCGGCGCACGATGGCGCTGAACGTGTCGATGATGGGCACGCCGGCGACGATGAGCGGGATGATGAGCGAGGTGAGCGCGGCGGTGCGGCTCACGTTGAGCAGCGAGATGGAGCCCAGCGCAAAGCCCAGCAGCAGCGATCCCGAGTCGCCCAAGAAGATGCTGGCGGGGTTGAAGTTGTAGCGCAGAAAGGCCAGGCACGAGCCAAAGAGCGCGATGGAGAGCGCGGCGGCGTCGATACGGCCCGAGAGCACGGCGACCGAGAACATGGTGAACGATGCGATGCCGCAAATGCCCGTGGCCAGGCCGTCGAGGCCGTCGATGAGGTTGATGATGTTGGTGAACGCCACCAAGTAGACCACGGTGATGGGGTAGGCGAGCCAGCCGAGCATGATCTCGCCGGGGGCAAACGGGTTGACGATGACGCCGATGCGCAGGCCGCCAATGCAGGCGATGAGCGCGGCGAGTACCTGGCCAGCAAGCTTTTGCTTGGGCTTGAGCTGGAAGATGTCGTCGATGGCGCCGGTCGCGTAAATCACGGTAAAGGAGAGTGCCAGCATGGGGTAGCTGATGTGCAGACGCGGGTGCGGCACCAAAACGGGCGGCCAGCCTAGGTGCCAGGTGCCTAGGATTTGCACAATGCAGGCAACGACCAGACCCAAAAACACCGCCGTTCCGCCCAAACGCGGGATGGGCTTGGTGTTGATGCGGCGCTTAGAAGGATAGTCGACGGCGTCGAGCTTAATTGCCAAGCGCTTGACCAGGGGCACCGTGAGGAAGGTCGTGATAAAGGCCGCCGCTGCCACGCATAGGTACGGTATGTAGCTCGGGGATGAAGCCATGAATCTAAAAACCGCCAAGCGTCGAAGGAAAAGGTCAAAGGTTGCTAAGCGCAAAGGGCATAGCCGAACCATGATACTCGACCAAGGGGGTGCATGGAATTGCACGCAGCGATAATCACGCGCTTACCAGATATTGGGATGTTGTCGATGGCTTGTCGGGATGCCGGCGGGGATCCATGTGGACTGTAATGGTGATTTTCGGCAAAAGAAAACCACCCCCCACGTTACGAAAATGAACCCACCTAAAACAGGTGGGTGCCCTCATCGACTGTTCCAGCGTCCTTAACAACGAAGGATACCTGTACTAGGTACGACTGTGTGGGCTCCCTAAATAAACGCGACGGTTCACCCAGTTGCTCCGCGGGGGGCGGAATACCTACATCATAAAGCGGCACTTTGTCGATTCCAGTCTTGACATTACAAAAATCGTGTCGGACGATTACGGCGCCTTAGGGACGGAGCCGTCTACGCGGTCTGGCCCTTTACGTTTGACCTGCTGAATCGTTGTTTTGGAGCATGTTTTTATGCCGACGTCGTTGACCGAACTTTTTTCGCCCGCCTGCCATTTGTGTCCGCGCCGTTGCGGTGCGGCGCGCGATGAGGGCGCGCGCGGCGTGTGCGGTGCTAACGACACACTCAAGGTGGCCCGCGCAGCGCTTCATATGTGGGAGGAGCCGCCTATCTCGGGTGAGGCCGGCTCGGGTACGATTTTCTTTAGCGGCTGTTCGCTCAAATGTATCTACTGCCAAAACCACGAGATCTCGACGGGCAATTTCGGTCTTGAGATTTCGCCCGAGCGCTTGGTCGAGATTATGCTGGAGCTGCAGGAGCAGGGTGCCAATAACATCAACCTGGTGACGGCGACGCATTATGCTCACCTGCTGCCGGCCGCGATCGCCGCAGCTCGGGAGCGCGGGCTGGACATCCCGATCGTCTACAACACGAGCGGCTATGAGCGGGCGAGTGCCGTGGCAGCGCTCGGCGATCTGGTCGACGTGTGGCTTACCGACTTTAAGTATGCCGACGCGGGGCTTGCGCAGTCGCTTTCTCATATTAAGGACTACCCGCACGTGGCCGTGTCGGGTCTGGCCCAGATGGCTCGCGAGATCGATCGCCGCGGGGGAGAGCTGGTGGACGAGGACGGGCTCATGAGGCGCGGCATGATCGTGCGTCACCTGGTGCTGCCGGGGCATGCCGACGATTCATGCCGCGTGTTAGACCTGGTGTGGCAGACGGTGGGCGACGTGCCGATCTCGGTCATGAACCAGTACACGCCCAATGCCCTCATGCGCGAACAAGGCGGCGACCTGGCGCGCGCCGTGACGCGCGAGGAGTATGAGCAGGTGCTCGACCATGCCGACGACCTGGGCTTTACGACGATGTTTTGGCAAGAAGGCGGCGCGGTAGACGAGAGCTTTACCCCGGCGTTCGATACCACCGGTGTTCTTACTAGTGCAAAGTAGCGCGTTCGTCGATGATTTTTCTGGGACGGGGATTAAAAAATCATCGAGAGGATCGCCTGCTCGAAAAGTTGTCAAAATAGCCCCGTCCCAAAAAGACTGGGTATTGGGCGTTGACAGTTGGCGAGCCGTAGGTAAAATATCAACTTGTCCTGGGGACGTAGCTCAGTTGGGAGAGCGCTGCCGTCGCATGGCAGAGGCCGAGGGTTCGACTCCCTTCGTCTCCACCCTTGGATTTGATAAGCCGCTGACATTGTGTCGGCGGCTTTTTTTAAAAGAAAGGGCTGTACCATGGCCGAGCTTGAGTCCCAACCACTGTCTGCCGAGGAACGCGCCGAGTTGGAAGAGCTCCGCGCCGAGAAAGCTCGTCGCGAGGCCCAGGAAGAGGCACGCCGCGAGCGTGAGGAGCTGGCCGCCCTGCGTGCCGAGCGCGCGAAGGCCGAGGAGGCCGCTGCGAAGCCCGCGCCCGCACCTGCGCCCAAGCCCGCCGCTGCGAAGCCCGCGCCCGCTGCGTCCAAGCCTCAGCCCAAAAAAGCCGCTCGCCCCAAGCCTGCCGAGCCCAAGCTGAGCCGCGACGAGATGACCTTTGCCCAGCGCATGGTCACCTCCAAGGAGCCTACGGGCGAGAACGAGATCCCGGGCATGGCCCCGGCTCAAAAGATCATCATCGTGCTCGCCCTGATCGCGTTTGTCGTCTTTATGGGCTACACGATCCTGACCAGCATGGGCCTGCGCTAGCCGATTCACGCCGGGCGCCACGCCCGCACGCCCGCTTCGCCCAACCCTCAACCTCTGCACAACGCATCCGAAAGGTCGCCCCATGGCTTTGACCGACATCTCGCATCCCACCGACATCGCAATGCTCACCGATCTGTACGAGCTCACTATGGCCCAGGGCCTGTGGGAGAGCGGCAAGGCCAATGAGCAGGGTTGTTTTACGGCGTTTTACCGCGACCACCCCTTTGGCAGCGCGTACGCCGTCATGTGCGGTACCGCCGAGCTGCCCGAGCTGGTCGAGAACCTGCGCTTTACGCCCGAGGATATCGACTACCTCGCGTCGCTTGAGGCCCCGGCCGGCGGCGCGATGTTCAAGTCTGGGTTCCTTGATTACCTGCGCAACTTCCGTGCGCACGTGAACATCGACGCCGTGCCCGAGGGCGAGCTCGTCTTTCCGCGCGAGCCCATGGTGCGTGTGACCGGCCCGGCGCTGGAGTGCCAGCTGCTCGAGACGGCGCTGCTCAACATCGTTGGCTTCCAGACGCTTGTCGCCACCAAGACGGCGCGCGTGGTGCTGGCGGCGGACGGCCGTCCCGTTGCCGAGTTTGGCCTGCGCCGCGCCCAGGGTCCCGATGGCGGGCTGGCCGTCGCGCGCGCGAGCTACGTTGCCGGCTGCTCCTCTACGTCCAATGTGCTCGCCGGCCGCCGCTACGGTATTCCCGTCTTTGGCACGCATGCGCACAGCTGGGTCATGAGCTTCGACTCCGAGCTCGAGGCATTCCGGGCTTTTGCTAAGTCGAGTCCCAAGAACTGCACGCTGCTCATCGACACCTACGACGTACGCGAGGGTTGCGAGCATGCCATTACGGTTGCCAAGGAGATGGAGGCGGTGGGCGAGCGTCTGTCGGCTATTCGCATCGACTCGGGCGACCTTGCCAAGCTCTCCAAGTATGTTCGTGGCCGTTTTGATGCCGAGGGCCTGCCCTATGTGGGGATCTCGGTTTCTAACGACCTGGATGAGTACACGATTCAGTCCCTGCTCGACCAGGGCGCGCCTATCGATAGCTTTGGCGTGGGCACCAAGCTCGCGACCTGCTACGACCAGCCGGCGCTGGGCGGCGTGTACAAGCTCGCCGCCCGCCGTGCGAGTGAGACGGACCCGTGGACGCCGGTGGTGAAGCTCTCCGAGCAGCCCTACAAGCGCACAATTCCCGGTGTTCAGCGCGTACGACGCTATTATGACGGTTTTGGCGGCCCGGTTTGCGACATGATTTATGACGAGGACCATCTGGCAGGGGAGGGCGCCGCGCGCGGCAATACCCTCGTGGCCGTAAACGATGCGGCGCTGGTGACCGACGTTTCCGAGCTGGAGTATCGCGAGCTGCTGGTGCCGATTGTGCGCGACGGCAGCGCGGTGGCTCCTCGCGAGAGCATCGAGGACGCGCGCGAGCGTTGCGCCTGGGCACTTGACCATCTGGACGCAGCTTTCAAGCGCTTCCTGTACCCGCAAACCTATGTGGTGGGCATGGAGCAGGGCCTGGCTCAGGTGCGCGACGAGCTCGTGCGTAAGAACATGGCCGCGGCCTCTGCCTTTCCCTGGGCTCACTAATTCCTTGGGCGGTAGGGGCGAGTTACGCTTCCCTGGCCGCCGGCTCGGCCGTTCGCTGAACAGTTGATTGGTTTGACGTATGACGACTTCTTATAAAACGATGGTGGTAAAGATCGGTTCGTCCACGGTGGTGGGCGCCGACGGCAAGGTCAACCGCGCCTTTATCGGCGGGCTTGCCGATCAGGCCGCAGCGCTGCGCGAACTTGGCTGGCGCCTGGTCGTGGTGAGCTCGGGCGCCATTGCCTGCGGCTATCCCGTGCTGGGCTTCGACCGTAAGCCGGTCGGTGACCTGCCGAGCCTGCAGGCCTGCGCCTCGGCCGGTCAGTGCATCATCTCGTCGGCCTACGACGAGGAGTTCCATGCGCGCGACCTGCTCACCTCGCTCGTGCTGCTCACGCGTCACGACACGGCGCGCCGCACGTCCTATCTGCACGCGCGCGACGCCCTGCTGCGCCTTGTGGAGCTGAGTGTGGTGCCGGTCGTTAACGAAAACGATACCGTCACCGTCGATGAGATCAAGTTTGGCGACAACGACACGCTGGCGGCGCTTGTGAGCTGCCTGGTTTCTGCCGATCTGTGCGTGACGCTCTCGGACATCGATGGCCTCTATACCGCCAATCCGCACGAGGACCCCACGGCTGAGTTTGTTCCGGTCGTGCGAAAGATCGATGCCAAGATCATTGCCTCGGCGGGCGATTCTTCGACCTCGGTGGGCACCGGCGGCATGATCACCAAGATCCGCGCGAGCCGCATTTTGATGACGGCGGGTATCCAGAGTGTGATTTGCTCGGGCGAGGAGCCCGATGCGCTCGTGCGCCTCGCCCGCGGCGAGAGCGTGGGTACGCTGTTCGATCCGCCGGCGGAGCGCTTGGACATCGCACCCCGCAAGCTGTGGATTGCGCTCGGTGACAAGGCGCATGGCTCGGTAACGGTTGACGATGGTGCCGCGAAGGCGCTGGTCAGCCGTGGCTCGTCGCTGCTCGCCGTGGGTATTCGCGAGGTCGATGGCGAGTTTGCCGAGGGCGATGTGCTCGATGTGTGCGACTCCAGCGGCATGGTCGTCGCCCGCGGTATCGCCGAAGCCGATTCGGACGTGCTTGAGCTCGCAGCCGGACGCCGCCAGGACCAGATTGCTAGCAACCGCCTGCTCGCGGACCTGGCAGAAAAGCCGGCGATCCATCGAGATAACTTGATCGTCTTCGCATAACCAATTGACGCTGCAAACGCCCCTAAGCGGCAATCTGACGTTCAATCGTCGGGCATGACCAAAAGGTCAATGCCCTCCTCTTTCACGTCACCTTGCTCGCTTAGGGTCGTTTTCGCTTTCCGTCCTCTACCTGCGATGACGTCATAAACCTGGCACTTGGGGACGTTCCTTATGTGCCGGCACTTTGGGGCACTCCTGCGCTAGAAGATGCGACGTAGGTCTCCGCGGTTGAGGGCTTCGTCGAAGAGGTGCTTGAACACCACGCTGCCGTGCAGGCCGTCGTGCTCGAACTCGTTGGTCACCCAGGCGTGCGAGTTGCCCACGCGGCTGAGCGTGTCGAGCTGCATGCCCGAGTCCACGTACATGTCGTCGAAGTACACCGCAGCCTGGAGCGGCACCTCGTTGCAGGCCAGGCGCTGCGGGTCGTAGATCTTGTCCCAGCTGGTGTCTTCCATCAGCAGGTCCATCGCCGGCTTGAAGGGCTTAAGTTCGGGCATCTGCTCAAACATCCACGGGAACATGGCCTCGCCGGTAAACATGAGCGGGCGTGCGAGTGTGTCGAACTCGGCGCGATGGGCTTTCTCTTCGGCCGCGGCCCAGCGAATCGGCATGGTATCGCCGTCGGCGTAGATGAACTCCTGCAGCGTCCAGTACAGCGGATTTGTGCGCGTGTTGGTGCGCTCAAAGGCGCGCATCAAAAAGCTGTCGGACACTGAGGCGCCGCAGCTCAGCGTGCCGTCGCCGTCAACAAAAGCGTGATCGATAATCCAGTGCATGCGCTCAAAGCTCGGCTTCATGCCAAAGTCGCTGCCCATGAGCTGCAGGCGTTCGACCGTCATCGGCGAGTCGTCGGGCAGCACGGGCTTTTGCTCCTCGAGGGCATCGGCCAGGGCCGCCACGCGCTCGATGTCGGCGGGGTAACGGTCGTAATACTGCTGGGTCTTGGCGGCCATGCGCGGGAAGGTGTGCGCGTAGACCTCGCTGGCGCTTGCCGGCACGTGCGGAATGCCGCCGCAGGTAAAGCTTGCCGCCACGCCCTCGGGGAAGAGCGACAGATAACTCAACGTCAAAAAGCCGCCGTAGCTCTGCCCGAGTGTGACCCAGGGCTTGCCGCCAAAGCCCACCAGGCGCAGGTACTCAAAATCGCGCACGATGGAGCTGGCGAGGTGGCGCTTGAGAAAGTCCGCCTGCGAGCGGGCCGCATTGGCGCCTGCTGCCTCGGCGCGATCGCCCAAGGCCGCGATCGCGCGCCCGTCTACACAGCTGCTGCGTCCGGTGCCGCGCTGGTCGGGCAGGACGACGCGGAAGTGCTTGACGGCCTCCTCGATCCAGCCGTCGCTCGTGGGCGACAGCGGACGCGGGCTCTCGCCGCCGGGGCCGCCCTGCAAAAACAGGAGCAGCGGCAGATCGTCGTTGATGCGGTCGGGCGCGCAAATCACGCGGTAGAAGAGCTTGATGCTCTCGGACGCGCCGGCGATGGGCGCCGGCATGGCGCCGCGGCGCATGGTGCTGCCGACGGCCAGGAGCATGGGCTCTAGGCCGCGCCAGTCAAGGGGGACATCGATGCTGTGGTCCTCGACATACAGGCCGGGGACGTGGTGCGAAGTGATGAGCGCCATGTGATGCTTCCGTTCGTCGCGGTGTTTCGTGTTGACCAATTCTACCGCCGCGCGCGAGGGCATGCGCAAATCGGCTACCATGGTGGGCAAACTTCTAGGAGAAAGGGCCGCCCATGTCGGTCGATATAGCCACGTATGTCCACGATCTTGCCGTTGCCGCCAAGGCAGCGTCGGCAACGCTTGCCACGGCGAGCGATGGGCGGCGCCAGGAGGCCGTACGCGCCATGGCCGCAGCGCTACGCGATGGAGTCGACTCCATCGTTGCCGCCAACGAACTCGATATGTCCGCCGCGCGCGATGCGGGCACCTCGGCCGGCCTGCTCGATCGCCTGCTGCTGACGCCCGAGCGCATCGAGGGCATGGCTGCCGGCCTGGAGAAGCTCGCCGATCTGCCCGATCCTGTCGGCCGCGTGCTCGACCACCGCGTGCTTGCGAGCGGCGTGGACCTCACCCGCGTGAGCGTGCCGCTGGGCCTGGTCGCCATGGTCTACGAGGCGCGCCCCAACGTGACGGCCGACGCCGCGGGCATCTGCATCCGCACCGGCAACGCCTGCATTCTGCGCGGCGGCTCGCTGGCCTATCACTCGTGCGCCATGATTGCCGAGCTGCTGGCCGATGCGCTGGAGGCCAAGGGCTTCCCGCGCGAGGCCGTCTCGATGATTGAGTCCACCGATCGCGAGGCCACCGGCGAGCTCATGAAGCTCCGCGGCATCGTCGACGTGCTCATTCCTCGCGGTGGCGCGGGCCTGATCCAGCGCTGCGTGCGCGAGTCACTCGTTCCGGTGATCGAGACGGGCACGGGTAACTGCCACATCTACGTGCATGAATCCGCCGATTTTGACAAGGCGCTCAACATTATCGTCAACGCTAAGACGCAGCGCGTGGGCGTGTGCAATGCCGCCGAGTCGCTGCTGGTCGACCGTGCCGTGGCCGATGCGTTTTTGCCCGCGGTCGTGGCCGTGCTGCATGACCACGGCGTGCTCATTCACGGCGACGAGGCCACGTGCGCCGCATGCGCCGACGCCGGCTTTGTGGAGGGCGATGACTACGTCGCCGCGACTGAGGAGGACTGGGGCCGTGAATACCTGGCGCTCGAGATGAGCGTGAAGGTCGTGGCAAACGAGGACGAGGCCATCGCGCACATCAACCGTTACGGCACGATGCACTCCGAGGCCATCGTTGCCGAGGACACGGATGCTTGCGAGCGCTTCCTCGATGCGGTCGATGCCTCGGCCGTGTACGCCAACGCCAGCACGCGCTTTACCGATGGCGGCGAGTTTGGCCTGGGCGCCGAGATCGGCATCTCGACCCAAAAGCTCCACGCCCGCGGACCCTTCGCCGCCGAGGCCCTCACCACCTACAAATACAAGCTCCGCGGCACCGGCCAGGTTCGCCCCTAACGCCTGCGCAAACAAAAACCACCACAAAGGTGCCTGTTCCCTTTGTGGTGGTTTTGGAATTAAGCCTGGAAGGTGCCGCGGTCGGGGGCGAAGGATTGCATGGCCGCGATGGTACGGTCGAAGAGCTCGGGGAGCTCCCAGCCCAGCATCTCGGCACCCTGCGTAATCACGTCGCGCGAGCAGCCGGCGGCAAAGCGCTTGTCCTTGAACTTTTTCTTGAGCGACTTGGTCGTAAAGTCCATGACGCTCTTACTCGGACGCATGATGACGGCAGCGCCGATCAAGCCGGTGAGCTCGTCGCAGGCAAACAGTATCTTTTCCATCTGCAGCTCGGGCTTGGGCAGCGAGGTGTTGAAATCGGATGTGTGCGTCTGAATGGCGCGAATGAGCTCGGGCGATGCGCCCTCGCCCTCGAGGATCTCGGCCGCATAGATGGTGTGGTTCATGGGGTCATCCTCATGCTCCTCCCAATCCAGGTCGTGCAGCAGGCCGACGATGCCCCAAAACTCCTCGTTCTCAGGGTCGAACTCGCGCGCAAAGTAGCGCATGGTGCCCTCGACCGTTTCGCCGTGGGTGATGTGGAACGGGTCCTTATTGTGCTCGTTGAGCAATTCGAACGCACGGTCGCGGGTGATTCCGGCGGAAAGTGGCTCTGCCATGACAGACTCCTTATGTTCGTAGGTATCGCTAAGAATGAATACTACTAGAACGACTAGAACGAAAAAAACCACCACAAAGGTGCCTGTCCCCTTTGTGGTGGTTTTGGCAGGTTAGTTGAGGGCGGCTTGGGCTAGGCGGGCTTCGGCGGCCTCCTCGGTGACGCCCAATGCCACGGCGAACTCCTCGATGGAGCGGCGCTTGGCCTCTTTGAGTACGCGCATGTAGTAAGAGCTGGGCTTCTTATCTGCTTCCTCGGCCTGGCGAATACGGTGCATCATGGTTTTTGCCACGCGGACCGTCTCGGGCGCGCCCAGCTTGAGCTGCTGCTTAAAGTGCGTCTCCTCAAGCGAGCTGTTGCGCTCGGTAAAGGTGTCGCACTCCAGCTCGTCATAGTGGCTCAGCAGGTGCTCGGCATCTTGCTGCGAGATGGCGGCGTGCAAACGGTCGGCCTGCGCCACGGGGTACATAAGGATCGTCTGCGCATGTCCCTGCTTGGTCTCGAGCAACAGCATGGGCTGCGGTGTGTCGTCCCTAAAACCGACGACGGTGCAGACTCCCTGACCCGGATGAATGACGTGTTGACCGATTGAGAACATGCTACCTCCAACTTATACGAATTTACGTATGTCTAGAATACCACGCTGACGTGCGGAAACCCTTACTTTATGCAGGAAAAGCACACAACTCCGATAGGTAAGAGTATTCGATAAAAGACACAGCTCATTCACACCTTTATGCATTTTCAACGCGTGCATAATCTGCAGGCAGACCGGCATCTTTGAGTGACTCCATACAAGCTGTAGTCAATTTTGTGCATATGCAATTTCGATTGGCTTTACCCTGCGATAGTGCCCGTCGCTTGTGATAGAGTGCTACAAACTCTGGCTTTTGCCCTACGAGTGACCAAGAGCTCGGGGGCTTTAACACAAGGAGGATCTATGCCCGAGAAGATTGAAGAGCTGGTACGCGCTGCGCTTGCTGCGGCCCAGGAGGCCGGCGACCTTTCCGCATTTGAACTTGACGATTGCGCTATCGAGCGACCGGCTGACACTTCTCATGGCGAGTGGACCTCTACCATGGCTCTGAAGTCCGCCAAGCTGGCCCACTGCGCCCCGCGCAAGATCGCCGAGGCCATCGTTGCCCATATGCCCGAGGATCCCGCGATCGAGAAGGTTGAGATCGCAGGCCCCGGTTTCATCAACTTCTACCTCTCCGTTGCCGTCAAGAATGCCATCTTTGGCGAGGCTCGCGAGAAGGGCATGGACTTCGCTAAGTCCAACGTCGGTGGTGGCCTGAAGACCCAGGTCGAGTTCGTTTCCGCCAACCCCGTCGGCCCCATGCACATCGGCCACGGCCGCTGGGCCGCGCTGGGCGATTCGCTCTGCCGCGTTATGGACCACGCCGGCTATGAGATCCAGCGTGAGTTCTACATCAATGACCACGGCTCTCAGATGAACACCTTCGGCAACTCCATCAGCACGCGCTATATGCAGCTTGCCGACATCATCGCCAAGCAGGGCGTTGATGTCGACGAGGCTCACAAGCTGCTGATCGCCGACCGTGACGCCTTTGTTGCCGACGAGAACGACGAGCATCCCGAGACCCATCCGTATCAGGACAACTTTGCCGAGACCTTGGGCAAGGACTCTTACGGCGGCGACTACATCATCGACGAGGCCGCCGAGTTCTGGCGCACCGACGGCGATAAGTGGGTCAACGCCGATCCTCAGGAGCGCATGGAGAGCTTCCGCGAGCGCGGCTATGTAAAGATGGTCGACAACATGCGCGACCTCTGCCACGCCGTCAACTGCGACTTCGACCGTTGGTACTCCGAGCGCTCGCTGTACGTGAAGGACACCGAGGGCGAGACCGCCGGCACCTCCGCCGTCGACCGCGCTTTTGAGAAGCTCGACAAGATGGGCTACCTCTACACCAAGGACGGCGCCCTGTGGTTCCGCTCCACCGATCTGGGCGACGACAAGGACCGCGTCCTGATCAAGTCCGACGGCGAGTACACCTACTTCGCCTCCGACGTCGCCTATCACTGGGATAAGTTCCAGCGCGTCGATCACGTCATCGACATCTGGGGCGCCGACCACCACGGTTACATCGAGCGCGTACGCTGCGTCTGCGACGCTCTTGGCTATCCCGGCAAGTTTGAGGTTCTGCTGGGCCAGCTCGTCAACCTGCTGCGTAACGGCAAGCCCGTCCGTATGTCCAAGCGCAAGGGCACCATGGTGACCCTGCAGGAGCTCGTCGACGAGGTCGGCTCCGATGCCGCTCGCTACACGCTCATCTCCAAGAGCTCCAACCAGATGGTCGACTTCGACATCGAGGCCGTTAAGAAGCGCGACAACTCCAACCCGGTCTATTACGTGCAGTATGCTCACGCCCGCGTGTGCTCCATCCTGCGCCGTGCCGCCGACGTTACCGCCGAACAGGCCGACGAGATGGGCATGAAGGCCGTTGCCGCTAAGGCCATCGGTGAGAACGTCGATTACTCGCTGCTGACCGACCCGACCGAGCTCGCCCTTTCGCGCAAGCTTAACGAGCTTACCGACCTGATCGCCAGCTGTGCTCGCGACCGCGCTCCGTTCCGTCTGACGCACTTTGCCGAGGAGCTCGCCGGTGACTTCCACAGCTTCTACGCTGCCTGCCAGGTTCTGCCGAGCGAGGGCCGTCCCGTCGACCCCGAGCTTTCGCGTGCCCGTCTGGCCGCTTGTGATGCCGTCCGTGTGACGCTCGCCCTGGTGCTCACCCTCGTTGGCGTTTCCGCGCCCGAGCAGATGTAATCTGCGGGTCATTTGACCGTGTAGGTTTGGTTTAACTGAGCCCTATAAGCCCGATCTCCTACGGAGGTCGGGCTTTTTTCGCAAACGCCGACGTATTGATGAATTTGGAACTGCTGGAAATACGAAACTATGCCGGTTTACTACGATGAATTGAGGAATTCTAACCACGCCGGCTTTTTGCTAAAAAGTGCAAGGCATCTACCTGCGGTTTTAGTTCAACAAGTTTCGGAGTGGTCGCGGTTGAGCGATTCATCGTAGTAAACCGCCATAGTTTTGGCGGAGGCAGTCAGATTTGTGGGTGGCAAACAAAGAGTGTCCCTTTTGACTAGTCGTTTAAGAACGTCCCCCCCCAATGACTAAGTTGCAGGTGGCGGCGGTTGTGTTACACTAACGCTGCGTAGTTGACGCAATCATCTCGATACAGATCAATGATGTCCGTCGTTTTGAACGGAACTAGACTGTTTAGCCGCCCTGAAGGTTTATGCAGGGAGCATGTGATCACAGGGCTTGAAAAGAAAGTTGAGCAAACACTGTGTCTGATCAACAGCAAGAAAACGAAATAACGACGACGCAGGCCGCTCCCGCTGCACCGGTTTCGTCGGACCAGGTCGCGGCGCCCGCGCAAGCCTCGGCTCCTGAGACGCCTAGGGCTGCTTCGACGCCTACGCCTGCAACGGCTGAGAAGGCCGTGCCTGCAACTGGTGAGGAGGCTGTTCCGGCAAAGCCCAAGCGCACGCGCCGCACGGCCAAGCCTGCCGCTGACGGCGAGGAGGTCACCAAGCCAAAGCGCCGCACCACGCGCACGACGCGCGCCAAGCTCACCGTTGCAGCTGACTCCTCGGCGCCGATTTCCGATGAGGTCGCGCAGGCACGTGCGTTGGCGCAGATTAGCGAGGCTCAGGTGGTGCGCGCCCGCCGTCGTGCTGCCGAGCGCGAGGCCGCGGCTCTGACCGAGCTTGCAGCTCCGTCTGTGCCCGAGACGCCTGCCGCCACCGAGACTCCTGTCGCCGACCAGCCGACCGAGAAGCCGGTACCGCGCACACGCCGTCGCACGGCTGCTAAGGCCGAGCAGGTTGCTGAACAGGTAACCCCCGAGCTCACTGAGGCTTCGGTCCGTTCCGCGGCAGGGGAGGGCACATCGCCTGTTGAGCCCGCTGCGCCTGTCGAGGCCAGCGAAGTTCCCGTTGTCGATCCGGCTTTGCGCCCGCACCGTCGCGGTCGCAAGCCTAAGGCCTTTGTCGAGGCCGAGAAGGCCGCAGCCGCAGCCGCCGCCGCTCGGGATGCTGCGGCGACCGCCAAGTCCTCAACTGCTGCCGATGAACCCGTCCAGGATGCTACGACTTCCGAGGCCGTTTCTGCCGATGCCGAGCCCGCCGACGTCCGTCCCGGTCGCAGGCGTCGCACTGCTGCTAAGCGCACGTCCAAGGCTAAGGCTGCCAAGAAGGGCGCGTCCGAGGATTCCGCCGAGACGACCGCCGATGTATCGACTGATGCCGCCGAGCCCCAGGACGTCGAACAGCCTGCATCCGAGAAGCCCAAGCGCGGTCGCAAGAAGTCCGTTAAGGCCAAGGCCGCCGAGCAGCATGCTGATGTCGAAGCGCAGGTTGATTCTGGCGTCGAGGCCAATGACGCCGCTGCGGCCAATGTTGACACCACCGCAACCGATGGTGCCGCCCCCGCCGAGAGCGAAGACGGCGCTCGCCCCAACCGTCGCCAGCACAAGCGCAACGAGGAGCGCAACGAGCGCAAGGACGAGCGCAACAACGACCGTCGCAACCGCCAGCGCGATCGCAAGCAACGCAACAAGGAGCGTAATGCCGCTCCCGCTGAGCCCACGCTTTCGCGCGAGGAGCTCGCTGCCATGAAGGTCGCCGAACTTCGCGAGAAGGCCAAGGAGTTCGAGATCGAGACGACCGGCAAGAAGAAGGCCGAGCTCGTCGAGGAAATCTACGTCACCGCTGCGAAGGCCGAGGGCTTCCGCGACATCAAGGGCATTCTGCAGATTCGCCCGGACAGCTCCGGCATCATCCACGCCCATGGCTACATGAAGTCCAACGACGACGCCTTCGTGCCCGCCTACCTCATCCGCTCCGCGCGCCTGCGCACGGGCGACGTCATCGAGGGCTCGCTGCGTCCTTCGCGCGGCGGCGACAAGCGCGCCGGCCTCGCCAAAATCACGACCGTCAACGGTCTGGACCCCGAGCAGATTCGCAACCGTCCCAAGTTCGGCGACCTCACCCCGGTCTATCCCAACGAGCCGCTGCGCATGGAGCACGGCAAGGACTCTATTACCGGTCGCGCCATCGACATCGTGTCACCGATCGGCAAGGGTCAGCGTGGCCTGATCGTGTCCCCGCCCAAGGCCGGCAAGACCACGATCCTCAAGAAGATCTGCCAGTCTATCTCGATTAACAACCCCGAGGTGCACCTCATCTGCCTGCTCGTCGACGAGCGCCCCGAAGAGGTCACCGATATGCAGCGTTCCATCAAGGGTGAGGTTGTGGCGTCGACCTTCGATATGCCTGCCGACAACCACACCCGCGTGGCAGAGCTCGTCATCGAGCGCGCCAAGCGCATCGTGGAGCTGGGTGGCGATGTTGTGGTGGTGCTCGACTCCATCACGCGTCTTGCCCGTGCCTACAACTTGGCGGCGCCCGCCTCAGGCCGCATCCTTTCGGGCGGCGTCGATTCGGCGGCCCTGTATCCGCCCAAGCGCTTCCTAGGCGCAGCCCGCAATATCGAGAACGGTGGCTCGCTCACCATCCTGGCCTCTGCCCTCATCGACACCGGTTCCAAGATGGACGAGGTCATCTTTGAGGAGTTCAAGGGCACCGGCAACATGGAGCTTAAGCTCGACCGCGACCTGGCCGACCGCCGCATCTTCCCGGCTATCGACCCCGTTGCCTCCGGTACGCGTAACGAGGATCTGTTGGTCGACGAGCAGATGCGTCCGTTTGTCTTTGGTCTGCGTCGCATTCTTGCCGGCATGAACAACACCGAGCGCGCGGCCGCATCGTTTATTAAGGGTCTTAAGGGCACCAACACGAACCAGGAGTTCCTGGTGCGTTCGGCCAAAAAACACAGCGACTACGAGCAGACGTTCTAGGTTGTCATCCACACGCAACGATAGTCATCAATGCGATAGAGGGTCGGGGCTTTGAGCCTCGGCCCTTTTCCATAGCGCCGCTCCGCGCTTATTTTTGACCGTAAGACCGACGAGCAGCAGGTTTCCCGTTTCAATCCGACATCGTCGCTTGCAATCGGCAGGGCGGTTTCGCATAATAGCTTTTAAGCTTCGCGACGGAAAACGCAGATGAAACGAACCATATACCGTTGCTTTGGGGCATAGCCCCGCTTCATCTTCTCTCGCGCAGCCAACTGAATGATGCGATTTGGGTGCTGGAAGATGGGGAGAGCTCATGGCTTCTTCTGATGCAACACAACGAGCAGTCCTTGCCGGACTTTCGTGCGGGATCGGCCTTGCCGCTCCCGTGGTTATGTATGCCGCGACGCTGCCGTTTTCGTCGGTGAACGAGACGGTCGTGGCGGGTGCAGTTCCCTTCGCCGTGGGCGCGGTGGCGGGCGTGGGTATCTATGCCGCCTCGCTGGGTATCTCCGAGTATCGTGCGCAGCGTGAAGAGCGTCTGTTCCAGCCCGATGCCATGGGCGGTGCCGCCAATCTCAATCAGCATCAAAGCGAGTTCAAGACCGCCTCGATTCCAGCTCAGCAGCAGGATGCGATTCCGTACGCTGCGGCTTCTGCTTCTCAGGCTCAGTCGGAGCAGTCTACCTCGGCATTCCTTTCCGGCCTGACTGGTGCGTTCCAGCGCCGTCATGCCGATGATGGTGTCCCTACCATCGCTCGAGCCGCAGATGCTATGGACGAGGCCGAGGCTTGGTCCATGATCGACAGCATGCTCGACGACGATTCGCCGGTTAGCTGCGACCCTGCACGCTCGCGAGACGTCTATCAAGTCGCCATCGACGAGCTCACCAACGGCGGGCAGACCGGCTCCTTCAATCGCGATGACATCGCCGCCGCGGCACGCGCCGTGTCGGGCTCCCAGGCCGCCCCTGCGGGCAGCACGGCGGCTTTCGTGGCACTCGTTGCCAACGCGGCAGTCAATAACGCCTACAGCGCTACCTCGGCGGACGCGAACGCTTCTGCCGATAATTCGTACGTTGATGAAGCCATGACCGCGGACGAGGAGGCCGTTGCCGCCCGCCGTGCCGCTGAAAGCTCGCTTTGGGGCGCTCCTGCCCAGCAGCAGGCGGCTGAGGCTGCGCCGTACAACGCAAACCTCGCCAGCATGCCTATCATTTCCGGTGCCGCGGACATCGATCTCGATGACCTCGATGAGCCTGCAGCCATCACCGCATCGATTGATGCCCAAGATCGCATCGACACCGGCGACCTTCCGGATGCCTCGCTTGAGGTTGATGTCCCCATGGCCGATTACTCGGGCCACGAGGACATGTGGGCCGCCGCCACCGCGATTCTGGATGAGATTGACGAGCCTGCTCCTGTTGCAGCCCCCGCTCCCGTCGCTGCTCCCGCCTATGTCGGTCGTCACAGCGCCGTGTTCCCCGAGGATACCGCCCGTATCTCGCGCGAGAGCATTGAACGTGCCGAGGCCATCGCCGCCGGCATTATGGAGAACCGCCGCCATGAGCGTGTCAATCAGATCCTCGAGGAAGAGATCGAGCGCCTGCAGTCCTCTACTGCCAAGCGTACGGGTCGTGCCTACCTGAGCGTTATCGAGGGCGGCACCGCCAGCTTTGCGCCGCTTCGTGCCGAGGCTTAGCTTTCGCATGGTGAAGCTCAATCGAAAATGGGCGGTCGCGACCTGCCTGATGGCGCTCTTGATTTGGGGTAATTCGCTGGTTCCCGGCTCAGGATCGGGATCGCTGAGCCTGACGGTCATGGAGGCCGTCCGTGGATTTTTGCACGGCGTGGGGCTTCCGTATGAGTGGGTGACCAACTTTGTGGTTCGCAAATGCGCCCATTTTACCGAGTATATGGTGCTCGGCATCTTGGCGACGCACGCCTTTGACTTCGAGGGCCGCCGCACCTTTGACGTGCTGCTTCCCACGGCGGTGTTCCTACTGTTGATTCCCTCGATCGACGAGACGATCCAGCTCTTTGTGCCGGGACGTGCCGGCATGATTACCGACGTGATGATCGATTGCTGCGGGGCTGCGACGGGTGTCGCGCTCCGATACCTGTTACGGTCGCTGATATGCGCCGAAAAGGCCGCCTAGGATATGTTACTTGGTCCTAGGCGGCCTTGCTTGTTTTGGGGCTTCTGCGGGGCGTGACAGCTCTATCTTGGGATCCGAATCGCGCTACGTCGACGTGTCTTTTTTGGTCCTACTGGAGCGCCTTCGCACCCAGGGCCAGGCAGCCCATGATGCCCTGCTTGCCCTCGAGGCTGTTGTTGACGATGTAGTTATCGATGTCGGCCATCTCGGGCGTGACGATGTAGCCGTTGAGCATCTCGTCGCACTTCTTGCGGGCGAGCGGCACGATGGGAGTGTGGTCGGCAACGCCGCCGCCGATAACGATCTTCTGCGGGGCATAGCACAGGATGTAGGTCATGAGCGCCTGTGCCAGATAACCGGCGAGCAGGTCCATGGCCTCCGGGTCATCGGCCATCTCGCCGGCGGACTTACCGTCCCAGCGCTTTTTGACGCCAGGGCCGGCGATGAGGCCCTCCAGGCAGTTGTCGTGGAAGGGGCAGCCGCTGTGCTCTCCGATGGTGTCGCGCGGGTCGCGCGTGACCAGGATGTGGCCGGCCTCGGGATGCATCATGCCGTGGACGAGCTGACCGCCCGAAAGCACGCCGGCGCCCACGCCGGTGCCGATGGTCAGGTAGACCACGTCGGTGAGGCCCTTCGCACAGCCAAACGTGACCTCGCCCAGGCAGGCGACGTTGACGTCGGTGTCGTAGCCGCAGGGGATGTTGAGCTCATTTTGGATGCCGCCCAGCAGGTCAAAGTAGCGCCATGCCGTCTTGGGCGTCTCCAGGATCTTGCCGTACTGCGGCGATGCGGGGTTGACTGCGGTGGGGCCAAAGGCGCCGATGCCCAGCGCGGCGATGCCCTTGTCGGCAAACCATGCGTTGACGGCCTCAACGGTCTCCTGCGGGGTCGTGGTCGCAATCTGCTCGCGTTCCAGGACCGTGCCGTCTGCATAGCCCGTGGCGCAGACCATCTTGGTGCCGCCGGCCTCGAGCGCTCCGATAAGCTGCTGCTCTGCCATAGTATTCCTCTCTGGGACGAGTTGCTCCGTGACTAAAGTATAGCGCTCTAAAAAATAAATGAGGTCGCTATAAAAAGAAACCTCGTGGCCCAACGGGTTCACGAGGTTTCTTTAGTGCCTTTAGTTACTGACCGTCCTTACCCGCGCGGCTCGATTTTATCACGCAGAGACTTGAGGTTCTCCAGCGCAGCGTTGAGCGTTTCGTCTCGCTTGGCAAAGTGGAAGCGGATGAGGTGGTTGACGGGCTCGCGGAAGAAGCTCGAGCCCGGAACGGCGCCCACGCCCACCTTGGAGGCCAAATCCTCGCAGAAGTCGAGGTCGCTGTCATAGCCAAACTCCGAGATATCCATCATCACGTAGTAGGCGCCCTGCGGCACGTTGTGCGTGAGGCCGATGCTGTCGAGTCCCTGACAGAATAGGTCGCGCTTGGCGGTGTAGAGGTCGAGGACCTCCCGGTAATAGCTATCGTCGAAATTGAGGGCGGTAACGACGGCCTCTTGCAGGGGAGCGGCGGCGCCTACGGTGAGGAAGTCGTGGACCTTCTTGATGCGCTCGGTGATTTCGGCAGGAGCGATGGTGTAGCCCAGGCGCCAGCCGGTGATGGAGTAGGTCTTGGACAGCGAGCTGCAGCTGATGGTGCGCTCAAACATGCCGGGCAGCGTGGCCATGTACACGTGCTCGTGGGGCGCGTAGACGATGTGCTCGTAGACCTCGTCGGTGATGCAGTAGGCGTCGTACTTTTTGCAGAGGTCGGCGATAAAGGTGAGCTCCTCGCGCGTAAAGACCTTGCCGCAGGGGTTGGAAGGGTTGCACAGGACGATGGCCTTGGGATCGTTGTCGCGGAAGGCTGCCTCGAGCGTCTCTCGGTCAAAATCGAATGTGGGCGGGTTGAGCGGCACGTAGATGGGCTCGGCACCCGAAAGGATCGTGTCGGCGCCGTAGTTCTCGTAGAACGGCGAGAAGATAATGACCTTGTCGCCGGGGTTCGTGACCGTCATCATGGCGGCCATCATGGCTTCGGTGGAGCCGCAGGTGACCACGATATTCTGGTTGGGGTCGACCGGCATGCCCATAAAGTGCTCCTGTTTGGCGGCGAGCGCCTCGCGCATGGCCTGAGAGCCCCAGGTGACGGAGTACTGGTGGTAGAGCGGCTTTGGGTCGCTGGCGATGGCGCTCAGGCTGTTGAGCAGCTGCGCCGGGGGATCGAAGTCGGGGAAGCCCTGCGAGAGATTGACGGCGCCATACTTATTGGAGATGCGTGTCATGCGGCGGATGACCGAATCGGTAAATCTTGCCGTGCGGTTGGAGAGTTCTTTCATGCCGGTCCTTTCGAGGATTTGCAGTGGGGCAAGTTTACTCCTATGAAACCGGTGGGAAATGCTCGAAATGGATCCGAAAAACTCTTTTCAAAATTCTTGAAAATTGGGGCTTGCATCGCGTGGCGTTCCTTGCAATAATAGTCGAGCGCGAAGCGCACAGGACACGGTGGGTGTAGCTCAGTTGGCTAGAGCGACGGGTTGTGGTCCCGTAGGTCGAGGGTTCGAGTCCCTTTACCCACCCCAGTTCTTGCTTTGTGTTGATATCGGGTCGTTAGCTCAGTTGGTAGAGCAGGGGACTCTTAATCCCAAGGTCCAGGGTTCGACCCCCTGACGGCCCACCACACGATATCTCCTCTAAAGTCCGCCACAACGGACTTTAGCTTTGGGTCGTTAGCTCAGTTGGTAGAGCAGGGGACTCTTAATCCCAAGGTCCAGGGTTCGACCCCCTGACGGCCCACCAAAGCATGTTTAGACGGTCAACGAAAGTTGGCCGTCTTTTTTTGTTAACAGTACATGGGGTCGAACCCGTAAGGGCGCGTTGCTGAGGAAATGCGCGAGCATTTGCCAGCGCAGCGCGCAAGGCGCGAAGCGCCGCAGCGGCCGCCTGCGCAGCAGGCTGACCCCCTGACGGCCCACCAAAGTATGTTAAGACGGTCAGCGAAAGTTGGCCGTCTTTTTTGTTGACCTCGCATGTGGTCGGACCCGAAAGAGCGCGGCCGCTTTCACAGATCGAGTCTACCCTGGGGATCGGTAAAACCGGCGCGTCTGCACGGTAAAGTATGCTTGGGCGAGCGCGATTTCTGGCTTGTTTGAATCTCCGTTCTGAGCGATTAAATAGCATGCATAGCGCATCAGTTTGTAGTCTTTAACCGCGCGAGCGGCGACACCGGCAGTTCCCATTTTCGTGGTGTCACGAAAATGGGAATCAACTGGAGTTTTGTTTGTTTCTCACGAGACATGAGCCCGTGTCACTTTGAGCTCACGGGGCCTATAGATATCGATTAGCTGTGTTCTGTTTTAGATGGGTGTTCGACTTAGTCCGCTCGATAATGGGAACCGAGACTTTTGGTCCGTGCGCGCATGGCTTTGACCATTTCCTGTGCTAGTTGAATCTGCGATTGCAGGCGGGTGAGGGCTGCGACTTCGCTGTCCTGGACTTTCTGTGTGCTTAAGGTCGTTGCCTCCGTCTTCAAGCCCTCAAGCTCGTGTAGTGCCTTTGATAGGCCCGTCTCGGTCCTGTTAATCATGCAATAGGTACTCATCGTGTGCTTAAGGCCGTGTGTCAGGCGCTCGGCGTCTGTTGTGGCAATGCCGTACTGGGGGAGGGCGATATCCGCCTTCAGGGCTGCCTCAGGTGCATTCTGCGCTGCTTGAGCCGCCGATGCGCCCGCGATGCGCCCGAACACGATACCGTTGGCGCTCGATAGGCCGCCGATGCGGTCGGCGCCGTGCATGCCGCCTGTCGCCTCGCCGCAGGCGTAGAGGCCCTCAACACCCGTGTATGCGGTCTTATCGATCTTGATACCGCCGTTGGCAGCATGGGCATACATCGCCACGCGCATCTCGTCGGTCGGCGCGATTCCGTGCTCGTCCTGTAGCCAGGTGGCAAAGGTCTGCACGAACTCGGGAACGTCCTCGCGGGGGAAGTCGTAGTGGAGCGCCAGGCCCTCTGCACCTGCCTGATCTATGACGAGGTCGATGGCGCGGGAGGCCAAGCGCGAGGTGAAAGGACCATATCCAGAGCGCTGCTCGAGCAGGTCGTCCAGCTTGTCGTCGGCAATATCTGCCGGCTGGTCTACATGTACGTAGCGCCAGGTTTTCTCGTTGAAGACCAGGTTGCGCTTGGGCTCGATGAAGCCGGGCATCATCTGCATGAATTCTATATTAGTAAGCGATGCACCGTGCGCCAGCGCGATGGCCTGTGATGAGCTGAGCACATCAGCCGACGTAAGGCTGCGCTCGAACAGGCCACCCGTGCCGCCCGCAGCGATGATAGTGGCCTTAGCTGCCATAGGCACGAGATGCTCGTTTGTCCGGTCGTAGAGCGTGGCGCCGACAATCTTTCCGTCCGTATCTTCAACAAGGTCGATAAGCTCGTGGCGGGGGAGCAGGCGAATGCCGAGCGACTCGATCTGGGCCGTCAGAGCGTCCTCAAGGGGCTTGCGGGTGAGGCCGCGCCACATGCGCGTCTTGTGGTCAAAGCAGGGGATAAACTGCTTTTGCTGAGCGCTTTCGGCGCTTTGCGGACGCTGAAGCTCAACACCTAGATCCTGCTCGAGCCATTGGATGGATTGAGGAATACCGTGGACGAACGTCTGGACGAGCTCGGGGTCGGCGACACCGCCGCCGACGGTCTGGATGGTGTCGATGAGGTCTTGTTCGTCGTCTTCGTTAACGGGTCCGATAAGCCCTAAGCCCCAGGTTCCGGGGAAGAAGCTCGATCCACTCATAGTCTTGCCGGCGCTTGCCACAGTGACGGTTGCACCCGTGCGTGCCGCTTCGATGGCGGCGCAAAGGCCCGCAATGCCAGATCCAATTACCAGTACATCAGTCGATTCCATCGGATTCCTTTCTCGTTCGGCGCATTGTCGCACGGGTGATCGGCAATGGGGCCGCAAAGACTCGGCAAATCGGTAAAGGGCAAATATGGCAGGTGGGCGTCATGGACGTTCTGACGCTTTGTCTCATCACATCTCGTATTTCGCCCCAACTGATATATTGGCATTAGCTACCCTGCGACAGCGCAAACAAAAAGAGCCGCTACCTCGAAAGGTAGCGGCTCCAAAGCTCAACTATTTGAGCATCGCGCGGGCGCGATTAGGCCTTGAGGGCCTCCTCGACGGCGACAGCGCAGGCGACGGTGGCACCGACCATGGGGTTGTTGCCCATGCCGATGAGACCCATCATGTCAACGTGCGCAGGCACGGAGGAAGAACCGGCGAACTGGGCGTCGGAGTGCATACGGCCCATGGTGTCGGTCATGCCGTAAGAGGCAGGGCCGGCGCCCATGTTGTCCGGGTGCAGGGTACGGCCAGTGCCGCCACCAGAAGCGACGGAGAAGTACTTCTTGCCAGCCTCGATGCGCTCCTTCTTGTAGGTGCCAGCGACGGGGTGCTGGAAGCGCGTGGGGTTGGTGGAGTTACCGGTGATCGAGATGTCGACGTTCTCGTGCCACATGATGGCAACGCCCTCGCGGACGTCGTCGGAGCCGTAGCAGTTAACGGCAGCGCGGGGACCATCGGAGTAGGGGATGGTCTCGACGACCTTGAGCTCGCCCGTGTAGTAGTCGAACTGGGTCTTCACATAGGTGAAGCCGTTGATGCGAGCGATGATCTGAGCGGCGTCCTTGCCCAGACCGTTGAGGATAACGCGCAGCGGCTTCTTGCGAGCCTTGTTGGCGTTCAGAGCCAGGCCGATAGCGCCCTCGGCGGCAGCGAAGGACTCGTGGCCGGCCAGGAAGGCGAAGCACTCGGTGTCGTCGGAGAGCAGCATAGCGCCCAGGTTGCCGTGGCCCAGACCGACCTTGCGGTCCTCGGCGACGGAGCCGGGAACGGTGAAGGCCTGGATGCCCTCGCCGATGATGGCGGCAGCCTCAGAAGCGGTCTTGGCGCCACGCTTGACAGCGAGAGCGCAACCGAGGGTGTAGGCCCACTCGGCGTTCTGGAAGGCGATGGACTGGGTGTTGTTGACGATCTCACGCGGGTTGAAGCCCTTGTCGGTGCAGATCTGCAGAGCTTCCTCGAGGGAGGCGATGCCGTTGTCGGCGAGGCACTTGTTGATCTTGTCAGCGCGGCGCTCGTAACCTTCGAACGTAACAGTCATAGTTATTTCCCTCCCTTTCTACTCGTGAACCGGGAACACGCTGGCGACGGAGTGAGTCTCCTCGTCGGTGCGCGGGTCGATGTACTTGGCAGCGTTCTCCCACTGACCATAGTGGCCCATAGCGCCAGCGATGGCCTCCTCGGGGGTCTTGCCGGCCTTGACGGCGTCGGTGAACTTGCCGAGGTTCAGGAACTCGAATGCGATGATCTCGTTCTTGTCGTTGAGAGCCATGCGGGTGACGTAGCCCTGAGCGAGCTCGAGGTAACGAGCGCCCTTGGCCTTGGTGCCGAACATGGTGCCGACCTGAGAGCGAAGGCCCTTGCCGAGGTCGTCGAGGGAGGCGCCCACGGGCAGGCCGCCCTCGGAGAACGCGGTCTGGCTGCGGCCGTAAACGATCTGCAGGAAGATCTCGCGCATAGCAACGTTGATGGCGTCGCAGACGAGGTCGGTGTTGAGGGCCTCGAGGATGGTCTTGCCGGGAAGGATCTCGGAAGCCATGGCGGCAGAGTGGGTCATGCCCGAGCAGCCGATGGTCTCAACGAGGGCCTCCTCGATGATGCCGTCCTTGACGTTCAGCGTGAGCTTGCAGGCGCCCTGCTGAGGTGCGCACCAACCCACACCGTGCGTAAGACCGGAGATGTCGGAAATCTCCTTAGCCTGGACCCACTTGCCCTCCTCGGGGATGGGTGCGGGGCCGTGGTATGCACCCTTGGCAACGGGGCACATGTTCTCCACTTCCTGTGAGTACTGCATGCCTCTCCTCTCTATCGTGTTGGCGTCCCGTCTGGGGGTCGTGGCTGGCGATTGCCGGGCGACCCTTCGAAAGGGACATGACATGCAGCCCCTATAATACCGCGAAATGCACGGAATATTCGGCGAACGGCTCAGTTTTCGTAGCGAGAAGTCCGGAAGTTTTAATTGAAACGGTTTAACTATATGTTCTGTGGTCGCGAACTTCCGTAGAGGGGGTTCGTCTTGGGCAAGCTTTTGGTCAGCTCTTGTATGCGTTGCGGGGTCTGACCTGTTGCAACGGTGCCGTTCGCCGCCCGTTTACTGCCTTTGGCCGCGCGAGTGTATTGTTTTGCGTGAATGTTTTGATGGCACGCTTCAATCGTGCTGTATTGGATGGCAATCAGATCCCGGCGAAGGGAGCGCCATGCAGCGCGTTTGGAGAACGGTTACCGGCTTTTACCATGTCTGTGCCCGCGGTGTGGGCAAGCAGCTCATCTTTGAGGGCGATGAAGACCGGTGGGAGTTTTTGGAGCTGATGCGCGAGTGCTGCCGCGAGGCGGGCGTGACGGTTATCGCCTGGTGCCTTATGGGCAATCACGTGCATCTGGTGCTTGCAGATTACGAGGACGCGATGAGCGCGGCGATGCACCGGCTGCTTTTGACGTACGCGCGGCGGTTCAATAAACGCACGGGGCGCACGGGTCATCTGTTCCAGAACCGTTTTGACCGGCGCTCGCTCGATACCGACTGGCAGGTGATGGAGGCTATTCGCTCCGTACACGCCGATCCGCAGGAGGCGGGCATCAGTCTCATTGAGCGTTATCTTTGGAGCAGCTTTGCGGAGCATTTACGTGCTTACGACGGTGATGCGGCTGATGTCGCGAGGGGATTTTCTGATCCTTCTTGCGTACTTGAGCTTTTTGGTTCTGCCGAGGGCTTTATTGCCTATTCGCTTTCGACGCCCGACGGCGGCGAGCCAGCGCTGGGCGATATGAAAGAGGCGGAGTGGGAACGCCACGCCTTTGCCGGCAAGTTGGCGAAGAGTCTCGGGGTTCCGCTCAACGGGGTTAAAACTGCGCCACCGACGCAGCGCGATACCGTTATTTTTGGATTGCACGATGCCGGTTTTACGGTGCGCCAGATTGAGCGGTATACCGGGATTGGCAAAAGTACCGTCTCTCGTATCGTGCGCGCCCGCGCGCGAACGGCGATGCGGGCTCGCGGAAACGTGATGTAGGGTTGCCTGTTCACTGTAGCTGGGGTCGTCTATGCGCGCAACCAGCGTTCAAAAGCTCGGTGCGGTAACTGCACTTCTTAATATGCATAGAACAATCGCCATCTTGCATAAAATAACGGCTCAGTCCGGGTTTGCCCGTACCTACCCCCGTCTGCGCTGTGCAAAAAACGGAGTTTTCAGCATCGTGGTGCTGTCGGCACTGCCACAATCTTGCAACATATGGGCCCCGAAGCTATTGATCCCTGCCGTTGCACCCCCGAAGCACGTGCCTGCGTCCCGTCAGACCGCGATGTTTGTTCTAAAACACAATATATATGTGCCCGGAGACGTTGATTAACGCTTCCGATGCGTATGCACACAGCTTGGCGTGCTGAATACTCGCAAAAATGCACGCCGCTCCCTATGGGACCCGTCTGTGGCAGGCGCGAAGCGAACCGGAGCCCAGCAGGACGGGGCCTGGCGCATTGCTTGGCGGGCCCGGGGCCCTGCCGCAGGCCTTTGGTGCTGTGGAAAACGCCCGTGTTCGTAGCCGGCAGTGCAGTAAATGACAGACCGGGCGCCGGATGCGCGGACTTTGTGTGTCCCAACCGTTATGAAAAAGCCGAGCCGCCCGTATCGGGCGGCTCGGCAATCAAAAACCTTGGATTCGGGGCATGCGCTACTGGTTAGCTTGCCCCTCGAGCATGCCGTCGAGGGTGCGCCAGGCGAGCTCGGCGCATTTGACGCGGGCGGGCATGTGCGAGATGTCCTGGAGCTGGGCTGCCTCGTCCAGGTCTTCCAAGTCCTCCTCGGAGAGCTGCTCGCCGCGGATCATGGCGAGGAAGAGCTCTGCCAGGCGACGCGCCTCTTCGACCGTCTCGCCGGTGATGAGGTCGGCCATGATGTCGGCACTGGCCTGGCTGATGGCGCAGCCGTGGCCGGTAAAGGAGGCCTCCTCGATCACGTTGTTCTCGACGCGCAGCTGCAAGGTGAGCTCGTCGCCGCAGCTGGGGTTGATGCCGTCGTGCTCGTGCGTGGGAGCATCCATCTCGTACTTATAGTCGGGGTGCGAGTTGTGCTCCATAAATGTGGTGGAGGTGTACAGATTACCCATTGAACGTGCTCCAAACGTGATGCAGGCCGGCGATGAACTTGTCGATGTCGGCCTTGTCGTTGTAGAAGGCTACGCTGGCGCGGCAGCAGGCAAGGTTCTCGACGCCCAGCCAGGTGAGCAGCGGCTGCGCGCAGTGGTGACCGGCGCGGATGCAGACGCCGTCCATGTCCATGATGCTCGCGACGTCGTGCGGGTGGATGCCCTTGACGTTAAAGCTCACGACGCCGTGGTGGTTGTCCCAGTAGATCGAGCCGATGATCTGGACAAAGTCGAGCTGCATGAGCTCGCCCATCAGGTAGTGGACGAGTGCCTGCTCGCGTGCCTGGATGTTCTCGTAACCCACCGTGTTGACCAGGTAATCGAGTGCGGCGCCTGTGGCGAAGATGCCGGCGGCGTCCTGCGTGCCGGCCTCGAACTTCTCGGGGACGGGAGCCCAGACGGCGTCCTGCTCGGTGACCGAATCGATCATCTCGCCGCCGGTAAGCATGGGCGGCATGGCGTTGAGCAGGTCCATCTTGCCCCACAGCACGCCGATGCCCATGGGGCCCATGGCCTTGTGCGCGCTAAAGGCGAAGAAGTCGGCGCCCAGGTCGGCCACGTTAACCGGCATGTGCGGCAGCGACTGCGCGCCGTCGACGACCAGGTAGCCACCGTACTTGTGCACGAGCTTGCCGAGGTTCTTGACCGGGTTCTCGACGCCCAGTACGTTGGAGACCTGACCCACGGCCAGGATCTTGGTCTTGGGGCCCACCTTGGAAAGAACTTCCTCGGTCGTGAGCTGGCCGGTCTTGGTGGGGTAGAGGTAGACGAGCTTGGCGCCGGTCTCGCGGCAGACCTGCTGCCACGGGATCAGGTTGGAGTGGTGCTCCATGATGGTGATGACGACCTCGTCGCCGGGCTCGAGTACCGTGGGCGCAAAACTCTTGGCGACCAGGTTGAGCGACTCGCTCGTGTTGCGGGTGAAGACGACTTCGTTGGCCTGGGCGGCGCCGATGAGGTCGGCGATTTGTTGGCGGACCTTCGCGATGGCGTCGGTGGCCTCGACGGACAGCGAGTACAGGCCGCGCAGCGGGTTGGCGTTCATGCGCTGGTAGAAGTCGCGCTCGGCGTCGAGCACGCAGGCAGGACGCTGTGCGGTGGCGGCGCTATCGAGGAAGGCGATCTCGGGGTGCTGCTGGAACAGCGGGAACTGGCCCTTGTAGGGGTTGGTCTCGATGTCCACGGTAGGCCAGCCACGCGAAGCCTCGTCGCTGGCGTCGAGCTCCATGGGCTCGGGGGCGGTGCAGGTATCGCATTTAACGTGCTCGGTGTCGATCATGCGAGCTCCTCTTCAAAGTTATCGATCAGGTTGTTGCCCAGACGGACGACGGCGGCGCGGGTGCGCTCGTCGGCGGCAGAGAGCGCGGCGTCCTCCAGCTTGGCGCGGATGAACAGGTCCTCGGCGGCATTTTGGTCGAGGCCGCGGCAGGCGAGGTAGAACAGCTGCTCGTCGCGGACATGGCCGATGGTGGCGCCGTGGTTGCCGGCGACGTCGTCCTCGTCGCAGAGGATGACAGGGACGGTTTTGTTGTCGACGCCCTTGTTGGCGAGCAGCACCGTCTCGCGCTCGGTACCGGTTGCGCCCTTGCAGCCGTGCACGAGGTCGATGGTGCCGCGGTAGACCTTCTTGGACGTGCCGGTCAGCACGCCGTTGGCGTCGATTTCGCACTCGGTCTTGCGGCCGCGGTGGCGCAGCTCGTAGTTAAAGTCGCGCACCTGCTCGCGAGCGCCCAGGTAATCAGTGTCGATAGTGACCTTGGCGGTGTCGCCCAGCAGGTCGCCGGCAAGGCCGGTGGCGCTGGCGCCGGCACCCAGAACGGTGTGCTGCACGTTGACGCGAGCGCCCTCGTCCAAAAACAGGCCGGTGTCGTCGAGTGCGATCCAACTGTCGTCGAGCGTCTGCGTGCAGGTCACGTTGACGGTAGCGTACTCGTGGGCGCAGACGCGCAGCACGGAGCCCACGACGCCTTCGCCGGTAACGGGGGAGTCAAGGGCAATGTTCAGGTCGAGCGTTGCCTGCGGGCGGGCGACGACGTCGATAGCTGCAATCGCAGCCGCTGCGTCGACGCCACTCACGCGAATGGTAGCCGTGGCGTGCTTATATGCGGGTACATCGATAACGATGCGCTTAGTGGCGTGGTCGGCCAGGTAGGCGTAGGCGGCCTCGCCCATGCCAGTTTCGAAGGCCTCGGCGGGGGAGAGCTCCTCCTCGAGCTTGATGGCTCCGGCCTGGTAGACGGAGGTTGCGGGCACGTCGAGCTCCGTCTCGGGGGTGATGCGGGCGCGATCGGCGGCATCGCCGGGGGCGGAGGCGCGGCGCTCGGGGAAGCGTTCGGCCATGGCATCCATAGCGTTGTCGAACGCGTCGTCCGCGCCGAGGAGCTGCTTGTCCAGGCCCTCGACCTCCACGGCCTCGGCAGGAGCGGTGGCAAGCTCGTTCGAAAGCTCGAGCTTGGTCTGGTTCATCTTCAGCCAGCCCCAGGTAGCTGCGGGCATCGCATTGACCTGCTCAAGCGTGGTAGCAGCGGTGTTCGTGGTCTGTTTCATTATCCGATCGCTCCTTCCATCTCGAGCTTGATCAGGTTGTTCATCTCAACGGCGTACTCCAGCGGCAGCTCCTTGGAGACCGGGTTGGCAAAGCCGTTGACGATCATGGTGCGGGCCTCTTCCTCCGAGATGCCGCGGCTCATCAGGTAGAACACCTTGTCGTCGCCGATGCGGCCGATGGTGGCCTCGTGGCCGATGTCGACGTTCTTGGCGCGGATGTCCATGGCCGGAATAGTGTCGGAGCGGCTCTGGTCGTCGAGCATCAGCGACTGGCAGCTCACGGTTGCCTTGGAACCCTCGGCCTTGGGCGTGGCCACGATGGAGCTGCGGAAGGTCTGGATGCCGCCGCTCTTGGAGATGCCCTTGGTCTCGACGGTTGCCGAGGTATCGGGCGCGTTGAGCACGACCTTGCAGCCGGTGTCGAGGTTCTGGCCGGCACCGGCAAAGGTGATGCCGGTAAAGCTCGAGCGGGCGCGGCGGCCGTTGAGCACGCTCATGGGGTAGAGGTAGCCCACGTGACTGCCGAAGGAGCCACTGATCCACTCGATGTCGCCATCCTCGTCCACACGCGCACGCTTGGTGTTGAGGTTGTACATGTTCTTGGACCAGTTCTCGATGGTCGAGTAGCGCAGGTGCGCGCGTTTGCCCACAAAGAGCTCGACGGCGCCGGCGTGGAGGTTGGCCACGTTGTACTTGGGCGCGGAGCAGCCCTCGATAAAGTGCAGGTCGGCGTCGTCCTCGACGATGATGAGTGTGTGCTCAAACTGGCCGGCACCCTTGGCGTTAAGACGGAAGTAGCTCTGCAACGGAAAATCGAGCTTGGTGCCCTTGGGCACGTAGACAAACGAGCCGCCCGACCATACGGCGCCGTGCAGGGCCGCAAACTTGTGGTCGGTGGGCGGGATGAGCGTCATAAACTTCTCGTGGATGAGCGGCTCCCACTGCGGGTCGTGCAGGGCCTCCTCAATACCGGAATAGACGATGCCCATCTTGGACGCGGTGTCCTGCATGTTGTGGTAGACCAGCTCGGAGTCGTACTGCGCGCCGACGCCCGCCAGGTAGCTGCGCTCGGCCTCGGGGATACCCAGGCGCTCAAAGGTGTTCTTGATGTCGTCGGGCACCGACTCCCAGTCGTGCTTTTGGTCGGTATTGGGCTTGACGTAGGTGACGATGTTGTCCATGTCCAGGCCCTCGATGGAGGGGCCCCACGTCGGATCCGGGAAGCGGCTAAAGATCTCGAGGGACTTGAGGCGCAGGTCGAGCATCCACTGCGGCTCGTCCTTCTTGGCGCTGATCTCGCGCACGATGTCGGGCGTGATGCCGGCGTCGAGGCGCTCGAATCCCTCCTCGCCATAGGTGAAGTCGTAGAGGCTGCGGTCGATGTCCGCGACCTCGGTGCGGTTCTTGGTCATTGCGTCGCCCCTTTACGCCTGCTGCTCGGCAGCGGCGGCCTCGGCCTGGGCGCGCTGCTCGGCGGCCTCGCGCTCGAAGGTCTCAAAGCCGTTCTTGTCGATCCAGGGGATGAGCGAGGCGTCGTCCTCGCGCACGATGTGGCCCTTAACCATAACGTGTACGCGGTCGACATCCAGGTGCTCCAGGATGCGCGTGTTATGCGTGATGATGAGCATGGAGCCGTCGCAGCTCTTGCGGTAGGCGTCCATGCCGTGGCTGACGGTGGAAAGCGCGTCGACGTCCAAGCCCGAGTCGGTTTCGTCCAGGATGGCGAGCTTGGGCTGCAGCAGCAGGAGCTGGAGCATCTCGACCTTCTTCTTCTCGCCGCCCGAGAAGCCCACGCCCAGCTCGCGGTTGAGGTAGGCGGTGTCCATGTTGAGCTCGGCTGCGAGCTCCTTCACGCGGCGACGGAACTCCTTGCCCTTCATCTCCAGGCCGGGGCGGCCGGCGATGCTGGCGCGCAAAAAGCTCGACAGCGGCACGCCCGGGATCTCGACCGGGGCCTGGAAGCTCAGAAACAGGCCGGCGCGCGAGCGCTTGTCGGTGGTGAGCTCGGTGATGTCCTGGCCGTCAAAGACGATACGTCCGTCGTTGACCGTGTAGACGGGGTCGCCCATGACCAGGTGGCCAAGGGTGGACTTGCCGGCGCCGTTGGGTCCCATCAGCACGTGGGTCTCGCCGGCGGCGACGTTAAGGTTGACGTTGTGGAGGATGGTCTTCTCGTCCACGGAGGCGGTCAGACCTTCGATGGAAAGCAGCGGATTTGCGCTCATGCTGTCCCTCTCTGTATATGGTGTACTCATGGGTGTACGAAACCCTAGGAATCTTCTCGGAATAAAGTTACTATGGGTTCGGCGTTAGTCAAGGGAAAACCCGACTAATCCACTCGACTTTTCTAGATGTGGGACAAAATAACCTGTTATGTTTGTCCCGCTTACTTAAGATTTGGGACAGACAAACCTGGTTATGTTGTCCCAGATGCGATGGGAGGGTAGGTATGCTCATTTCTTCTAAGGGCCGCTATGCCCTCCGACTGATGATCTATATCGCAGCGCTTGGTGACGCCGAGGGTAAGATCGCCCTGCGCGAGGTCGCCGACCGCGAGCGTATCTCGCAAAAGTATCTGGAACAGCTGGTTCGTCCGCTTATGAAGGCGGGCCTCCTTAAGAGTGTGCGCGGCAAGGGCGGCGGCTACATGATGGCCAAAGACCCGGCCGAGGTGCGTGCCGGCGACATCCTGCGCGCCGTCGAGGGCAGCACGGCTCCGGTGGCGTGCGATGGCATCGACAACAGCTGCGCCCGCAGCGATCTTTGCTCGACCGTCAAATTCTGGCGCGGTCTGGACGACGTGATCGAAAAGTACGTCGACGGCGTGACGTTAGCCGACCTTGCCGCCGTCCCCGAGATTAACTTCGACATCAAACTGTAGGTTGAGCGCAATTCCTTAAGATTTCGCGGAGGGTTGTTGCCGTTTACCGAGGGGTTGTTGTGCAACAACGGGCGAGCTGCAATACTTATTTCTATCTTTGCAAACTGCACTTTAACTACACCAATGCAGGGAGGATCTTATGCAGCCCAAGCATTCTGCGATTGTCGCGGGCCTGACGTTGGCGCTTTCGTTTGGCGCCGTTACCGCACCCGCACCCGCTGCCGCCGAGGAGCCCACGCCGGGCGTTGCCTCGGATGCGACCGATATCGATAAGGGTCTCTATACCCAGCAGTCCTTCTCGGGCGTGCTGAGGTCGGTCCAGGGCGTTTCGTTTGTTAACGTGACCCCCGAGATGAAGTACTTTACCAAGTACGAGAGCCATGGCAACTATAACCAGGGCTTTTCGTATGGCGACGGCTATAACGCGCTGGGTTATTACCAGTTCGACCGTCGATGGTCGCTCATTCCGTTTATGAAGCAGGCCTACAACTACAACCCCGAAAAATACAGCATGCTTAAGGATGCGATTGATCGCGGCAGCGAGATTTCCAACACGAGCAATTCCATGTACGAGAACGGCCAGCTCACTGAGCTGGGCCGTATTGCGCAGGAGGCCTTCCAGGGCGCTTATAACGCCGATCCTGTTGAGTTCTCAGCTCTTCAAGATGCCTATGCGTACAACTCGTACTATGCGGTGACCGAGGCGTGGCTCAAGAGTGGCCTGGGCATTGATATTTCGGGCCGTGCCGATTGCGTTAAGGGCATGGTGTGGAGCATCACCAACATGTGCGGCACCGGTGGCTGCAGGGACTTCTTCCGTTGGGCGAATCTCTCCAACGATATGTCCGACCGCGAGTTTGTGACGGCGCTTTCCAACAGCGTGGTTAATAACGTGGCGACCAAGTATTCGAGCCAGCCCCAGTATCATGAGGGCTGGAAGAACCGCTACCGCAACGAGCTGAAGGACTGCTTGGTTTATATCGCCGAGGATGAGGCCGCTGCCGCTGCGACGCCCGTGCAGCCCGAGCCCACGCCGGCGCCCTCGCCGACGCCTGATTCGAATGACGACGCGAGCGACGATGCCAACGATGACAGGATGGATGCGCCCTCGACCGATGCTGACGGTGATGGCTCTGCTGGTGGCACTACCAACAACGGCTCTACCTCGAACGGCTCCGATTCAAACGGCTCTGCTGCGGGCGATTCGTCTTCAAGCTCTGCCGGCAATACGGACAGCGACGCTTCTGGTTCGACCGGCGCTGGCACCTCTAACTCATCCACCGGCTCGAGCGATTCGTCCGTTGGCACCGGCTCTAACAACGGCTCCGACTCTGACGCAACCCCTGGTTCCGATGCTTCCAAGGATGACTCGAATAAGGCGCCGGACGCTCCCGTTGCTTCGCCGGACAAGAAGCCTTCTTTCTCCGTGCAACTTGGTTCTACGCTGGGCTCTTCGCTGATGGCTGGCGTCAATAACGGCTCGGCCCAGAACAAGGACAACTCTGTTCAGGTTTCCGCGGAAAAGACCGAAGCCGCAAAGGGCGACTCCAAGGACGAGGCTTCCGAGAAGACCGAATCCGATAAGGGTTCTAGCTCTGAGGAGAAGAGCGACAAGTCCGAACAGAAGAAGGGCGAGGATAAGAAGTCTGAATCTGAGGAGAAGGACAAGAGCAAGGCCGGGGGCGAAAAGAAACAGTCCGAAGACAACGACAAGAGCGGTGCTGACAACCAGGTCCAGGAGCAGAATGACTCCAAAACGGTGACCACTACAACCACGACGACTACAACTACCAAGTCATCTGGCGGCAATATGCCCAAGACGGGCGATCTGATTGTGATGGCGAGCCTTGCCAGTGCAAGCTTGGCCACGCTGGGCGCCACGTCTATTGTGAGTGGCAAGCATAAACTCGATCAGCAGAACAAGGCTTCAGGGGAGGACGGCTCGGAGGAGTAATCTTCCAGATCGTTTTCTATAAGAGTTTGGGACGGGGTCCGGTGCGGCGGCATCGGGCCCCGTTTTTGTTGTGCAACGATTTGTTATGCCCCCTCGGGGGTCTGTTGCTACCGTTGCCCGAAACGTTTGCATGTCGATATTGTTGCGCTCTACCCGCTCGCTACAATGGGCATTGTGCTGTGTTAGAGGGAGAGTTTACGGTGTCTGAACAGGCGAATTATGGTGTTACTCATGCGTTTGGTGCACGGTTGCTCAATTATGCGGATAACGCAGCTCTACCGGTTGATGTATACGACTTTTCCGATGCAATCAATCGGTGTTTACTCGTCGATAAGACTATGTTTATTGCCGATATATTGGACAGCGAAGCACCTGTTGCGCTTTGTTGTCGGCCCAAGGGTTTTGGCAAGAGCATGAATCTATCGATGCTCAAATGCTATTTGGAACGACCTGATCACCGGCGGCCGGATCGAAGCCCGTTCGTCTGTACCCAGATTTGGCAGGCGGGCGGTGGTCGCTTTCGTGATGAGTACGCGTGCTATCCGGTCATCATGCTCGACTTTTCAGCTGCCGCTGCGAGGCGCGACGCCGATGCTGCGGCGGCTATTCGCAGCGCTGTCGCGCACGAGTGCGCCCGATTGCTGCCGCTGCTTGCCGCGCCTGATCTGTCAAGACGTGAGGTTCGTCTTATCGAGAGGGCGGCGCGTGGGGTGGCCAGCGATAATGAGACCGATGCGGCGCTTTGCGTGCTCATTAAACTGCTCCAGACAGCTTTCGATGAGCAGGTTGTTCTTCTGATAGACGACTACGATGCGGTATGTCCAAAGCGTTTGGACGCTAAGGACGACGGTAGCGTGGATTCTCTAGAGTCGCTCAGCCGAATGTTGTTCGACACCATTGCCGACGCCGGCGACTCGTTGCGATTGACGTGTCTGATGGGCGAGCGCCCCGGTCCTGCCGAGCTTGCGTTGTCCCAGCGTGGGGTTTCCTATCGATCGGCGACGCCACTGTCGAGTTGGTGTGATCGATGGTTCGGTTTTTCGGACGACGAAGTCCAGGTGCTGTTGGATTGCATCGGTCGCAACGGCTGTCTGGATGACGCGCGTGAGTGGCTCGAGGGCTACCTGCTTGGTGGTTTTTATTGCTCGAGCCCGGAGCGTGTGGTGGACTACGCACATCGCGGTTGCGTCGCGCCTGTTCGGGCGGATCTGTATGGTTACGCCGACCGTCTGAGCGCATGCGTCGGTGACTGGAATCTCATGCGCCTGTCCGCATTGTTCGATTTGGTTGAGCCGCATGGGTTTATTGAGGCGCCAGTGCGCGTGCGTGCCGAGGAGGCCGATGCCGCCAAGCCCGAAGATATCTGGACTGCGCTGTATCTGTCTGGATTTCTTACGACGGACATGACTGGGCATTCGGGGGACGGCGCGTGCCTTCGCTCCCTGCGTCTGCCTAACAACGAAGTGCGTCAGGCGCTCCGTCTTGTAATTCTGGAATGGTTTGAGTGCGCCGTTGAGGACGTTGGAGTTATCGACTCGTTCCATGACGGGCTGTGTCGAGGAGACGAGGACACTGTAAAGCAAGCTTTGAGCTGTGCTATCGGCGATCTGGGCATCGATGTGGGCCAATCAGATGTGCCGACAGCCTATCATCTGGCGCTTCAGGGGCTCTGCTTTGGACTGCCCGGCTATTGCAATCCCAGCTCCAAGCGAAGTGGCGTCTCGGATCGCTGGGATATCCAGGTGATTCCCACCGGTCGGGTGTTTGACGTGGCCGACACGCTCGGCATGCTCGATGAGCGACCGCTGATAACGATCAACATGATGTACGACCCTGGCGTCGATGCCCTGGGCCTGGAACTGTTGGCGGTTCAGGCACTGCTCGACATAGAGCGCGACGGCATCGATGATATCCGCGTGCCGCGCCCCGCCGTCGGGCGCATGCGTTGGGGCTTTGGTTTTGACGGTCAGCGTGTGTCCGTGGTGTGCCAACGACTGTAGCGGCGGGCGAAAGCCCTTTTACTGCTCGGCGCCCTTCATGGGAGGCATGGGCTTCCAGTTGGGATCCTTAACGATCTTGCGGGCGTCCTTCATGCCACGGCGCAGCGCCGGAATACCGGTCTTAAAGCACTTGTCAACGGCGGCCAGGCGAATGAACTCCTTGCAGAAGGTCGCGGCGTTGCCCAAGCGGAACAGCATGGGGTGGTAGTCACCGTAGATCTGCATATAGCGAGCGAGGAAGCCTCGGTTGCGCATGATGTAGTAACGGTTGGTGTCGCTCGTGGAGTTGAGCTGGCGCTTGCCGGCGATATCCCAGTTGGAGACGGCGCGGGCGCGCTTGAGCACCACGTCGGCAACAACGGCGGCGGGGAAGTGCTGGCTGGCCACGTAGCCGTAGCAGGCATCGTCGCCGTAGATAAAGAAGCGCGCGTCGGGCAGGCCAATCTTGTCGACCACGCGGCGCGAGAACATGCCGCCCTCAAAGCACAGTTGGTTCATGGTGCGGTAGCCCTCGGGACCCAGATCCCACTTAGCGATGGGGTTAGGGATGCCGAGTGAAAGGATGAGCTGGTACTGCCAAAAGAAGGCGCCGCCGTCAAAGTCCAGGCGCGAACCCTGGATGACATCGTAGCGGTCGGTCCACTTGGCAAGACGCTCGATGCCTTCGGGGATGACGAGCACGTCGTCGTCCATCACCCAGAACCACTGGGCGCCCAGGTCGTAGGCGCATTTAGTGCCGGCGGAGAAGCCGCCCGCACCGCCGCCGTTTTCGAGCTGCGGTGCGTAGATGACACGGTCGGTGCCGCCCTGCGCGTCGGGCTGCTCGGTGTCGATGCCCCACAGGTTGGCCAGGCGCTCGTTGAATGCGGTGCACATGGTCTCGGTCTCGCGCGAATTCTCGTTATCGACAATCACGATGCGCCAGGGCGCGGCCGTGAGCTCGGTCATAGAGTCGAACAGGTTGGCCAAGAGCTCCTGACGCTTGTACGTAACGACGACGATGGCGAGCTTATCGATGGGAGCGGGAAGGGTTGAAGGCATGGGGCAATATATCCTTTCACGCGCGGCGGGCGAGCGCTGCGCGGAAGCTATCGAATACGTCCTTGGGACTGTTCTATTGTAAAGGCTCACCGCACCTTGTCGGCAAGCTTTGAATAAAACGCAGGAACCTGCCACGGGTGTAGCGGCTTTGGCGTCTGACGGCAGCGTGTCTATTGCCGCTTGAGCTAGCGAGCGATAAGGCTTCTAGCTGCATCGATGATGAGAAGCGCCAGAGCAAAGACGATGCTAATGACGGTACCCGTGACGATACATATAGCTGCCGGGCTGTTTTGGCTGACCAGTATGTTTGCGAGCAGGGTGTTGAAGACGGGACGCCACAGGCTACTGGTGAGCGACTGCATCACATAGAAACCGAGCGTGGCGGTCGATAAGGTGACGATGACACCTGCATTCCGCGGATTGCCTAAGGCCCTGCGTTGGGTAGCCGCAAAGAGCAGGGAGGCTGCAGCGAGGGCAAACGAGATCAACGAGGTCGATTTGTAGGAGAGGACTGCCATCGCCGTGAGGTTGCCGGTGAAGGAGAGTGCTCCTTCCAGGATGGTGGCGAGCGCCAAAATCGCAGCGAGCGACCGCATGCCCAAGGCGCCCGCCCTGTCCGAATCCATGACATCGGTAACGTCGCGGAGCAGACCGCCGATCAAAAACGCGATTACGTACGTGGCAGCGCTCATGAGCTTCTGGAGCCAAGAAAACTCGCCGGCGCTTGTCGTACTCATGGCGGCTATATACCCGTTAACAACAAATGCGAGGATGCCAACGGCGATGACCGTCGACGTGTAGCTCTTCTGGGAGAGTCGACTCTTAGCCAGTCCAAACCATGGCGCCATGAAGACCGTGGCGGCATAGACCCAGATAAACTCAAGGCCTAGCGTGTACCAGTAGTGCGTGCTGAGGGTAACATCGGGAATGGGGGAGACGACCGTGGACCACGAGAGCGCCACGACACAATAAAACGCAGCGGGCATAACAACCTTGCCTAGGCGCTGCGCCGTCCGTTGCATTTGCGACTTCCACGTTGCCCCACCGTCCCAAGCACGCGCGGCTGAGGCGATGAGAAAATAGCCCGAGATCATAAAGAAGACCTCGTTGGCCCAGCAGCCCAGCAGGTTAATAAAACCGAGCACGCCGGAATGGGGGAAGGCGGCAAGCGGCGCGTATTCCGGCAAGCCGACGCAGGTCGCTTGGAAGGTCCACTGAAAGGTGTGAAACACCGCGATGCCGGCGACCGCGACCAAACGCAGCGCTTCGATGGGTATGTTGCGCGCGGCTTTGGGCTGCATGACGTCCTTTCGTATCGGTTTTTCCTCTGCGAGCTCCATAGATTATATAAACGCCGGCTGGCGCGCTGACCCTTTGATACCATGAAACGACAGGTATTTCCTAAGGAGCACATTTGTCTACTAACGCCTCTGGCAGCCCTGTTCTATCGCTGCTTATTCCCATTTACAATGTTCAACGCTACCTGCGCGAGTGTCTCGATTCCGCCCTGGCGCAGACGCTCAAGGATATTGAGATCATCTGCATTAACGACGGGTCGACCGACAACTCGCCGGCGATTATCCGCGAGTATATGGAGCGCGATGGGCGCGTCAAGATGATCGACAAGGCCAACAGCGGCTACGGCGACTCGATGAACCACGGTCTGGAGATGGCGCGTGGCAAGTACGTTGGCATCTTGGAGTCCGATGACTTTATGGCGCCCGACGCACTCGAAAAGCTTGTCTCGGCCGCCGATAGCAATAATGCCGACTTTGCGAAGGCGAACTTTGATTTCTACTGGTCTAAGCCCGAGGAACGCCGTTCGCTGCACGAGATGTTTAGACCTCAGGATTGTGGCAAGCCAGTGCACCCGAGCGATACGACGCAGTTCTTTAAGCAAAAGCCGTCGATTTGGTCGGCCGTGTACCGTCGCGATTTTCTTGAGCGCAACGGCATTACGTTCCTGCCGACTCCGGGGGCATCCTTTCAGGACACGTCATTCGCCTTTAAGGTGATCGCGTGCGCCGATAAGGCTGTTTACCTGCATGATGCCGTGTTGTCGTATCGCCAGGACAACGAGAATTCCTCGGTCAATTCTTCGGCTAAGGTCTTTTGCGTCAATACCGAGTATGCCGAGATTGAGCGTTGGATTCGAGAGGATTATGCCCGCGACCACGCAAGTGATGACGTCGCGCGCATGCTCAAGTTCAATCAACTCATTAAGTACGATTCGTACATGTGGAACTATGTGCGCCTAGCGCCTAAGTTCTATAAGGAGTTCCTGGTGCAGATGGCTAAGGAATTTCAGGCGGCCTTGGACGCGGGGGAGTTTTCGCTTGACGACCTCAAGCCGTGGAAGCGCGCGAATCTCGCTGCCATTCTCAAAGATCCTGAGGGCTGGGTTGACGAGCATCCGAGTTTTGCGACGGATGGTGCCTTGGGGCGCGCTAAGTATTACGCCTCGGTTGGAGGCCCTGGCGTGGTCGCCGCCTTCCTCATCGAATCGCTGAGGGGGTAGGTCGGCATGGGAGAGGTCTCGTGTCCTAAAGCTACCATTGTCGTCCCCGTTTATAACTCTGTGCGTTCCATTCAGCGATGCCTCGATTCGCTGTTGGCCCAGTCCGAGCGCTCGATTCAGGTTGTCTGCGTCAACGACGGTTCGACCGATGATTCGTTGGACGTGTTGCGCCAGATCGCACAGGCCGACGATCGCGTGCTGGTGATTGACCAGGAAAACGCGGGCGTCTCGTGTGCTCGAAATGCCGGTATCGATGCCGCCGAGGGCGAGACCGTCTTTTTTGTGGACGCCGACGATTACATCGATGTCCAGACGGTCGAGCGCGTGCTGCATGCCATGGAGTCTGAAGATGCCGAGGCCGCCGTTTTTGGCGGCGTCTGTGAGCCTTCCGACGCTGCCCCCAAACGCGTCCATCAACTCATGAGCCCCAAAGCTGGTACCTTCGGCGCCCGTGATTCCCAACTGCTGTTTCATTCGAATGCGCAGCCCTATGCCTGCCGTGCGGCTTTTTCGCGCGAGCTGCTCAATCGCGAAGGCATTCGCTTCGCCCCCGGTTTGGCTTTGGGCGAGGACGTCGTCTTCCAATTTGCGGCTTATGCGCTTGCCCGCAAGACCGTCGTCATGCCGGACAAGTTCTACCACTACGTGATGGAGAGCGAATCGGCGACGCACGAGTTCAACAGTGCCGAGGCTCGTGCCAAAAAGCTTGACGCCCACATGAGGATGCTCGAGGAGGTCTTGGAGGACTGGGCGGCCTACGGTCTTTTGGACCTGTGCCCCGGCGAGCTGATAACTTGGTTTTTAGACCTAATTGTGTTCGACCTGGCGCGCTTGGATGCCGATGACTTCCATCGCGTGGCGGCTCGCGTCAACATGGACCTTACGACGTTTTTGGGAACGGAGTGGACGGATATGCCTGCCAAGGGCGCCGTTTGCCGTGTTGCCCACAAGTTCGTTGCGACGACCTCGGGCGTTTCGATGGCAGACGCCACGCTGTTCTATCTTTCGACTCGCGGTCTCAAAGCCTGCCTGGAGCGCTTTCTCTAATTCCAAGCGCTGCCGCCCGCCGCAACTCGGCTGCTAAAATAACCCTGTTACACGCTATTCAACAGGAGGTTCTCTTGCAGAACTCTGATACCCCTAAAGTTTCGCTGCTTGTCCCCATCTGCAATGTCGAACGCTACCTGCGCGAGTGCCTCGATTCCGCCGTGGCTCAGACGCTCAAGGACATCGAGATCATCTGTATCAACGACGGCTCCACCGATAGCTCGCCGGATATCATCCGCGAGTACATGGAGCGCGACTCTCGTGTAAAGATGATCGACAAAGCCAACAGCGGCTACGGCGACTCGATGAACCGCGGCCTGGAGATGGCGCGCGGCGAGTACGTGGGCATCCTTGAGTCCGATGACTTTATGTTTGAGGATTCGCTCCAAAAGCTGGTCGCCAAGGCCGATGCTGAACATGCCGATGTGGTAAAGGGCGACTTTTACTTGTATTGGTCCACGCCCGGCGAGCGCCGTGAGCTGTTTGGGATTGTCGACGAGCATATGACGGGCGCCGCGTATCGCCCCGTCGATCGCCCGGGCATCTTCTACCGCAAACCTTCCATTTGGTCGGCTATCTATCGGCGCGAGTTCCTCAACGACAATCAGATTCGGTTCCTTCCCACGCCGGGTGCTTCGTATCAGGATGCGGGTTTTAACTTTAAGGTCTGGGCATGCGCCGAGCGTGCCGCGTTTATCGCGGACTCCATTTTGTGCTATCGCCAGGATAACGAGAAGAGCTCCGTTAATTCGCCCAACAAGGTGTTTTGCGTGTGCGATGAATATGCCGAGATGCAACGTTTTTTGGACGAGCGTCCCGAGCTCAAGGCTCAGCTCCAGGGCATTTTAATGCGCATGAAGGTCGATACGTACCGTTGGAATGATGAGCGTCTGGTCAATGAACTGCGTGAGCAGTTTTGGAAGAAAGCCTCGTCCGAGCTCAAGGCCGATTGGGATGCCGGTCGCTTTGACCTGTCGCTGTTCGATCCGCGTGGCGAGACCGACTTGCGCCTGATGGTCAAGTCGCCCCGCGCCTATATCGATTCGCGCTTTGACTTTAAGAAGCCGGGCAAGCTCAATACGTTTAAGCATTACTTTAAGATCGGCGGCCTGCCGCTGGTCTGGCGCGTGCTGACATATCAGCGCATCTACGGCGACAACCCGCACCCTGATGACGTTCCGGCCGCACAGTAGGAGCGAGTGACTATGGCTACCCCCAAGATTTCCGTTGTCGTTCCCATCTATAACGTGGAGGAGTGCCTGGCCTGGTGCCTGGACTCCCTGCTTGCGCAGGACATGTCCGATTGGGAAGGCGTGCTGGTCAACGATGGCTCACCGGATGGGTCGCGCGACATTGCGGCTGCCTATTGCGAAAAGGACGCGCGCTTTACGCTGGTCGATAAGGAGAACGGCGGCCTGTCGAGCGCACGTAATGCAGGCATCGCTGCGTCCACGGCGCCTATCGTTGCGTTCTTGGATTCTGACGACCGCTTTACGCCCGATGCGTGCCGTGTGATCGTCGATGCCTTTGAGCGCCAAGACTGCGACGTTTTGACCTTTGGCGCGAATCCGTATCCGCTCGAGGCGGGGTATCCGTGGCTTAACTATGTGCTGAGCCCGCGCGATGTGTCGTTTGAAGGCTATAGCTCTGACCTGCTGTTTAAGGAAGCATCTCGCCCCTTTGCATGGCGCACCGCCTGCAAGCGTGAGTTTTTGCTGGGTAACGGGATCGTGTTCGACGAAACCGTCAAGTATGGCGAGGACCAGGTCTTCGATTTTGCCGTGTACGGTCGTTCGCGTAAGACCGCGCTTATCTCGAACAAGCTGTATGACTATCGTGTCGCGCGCAAGGGCTCGCTTATGGACACTATGCGCTATGACGACGAGACGCGACTGCTGGAGCACGTGAAGATTTACTCCGCGGTGATGGCTGACTGGCAGCGCGACGGTCTCGATGTACAGCATGCCGAGGACCTGGCGTACTTCCTCTGCGATCTGGTGCTGTACGATGCGCTCAGGTTGCTGGGTTCGGACTGCGGCAAGGTGTTTGCCGCCGTTGCCACGGCGCTTGCCGGTTCTGCCGTGGGCAGCGATGCTGCGCTCGCACAATGCGCTCCTTCTGTTGCCGCTATGGTGCGTGCGGCGCTTACCAGCAAGGCCCCCAATGCCCGTGAGTGCAAAAAGCTCATGTTCGATTACGACGTCTTGAGGTTTGGGCGTCTGGGTGCCTGCAAGCGCATGGCAGCGAACGCCCTGGGAAAGCGAGAAGTGTAGATGAGTATCAAGCGTTTGGCACTTTGCCGCAGTCAGGGCCGTCTGTTTGTGCTGCTTCGTTTTGCCGGTCAGGATGTCGCCGCGCTTATTGAGCGGGAGGGTTCTCAAGCGTTTGCCCATGCGACGACGAGCGGTTCTTCTGTGCCGTCGCTGGTGCTCCCGGTCGATCATGGCCGTGTACTGGCGCTTTGCCCTTCCGTTTCCGATTACGAGCGCGAGCTCGCCGTCTTGGTGCTTCCCTTTCTGGACGGCTCTACGATTGACGTCACATTTGCATCCGGTGACCAAAGGTTGGGCTCCATTCGCCTCGATAGCCGCGTGGCCAAGCTGGAATCCAAGATTAACTACAAAGCTAAGCCTGCGCTGTGTGCGCTTATCCGCGATGCGCAGCGTGGCGAACACTGCGGCCTCTACGAGATCGATGCCATTCGCTATTTGCCGGCAGACGCCGGCGCGGTGTGGCGCTATGAGGTTACCTGGGCGGGAGACCCCCAGTGCGCACCTGAGCTCCTGATCTTCGATACGCATATGAACGCCATCGATGCCACCGTGCATGTGTTTGAATCGCAGTTCGATGTGCCGCAGCAGAACGGATGCCGTGTCAATAAAACGTATCTGAGCGTAGAGATGCCTCGGGATATACGAGATTTTGTCGCGATTGTGAGCGATCCCACGGGCCTAATCCAGAGCGGTTTTTGCGCCATGGATGGTCGCCTGTACAACGGCATGGTTGACGACAGCTGGAACCGCATGAAGGATGCGCGTGCAGACGACGCAGCTTATCGACGTTGGTTTGAGCAACATCGCGCAAAGCCGGGCGATATGGCGTGCCAGCGTGTCGCTTCGGCGGCCTTTGCCTATAGGCCGCTCGTGAGCATTGTGGTGCCGTGCTACAAGACTGATCGGGTCTACCTGCGCGAGCTGCTGGACTCGGTGCTAGCCCAGAGCTATGACAACTGGGAACTGCTCCTTATGGATGCCTCGCCTGAATGGGATGCGGTGGCCAATCTTGCGGCGGATGCCAATGACGAGCGCATCCGTCGCATCGAGCTTCCCGGCAACGGCGGCATTGTGGTCAACACTAACGCTGGTATTGAGCAAGCGACGGGCGACTACATCGCGTTCTTGGACCATGATGACATCCTGGAACCGGACGCGTTATTCCACTATGTTGCCGCGTTGAACAAGGCTGCCGAGGGCGAGCGTCCCCAGGTCCTGTTCTGCGACGAGGACATGTTCCAGAAAACGGGGGAGTGGGGCCAGCCGGTCTTTAAGACTAAGCTCAACGTCGACCTGCTCTATAGCCATAACTGCGTGACGCATTTCCTGATGGTGGAGAAGGCGCTCATCGATCGTATTGGCACGTCCCCGGAAGACGTTGCGGGTGCCCAGGACTACGACTTGACGCTTCGCTGCCTTTCGGCGGACGCGCGGTTTGAGCATGTTGCGCATGTGCTGTATCACTGGCGCGTGCATCCGGGATCGACCGCCGATGGCTCTGCCGATAGCAAGCCGTATGCTATTGAAGCCGGTCGTCTTGCGCTGCAGCGCCACTTTAACGCGCTGGGCATTTGCGGAACGGTTGAGGATACCGAGACGCCGTTTGTCTACCGCATGCGCTATGCGCTGCCGGAGCCTGCGCCGCTGGTGAGCATTGTGATTCCCACCAAGGATCACATTGAGACGCTTGACGCCTGTGTGATGTCGATCGCCCAGAAGGCAACGTATGCCAATTACGAGATCGTCTTGGTGGAGAACAACAGCGAAGCCCCGGAGACGTTTGCGTATTACGAAACCCTGCCAGAGCGCGTGGCTGCAGCATCCGAAGGCAAGGGCATCGCGCGCGTTGTGTACTGGCCGGGTGAGTTCAATTACTCCCAGATCATTAACTTTGGCGTGGAGCACGCCAAAGGCGATTATCTGCTGCTGCTCAACAACGATACCGAGGTCATTAGTCCCGACTTTATTGAAGAGATGATGGGCTATCTGCAGCGTTCCGAAGCGGGCGTGGTGGGTGCCAAACTCTACTTTGCCGATCATCTGGTGCAGCACGCTGGCATTGTGGTTGGCGTGCGCGGCGCACTTGCCCATGCCAACCAGGACTTCTCGGCAAAGCGCGAGGGCTATCTTGCCCGCGCTGTGCGCCCCGGTAACTTCTGCGCCGTAACGGGTGCCTGCCAGATGGTCCGACGCGACGTATTTGAGCGGGTCGGCGGCTACAACGAGGAATTCGCCGTTGGCTTTAACGACGCAGACTTTTGCCTGCGCGCATGGGAGGCGGGCTACCGCACCATCTTTACGCCCTATGCCGAGCTGTACCACTACGAGTTCACCTCGCGCGGCAGGGAAGAGGCCAACGAGGAAAAGCTGCGCCGCTGGAAGCGCGAGCAAGCGCTGTTCATGCAGCGCTGGCCGGAGTTCTTCCTCAAAGGCGACCCCTGGCTCGGGCCAAACCTATCAGTCGAGAGCGAGTATTACTCGCTCTAGTTCGAAGTGATTCCGAGTTTGGGTAGCGATTCGGCAATCGTGTTGAGCTCATGTTGCTGTAGGTAGGCGGGATTGAGAGCTTCTTTTTTATAGGCTAGGTAGCTGTCTCTGGTCAGCTCCCTAAGCTGTTTAGTAAAGAACTGTTCCCAACTGAAGAACTTCTCGCAGTCGATGAAATCGGCAGGATGAAGGAGCATGTCTTGCGTTTCGACATCGTTGAAGAGCCCCGATCTCAGCACAAGCCATTCAAACGATTCCGGCAAAAAGAGCTCGATCCTCTTAAATCTCCTGAGCGAATAGACATAGGGCATCTCGGGCCCAAAAGCGGCCCCATCTGCAATTACGAGCAAATTTTGGGCTGGGGAGCTCAGAGCGGTTTCGTATATGTTTGATTTGCCACCGGCACTTACGCAGCGAATTTTACTTTTGGCGCACAGGACTTTAAAGAACTCATAGCCGGCATTGCTGTCTTCGACGATGACTTCTTCTGGCTGATCTCCATCGTAGAGCTCGTCTCCGTAAATGCGGTAGGTAGAAGTGTACGTGCGCGTGTAGACAGGATATTTTGTTGTGGCCTTGTTGGTGTTTTTGAGGCCATAGATCTCATCCACGCTATAGGGGAGCTGGGGCAATTCATCCCTCGCAACGATGACGTAGTAGTTGGAACTGTGCCGAGCTGCATGCTGGAATGCATGGCTCCTTACGAATTTTTGCGTATCGTCCACAAACACGATGCTGTTATCGATGCGGCCGAGTTGCGCTTCCCAATCTTTGCCGCCGATGACGCGGCAGGGGGCTGCGCAATTAACGATTATCCCGCTTTGGGCTCCTAGGTTTTCGTATGCACGGAGGCTGTCCAACAGGGTGGTTTTGCCTGTTGCGCTTTTGCCTTGGATGATGGTGAGGTTTCGGCGAATGGTGAGTTTGACCTGAACTTTATTGGTCCTTACGGTCAGCTGGTATTCCCCTCTCATGCTCGAGCCTCCCTCAGACATTTTGCCGAGATAAGGACAAGCTCATCCATGGTATGAACAATCTGTCCAGAATTGATGACACGGGCTGTGAAACGCGCTTTGCCAAAATCCATCATATGGTAGAGGTTGATGGTGATGTCATGCTTGGAGGCGATACGCAAGATCCAATAGGCGCAATTATCTCCGCAGGTTGAGGCGTTGTAGAGATTTTGAGGCATAAAGAGCATCAGTAGAAGTGTTTTGGTGCCAGTTGATAGTTTCTCTGGCGGAATAACGCCAAGCACCTTGGTGTCAATTGCGTTTGCGCCAAGAACAGTGCCATTATCAATAGATTTGATAATGCGCTGTGACAGGGGATCTTGCAGCCAAGAGGGAGAATAGCTGTAATCAAAGAATGTCGACGTGTCATAAATCACATCGTCTCTGTCGCCGTAGTGAATGCTGAGCATTGTTCCTCCATGGTTGCCTGTTGCGACTACTTTACCATGTTGGGGTCGATTTCACTCAAGCAGTGGGTAACGGGTCAATCAACATGTCTGTTAGAACGAACCGATGACTTTTACAGGTGTAATAACTTTCTATCCTGCGGTAATTGCCTGTCTCGATATGTTGGATTTAGCGGGTCGAAACAAACGATATTCCACGATAAGCTTATACAAGTTTATATAAATCGATAAATCTCGATATAACTTACGATAGGAATATAAAGATGCGATTTGACATGAAACGACAGATTGAAATTCTTGAGACTCTTAAGAAGACTCTCGTACGGGGGTTTTGCTAATGAAAATGACAACTCATAGGCTTCTTTTTATCTTAATTACTGTAGTGACATTTCTATTTTGTGCTCCGTTGTTGGTGAATGTTCTATTTATGTATGAGGCGCCTTGCGCAGTCTTTGAAGCGCGTTTTGATTCAGGGGATTTGCTTGGATATATCGGCTCTGCTGCTGTTGGTGCCGGTTCCATTTCTCTTGCGCTGTATTCGGTCTATCAGACCGAGAGACTGAATAAGCTTGATCGTAATCTGCAGAGGCAACAAGATGAGTTTAAAAGGGAAAATACTAAGCGCCCGTTTTTTATAATCGATAAGGTGTTGGTTGACGATAAACCTGTCGACATCGATGGAGATAAGGGTATCTGGACAAGCACGGTAAATGAGGCCGTGCGTCTCTCTATCGAAATTCGCAATGTTGGGGATGGGCCGGCCTGTCGACTTCGTTTGAAGGATGATTCGGCTTTTGGCAAAGCTTCGTCCATGGATCAGCATCGTTTATGCGTTCCTCAGGACGGGGTTTATAAATTTGAAGCTTCGTTGGCAAGCTTTAGAAAAAAAGGAACCGCTCTGCTTTTATTCAGATATGAGAACATCGTTGGCTGCCCTTTTGCGCAGCAGGCCGATATTCAAATTTCCTATAATCCGATATACGGGGAGGAAATGATAGAAACAGACGATGGCGTGCTTGAAGATGAAATAATTGACCAGAATACCGAATTGTCCGTTGTTAGTTCTCTAACTGCTCAGATTGTGGAAAAAGCAGAATAGATTTTCCGATCTAGGGTTGTCAATTTACGAAAGAAATAATGCATCACCAATATTTACCATATTACTCCTGCATAAGAGACTGTTTGTTTAAGGGTCTTCAGCTTCTCAGTCTGCTGTTACGCGTCAGACCTTAGTTTCTAGTGATGTAATCAATTGCTTCGGCGCAAGATTGGCATAGATTCACAATAGCGTATTTTTTAATGAAGGTGACTAGGCCTACCTCGCGCATCAATTTGTTTATAAACTCATCTGCGAACGATAGGCTGATGAATGGCACATCTGCAAAGTCCAAACAGACTTTATCATCTGCATCGCTAGCCATGTTTAATGCTAAACAGCGCATTTTAGCAGCGTCGTATCTGCTTCCAAATCCGGACGATTCGTCAGCCAGGCGAAGTCGGAGGCTTCTGCCCGAGGGGTCGGTTTCATGGGATTCTTTCCAAAAATTGACTGGCGAGTTTCCCTCAAAAATGTCGGACATGGATATTGATGAGTTTGTCGAGACTTGAAAATCTACTAACGTGCTTCCGCGTTCCGGGGTGTTGACATTTCTGAATGCGATTGTAGCGTCTGCCCCGTTGTATTTGTGAACCTTTCTATAACCAATGCCGTCAGACTGAATATCGAGAGAACCAGATGCTGCGTCGACAATACTGTCAAGAAGCCATAATCCGTTGCCTGCGCCATTTCCATCTGTTACGCCCTTACTGAGGGCGCTTTAGATTGTTGAAATGCTCTTCGGGAGTTGGCTTTCTGTTGATATGAAAGACATTGAGAAATAGGGGGCTAACGAGCCTGTAACGGTGACGAGTCGTTAGCCCCTTGGGCTAGTCTTTTACAATAAATAATGGATTAATCAGCTTAACAAAGTGTTTTTCAAATTGCGTCTTATTATTTTGCGAGGAATAGTAGTCTTCAACGCTATCAAGCAGCTCAGTGATTAGGTCATAAATGGGTAATTCGATAATTGGATTGTCAGCGTCTATATTAATCGCTAAAGCCTTTCCGTCTCCAAAGTCTGAATTGATTAGCTGGAAGTTGACTTCGTGCCCAGATTTCAAATTTAGATCCAAATTTCCGCTGTGAACAATTGAGCAACGTATTTTATAGATGAACTCTCCGAAATCATTTCCGTTTAGCATACTTTGGTCATGAATAAAAGCTGAAGTGTCAACAAATTGATTGATCCAACGGCTGTACCGAACTCCTACTGTCTTTTCGTTTGGATACTCGACTTGAGCGCAGACGTCTGGCAGCGTAAGAGAAAAACATAGGGCTGAATAATAAGCTTTAGCATTTAGTGCTCTGCGTGCATCTTCAATGTACTCCAGCATAACGAACTCCTATACTTGCCAAAGCTATTAATTTAATTCAATTATAACGAATACTTGTCTACCGTCTGGTATGGACGCATATAGCATCTCGTGCAGCTATTAGCCAAGACTTGTATCCAGTGTCTGTTTTGCTGGTTCGTACTTGAACCTAAGTTGCTTCGAAGGTCTATGTTTTGGAAAATAATCCCCGAGCTATGCTCCGTGTGGCGGCACGTAAAAGCTGTACTGTGCTTGGGCAAGTTAAAGTCCAAGACGATTAGATATCCGAGAGGATATCGAGCCCGCACCGGGGAGATAAGGTGAGTCCGCGCCGGGGGCTATGATTCCGGCGACTATCAGGTTTCCGTGAGGATGCCGCGGCTGACAGCCAGCAGAAAACCGCCTTATATTCTTCTTGCGCCTGCCGTGCGCTTAAACGATTTACGTCGAATCGTCTGTTGCTGTGGGCGCTCAATCTGCCATAAGTCTGAATCGGGATTTTGATTTCAATTCCGTGACCGTGCTGCCTCCAATCATTTTCTGATGCGGCTTATTGACTCGCCCTGTGAATCGCAACGGTCATGTCTGCCGTCTATTTAATTCATCGTTGTTGCTGCAGTCTGTTTGTTGCTGTAGTCTGCTCGTGCGTTTTGCTGGGTGGGTCTTCCTGTGCCGCGGACAGCTTGACTGTTCGTGTAGGTGGATGCGTGGTTGCTGCGCGCTTGGGTGCTGGGGAGGGCTCGCGTTCCTATGGCGCGTGCCTGCTTGATGTGCTGTTCGGTGACGGTGCGCCGGACGGATACTTGCCGTTGATACTTCTTGACTGGATGAGACCGTCCCGGATGGCGATGTAACCTTCGGGCTCGGGTTGCCCATGCTTGCGTGCATTGTGGCGCCTGCGGGCGGGGTCTGACATGTCCGGCATAGCTGATGCTGGGGCTACGGTAGCGCATGTGGCGATTGAACACATGAGTGAGGCGTGGGCAAAATCCGCTGAACAATGGGCTGTAGATTAGATTGTTGATTTATGAGTGCCGGTCGAGTGGGTCAAGCAACCGAGTGAACAATCCCCGCGCTTTGGGCAGCTGGACTTCCGATGTGAGACGGTTTGTAAGATAATCTACCCTTAGTAACAATTGTTTGTGACGGGGGATTCGATATGAAAAAGACGTTGCGTGTCTCAACAGCTTTTTCTCTGGCCGCTCTATTGACGGTCTCATCTTTGATGGGGCCTGTAACCGCTGCCTATGCCGCAGATAACTCGAAGTCTATGGATACTGCATCGGGTGCTGTGTCCGTGGATGATGGCGTAGCCTCGCGTGACGAGGATTCCGCCGGCGGCAACATTGCTGTCGATCAATCCATTCCAGCAGGTGCCGAGGAGACGGCTGATGATGATTTTGGCGCAGAGGTTTCTGTGCCTGAGCAGGAGGTCGAATCGATCGGTTCTTCCTTCCAATACATCTACCTTGCCTATCCTAGCCTTTCTAGCGGGACTGATCAGGTAGCTGCCTTTGCCACCCCTAATGACAGCGATATCATCGCTTCCGCAACGCTTAACTATGTGAGCGCCAATGGAGTTCAAGGAACTGCCATCGCTTCTGCAAAGGCTGATAATTCTGCCGCATTTATTTTCGGCTCAGAGCTGAAGCTCAACACATATTTCCTTACTTCAATTACCTATGTTTTGCAGGGGGATGACGCTGAGTATGAGGTAGATCTTTCCGACAGAGATTATTCTTTTACGGTTGTTGACAGCTCCGTAAGCTCCGAGGGCACCTCTGTTTACTATGCGGACGGCGATGGTAATGCCGTTGAAGCTCAATCGATCCAGCAGGCGTTGGAATGCGCTGATTCGCCCGACGGCATTTCTACCTACTCTGAGCGCTCCGCACGCAATGTGGGGGTAATTGCGCTTGATGCTGGTCATGGCGGAGTAGATTCCGGCGCGCAGGGCAATGGCAAAAGCGAAGCTGACCTTACCTGGAAGATCATGGTGGCTTGCAAAAATAAACTCGAAGCGTATGGCTTTAAGGTCGTTCTTGCGCGTGAGCAATCCGGTTACTATCCCAGTAATGACTATCTCTATCGTGTGCAACGCTGCATTGACCAGGGGGCGCAGGCTTTTGTTAGTTTCCACATCAACTCTGGGTCTTCAGGTGCGCACGGCGCAGAGGTTTATGCTCCTACCGCAAATGGCACCGACTATACGCAGGTTTCGGTTGAGCTTGCCAATAAAGTTATGAACAACCTTGCTGCTATGGGACTAACATACCGTGGCGTATTTCAAATGGAAGTTGGCGACGAGTTCGCTGTTATTCGTTGTGCCCGGGAGCAGGGGATTCCTGGCATTCTTATCGAGCATGGCTTTATCTCGAATTACGGTGACGTGGCCAACTATTTCTCCGATGATGGCTGTCGTCGTCTTGGAGAGGCTGATGCTGCTGCGATTATCGCTCAGTTCCCGCATCCTTACTCCGTCAATGGAATTATCTTCTCGGAAGAATTGGGATGTACGGGGTCTACGGTAAAAATCGGTGTAAGCGTTAGCGGCAAGACCGATGGTCTTAGATATAAGTTTGTTTGGCATAAGGCTGGGTCTGATTGGAGTGATTCCAATTGGGGTGTAATCGGTCAAGACTTAACTTCGCCGTCGATTTCTTGGACCCTGCCTCAGGCTGGTGAATATGAGATCTATGCTGATGTCATTGACTCTAATGGCTATGTGACTAGCACTTCTAAATACAAAGTTGTTAATTGGTCCCTCGAGTCGCTCGACGTCTCGGGCGACGCCCGCTGCGGCAAGCCGGTCAAGCTGCAGGCCAAGGTGTCCGGCGACGCCTCCGGCCTCAAGTACAAGTTCGTCTGGGAGAAGGACGGCTGGGCCAAGTGGGGCGTCGCCCAGCAGCCCTCCGCCTCATCCTCCTGCGAGTGGACCCCGACCGAGCCGGGCGAGTACACCGTCTACCTCGACGTGATCGACGGCTCCGGCCAGAAGCACATGACCCGCACGGTCGCGGTGGCCGAGCGCTACTCCCTCGAGTCGCTCGACGTCTCGGGCGACGCCCGCTGCGGCAAGCCGGTCAAGC
>CATYZK010000010.1 GCA_958415665.1 uncultured Collinsella sp. | reverse complement strand
CCTGTGGCACCCCGCCTTTCAACCTCAACCTTCAAGTTGACCTTGAGGCGATTTTTGCGTCCCTTTACATGGCGTTCACATCGCCCCCAAACTCCCCCACCCAAGGCACGTGCGGCCCACCACCGCGACGACAAGTGGCGAAAAATGGGACGGGCCCCAGATTGCCCATGCGAGCGCAAAAGCACGCAGCGGCAATCTGGGGCCCGTCCCCAAATACCTATAGATATGCAGGCCAGCGATGTGTTAACGATGTGCCAGCGGGTGCGCCGCCAGATAGACCTCGGTCAGTTGCGTACGATCGACATGCGTGTAGACCTGCGTGGTCGATATATCGGCATGTCCCAAGATCTCCTGTAGCACACGGAGGTCTGCGCCGCCCGCAAGCATATGGGTGGCAAAGGAGTGGCGCAGCGTATGGGGATGGAGTCCCACCAGCCCTACCTGGCGCCCGTAGCGCTCACAGATGGCATGGATGCCCTGGCGCGACAGACGGCGGCCGTTCTTATTTAAAAAGACCGCCGAGGTCTCGATTCCGTGGGCATGGGCCGCCAAGCGAGAACGCCCCTCAGTTATATAGCGCGTCAGAGCTCGCGCCGCGCTTCCCACCAACGGGGACAGGCGTTCCTTTGAGCCCTTACCGCGAACGAGCACAAAACCATCGTCGAGATGGATATCGCCCACATCGAGCCCCACCAACTCGCTCACACGCAAACCGCATCCGTAGAGCACTTCCAAGATGGCATGGTCGCGCAAGCCCATCTCGCCCTCGGGGAAGTCTTGATCGAGCAGCGCCGAGACATCCTCCACCGATAGATACTCCGGCAAGCGCTCAGCCTTTTTAGGCAGGCGCAACGCCGCCGTTGGATTTTGGGCCACAGCCCCATCGCGCACCAAAAAGGCATGCAGGCCCTTCACGGCCGCAAGCGCACGCTCCACCGAGGCATCGGAATAGCCCCCATCGCGACGGTCGGCGACAAAGCCCTCCACGACCTGACGAGTCACCTCATCAAAAGACATGATGCCCGCCCGCTCCAGATAGGCGCAGTACGTCGTCAGGTCACGACGATAGGCCGCAATCGTGTTGCGCGCCAAACCCCGCTCGACCGCGAGGTAATCGAGATACTCCCCCGCCGCCACGGCGAGCGACGAGGGAGTAGCTTCGGTATGTTCTTTGTTCGCCGGCACCCTTAGTCCGTAGCGAGGTTCATGGGCGTCACCTGCAGGCGGTCGACACCCTCGTGCTGACCGATCGAGGCACGCACGAACTCTCGGAACAGCGGCTGCGGGTTGGTCGGACGGCTCTTGAACTCGGGGTGAGCCTGGGTTGCCACATACCATGGATGCACGTCGCGCGGCAGCTCGACCATCTCGACCAGGCGCTCGTCGGGCGAGAGACCAGAGATAACCAAGCCGGCGTCCTCGAGCTGGTCGCGGAAGGCGTTGTTAAACTCAAAGCGGTGACGGTGACGCTCGTAGACGAGATCCTCGCCATATGCCTCGCGAGCGAGGGTATCGGCGGCGAGCTTGCACGGATAGGCGCCCAGACGCATGGTGCCGCCCTTCTCGGTCACATCCTCCTGCGAGCTCATCAGATCGATGACGCTAAACGGACCGTCCGGGTCGAACTCGGAGGAGCTGGCGCCAGCAAGGCCGACGACGTTGCGGGCGAACTCGCACACGGCCACCTGCATACCCAGGCAAATGCCCAGATACGGAATCTTGTGCTCGCGGGCAAACTCGGCCGCGAGGATCTTGCCCTCCAGGGCGCGCTTGCCAAAGCCGCCGGGGACCAGGATGCCCGAGGCGTCGCCCAGAACTTCGGAGACATTCTGCTCGTCGAGGCTCTCGCCGTCGACCAGCTGGACGTCCACATGGCGATCGTAGAAGACGCCCGCATGGTGCAGGGCCTCGATAACCGACAGGTACGCATCGGGCAGCTGCGTGTACTTGCCAACGACGGCGATCTTCACCTTGTCGGCGTGATGGTTGGCGTGATTCTGTTTGCGCAGGAACTCGTTCCACTCGCTCATGTCGCGCTCACGCGGGTCCAGACCCAGGCGCTCGCAAATGCGCAGGTCAAAGTCCTGCTCGGCAAGCAGCTGCGGAACATCGTAAATACTCGCGCAGTCCTCGTTGGTAAAGACGCAATCGGTGTCGACGTCGCAGAAGCTTGCGATCTTTCCGCGGATAGCGTCATCGATATGGTGGTCGGAGCGCAGCACGATGATATCGGGCTGGATGCCAAAGCTGCGGAGCTCCTTGACGGAATGCTGCGTGGGCTTGGTCTTGACCTCGTGGGCAGCAGCGATATAGGGAACGAGCGACACATGGATGTAGCAGACGTTCTCGGGGCCGGCCTCCTTGCGGTACTGACGAATGGCCTCGACAAACGGTTGGGACTCGATGTCGCCGATCGTGCCGCCCAGCTCGGTGATGACTACATCAGAGCCGGTCTGCTCCTCGATGCGGCGGAACTTATCCTTAATGGCATTGGTGACGTGAGGAATCACCTGCACGGTACCACCCAAAAAGTCGCCGCGACGCTCGCGGGCGATGAGGCTTTTGTAGATGGCACCGGTCGTAAAGTTGGAATCGCGGGTCAGGTTCTCATCAATAAAGCGCTCGTAATGACCCAGGTCCAGGTCGGACTCGTAACCATCCTCGGTAACGAAGACCTCACCATGCTGGAACGGGCTCATGGTACCGGGGTCGACGTTCAGATACGGGTCGGCCTTTTGCATCGTTACCTTATAGCCGCGCGACTTGAGCAGACGGCCCAGCGAGGCCGCGGTAATACCCTTGCCCAGGGACGAAACCACGCCACCGGTCACGAACACATGCTTGGTCATATTGAGTTACCTGCGCTTCCCGTAGAAGTTGTCCATACACATCTTACGGGTCTTCATTGTAATACTTGAGCCCCGAGCCGTTCACATTTTTTCTCAGGCGCAATCGCATTTCTCAATCTCGAAACAAAACGCCGCCCGGTTTCCCAGGCGGCGTCGCTATGGCAAGGGTTACATGCTGCTATCGATCAGCAACCTCGTCCTCAAGCATTTCTTGAACGAGCATGCCAGTACGGACGCCCTCAAGATACCACTCACCACGTTCGGTGAGGCAAATGCCATTTGCAAGCTGACCGCCATCGTCGCTATAACGCGAGACGACATCAATCATGCCTTCGGAATCCAGGCGATCGATTGCCGCGCGGGCACGATACGGCGAAACCCCCACGCGCTCGGCAAGCGTTTTACGCGAGAAACCATACGGCCCGCCATTGTCTTCGGTTTGCTGGTCGATCTCCATCAACACCAGCACCTCGACACGCTTCATATCGTTGACACTCGCACGACCCTTGCCCGCCATAGCAGCCTCCTCAAACCGAGCACGAGCATCTAACGCGCCGTGCGCGACCGACACACCTCACGATGGCAGGTAATATCCATCATGCGGCATCCCGCTAAGGATGAAACAGTTACGGTTATTGTATACCGCTCAAATTGTTTCTAGGCAGGTAAACAGCTATTTTTCGCCGAAATAGACGCTTTATTGATCAAAAAGCCGTACCGGGCGCTAACCCGATACGGCCAAAATGCAATGCAATTACCGTGGTGCTTCAAACTTAGCGATGGAAGAAACCGCGGCGTTCAAACTTGGGCTCGCAGCACACGTTGATGCCCAACTTGCGCAGTACCGTCTCGTCCGTCGGCGAGATAATCACGCTAAAGAAGGCATCGCAACCGCGCAGCTGCTCCAGGCCCGAAAGGACGCGAGCGGCCGTCTCACTCGTGGCCGAGGTGATCGACAGCGCCATAAGCGTCTCGTCGGTGTGGAGGCGCGGGTTTTTGCTGCCCAGGAAATGCGTTTTGAGCTTGCTGATGGGCTCGATCGCCTCATCGCTAATGACCTCGAGCTCGAGGTCGACACCCGAGACGTGCTTGAGGGCGTTCATGATAAGCGAGCTCGCGGCGCCCAGGCGCGTGGAAGTCTTACCCGTCACCACGGAGCCGTCGGGCATGACCATGGCACCCACGGGACCACCCGTCAGCTGCTCCCTGGTGAGGGCCGCCGAGCGCGCCGGTGAGTAGTTCTTATCGATGCCGGCTTTCTTCATAATAATCTTGAGACGGTCGACTTGCTCATCGCCCACGCCGGTACGGCGCACATTTTCGACCGCGGTAAAGTAGCGGCGGACGATCTCCATCTTGGAAGCGTCGCGGCAGGCATCGTCATCGGTGATGGCAAAGCCGACCATATTGACGCCCATGTCCGTAGGGCTCTGGTAGGGGCTCTTGCCTAGGATCTTTTCCATCAGGGCACGGACTACCGGGAAGGCCTCGACGTCGCGGTTGTAGTTGACCGTGGTCTTGTTGTAGGCCTCCAAGTGGAAGGAGTCGATGATGTTGGCGTCATCGAGGTCTGCCGTGGCGGCCTCGTAGGCAATATTGACCGGATGCGTAAGGGGCAGATTCCAAACCGGGAAGGTCTCGAATTTGGCATAGCCGGCGGCCGTGCCATGCTTGTGCTCGTGATAGAGCTGAGACAGGCAAGTGGCGAGCTTGCCCGAGCCAGGGCCGGGCGCCGTCACGACAACGAGCGGTCGGGTGGTCTCGACAAACTCGTTCTTGCCATAGCCGTCGTCGGACACGATCAGATCGACATCGTGCGGATACCCCTCGATGGGATAGTGCAGCTTGGCGGGAATACCGAGCGCGTTCAGGCGATTACGGAACACGTCGGCAGCGGGCTGGCCGGCATACTGGGTGATGACCACGGCCGCGACGGCAAAGCCGTTACCGCGGAACAGGTCGACCAGACGCAGCACGTCCTCGTCATAGGTAATGCCCAGGTCGCCACGGGCCTTGTTCTTCTCGATGTGGTTCGCGTTGATCGCGATGATAACCTCGACATCGTCGGCGATGCTCTTGAGCATGCGGAACTTGCTATCCGGCTCAAAACCCGGCAGCACGCGGCTCGCGTGATAGTCGTCAAACAGTTTGCCGCCAAACTCCAAATACAGTTTGCCGCCAAACTGCGAGATGCGCTCCTTAATGTGAGCAGCCTGCAGCTCGATATATTTCGCGTTGTCGAAACCCTGGCGCATATATGGCTCCCGTCCCGTTTCCATTTAATGTTCTAGGCGATTATAACGGAGCCCGCCCTCCCCGATACCCAGACCATCAACGGGCACCAACCAAACACGCCCACCGCGACCACTGGGGACCCGGGATAGCTAATTTGTGGCGGGAAACAAGGCACTCAGCACCAACAATGAAAACGTCACAGGCAGAGCCAAAGCCAGCGAACGGGCACCAGAGCGAGCAAGCTACCCCCCTGCACCAACAAGGGGAACGTCGCAGGTTGAGCATAAGCCAGCGAAAGCCCGCCAGAGCGAGCAAGGTGACGTGAAAGAGGAGGGCATAGACCTTTTGGTCATGCCGGCCTCTTTGAATGACAAGTTGTCGCTCTGGTGCCCGTGCAGCGTCGACCGGTTCCGCGGTTTGGTAAAACCGCGGAACAAAAAGGCGCCCCCTCCCGCGCACGGAACGGGAGGGGGCTAAAGGTAGGAGTCTACCGGTGGGTTTACCCCACCGGACAGACGATGACCAGGTGATCCTTTACAGGATCGTCAAGGTTTCCGTGGGGTACCCGTTGGGTACTTAGAGCATCACGCAGGCGATGGTCAGGATGACGGCGCAGACGACGGAGAGCGCGACGATGAGCTTAAGGGCAAACTTGAGCCAGGTCGTCCACTCGATCTTGGCCAGGGCGAGACCGCCCATGATGGCGCCGGAGGTCGGGGTGAACAGGTTCACGACACCGATGGCGGCGGAGAAGATCATGACCATGACCTCGGGCGAGAAGCCGAGCTTAACAGCCAGCGGTCCCATGATGGGCATGGAGACGGTAGCCATACCAGAGGTCGAGGGGATCAGGAAGGACAGGCCGAAGTAGACCAGGAAGCTCATGGGAGCGAAGATCACGCCGGACAGACCAGCCAGAGCGTTGGCGGCAGCGTCGAGGACGTAGACGTCGAGGCCGGTGCTAGCCATGAGGACGGAGATACCACGGGCGAGGGCGATGACGAGAACAACGGACATCATGTCGGCAGCGCCGGTGATGAAGGTGTTAACGATCTGCTTCTCGGACAGGCCACCGATGATACCGATCAGGATAGCCATGAGGAAGAACCAGGTGGAAGCCTCGTCGAAGTACCACTGGCCAATGGGCAGGCCGGTGATCAGGGCAGACCAGCCCTGGACGACGGCGTTACCGTCGGCGTCGTAGACAGCGCCAGCGTCAAAGAAGTTGGCGACGCCCTCGTTGAGGTCAGCCAGCGGGATGAAGCCGACGATCATGACGACGAAGGTGAATGCGAAGGCGATCAGAACACCCTTCTGACGACCGGTGAGCTTGACCTCCTTGTTAACCTCGGAAGCAGCCTTGCCATGAGCCTCTTCGGCGTCCTTAAGCTCCTGCATCGACAGGATGGTGGAACCCTTGTCTGCCTTGACCTTCTTGGCATAGCTCATCACAAAGACGATCGACATAGCGGTGGTGACAATCCACAGGACGGCGCCGAGGCCGATGATGATGGACTGGTTCACAGCGATGTCAACGCCGGTCAGAGCGTCGACGGCCGCGCCGACGGCGAACGGGTTAACCGTGGAGCCGAGGCAGCCGCAGCCAGCGCCGAGCAGGACGGTAGCGGCGCCGACCATGGGGTCGAAGCCGGCGGCCATCATGGTAGCGGCGAGCAGGGCATAGAAGGGAACGGTCTCCTCGCACATACCATAGGTGGTACCACCGAGGGAGAAGATGAGCATAAGAACAGGAATGAGCATGATCTCGTTGCCCTTAAGCTTCTGCACCAGAACGGCAATGCCGTTGTCCAGGGCGCCGGTCTCGGTCATCATGCCGAGGAAGCCGCCCAGGATCATAACGAAGAGGCAGACGGGCAGAGCGTCAGCGAAGCCCTTAACCGGGGCGGTGCAGAAATCGCTCAAGCGGGCAGCGGTAACCTCGCCGCCGGACGTGCCGGAGACGATAACGGTAACAATCGCAACAATTGCCAGCAGAGCAAGAAGAATGGTGAACGATGAAGGCATACCGCGCTTTTTCTTAGCGGTCTCAGTCATAGTTCTCATCCCCCCTTCATAAATCATTTACTGATCTCGCCCGAAGCGGCTCTTCCGTGCCGTGCCTGCCGCTTGATGCGAGATTATTACCAGATAAAACCGCTCGGGGTGTGCAGCAATACACCCCGAGCGAGATGTTAGATGCTCTTACTTGAGCGTGGCGTACATGACAGCCTTGATGGTGTGCATGCGGTTCTCGGCCTCGTCGAAGACCTTGGAAGCGGGGCTCTCGAAGACCTCGTCGGTGACCTCCTGCTCGGTGATGCCGAACTGCTCGCACTTCTCGGCGCCAATCGTGGTGTTGGTGTCGTGGAAGCTGGGCAGGCAGTGCAGGAAGATGGCACCCGGGTTGGCCATAGCCATGACCTCGGAGGTGACACGATACGGGGTGAGCTGAGCGATGCGCTCGGCCCAGACCTCGTCAGGCTCGCCCATGGAGACCCACACGTCGGTGTAGATAACGTCGGCACCGGTGACGCCGTCCTTGACGTCGGTGGTCAGCTTGATGGTGCAGCCGTTGACCTCGGCGATGGGCTTGCAGGCCTCGATGACGTCGTCAGCGGGCATGCACTCCTCGGGGCCGCAGGCCACGAAGTTCATGCCGAGCTTGGAGCAGACGACCATGAGGGAGCGAGCAACGTTGTTCTTGCAGTCGCCCATGAAGACGAGGGTCTTGCCCTTGATGTCGTAATTGAAGTTCTCCTGGACGGTCAGGATGTCGGCGAGCATCTGGGTGGGGTGCCACTCGGTGGTCAGGCCATTCCATACGGGCACGCCAGACTTAGCAGCGAGCTCCTCGACGTCGTCCTGGGCAAAGCCACGGAACTCGATGCCATCATACATGCGGCCGAGAACGCGGGCGGTGTCCTCGATGGACTCCTTCTTGCCCATCTGGGACGAACCGGGATCGAGGTAGGTGACGCCCATGCCAAGATCCATGCCGCCGACCTCGAAGGCGCAGCGGGTACGAGTGGAGGTCTTCTGGAAGAGCAGAACGATGTTCTTGTCCTCGAGATAACGGTGCGGAACGCCAGCGCGCTTCATGTCCTTGAAGTTCTTGGAGAGCTTGAGCAGGTACTCGATCTCCTCGGTGGTGAGGTCGAGGAGCTTGAGGAAGCTACGGCCGGAGAGGTTAACACCCATGGTTCAAATCCTTTCGAAAAAATGAATTACGTAAATAGTAGCGGTGCCCGTTTGACGGGCGAAACCGGTGCGGTTGTAGGGGGACCGCACCGGAAACGGAAAGACTTAGAGGTCCTCGCGCCAGAAGGGCATGCTCATGCAGCGCGGGCCGCCGCGGCCGCGGGAGAGCTCGGCGGAGGGCACGACGAGAAGGTCCAGGCCCTCCTTGTACAGCACGTCGTTGGTGACGGTGTTGCGGGCGTAGACGCAGATCTTGCCGGGCTCGACGCACAGGGTGTTGGAGCCGTCGTTCCACTGCTCGCGGGAGGCCGCGATCGGGTCGCCGCCGCCGCAGGGGATCAGCTTGACCTGGTCGACGCCGGTGGCGTCCTCCAGGACGTGCTCGAGGGTGTCCTCGATCAGGCGGATGTTCACGTCGCCCGGGTTCTTGCCGGCGGTCAGCTCGTAGACGCGCAGGGTGCCCATGATGGCGGGGTGGATCGTGAACTTATCGACGTCGATCTGGGTGAAGACCGTGTCGAGGTGCATGAAGGCGCGCGAGACCGGGATGTCGAAGGCCAGGATGCGCTCGACCTTGGAGTCGGAGTTCCAGAAGATGTTCTGGGCCATGACGTCGATAGCGGCGGCCTGGGTGCGCTGGGAGATGCCGACGGCGAGGGTCTTCTCGTTGATGTTCAGCACGTCGCCGCCCTCGGTGTGGAACTGGCAGTCGCGGCGGAAGTACAGCGAGACGTCCTTGTAGTCGGGGTGGTACTTGAAGATGTACTTGCCGTACAGGGTCTCGCGGTTGCGGGTGACCGAGTACATGCGGTTGAGGTTGACGCCCTCGCCGACGACCGCGAACGGGTCGCGGGTGAAGTAGAGGTTGGGCATCGGGTCGATGATCAGGTCGGACTCGGACTCGGAGTTGACCAGGGAGTCGAGGGTCGTGGAGGCCGTGAGGGGCATCTCGATCTCGGACTTGGTCATGCCGGCCATGGTCTTCTTGACGAACTCGAGGTTGTCCTCGATGGAGTCCAGCTTCTCGCGGACGATCTGCGGCATGTGCTGGCCGCGGATGCCGGCCTCGGCGATGTACTGGTCGGTGAACTCGGCGCGGGCGCCGGGGACCTGGTCGAACACCTCGGCGACGAGGTTCTCGAGATAGAGGACCTCCACGCCCTGGTCCCTCAGGATCTGGGCGAAGGTGTCGTGCTCCTGCTGTGCGACCTCCAGGAACGGGACGTCGTCGAACAGGAGTCGCTCGAGCTCGTCGGGCGGCAGGTTGAGGAGCTCGTCGCCGGGACGGTGCAGGCAGACCTTCCTGAGCTTGCCGATCTCGGAAGGCACGTGCAGACCTTTCGTCATGGCCTCCTACCTTTCTTTCGGGCCCCTGTCAGGGCCGATTCGTTAGCGCCCCTCCGTGTGAGGCGTTATTGCTGACGACATATTTATATCCAAAATCAGTCCATACTTCCACCTCGCCCCCGAACGGTTTTATATGAGGGGTGAACGGCATACACATATACTTCACGCATGGCACACTTTGATTTAATAAAGTGTATTTACGTGCTAAAACGCGATTTCAATCCACATAGCAAATGGAACTTAACTTTATTAAACCACCCTCAAATTGCATATTTCTAATAAAGCTATGAATAGAATTAGCGATTCATGCCGCGTCTCAACCATTTTCATTTTTATTCAGAAAAAAGTTTGTCCTATTCATTTCTGGTAAACAAATTACCGTTTACCAGACGCTTGATACCGTTCACCGGAAGCTCAGTATAAGGCCCAGCGGATACCGGCTCGCTTTACGGCCCCATTTGTAACAACTTGACTTCTCGGTATAGAAAAACGAACCCGCTTCCCCTGGGAAACGGGTCCGTTTTCGATTATCTTCGTCCTATTTGGATAAGGCCCTCGAAGATCATCGGGATCCTAGCGATCAAACTCCGCCAGTGCCTCGCCCAAAAGCCTCAGGCCCTCGCGAAGAACGTCCTCGCTCGCGCAGTAGCCCAGGCGTGCGCCGCAGGGGAGCTCAAAGCGGCTGCCGGGAACCAGCAGCACTCCCCTCTCAGCCAACAGGCGCTTGCAGAACTCCTCGTCGTCCTCGGGAATATCCAGCTGGATATACGAGGTGGACACGCCCTGCGGGGCCGTCCAGGACACGCGATGCCGCGTATCGATCCAAGCCTGCGCGATATCGCGGTTGTCAAACACGATCTTGCGGTTGCGCTCGAGGATCTTGTCCTTGTGCTCAAGCACATAGGTCGCCAGGGCGTCGTTGAACACGCCACCGCAGATCATGGTGTAGTCGCGGTAGGTGCGAATGCGGTTAGATACCTCTTCGTCTGCCACAACCCAGCCCACGCGGGCCGCAGGCGTCGAATAGGTCTTGGACACCGAGTTGGTGACGATGGCCTTCCCGTACACATCGGCCATCGACATAAAGTCCTCGGTGTTCTCGAGCGGCAGGTACACCTCGTCGCACAGCACATAGGCGCCCACCGAGCGGGCGACCTCGGCAATCTGGCCGAGCGTATCGGCATCGAGCACCGTTCCGATGGGGTTCGATGCGTTGTTGATGCAGATGAGCTTGGTATTGGGACGCACCAGACGCTTGAGCTCCTCGATATTGGGCCTCCAGCCAAGCTCCTCGCGAAGCTCCCAATACTCGACCTCGGCGCCCAGCGTACGCGGAATCTCGTAGAGCGGCGCGTAGGTAGGCCACTCGGCGATGACATGGTCGCCGGGCTCGACCACGGCCATGATGGCGTTGAGGTTAGCGCCCGTGCAGCCGTTGGTCTGCAGGATATGGTCGGGATTGACCTCATGACGATAGAGCTTGGCGACCTCGGCCTTAAACTCCGGCGAACCCTCGATCCAGCCGTAGTTCATCTTCTCGCGGTCCAGGCGCTCGTAGAACGTGGCGCCGTCCTGCTCGTCGAGCGCGCGCAGCTCGCCCATGGTAAGCGAGGAGATCGTCGACTGGGCGATATCCCACGTGGCGCTCTTCTCCCAAACGTTGAGCCACTCCTCAACGCCGATTGTCTTGATATCCATGGCCAAGCTCCTTACAAAAGCAGTCGTCCAATCGTGTTGACGTTCCCCATACAAAATTGGGGCGGTGCGAAAACCCGCACCGCCCCAATAAGAGACATCTAATGGCAGCTAGATGTATGTTTTATGACCTGTACGGGTCCTTGAAGACCTTAGAGGTCCTCGCGCCAGAAGGGCATGCTCATGCAGCGCGGGCCGCCGCGGCCGCGGGAGAGCTCGGCGGAGGGCACGACGAGAAGGTCCAGGCCCTCCTTGTACAGCACGTCGTTGGTGACGGTGTTGCGGGCGTAGACGCAGATCTTGCCGGGCTCGACGCACAGGGTGTTGGAGCCGTCGTTCCACTGCTCGCGGGAGGCCGCGATCGGGTCGCCGCCGCCGCAGGGGATCAGCTTGACCTGGTCGACGCCGGTGGCGTCCTCCAGGACGTGCTCGAGGGTGTCCTCGATCAGGCGGATGTTCACGTCGCCCGGGTTCTTGCCGGCGGTCAGCTCGTAGACGCGCAGGGTGCCCATGATGGCGGGGTGGATCGTGAACTTATCGACGTCGATCTGGGTGAAGACCGTGTCGAGGTGCATGAAGGCGCGCGAGACCGGGATGTCGAAGGCCAGGATGCGCTCGACCTTGGAGTCGGAGTTCCAGAAGATGTTCTGGGCCATGACGTCGATAGCGGCGGCCTGGGTGCGCTGGGAGATGCCGACGGCGAGGGTCTTCTCGTTGATGTTCAGCACGTCGCCGCCCTCGGTGTGGAACTGGCAGTCGCGGCGGAAGTACAGCGAGACGTCCTTGTAGTCGGGGTGGTACTTGAAGATGTACTTGCCGTACAGGGTCTCGCGGTTGCGGGTGACCGAGTACATGCGGTTGAGGTTGACGCCCTCGCCGACGACCGCGAACGGGTCGCGGGTGAAGTAGAGGTTGGGCATCGGGTCGATGATCAGGTCGGACTCGGACTCGGAGTTGACCAGGGAGTCGAGGGTCGTGGAGGCCGTGAGGGGCATCTCGATCTCGGACTTGGTCATGCCGGCCATGGTCTTCTTGACGAACTCGAGGTTGTCCTCGATGGAGTCCAGCTTCTCGCGGACGATCTGCGGCATGTGCTGGCCGCGGATGCCGGCCTCGGCGATGTACTGGTCGGTGAACTCGGCGCGGGCGCCGGGGACCTGGTCGAACACCTCGGCGACGAGGTTCTCGAGATAGAGGACCTCCACGCCCTGGTCCCTCAGGATCTGGGCGAAGGTGTCGTGCTCCTGCTGTGCGACCTCCAGGAACGGGACGTCGTCGAACAGGAGTCGCTCGAGCTCGTCGGGCGGCAGGTTGAGGAGCTCGTCGCCGGGACGGTGCAGGCAGACCTTCCTGAGCTTGCCGATCTCGGAAGGCACGTGCAGACCTTTCGTCATGGCCTCCTACCTTTCTTTCGGGCCTTACTGGCCGAATGTATCAGCGCCCCTCCATATGGGACGCTGCTTGCTGACAGCTCTATTTATATCCAAATACCACCCGCAATTCCACCTCGCCCCCGAACGGTCAACAAAGTGCGATGAACGGTATATCGCATGTGATTCCCCCATGATGTACTTCGGTTCTCTAAAGCAGGTTTTCAAAGGTAAACGTTCTTTTTTCTGAGGAATTAAGCTAGATCACACAAATATTTTCATGTTTAGGAATTGCATAGCTAAAACGATTTTCTGCATATATATGACGTTTGTCCACGATTCGATTTGGATTCGATAATATTCAGCTCTCAATCATTCTTATTCATATATCCTCACCAGTTGAGTGAGGATACAGATTGCTAGCAAACCGAGACGGCCGGTTAGTTGTATGGCTTGTCAGCGTAAGAAGTAGGTAAAGATACCGTTCACGCGATACGTCCGTGCCATAGGTCGACTAAATTGAGACAATAGTGAATAGTGTTAGGCAACCGTCCCCTGCGGGGACTGAACGGACAGATGCATATGCCGAGCAAAATCGAAAAAAAGCAAGCCGCCGCAAAGCTGCGCAAACCGCCGCGCGACTTCTCGTACACGCAGAACCGAGAGCTCAGCTGGCTGCGCTTTGACAACCGTGTGCTTGACGAAGCCTTCGACGAGACCGTTCCGCTGTTCGAGCGTCTAAAGTTCGTGTCGATTTTCGAGTCTAACCTCGACGAGTTTCTCATGGTGCGCGTGGGCGGCCTGTCCGATCTGGCAGAGCTCAAAAAACAGCCTGTCGACAACAAGAGCAATATGACCGCCTCCGAACAGGTCGATGCTGTCATGGCCGAAATGCCCGGGCTCCTTACCCGATGGGAGTCCATCTTTAAGAGCATCGAGGGCAAGCTCGACACCCTGGGCGTTCACCGCGCCCGCATCGATTCGCTTACGCCCGAGGAGCGCACCTTTGTAACCCGCTACTTCCAGGCCTACGTGTCGCCGGTCATCTCGCCGTTGGTCATTGACCCGCGCCATCCCTTCCCCAACCTGCGCAACGGTGCACTCTATCTGGCTTGTGGCCTGGACGGCGTCACCGACGAGGAGAGCCTGCTGGGCCTTATCGAGATCCCCGCCTCGATGAACCGCGTGGTCGAGATCCCCTCGCCCACCGGCACCTACTCCTACATTCTGCTCGAGGACGTCATCCTCGCCTGCCTGGACAGCTGCTTTGGCTCCTATAAGCCGCTCGACCGCGCGCTCATCCGCGTCACCCGCAACGCCGACATCGATCCGGACGGCGAGGGCGTCGAGGAGGAAGAGGACTACCGCCAGCACATGAAGCGCATCCTCAAGAAGCGCCTGCGTCTGCAGCCGGTAGTGCTCGCGGTCTCGGGGTCGCTCGAGAAGGCGACGCTCAAGACCATCCGCAAGGCGCTCGAGCTTTCTCGCCGCTCGGTCTTTACCTGCGATATCCCGCTCGACCTGGGCTACGTCTTCGGCATTGAGGGCAAGATTCCCGAGCATCTACGCAACGAGCTGCTCTTTACGCCGTTTAAGCCGCAGCCCAACCCCACCATCGATATGACCCGCTCCATCCGCGAGCAGGTGCTGCAGCACGACAAGCTGCTCTTTTACCCTTACGAGGCCATGAATCCGTTCTTGGACCTGGTGCACGAGGCCGCCTATGACCCCGAGTGCATCTCGCTGCGCATCACGCTCTACCGCGTGGCCAAGCAGAGCCGCCTGTGCGAGTCACTGATCGATGCCGCCGAGAACGGCAAGGAAGTCACGGTGCTCATGGAGCTCCGCGCGCGCTTTGACGAGCAGAACAACATCGAGTGGGCCGAGCGCCTGGAAGAGGCCGGCTGCACCGTCATCTACGGCTCCGAGGGCTTTAAGTGCCACTCCAAGATCTGCCAGCTCACCTATCGCGAAGGCATGGCGCTAACGCGTCTGACGCTGCTGGGCACCGGCAACTTTAACGAGAAGACGGCCAAACTCTACAGCGACTTTATGCTCATGACCGCCCACCCCGGCATCGGCGAGGACGCCAACCTGTTCTTCCGCAACCTGTCGCTGGGCAATCTGCGCGGCGATTACCGCTTCCTGGGCGTGGCGCCGGTCGGCCTCAAGCCGCTCATCATGCGCGGTCTGGATCGAGAGATTCAGCGCGCTCTCGCTGGCGAGCCCGCCCGCGTGTTCTTTAAGCTCAACTCGCTCACCGACCGCGAGGTCATCGACAAGATCGCCGAGGCATCGTGCGCTGGAGTCCGCGTGGACATGATCATCCGCGGCATCTCGTGCCTCAAGCCCGGTGTTCCGGGCAAGACCGAGAACGTGCATGTCCGCTCCATCGTCGGACGCTTTTTGGAGCACGCCCGTGTTTACGCTTTTGGCGTGGACTCGGACATGATTTACCTGAGCTCGGCAGACATGATGACACGCAACACCGAGCACCGCGTGGAGATCGCCTTCCCCGTGCTCGACCCCACCTGCCGCGCCCTGGTACACGAGTACATGGGCATGCAGCTGCGCGACAACGTGAAGGCCCGCAGCCTCACGAGCGACGGCACCTGGGTCCCCGTGGAGCGTGCAGAGGGTGAGAAACCCTTCAACTCGCAGGAAGCCCTGCTGGAGCGTGCCTATCGCAACGCCGAGGCCGCGCCCGAGCCCGTCATTGAGGCGAAACCCGCCCCCGAGCCCGAGCCGCAGCCGGTAGCACCCAAGGTCCAAAAGGTCCAGGCGACCGTCATTGAGCCCGAGCCCGCACCTGCACCTCAGCCCGAGCCGCAGGTCACCAAGCCCGCACCCGAGACGAGCGCCCGTCGCGATAAGCCCGCCGGCAAGACCAAGGCCATCGAGCGCCATCACCCCGGTCGTGTGCGCATGGGCCTGGGCCTGATCGGCCTGGGTCTTAAGACGCTCATTACCGGCAAGACGAAATAGTCGTTTGTAGAAGCAGTTTGTAGAAGCGCCCCGCATTTGAGGAAAGCCTCGGATGCGGGGCGCTTTTCCCTGCTACCATGGTGCGAACAACAACACGAATGACAGGCAGGAATATGAAGCTCACTATAGAATCGATGACCTACGGCGCAGACGCGCTGACGCACGCCGACAACGGCAAGGCCGTCTTTGTGCAGGGCGCCGTGGCAGGCGACACCGTCGAGGCCGAGGTCGTACAGGACGGCAAGTCGTTCATGCGCGCCCGCACGACCGAGATTCTGGAGCCGAGCCCCGATCGCATTCAGCCCCCCTGCCCCTTCGTTGGCATCTGCGGCGGTTGTTCGTGGGGCAATCTCTCACGCACGGCACAGCTTGCCGCCAAAGAGCAAAATCTGCGCTCCGCGCTCGAGCGCATCGGCAAGTTCGCTCCTGAGCAGGTCGATAAGTTGGTACAGCCCATCTGCCACACCAAGGACGACTGGGGCTACCGCAATAAAATCGAGCTCGAACCGACCGTCGTCAACGGTCGCGTGCGCCTTGGCATGCACGGTGTCGACCCCAGCAAAATCGTGACCGTCGATGCGTGCCCGCTGTTCGATAAGCGCTTCCCGAAGGCGCTCAAATCGGTCGTCGGCGCACTCAACTATCTAAGCGGCAGCCATGACTTGGGGCTCGAACGCGTGGGCATTCGCGCATCACGCCGCACCAAGGCACTCGAGGTCGCACTCTGGACACCCACAGGCTCTTTTCCGCGCTCGCAAGTCTCCCGCGTGCTGGCGGACGCCGCTCATCCCACGAGCATCGTGCGTGTGATGAGCAAGGGCGAGAAGAAGGCCCGTCGCGTCTCCAAGGTTGAAATGCTCGCCGGCGAGGGCTCGTGGACCGAGAACATCGCCGAGGGCCAGATGCGCTTGTCTGCCCCGTCGTTTTTCCAAGTCAACACCAAGGGCGCCGAGATTTTGATTGACCTCGTTATGGACGCCCTCGACCCGCAGGAAGGCGAGCTGGCCGTGGACCTGTACTGCGGCGCCGGCACCTTTACCCTGCCGCTCGCCCGCCGCTGCGATTTTGTCGCCGCCGTCGAAGCCTATGGCCCGGCCGTGCGTGACCTGCGCCGTAACCTGGAGATCAACAAGCTTGATAACGTCGACGTCATTGGCGGAGACGCGGTGCGCGAGTTCCCCGACCAGGATGCCGACGTCTTGGTGGTCGACCCGCCGCGCGCAGGCCTCGCCCCCGAGGCGATCGACCTTATCGCCAGCACGAGTGCTCGCGACGTCGCCTACGTGAGCTGCGACCCGGCGACTCTGGCCCGCGACCTCAAGCGCTTTATCGAGGAGGGCACCTTCTCCCCCGTCAAGATCACGCCGGTCGACCTATTCCCGCAAACCTTCCACTGCGAGACCGTCGTCCACCTTAGGCGCAACTAGCCACTTAATCATTGCTCAGAAAAATCATTGGGAAATCGAGCGTGGCAAGCGGAGGTCTTCGGGGTATAAGACGGCTAATTGTATGCCGCCTATGAAAGGAACCCTCATGCCCAGCGTTGCCGTTCTCGCCGCCGATGGCTTTGAAACTATTGAATGCTTGACCATGGTCGATGTCATGCGTCGCGGCGGCGTGCGTGCCACGCTCGTCTCGATCATGCCCACGCGTGAGGTCGTAAGCTCGCTGCAGATCCCCGTGACCTGCGATGCGCTCTTTGATGAGATCAACTTTGACGAGTACGACTGCGTCGTGCTGCCCGGCGGCCTGCCCGGTGCCACCAACCTGCGCGCCGATCAGCGCGTCTGCGACGTGGTCTGCGAGTTCGCCGCGACCAAGCACGTTGCCGCCATCTGCGCCGCCCCGTTTATCCTGGGCGAGCTCGACCTACTCGAGGGGCGCCACGCCACGTGCTTCCCTGGCTTTGAGAAAAGCTTCCCCGAAGGCACCTATACCGGCGAGAAGGTTACGCAAGACGGCAACATCATCACCGCCAGCGGCATGGCCCAGTCGCTCCCCTTTGCGCTTGAGCTGCTGCGCACGCTCGCCGGCGACAAGGCCGTCGAGAAGGTCGCCGAGGGCATCCAGCTATGATTTTGGCTTCGCAATCGCCACGCCGCATCGAGCTTATGCGCGAGGCGGGCTATGACATCCGCATCATCCCTGCCGATATCGATGAAACGCCGTTTGACGGCGAGGCGCCGCTTACGCTTGTCGAGCGCCTGGCACGCGCTAAGGCCGCTGCCGTTGCCGCCGAGCACGCCGAGCCCAACGAGCTGACCGTCGCCGCCGACACGATCGTCACCTTCGACGGCAAGATCTTGGGTAAGCCGGCAAACGAGGACGAAGCACGCACCATGCTCCGCGAGCTTTCGGGCCGCACGCACCAGGTCGCGACCGGCGTCTGCATCGTTAAAGCCGGTGACACGGCCGCCCCGCATGCTGCCGAGAGCCTGTCGTTTGTCGATGTGACCGACGTGACGTTCTATGAGCTTACCGAAGAGCAGATCGAGCGCTATGTTACCTCCGGCGAACCCATGGACAAGGCCGGGGCCTACGGTATCCAAGGCACAGGCGGCCGCATGCTTGTGCACGATATTTCGGGGGACTTCTACAACGTGGTGGGCTTGCCCATCGCTCGCGTCGCACGCGCGATTCAAAAACTCTCGTAATTGCATCTGGCGCTGGGTATCCCCCAGCGCCTACAATTTTGGCGTACCGTACGGATCCCGACCGGGCATAAGGCGTGGCGGAAAACCGATAGGAGAAAACATGGACACACTGCTTGAAGCCATTGACGTTTGCAATGTCGATGGCTTTTGCTTTGGCAACTATACGGACGAGGAGGCCGGCACCGGTTGCACCGTAATCGTGGCAGCCGAAGGCGCCACCGGCGGCGTTGACGTTCGCGGCGGTGCACCGGCATCGCGCGAAACCGACCTGCTGCGCCCCGAGAACACCGTCGACAAGGTTCACGCCGTCTGCCTCTCGGGCGGATCGGCCTTTGGCCTCGAGGCCGCAAGCGGTGTTGCCCGCGAGCTCGAGAGCCGCGGCATCGGCCTGCCCGTCGGCCCCACGCAGGTGCCCATCGTATGCTCCAGCTGCATCTTCGACCTTGCCTACGGCGACCCCACGGTTCGTCCCGACATCGAGGCCGGCATCGCCGCCGTACGCGAGGCGCTCGATAACACCCCCACCACCCTTGAGCAGGGCAACGTAGGCGCCGGCACCGGTGCCACGGTGGGCAAGCTCATGGGACCCGCCACCTGCATGAAGGCCGGCCTTGGCGCCGCCGCCGTGGCACTCGGCCCCGTCAAGGTGGGTGCTGTGGTCTCGGTCAACGCCTGCGGCAACGTTGTCGACCCCTTCACCGGCGAGTGGGTCGCCGGTATGCGTGCCGCAGCCGATAGCGACCAGATCGTCGACATGGAACTCGCAGCCTTTGCCGCCGCAGGATCCATGCAGATGCCGCTCGACCGCACTAACACCACCATCAGCTGCATCGTCACCAACATGGAGCTCACTAAGGCCCAGGCCACCAAGGTCTCCCAAATGGCCGCAGACGCCTACGCGCACGCCATTCGCCCCACGCACACCACCAACGACGGCGACACCATCTACACCCTCGCCAGCGGCAAACTGGGCGCCCAGGCAAGCGCCGCCGTTCCCCTAGACCTGCTGGGCATGCTCGCCGTAAGGGCTTTGCAAACCGCCATCGTAAACGGAGCCAAAACCGCCAAAACCTCCCACGGCATCCCCGGCGCCGCCAAATAACCTCACCTGACCGGTTGCCCGGTGGGGCTTGCTTATGTTTGCTGCTCTACAGTCCTGGCTCGCACGAAGAGCACTTAATGTGCTTTCCGTGCGAGCAGGACTGTTCGCAGTAGCAAACTAAAGGCCAAGGGGCCCAGTCAACCTATCAGCAGCGATTACTCCGCAGCTAGTTGAATTTGAAGATCTTTGAGGCAAGATGGTATAGGCCGAGTGTGGTTTTGTCTCCGGCCCGTCCATGCAGGTTGGTAAAGAATCCGACCACGCCGTAGCGAGCGCGACGATACATGCGCTCGTCGTACTCCTTCAGGTCCTTCCACAGCGTCTTCAGGCGCTCATCGGCACAATCTTCCTCGGAAAGCTTGGTGAGCACCGAGCAAATCGCCATCATCATGGTGAAGTAGCCCATCATGTACGAACGCAGACGCGAGGACTCAACGTCCTGGTACAGGTGGAACGATTCCATCATGATGCGCGTTACGCGGAACTGCTGACCCAGGCGCTTGACCATCGTGGCCTCATTGACGCTCTGGCCCTCGCGACCGATAAAGTAGCGATAGAGGTCGATGTCGGCGTAGTACATGGTCTTGCAGCGCGGCAGCGGCACGTATGCGTAGATATTATCCACGTAGAACGTGTGCGCCGGCATAGGCAGATTGGACTCGCGCAGCACATCGGTGCGATAGCACAGGCTGTGCATAAGCAGGTTCTGATCGGGACGGAAGTGTCCGATCTGGTCCCAAGAGAAAATCTTTTTGCGCGGCAGGGCAAACTTGTAGCCAATAGCGGTATGTGTGCCCTCGTAAACCTTCTCGTACACGTAGTTCGAGATAAACAGGTCGACGCGCTGGTCGCGCTCCTCAAAGCCACGCAGAATCGACAGCATAGTCGAAAGCGCCGCACCGTCGAGCCAGTCGTCCGAGTCAACGACCTTGTAATAGGTGCCCTGTGCCTCGCGCAGGCCCGAAAGCACAGCGATACCATGACCGCCATTCTCCTGGTGCACCGCGCGGATGATTCCGGGATAACGGGCCTCCCACTCGTCGGCCATGGCGGCCGTCTCGTCCTTGGAGCCGTCGTCCACCACGATAATCTCGATATCGGTGGCGTAATTGCTCCCCTCCAAGATGGAGGTGATGCAATGGTCCATGTCCTTGGCGGCGTTATACGAGGGAATACCGAATGTTATGACTTTATGCATGGCAGGCGATAATCTCATCCGAAAGATCGAGGGCAGAATTGGTCACGGCGTCCATATCGTAGTAGCGATACTCGGCCAAGCGACCCACCGGGTGGAAGTTCGTCAGGTTCTGAACGCGCTCAAGATAGCGCTCATAGAGCTCGCGGTTCTCGGGCTCGAGAATGGCGTAGTACGGCGTCTCGCCCGAGCCGGGCGTATAGGCCTTGGAGTATTCCTTCATGATGGTGGTCTTGCCGGGCAGGACCTGACCGGTCATGTTCTTGAACTCGGTAATGCGCGTGTAGTCCTCGCTCGTGGTGTAGTTGACGGTGCCCACGGGTTGGAACTGATCCATATCGAGCGTCTCGAACTTCATATCGAGCGTGCGGTACGGCAGGGCACCTAGGTCGAGGTTGAACAGCTCATCGAGCGGACCGGTGTAGACGATCTCGCCGCCATAGACCTTACCGTCGACCTTGACGGTGGTCTCGTCAATCTCGAACAGATCGCGAGCGTCCACGTCGCAGAATACATCGATCAGGTCGTGATCGAGCATATGCTCGAACAGCGCAGTGTAGCCGTCCTGCGGCATACCCTGGAAGGGGGCCTGCGGGAAGTAGCGATCGTCATCGCCCACAAAGACGGGAACGCGACCAGTGATCGAGGGATCGATCTGGTCGGGCGTCTGACCCCACTGCTTCATGGTGTAATGCAAAAAGACGTTCTCGTAGACGTAATCGGCGACCTCGGCCAAGTCGGGGTCGTTCTTCTTACGCAGCTCCATAATGGGCACCTTGACATCCTTGCCAAAGGTCTCCACGAGCTTCTGATACAGCTCCTCGCCGCGCTCATCACCAAAGGCGAGCTTGAGACTCGCATGGTTGAAGGGCACGGGCATAAGGGTGCCGTTGATGTTGGCGAGCACCTTGTGCTGATAATCCGTCCACTTGGTAAAGCGCGACAGGAAATTGTGCACGCGCTCGTTAAAGGTGTGATAGATATGCGGACCGTACTCGTGGATCAGGATTCCGGCCTCGTCAGTGCAGTCATAGGCATTGCCCGCAATGTGGCTACGGCGCTCCAAAACGGCAACACGATAGCCGATGGTCTCGGCAAGACGGCGGGCGCAAACGGCACCGGCATATCCAGCACCGACGACAATCATGTCGTACGCGCCGGCGTTAAAGCCTTCAGGCAGGCCTGAGGTAATCTGCATCGATACTCCTTGTCAAAAGCCACGGGCTCGTTAGCTGGGCTTTTCTCGAACATTCTTCGAGACATATTTATCAGAGCGATTATAGCGCTAATGCGTCCTATAATGAGCTTGCCACACAAGGAAAGCTCAAGCACCGCGGCGAACATAATTGAAAGGTAAACCCGCTAGCAGCGGGTTTATTCGTGTACAGCCGAGGGCCTGGAGCTTAGCAAAACGCTTGTAAGGAGTAACATGAGCGATTTCCTAAACCGTATGAAGTCTGCCGCCAAGGCCGACCTTAAGACCATCGTCCTGCCCGAGGGCGAGGATCCGCGCACCATCGTCGCGGCTAACAAAATCATCGAGGAGGGCCTGGCAAAGCTCGTCATCCTGGGCAACCCCGACGAGATCGACGTTCCCGGCGCTACCATCATCGACCCGCGCAATGCCGAGAAGCACGAGGAGTACGCACAGAAGTTTGCCGAGCTCCGCGCCAAGAAGGGCGTTACCATCGAGCAGGCTCGCGCCCAGGTGATGGACGCCACCTACTTTGGCACCATGATGGTCAAGATGGGCGACGCCGACGGTCTGGTCTCCGGCGCCTGCCACTCCACCGCCGACACCCTGCGCCCCGCGCTTCAGATCCTCAAGACCGCCCCGGGCACCAAGCTGGTCTCGGCCTTCTTCGTGATGTGCACCGACACCCCGCAGTTCGGCACCGACGGCACGCTGATCTTCGCCGACTGCGGCCTCAACATCAACCCGTCCTCCGACGAGCTCTCCGAGATCGCCATCGCCTCCGCTCACTCCTGGTCCACCTTCATGGGCAACGTTGAGCCGCACGTGGCCATGCTCTCCTACTCCACCATGGGCTCCGCCGGCGGCGAGGTCGCCAAGAAGGTCCAAGAGGCCGTGAAGTTCTGCAAGGAGAAGGCTCCCGAGCTCGCCATCGATGGCGACCTGCAGCTCGACGCCGCTATCGTCCCCACCGTCGCCCAGCTCAAGGCTCCCGGCTCCTCCGTTGCCGGTAAGGCCAACGTGCTCGTGTTCCCCGACCTCGAGGCAGGCAACATCGGCTACAAGCTGGTCCAGCGCTTCGCCGGCGCTGACGCCTACGGCCCCATCCTGCAGGGCATTGCCAAGCCGGTCAACGACCTGTCGCGCGGCTGCTCTGCCGACGACATCGTGGGTGTCGTGGCCATCACCGCCGTCCAGGCTCAGATGGCTGAGTAGCGTACATATCCCCTCGGGACCCTACAGGGTAAAGCTCTGAAAACGTCCTCAGGCATGCGAGAAGCCCCGCTGTGCACTACGTGCGGCGGGGCTTCTCGCGCCTTGCGGATGTTTTCAGAGCTTTACCCTGTAGGGTCCCTGCCGCTACGTGATGCTCAGGGAATCTGGGGTGGACGGCGGCTTGGCTACGAGCTGGGGCTGAGAATCTGAATGGCTGGGTGCCGTTGTTGAGAGCGCAGGCGTTACTGGTGATGGTCACTTTGGGACTGGTATTTCCGCCTGCTAGTAAAAAGGCCTCCGGAGCTGTTGCTCTGGAGGCCTTTCTCTCAATTGCAGACGAACGCGCTAGTTGTTCTTGGTCAGGCGCTCGACGTCGTGGGCGATCATGTATTCCTCGTCGGTGGGGATGACCATGACCGTGACGGCGGAGCCGGCGGCACTGATGACCTGCGGGCCGTTGCCCACGGCCTCGCGGTTCTTGTTGTTGTCGATGCGCACGCCCAGCCACTCAAAGCAGTCGCAGAAGGCCTTGCGGATCGACCAGTCGTTCTCGCCGATGCCGGCGGTAAAGGTGATGGTGTCCACGCCCGCCATGGAAGCGATCATGGAGCCGGCCTGCTGCATGGCCTTGTAGGCGAACATATCGAAGGCGAGCAGGCAGCGCTCGTCGCCCTCGGAGGCGCGCGTACGGATGTCACGGGCGTCGTTGGAGATGCCCGAGATGGCAAGCAGACCAGACTGCTTGTTCATCATGTCATCGACTTCCTGGTAGCTGTAGCCGCCCTCGCGCTGCAGGTAGCACACGGTAGCCGGGTCAATGGAACCACAACGGGTGCCCATCATCAGGCCGTCGAGCGGCGTGAGGCCCATCGTGGTATCGCGGCATACACCGTCCTCAATGGCGGCGAGCGAAGCGCCGTTGCCCAGATGACACGAAAGCAGACGGTGGCAGCGCGTGCCCAAAATCTCCTTGGCCATCATCCACTCGTAGCGGTGGCTCGTGCCGTGGGCGCCGTACTTGCGCACGTGATACTTATCGCACACGTCCTTGGGCAGCGCGTAGGTGTAGGCGACCTCGGGCATGGTCATGTGGAACGACGTATCGAAGACGGCCACGTTGGGCAGCTCCGGATATTTCTCGCGGCAATACTCAATTGCTGCGGCCTCACCGTAATTGTGCAGCGGGGCGAGCGGGGCCACCTCAAGGATCTTAGCCATGACCTCATCGTCGACGACCGCGGAATCATCGAAGTGCCAGCCACCCTGAACGATACGGTGGCCGATGCCATCGATCGTAAAGTCGGTCTTCTCGAGCTCCTCGAGCACGCGCGCAATGGCGCAGCGATGATCGGGAAAAGGAATCTCCTCGGTCTGCTTGGCACCACCGTTCTCGGAGTGGCCAAAGATGCCCATCTCCGAGCCGATACGCTCGCAGTTGCCCTTGGCGAAAACCTCGCGGGTATCGGTATCCAAAAGCTGATATTTAAGGCTCGAGCTGCCGGCGTTGACAACAAGTACGTTCATGAGACTCCTTCGTGATTACAGTACGGTCGGCAAACCTATAAGGCGGCCGTACCCTTAATAAGAAGTTATCAGAATCCAATAAATAACTATTAAACTCTTCGCCCAAAGAGCGTAAAAGGGGGCTGAACGGCACAAGGCCATCCAGTCCCCTCCTCTTGCATCAATTACTTACTGCTGACGATGCGCTCGACGTCGGAAGCGATCATGAACTCCTCATCCGTGGGGATGACGAAGATCTTGACCTTGGAATCCTTGGCAGACAGGCACCAAGCGCCGTCGCCACGCAGGGCGTTACGGGCATGGTCCATCTTAACGCCCATAAAGGCCAGACGGTCGGCCACACCGGCGCGAACGGCCGGAGCGTGCTCGCCGATGCCGGCGGTAAAGACCAGGGTGTCCATGCCGCACATGGAAGTGGCCATCTCGGCGGCCTTGGCGGCAATCTTGTAGACGAACATATCGAAGGCGAGCTGGGCCTCGGGGTCGCCGGCAGCGGCGAGTTCCTCGACGTTGCGGCAGTCGTTGGTCTTGCCACCGGTCACGGCCATGAGGCCGGACTTCTTGTTCATCATCTCGTCGACCTCGTCGAAGGTGTAGCCGCCTTCGCGCTGCAGATAGCACACGGTGGCAGGGTCGATAGAGCCGCAGCGGGTGCCCATCATGACACCGTCGAGCGGCGTCAGGCCCATGGTGGTGTCCATGCACTTGCCGTCCTCGATGGCGCACAGGGAAGCGCCGGAACCGATGTGGCACACGACGACCTTGCGAGCCTCGCCGTTGGTCATCTCGGCAACCTTCTTGGAGATGTAGCGGTAGCTGGTGCCGTGGGCGCCATACTTACGGATGTGCAGCTTGTCGCAGACGTCCTTGGGCAGGGCGTAGGTCTTGGCGACCTCGGGCATATTGAAGTGGAAAGCAGTGTCGTAGACCGTGACGTTGGGCAGGTCGGGATACTGCTCGAGGCAGTACTCGATAACGTTGGCCTCGGGGTTGTTGTGCAGCGGAGCGAGCGGAGCGACCTCGCGGATCTTGGCGAGGACGTCCTCGTCGACGAGGGAGGAATCGCCAAAGTACCAACCGCCCTGAACGATACGGTGGCCGATACCCTCGATCTTGACGCCGTTGGCCTCGAGGTCCTTCAGGACGACCTCGATGGCAACCTTGTGGTCGGGGAACTCGATGTTCTCGGTCACCTTCTTGGAACCGTTGGCAGCGTGGGTGAAGGTACCGCCGGTAAAGCAGACGCGCTCGCAGGAGCCCTTTGCGGACACCTTGTGGGACTTGGTATCGATGACCTGATACTTAAGGGTCGAAGATCCTGCGTTGACGACCAGAACGTTCATGTGTCTCCCTACTAACAGGCGGTGTGGCGCCGCCAGGTTACATACGTTTCAATAATAAACCCAAACGCCCTCGCGCTCGGGTTTATTGCGTTGATATATAAGTTATCGATGCATGCATGCTCATGACCTTTGACTTGTAAGGCGAAATAACGCGGGGACATACGCCAGAGAAGAAATCACAAGCGCAACAAGCAGCACAACCCGAATACCCACAACGCTACTCAACACAGCATTGAGCAGATAGAAAAGAACGGCGCCCACCGCCACCATCTGGCTTTGAACCGAAATCAGCGAACAGCGCATCGCTGAATCGGCAGCATTTTGGAAAACTGAGTATTTGATTGGGGCAAACAACGAGTAAGCAACCGTCTGCAGCACATAGAACACGGGCAATAAATAAGCCGGAGTAAAGGGGAGCAGAAACAAGGCGGTTAGGCAAAGACGCGCTATGCCGCAAATGCGCGCAAAACGGCCCTTGTCGACACGAGTAATCACGCTGGGCACAATGAACCCTATGGAGGCGGAGACAAAGAGCTGGACCGCAATGGTCACACCCGAAGCAACGGCATTCATTCCGCGACCCGCAAGCAGCAGCGAGAAAAAGTCTTCCAGAGCGACGAAAGCAAATGCCTGAGAACAGTCCATGATGAACGCTGAGCGAAGAATGCCGTTACCCGCAATTGCGTCCCCGATCATCTTTGGGCTAATTCCACGCCCGGGCGTCACAGTGGTGTCCTCTCTTCGTCCCTCAGGAATATAGGCAACGACAACCAACGTCAATAGCATTGCAATGATATCGATCGAAAGACCGATGAGATATGCGCTGGCAGACGAGATGAAACCGCCCACACAAGCGGAAAGGGCATATGACGCATAGAAGACAAAACGCTCAACTACATTTAGTTCCACGAGCTGGTCCTGAGAAACGCTGTCGACGTATATCGCTTCGATGGACCCGCTCACGCATGCAACGGCAAAGCCTTTAAGAGCAAACGCTCCCATTAAAAGCAAAGGAGATCGGATGAGGAGCAGGGCGGCATAGTACCCGAGCATTCCCACGACACCGACGAGACCACTCGCCTTTCGCCCAAACCTGTCAGCAATAAAGCCAGTGGGAATCTCCAGAATGAACTTGCTCACTTGGTATGCAATCATCATGCCAGAAATCGCCACCATCGAGAATCCGACAAACTCAAGGTAAACCGTCAGAAAATACAAGATGGTGCTGAAGTTCGACAGGAAAACGAACGCCATATAAAGCAAAACCATACGGTTTTTCATGCTTCGCCCTCCAAGAGTCAATAATCCAAAGCGAAATCTTTGAAAAGTATGAGGGCGAAGCCGTCAACCATGCGTTGCAAAGCGTCAATATTCACTTGATGCCACGATGCCAAATAGTCTCACGAAGCGAGATGGCGCAATAGGTGAAGGAAAACTGTCTGGTGTCGATCAGTCCACGCATTTTGCCGATAGCAAAAGTAGATAGGCAGAGTTACGTCACGCGATCCTTCAATGGAACACTCGCTCACTTCTAATCCATTCGATGCGAGAGAAGAGCCTGACAAGCTCAGTATCAATCCCCCGGCTTGAAGAAATTCAACCTGAGCCCTGCTTCCGTATTCGACATCACGGAAGCGGAAATTAACGAGCTGGGCTTCGGGGCATTGGTTGATTGCATTAAGACAGGGCGACAAATTTATTGGAACAGCGAGCCTTCCGCCCAGTAGCTCACGAATGGTCATAGCGTCCACAGATTGATGGCCCGCCGGGCACGAAAGAACCTTGAGCTCCTTTTCACCCAAGTATTTCGAAGAAAGGGCGCTGTCCCGTGGTTCTTCAAATGAGATGGCTGCATCCGAAATACCAAGCATGAGCGACTCAAAACATGTTGCAGTTGGCTGATGCCACACATCGAGGTGGATCTGAGGATGCAAGCGCTCAAACGAGTCATACCAGTTTTCAGCAAAAAGGCGCCCCCGTCCATGAAGGCAAGGGGCGTAAAGACGAAAGTGGCCGTCGGGCGAAACGCCATCGCCCCTCGATTGAGCGTACTTTTTGAGATCGTCGACTTGCGCCAGGATCACGCGTGCACGACGCGCAAATTCTCTGCCCGCCGGAGACAAAACAGCCTCCCCCGCCGATCGGTCGAGCAAAACAATCTGATACTCAGATTCCAACTTCTTAATTGCCGACGAAACGGCCTGTGGGCTCACATGGACGGCGCGAGCAGCCTTGCGCACGCCGCCATAGCTCGCTACCGCTTGAAGGTACTCGAGTTGAGAAAGCTGCATAGATTACTCCAAAGGCAGCCAAGGCGACGGGCTGCGCGCCCTCAGATGAGGTTCTCGCCCAGGTTCTTGCCGCCGAGGACGTGCATGTGGAAGTGCATAACGGTCTGGCCGGCGTTGACGCCCTTGTTGGAGATGACGCGGAAACCGTCCTCCAGACCCTTGGCCTTGGCGACCTCCTGGATGGCGTGAGCCATGGCGCCCATGGTCTCGGCAGGCACGTTGTCGGCGATGTCGCTGTAATGCTTCTTGGGGATCACGAGCGTATGGACCGGCGCCTGAGGGTTAAGGTCGTCGAACGCGATGACCTGGTCGTTCTCATAGACAACGGTCGAAGGGATCTCGTGGTTGGCGATTTTGCAGAAGATGCAATCACACATGGCTGGTTCCTTTCTAGTGACAACGCAAAAAGTCGTGTTGTTCAGTGAAACACCAAAACAGTTTAGCCCACTTCAAAGATCCCAATTGAGCGAATTCTATTCCCCGGCAATCGCAATGGCCAGAGGGCTTCATCCATCCATATGCTCGTACCTATTCAGAGCGTTTGACCTCGGGAATGATCAATACCGGGAGGACAGATAGACCATAAAGCAGAGTAATAAGCATCATTTGTTTGTCGTAATCTGAACCGGAAATAGCCGCAATCCCAATAGGAAGCATATAAGAACCCAAAAGGCTAACTTCGGCCATAATGCCGCCAGCACTGCCTGCATAACGAGTGCCGATTTCTGCAAATGAGACTGGCAGAGCCTGAACAACTGGACCCATCATGCTCGTAACGATGCCGCACACCGCAAGCAATACCCCCATGGACTTTAAGCCCGAGGCAAACCACGCAACCGCAATTGAAATGGAACCGAGAAGCCCGACAATCACAAGATACGGTCGCGTAAGGCGGCATTTGCCGTAAAGAATCGGAGCAATCAAGCAACCGACAATCCCAGCAGCGGTTGTCAGCGCCGCCATTTCGCCGGCCGTCGAGGCATCGGTGCCTCGCACAAGCTCAAGAGCCTGAGGCAGCACACCAGAAAAGGCGGTCGTGGCAGCAAGTGAGAAAGCGGCGCAAATCGCGCAAAGCCAAACGTTGCGCGAGCGAAATGCAGTCAAAAGTGCTTGGTCGTGCTCAATGCCATCAGGAATAAGTGAGTCATTCTGCACGTTCCTACCAAATATGCTCCAGAAGATAGTCAGAACGGCCAACAACCCTTCTGCAGCTGTATAGCCCATTAGTACGGAAGGCATAAACGCCGATGACGCCTGGGCCGCCGCGATGCCAAAGCAAGTCGCCGCATAGTAAATGCCCATCGCAACATCCGTCTTATCTGCAAACCAAAGTCCAAGCGTCTTTGCATTATTGGCAGTCAATGCCGCCATCCCCACGCCAATGCAAAACATCGAGACAAGTTGAGCAGGAAAGTTCGATAGGCTGATTATTCTGATCGCGCCGCCAACTAAGGAAACGCAAAACCCGCCAAGTATCACTACTTTGGGCCCAAACCTATCTCCAAGTGATCCGAACGGAAGACTAAAGAAAACCGCCGCGAGCATTGGCGCCAGAAAGAGAGACGAGAATCCGACAGGGTCGATATTCATCTGAGGCATGATGACCGTGGCGTAGGCGGCGACCTGATACTGCATATAGTTGCCCAAAAAACAGAGGCCACACGTCAACAGCAATATTAACCAGCGGTAACCGCTCGAAGCCGGCCCCTGCTCATCCCTGAGCGTTATTTCCCGTGCGTCACCGTCCATGGTGCCCACCTCACTTTAAAAATGGTCGCGTCCCCTATCATCAGGAGGCCGCGACCATGCGAAACAGCGTTCTATTATATTTCAGTGGCCTCAGGCATCTCGGCTTTTGCCGCAGCGCCAGTTTCAGGCAGCATCGCAATAGGCAAAACACTGGCGAGGAAGAGAATCGATTCGATCGTAAAGTTCAACGTCCAATTGTCGCCAGAAATTGACGAGACAATAACGGGAACAAAATAGGAGCAAAGAAGGCCAACGGTTCCGATTATTCCGCCAGCGCTACCAGCATATTTTGCACCAATCTCGGGAAGGTCAGGAGTCATTGCCTGAATAATAGGGCCGGAAAGAGCCGTCATAAAACCGTTGAGGACGAGAGCCACCCACATGACGGTGCCAAGCGGCAAAAACCAGTTTGCAACCATTACAACAGCGGCAATCACAGTCGTTACAATGAGAAACGGCTTGTTCTTACCGAGCTTGAGGACGGCAGCCGGTCCCGCAAAACAGGCAAAGAAGCTGCCGACAGTAATGATTGCTGCCATAGATCCAGCAGTAGCAGTATCAACACCGCGAACGAGTTCGAGTGCAGACGGGAGAATTGCACAATATGCCGTGGTTGAAGCGAGGGTTAGGCCATAAGCCAAGGCAATGCACCAAACGCCGCGCGACTTTGCGGCAATCTTAATGTACTTCATGACCGGCTCGGGCTCGGGCATGGGCTCGCCCTCCGGGACGTTCCTCATAAAGAAGATCCACAGAGCAGCAGCTACAGCTTCGGCAATAGCAGCAACCAGATAAGACACGTCAAGCGAAGGAAAATAAGTGCTGAATGCCTGGGCTATCACGATGGACACACATGAAGCGGCATAGAAAACTCCCACGGCAAGGGAGGTCTGCTGTTTAAACCAGGAACCCAGTACCTTTGCCAGGTTGGCATTGAGCGCCGCAATGCCAAAGCCGATCATAAACATCGAAACGATCTGCATGGTAAAGTCATTAATCATGAAATAGCGCAGAAAGCCGCCCACGGCAGAAAGCACCATGCCAATTGACACGACAAGCTTAACGCCGTAGCGATCAGCAAGAGATCCTGCTGGAATCGACAAAAACACAGCGGTGAGCATCGGCATCAGCATAAGATTGGTAAGCCCACCGGCATCGATACCGAGAGTCGTCATCACAACGACGCCCCACGCTGAAACCTGATATTGCATGAAGTTTGCCATAAAACAAATGAGACAAACTACGAATAAAATCATCCATCGATAACCCGATAGCTTTTCTTCTTGAGCCATTTCTTTCTCCTTACGCAGGGATAGTTCAAGCTGAATTCAATGGGGCTAATCAGCCCACTCCATTGCGGTTTCTTTCACTAATCGTTGAGTAGCACCTCGTACATAGGACGGAACACCGAATCTTCTTTCGCATGCAGCGAATGCACCGGCTTCCACTCGTTGTCGTCAATTACCATATGAATGTGGTTCTCAGCGGTATAGGGGTCCCATGGCGCCTTGCCTTCAACAATCGGCTTGCCCGTCTTCGCAAAGCTGAACCACGCATCGTTCACTTCATCCGCGAGATGCGCTGGAGGATTGTCGCCCGTAAACATCAGACCGCTCGCGGTATCAAGATTCTTAAAAACGAACGGCACTTCGATTGCGTGGCAAGAACCCATTCCCTCGACACGAGATTTATAACGGAACAAATAGTTGTACACGGGTTTAAACGCCGACTGCTCTTCAGCCATAAGGTCGGTGCCGACAAAGAAACCGGTTGAGTTCATAAAATTGGTGTAATTCTCGGCAAAATCGCGCTCAGGCCATGCCTCTCGATATGCCTGCTCCCAGTAATCAATATCAATCTGATCATCAAAATGAATCGGGAATTGGCCGTGCCAGAATCCGGGAAGGTCATCGAAGTAGAAATGGAAATACGTAAACTCGTCCTCGGTACACCCAATCATAATATCGATATCCTTGGCTGCGCCCTCCGCCCAGGCCTTCATCGGCTTTTTAGGAAGGAAAGTACCGTCGCAAACCGGCGAGAAAATTAGCGACACTTCGTAAGTATGACGATCGCACCACACCTGCATGCCCTCAATGAGCTCGTCTGCCGACTTCGCCAAGAGATCTTGGGCGGTTTTGCATCCCATGATTTCGGCGAACTCCCGAGCAAAGTGCTCGCCGCGCTCACGGGTCTTATAAAGCTGGATAGGGCCGGATTCCAAAATCGCACGTTGGAAATACTTATTTGCCTCTGGCAAAATGGATAGAAGAGCCTGGCTGGAAGAACCTGCCGACTCACCGAAAAGCGTAACGCAATTGGGGTCACCGCCGAAGGCGGAAATATTCTCATGCACCCACTCGAGCGCGCGGATTTGATCAAGAATGGCAAGATAACCAGCCTCTTTGTAATCCTCTCCACCCGGCAGGCAATCGAGCAGCAGCGATCCAAACAAGTTCAGACGGTAGTTAATCGAAACAATAACGACATCCTTCGCTGCCGCAAAATTGGAGCCGTTATATAGCGGGTCGGCAGATCCGCCTGAGAAGTAGGCACCTCCATGGATATACACCATGACAGGAAGGTTCTTGCGCTCGTGTCCCCTGACCCACACGTTAAGGCTCAGGCAATCCTCCCCTTGCTCATGAAGCGAAGCGAGTTCGACTTCATCGATAAACTGCCTGGCAGAATGCCCGAATTCCACGCATTCAATTTCCTCATCGGAATCGTCAAGGCGCTCGGGGGCACGCCAGCGAAGATCATCTACCGGCTGCTTTGCATAGGGGATTCCCAAAAATGCTTCAACCCCGTTTTCGAGCGTCTTGCCCGAAACTATGCCCGTCCTAGTCTTGACCTTCATTGCTTGTCCTTCCTCACAATTAAAGATGCTAGATCGATATGATTTAAGCTAGCTGGCTTGAAGTCATCTTAAAATTTGGAGAAAGTCAAAGGTCAACGACGTGTTTCGACGGAATACCTGCTGGATACCAAGCGCTTAAGACCGTTCGCCCCGTCAAAACGACCGCTTGCCCGACAATGACGGAGTAACAAACATTAGAATAACTCCAAGGTTTTGAGTGGCCCTAGGGCAGTCGGAAGGTGCGACATGGAACGCGAGTTTTCCCTTAATATCAAGCAGACGGCCGGCCTCTACGGCGTAAGCGCAGACACTCTTCGCTATTACGAGTCAATTGGTTTAGTTGCTCCAAAGCGCGGAGCGAATGCCTACCGTGAATACAGGAAGGACGATTTCGGCAGACTCAATATCATCATGTCAATGCTCAACATGAACTACACGCTTAGCGAAATCAGATCTTTCCTAGATAACCATTCACTCGAAACGAGCTTCGAGCTGTTCAGCAACGAACTTGACAGCATCGACGCAGCCATTGCAAAGCTATCGCAACGGCGCCGAAAGATCGAGCATTGCATGCAAAATATATCCATGTCGTTAAGAGCGCGCGAGGAGAAGCAATCGAGGGTGGTTCATAAGGGACCCCGAGGATATGTCATCGTAAGCGAAGACGAGCTAAGCGGCGACATAATTCCCTACGCCACCATTAAACGCATGAAAGAACTCGGGATGGAAATCGACTCGATACACACGGTTCCATGCTTCATCCTTGACCCATCGCGCAGGAGCACCGACGGTTGCTTAGTAGCAAAGAAAACGCTGCTTTCGCTCGGGTCAAGTGACGATAAAGGGTGTGAGATTTTCCCGGAAGGCGACTATCTTTGCAGGACAACCACCGGCCCTGCAGAAATAACGCCGATAGTATGGAGGGAAATGAACGAATTCATGGACCGGAATCGCCTCGTTGCCACGGGTCCCCTTTTAGAATTCTGGTATGTAAGCGAATACATATCCGACAATCAAGATGAGTATTTACACACGCTTGAAATAATGGTTGAACCCAATGTAATTGAGAAGCGATAGCATCTCAACTCATCTTTAGCGCGCCGAAAGGCAAGCCACATTCACCCCTAATGACCCACCCACCTGGGTAGTCTTTTGGGACGGGGCTTTTTTGACTACTTTTGGCGCGAACACAAGCGTTCGGCGAGCTATCGCGCAAGGGTAGTCAAAAAAGCCCCCTCCCAAAAGACTACCCCAAAGTGGGCTGCGAGGTGGTTAGAACGAGAGGTTGTCCTCGGTGTTAGCGGCTTCGCCGTCGGCGAGCACGTCGTTGCCGTCGACGTCCTTAAGGAGCACCGAGACCTTCTGCTCGGCATCGGCCAGGCGGGTACGAAGGCTCTTGAGAAGCTCAACGCCGCGGGTGTAGCTCTCGAGCGACTCCTCGAGCTCCATATCGCCCGACTCCAGGCTGCGGATGATGAGCTCCAGCTCCTGCGAGGCCTGCTTGTACGTAAGCTGCTCGACCGGGGTCTTCTCTGCCATATCTGTTTCCTTTCCTAAAGGTCTATCACATTAATACACGGCCTACTCGACCGTATCGACGGTTGCCGCCACGTTGCCGTCTGCCATGCGAACACGGATGGCATCGCCGGGCTTAAACGCCTTGGCGCTTGTAGCCACACCATCGTCGCCGTACGCGATGGAATAGCCACGGGCAAGCACCTTGAGCGGCGACAGGGCATCGAGCGAAGCGGCAGCTCGGCCCAAGTCGGAGGCGGGCTTGCTGAGCATCGTGCGCCCCTGGTGTTCTAGACGGGAGCTCGCAAGCGTGAGCGCATGACGTTTGCCATCAAGCCCCGAAGTGCTTGCGACCAGACGCTCGGGCAGACGCTCAAAGTTGGAGCGGAAAGCCCCGACCGAGCGCAAAATTGCACCGGACAGGCGGTCGGCGGTCAGTGCAAGCTCAGACTCGCGACGCTCGACCATAAACGTGGGGTCGTTGAGGCACGGACGGCATGCAGCCGCATCGAGCGCATCACCCAGACGAGCCGTATAGGTGTCCCAGGCACGACGACCACGCCGATCGAGCATCTCCAGATCGACCTGATCCGACCCGATCATCGATGCCATCGCGGCGCCCAGACGTTGATGGCGCGTCTCGAGCACGTCGGCCAGCTCTGTCATGGCCGGCGCCACCGATTCTGCCGCCGCCGTGGGCGTGGAGGCGCGACGGTCGCTCACCATGTCGCAGATCGAGGTATCGGGCTCGTGGCCAATACCTGTCACTACAGGCACAGGGCAGGCTGCCACCGCACGGGCGAGCTCCTCGTCATTAAAAGTCATGAGGTCCTCGAAGGAACCGCCGCCGCGCACGAGCAAAATACAGTCGGGCGCGGGCGTAATGGAAGCGGCGCGGTGCAAGCCTTCGATGAGCTCCGCCGGCGCACCCTCGCCTTGGACCTTGGCACCCACGCAAACAAGCTCGACAAGTGGGTTGCGACGGCGCAGCGTACGTTTGACGTCGTCGATCACGGCACCCGAAAGCGAGGTGACGACCGCCACGCGCGAGCAAAACACCGGAATGCGACGCTTGCAGGACTCGTCCATCAGCCCCTCGCGGCGCAGCTTCTCGGCCAACTGTGCCACCTGTTGACGCAGCAGGCCCTCCCCCGCCAGCGAGAACGAACGGGCGACAAAGCTCATACGGCCCGTGGGCTTATAGAGATTGAAGCTGCCCTTAAAGCTCACCTGCATACCGTCGCGCAAGTCGAAGGTGCGCTTAAGATAGGCACCCTTCCAGATGATGCAATCGACGGCAGCCGAGTCGTCCTTGATCTGGAAGTAGCAGTGGCCGCTTCGGGCATTGGGGCCACGAAAGCCGGTGACCTCGCCCAGGACGCTCAGCTGCGGAATGGCATCGAGCGCACCAGCGGCGATCTCCACCGCCTGGCTCACGCTGAGCTCTTTGCGCTCCTGCTCGTCCGAGCCGTCGAACTCGGCAGAAACGCTATTGCCGGTTAGATTCCAGCCTGCCACGCAGCCTCCTTTCGTCATTGTGTACACGGGCTCCAGCCCTGTGTAAATTCAAGTCCCACACATAGTACAGCGCCGCGGGGACACGAATCCCCGCGGCGCCCAGCGACCCAATTTGTTATCGGTTGGAGTTTCTGTTGTAGCGAGCCATAAGATAGAGCAGCTGAATAATCGAGGTGAGCGCCGCAGCCACATAGGTAAGCGCGGCGGCCGTCAGCACCTTCTTGGCACCGTTGACCTGTTTGGAGCTCATGCCCGACTGCTCGATATACGCCACGGCGCGGCGGCTGGCGTCAATCTCGACCGGCAGCGTAACCAGTTGGAACAGCACGCTAAACGAGAAGAAGACCAGCGCGAGGGTCGTGAGCCCGGCAATGTTCATAAACAAGCCCATGAGCAGCACGATCGTCCAGGTATTCTGGGTAAAGTTGACGACCGGCACGAGGGCGCTGCGCACCTTCATCATGGCGTAACCGCTTTGACGCTGGGCGGCATGGCCCGCCTCGTGGCAGGCGACGGCAACGCTTGCGACCGACCCGCCCGAACGGTTAGCGTCAGACAGATACAGGTTGTTGTCCTGCGGGTTGTAGTGGTCGGTGAGCTCGCCGGCAACGCCCTTGATGCCCACGGCGTTGCAACCGTTGGCATCGAGCATGCGGCGAGCGACCGTAGCGCCCGTGTCGCCGTCCGATCGTACCTTGGACCACGTCTTGTACGTCGAGTTGATATAGCTCTGTGCGGCAAGACCAAGCACCGTACAGACAAGAACAACCAGCAGGTACAGCGGGTCGATGCCAAAGCCGTATCCATAGTAATAAGGCATGCGAATTCCTCCGGATCGAGTTACACGTTGGAGGCATTCTACCCACTCAGGCGGTTAGGCTTCCCTACAGTAGCTCGATTTTGCCGTCTTTGACCGTCAACCCCATGTTGCCCGAAAGCAAATCGTCCAGGCGCGAGCCCACGAGCTCAAAGCGCCAGCCTTCGCGCAAGGGACTCTGCTCGGGATGCTCAATGTAGTCAGCCAGATCATCGCGCGAGGCAATGACTGAGGTTGCCACGCCCGAGCGCTCGGCAACCAGGCGGATGAGCGCGTACATCAGGTCCGTCACGCTCTCCAGCTCCGGCGAGATCTGACGGTGCCCGCGCACCATGAGCGGCAGGCGATCGTGCGGGCAGCTCGCGCCGCGCTTGATGGCCATGAGCGCACCGTCCACGTCGCGCTCCCCCAGCTGATCGGTACCGCGAATGCTACGGAACTCCTCAACGCGCACGGGATTGCGCTTAACGAGTGCAAGCAGCGTGTCATCGGACATGACCCACTTGCGCGGGATGTTACGGCGCTCGGCGCGATCCTCGCGCCAGGCGGCGAGCTCGCGCGCGATGCCCAACTGGTGACGGCTGCACGAATTGATGCGTTTGACCTTACGGAACGCCTCGTGGCGATCGGCGCGATAGTGCGACTCGTCAGCCAGCGGGCGCAGCTCGTCGAGCACCCAGTCCACACGGCCCAGTTCGCGCAAGCGGCTCATCATCTCGGTATAGGCGACGATCAGGTACTTGACGTCATCGATCGCGTACTCAATCTGCTTATCGGTCAGCGGGCGACGCGACCAGTCGGTCAGCGACTCAGTCTTGGGCAATGAGACGCCGCAAAACGTCTGCACGAGCGCGCCGTAGGAAATCTGCTGACGTTCGCCCAAAAAGGCGGCGGCCACCTGCGTGTCAAAAATCGGACGCGGCAACACGCCTACGGTATGAAGCATAACTTCCATGTCCTGCGAGCAAGCATGGAACACCTTGGTTACGCTCTCATCGGCCATAAGCTCGGCGAGCGGCGACAGGTCGTCGATCACCAGGGGGTCGACCGCGACGCTCTCGGCAGGGGTGGCAATCTGGACCAGGCACAGACGCGGATGGAACGTGCGCTCGCGCAAAAACTCGGTATCGACGGCAATCGCGTCGAACTCGCGGGCGCGCTGGCAAAAGTCGAGTAGAGCCTGATGTGTGGAAATGTACATATCAACCCATCGAATAAGGTTAGGCCCGAAAAACACGGGTAGGATATCGGCATTGCCTTACAACTATACTCGGTTAGTCACAGAACGGGAACGTAAGTATGCGCTGCCTTATCATCCACAACCCGGCATCGGGCCCCAGCTCAGATGAAATCTTCGCATTCACGCACGCCCTCGCGCAGGGCGGCGACGAGGTCGTGATGCGCTTTATCGGCGACGGTATGGAGCCCGAAGACGCCGTGGCAGACGTGCGCGAGTTCGATCGCGTGGTGGTCTCGGGTGGCGACGGCACCGTCTCCAATGTGCTCGACCAGATGCGCGGATGCGGCGTCCCCACGCTCGTCTTTCCCTCCGGCACGGCCTGTCTGTTCTTCAACAACATCGGCAATGCCCCCGAGGCGGCGGCACTCGCCAAGGCCTGCCGCGCCGGCCGCACGGTCAAGGTCGACATGGGCGAGCTCTTTTGGCTCGACGAGGACGGCAACGAAAAGCGCCATGGTTTTATCATCATCGCCGGCTCGGGCTTCGACGCCGAGATCATGATGAAGGCCGCCCCCACCAAAAACGACATCGGCGAGATCGCCTACTTCCTGTCGGCGCTTGCCACGCCCAATCCCACGGTGGCGCACTTTACGATTGAGCATGACGGCATTGTCGAGGAGCTCGACGGCATCTGCTGCATGGCAGGCAACACCTCGGTCATCCAAAACGACATCAACCTGTTCCCAGACTGCCGCATGAACGACGGCATGGTCGACATCGCGGTCATCGAGCCCGTGCGCACCGTGCAGCTGCTGCCCACCGTGATCACCGCTGCGCTCGACCCCGCCGGCAAGGTGCTCGGTCGCCCACAGTTCAAGATCATCCAGACCAAGGAAGCTAAGATTACCTGTACACCGTCGCTGGGCATGCAGTTCGATGGCGAGATTATCTCCAGCAACTCCGGCGTCTTTGGCGCCCGCGCGCTTCCGCAATGCCTCGACCTCATCGTCGACGAATTCTCACCGCTTGGTAAATAGGAGGACCCCATGAACGACAATCCCCTGCTCGGCTTTATCGTCATTGTTCTGGCCATGCTCGTCGGCTATGCGATCAACGTGATCCACCGCCGGAAGAAATAATTCCACATTGGTATGATACTCATCCAATTATCGTCTCCCCCGCTGTTTATGCATTTGCCAAACAGCGGGGGATTTTTTCTTTGCGACCCAGCCATGTGCTTTATCAAGGTAGAGTAATTGCAGGGTGCCTTTATTTAACTAAAGCCACAAAATGAGTATTCTTATCCGCTTATCGCATATTTTAGAACGCTTATCGAGTATTTAATCAAAGTTGATGAATACTATTTCAACTTCCGATAGGCTAATAGGTGTATTTATTAGCTGGAATCTCGCACGGTTGTGCGGGGTTTCAACCGTTGGGAGGGATTATGAGGTTTACTCATCCTGTCAACACGCTCAAAAAGCTTGGCTGCGGCCTTGCATTTGGAGCTGCGGCCATTATGGCCATGCCGACTTCAGCGCTTGCCTGCACCCAGATTTACATGGGCAGCAAGCTCACGGCAGACGGCAACACGTACTACGGCCGCGCAGAAGACTTTGGTACGCGCTACCTCAAGCACTTTGGCATCGAGCCCGCGCACAAGGACGGCACCGAGTACACTTCGCTCGAGTCCGGCTTCGACTACAAGTCCAAGGGCGCAACCTACCGCTACACCTTCGTTCGCGACAATCCCTCGCAGTGGGAAGATCGCTATGACGCTTATTCCGAGGCCGGCATCAACGAGAAGGGCGTTTCCTGCTCTGCCACGCTGAGTACCTCCTACAACGAGAAGGCCGAGGAGGCCGACCCCATCACCGAGGAGACCGGTATCGGCGAGTATAGCTACGCCAGCGTCATCCTGGGCGAGAGCGCCACGGCACGCGAGGGCGTCGAACTCATCGGAAGCCTGATCGACGAGCAGGGGACCTGCGCCAACGACCAGGTCATCATCGCCGACAACAACGAGACCTGGCTGTTCGCCGCGCTTTCTGGCCATCAGTGGATCGCCATGAAGCTCACCGACGACATCGCCTCGGTCAACCCCAACATAGGCAACCTTAACTACGACATCGACCTCGACGACGCCGAGAACTGCCTCCACTCCGAGAGCATTCAGACCATGCCCGAAGAAAAAGGCTTCGCCAAGTACTTCGATGACGGCCAGTTCGACGTTGCCAAGACCTATGGCGAGAGAATCACTGAAAGCGGCAGGCATCAGTGGACTCGCTATGTCCAAGGCCGAGACTACTTCATGAACCCGCTAATCAAGGACAAGGACTACACCATCGTTAAAGACGAGGATGGTACCGGCGCAGCCGTCAGCGAAATTCAGCCCCTGTTCTTCAAGCCTGGCAAGTCTGGCTGGAGCACCTTTGAGCTGATTCGTGCCTTTGGCAACCGCGGCGAGAACGTTCCCGGACTCAACGCGGTCACCGATGGTGTCTACGCCATCGGCACCGAGCGCAACACCGAGATCAACCTCTTCCAGATTCGTCGTGGCCTTGACCCCCAGGTCGCTACCATCCAGTGGGAAATGCTCTCCCGCGCCGCATACTCTGTTGCCATCCCGCTGTACTCTGCCCTGATAACCGAAGTTAGCCCCTACTTCAGCGATCAGACTGTCTCCTTCGATCACTGCAAACAGACTGACGTCGTGTACAACGAGGAGCCCGAAAACTCCATCAACTACGTCCTCATGGACATCAGCTCGCTCTGCTTTGAGAACCCTGACACCCTTGGTATCAGCGTCCGTGCCTACCTCGATGCGCTCCAGAACGAGCTCATCGAGCAGAACAAGGAAGTTGACGCCGCCATGCTGGCCGAGACGACCACCGAGGGCCGCACTGCCCTGGCCAACAAGGCCGGCAAGGCTGCTACCGAGAACACCTACGTCAAGTGCAAGGCCCTGCTCCAGGAGATGCGCGCCTATCAGAAGGCCGAAAACTTCGACCAGCCCTTCACCCCGAGCGACCTGAACACCGAGACCAACGGCCTCAAGGTGTCCATCACCTATGCCAAGGACACTCTTGCCACCGACCCGGTGACCCCGGATCAGCCCGGAACTCCCGAACAGCCCGGTACCCCCGAGCAGCCCGCTAAGCCCGAACAGCCCGCTAAGCCCGAGCAGCCCACCACCAAGCCCGAGAAGCCTGGCAAGTCGGACACCACGACCACGGTAACCACCAACAAGACGAACACCAAGGGCGGCCTGCCCACCACTGGCGATCGTTTTGATGGCCGCATGGTGGCTGCATTCGCCATCGCTGGCGTTGCCGTCATCTCCGCGGGCGGTTACTTCCTCTACCGTCGCAATAAGGAGTAACGTCTTAGCTGAGCGGGCGGGGCACATGAGTCACCACGCCCACTTAACCCGCCTTTTTGACCGACGGGAAACCCGCCTGAAATCTTTTTAAAAAAGATTTCCCCGCACACACTTCGCTGTGCTATAGTGCAGCGCAACAGCAACAAGGTGCGACCGCGCCACGGCATCACGAAAGGAGCCACCAACATGAAGAACACGATGAAGTCTCTCAACAACTGGTGGTGGCGTGATGCGAATACGATCGGTCGACAGTGAGTCCCTCACGCCTGTTTTTGCGCTCTAGGTGATTGGAAGGCCTCCGGTTTCGACCGGGGGCCTTTTTCTATCTCGAGCCCGATCGCATTCGCATCACGCGCCTCCGCTTTTCTCTTGCAATCCCCTTCCGAAAGGATTTTCACCATGTCTCAGAACACCACCGCCACCCAGCCCCGCACCGTCCAGACCGCCGATCGCGGCAAACTCGATGTCCGCGCCCTCGTCCTGCTCGCCATCCTGCTCGCCGCCGGCTTCATCCTCAACTTCACCGTCGGCAAGGCCATCTCGGGCATCTCGGGCGGCATGATCAGCCCCGAGTTCATCATCTCGGCCTTCTGCCTCACCATCCTGGTCGTTCGCCCCAACATCGGCCAGGCGCTCGTCATTGGCCTCATCTCGGCTGCCGTGATCCAGATCACCACCACTTCGCCGTTCGTCGATTTTGCCGCCGAGGGCATCGCCGCCATGCTCATGGCCGGCATCGTCAACGCCGCCGGCAAGAACGGTCAGGTCAAGCCCGCCATCGCCATTGTCGCAACCTTCCTGACCACCTTTGTCTCAGGTGTCATCTTCATGGTCATCAAGATGGCCATGCTCGGCGTGGTAGGCGAGCTCGCCGCCGCCATGCTGCCCGTCGTCGCCATGACCGCCGTCTTTAACGCCATTCTGGTCGGTGCCCTCTACCTGCCCATCCAGAAGGCCCTGAAGCTCAACTAACCCGCTCGGCTTTACGAGCCACCCCATCTTGGCGTTCATTCGTCGCTCGCGCACCCAAGTACGCTTCGCTCCTCTTTCGCGCCAACCAGGGGCCCCTCGTAAAGCCGTCTCCGTGCTCCATTATTCAAAATTGATCCCCTTTCCGATTTAGCCCCTTTCGTGGGGGTCCAGGACACTCTTATCTCAAATCTCACCTTAAGGAGAACATCATGGCCACCAACACCCAAGCCCGCACCATCTCAGCCAACGCCACCTCAGACAAAGGCATCCTCGATATCACCTCGTTGGTCCTGCTCGCCGTCCTGCTTGCCGCCGGCTTTATCCTCAACATGACCGTAGGCAATGCCCTGGCCGTCACGGGCATTAAGCCGCAGTTCATCATTGCCGCCTATGCCCTAGCCATCGCGCTCACGCAGGCGAGCTTTGCCCAGGCTGCCATCTTTGGCATCCTGTCGGCAGCCGTTATCCAGATCACTACGTCAATCCCTGGCCTCAACTTTGTCACCGAGCTTGCCGGCGCGCTGACGATGGCAGCGCTCGTTAAGTCAAACATCGGCGGCAGCAAGGTCAATCCCTTCATCGCCGGTCTGCTCACCACCCTGGTCTCGGGTGTCCTCTTCGCCGTCCTGGGCACCGTCATCATGGGTGCCGCGCTGCCCACGGCGCTCGCCAAGGTGCCCATCGTGCTCGGCACTGCCGTCTTCAACGCCGTCGTGGTCCAGGCCCTCTTCTTCCCCCTCCGCAAGGTGCTCAACAAATAGCCTGATATGATGGACGGGGCCGCAACTCCACGGCCCCGTCATCAAAGACTGTCCCAAACAACTAGCTCTTGGGGACGTTCTCAAACGACTAGTCATGTAAGAACGTCCCCAATGACTATGAAAGGTATCCATGGAAACGATCATCAACGTCGACGATGTCTCGTTCTCCTATGGCACGCAGACCGAGCAGGCGCTCAGCCACATCTCGCTCAGCGTGAACAAGGGAGATTTCATCGGCATCATCGGGCCCTCGGGCGCCGGCAAGTCCACGCTTGCCGCCTGCCTGTCGGGTGCCGTGCCCCACCACTACACCGGCACGTTCTTTGGGTCCGTCATGGTTGACGGCCACGACACCTGCGAAGCCTCGCTCACCGACGTGTCGCAAATCGTCGGCAGTGTGCTGCAGGATATCGACACGCAGATGGTCGCCTCGGTCGTCGAGGACGAGATGCTCTTTGGCCTCGAGAACTTTGGCGTTCCCCACGACCAGATCGAGCAGCGCGTGAGCGAAACGCTCGAGACCGTCGGCATCAGCGACCTGCGCGACCGCGAGATCGCCACCCTCTCGGGCGGACAGAAGCAAAAGGTAGCCATCGCCGCCATCCTCGCCATGCGTCCGCGCGTCTTGGTTCTCGACGAGCCCACCGCGGCACTCGACCCCGCCAGCTCCACGTTGGTCTTCGAGACGCTGCGTGAGGCAAACCGCGCACTTGGAATCACCATCGTCGTCGTTGAGCAAAAGGTCGCCCTGCTCTCGGAGTACTGCAACCGCGTGCTCGTGCTCAACCATGGCGAAATCGCGCTGCAGGGCGAGCCACACGAGGTCTTCGCGCATACCGACGAGCTCCGTGCCATCGGCGTCGACTGCCCTCGCGTCACGCGTATCTTCAATAGCCTCGAGGCCGATGGCCTGGTAAGCGGTACCCCTTGCTTGGATGTCGATGAGGCCGAGCGCCTGATTTCGGGCATCGTCGACCCCGCACACGTAAGCAACGACATTCAGGCACCCGCCGGCTCACCGCACGCACCGTCGTTGCGCCCGCACGCCAAGGACGCCGAGCCCGTGCTCACCTTCGACCATGTTGAGTTTGCCTATCCCAATGGCGGCGCCGCCGTCCACGACCTCAACCTGACCCTCTATCCCGGCGAGCTCGTGGGCATCGTCGGCCAAAACGGTGCCGGCAAGACCACGCTCACCAAGCTGCTCACGGGCCTGCTTAAACCCGCCTCGGGCAGCGCGCGCGTCACGGGACTGGATACCGCAGCCGTTCCCACGAGCCGCATTGCCCGCGAAGTCGCAACCCTCTTCCAAAACCCCGACCGCCAGATCTGCAAGGATACCGTACTCGACGAGGTCGCTTTTGGCCTGGAGCTTGCCGGCATCGACCGTGCCGAGGCTCTGCGTCGTGCTCAACTCGTTATCGACCGCTTTGGCCTGCCTGCCGATGAGGCACCTTTCTCACTTTCGCGCGGCCAGCGACAAATGGTGGCGCTTGCCTCCGTCGTAGTGGTTGAGCCCAAGATCGTCGTGCTCGACGAGCCCACGAGCGGCCTTGATTACCGCGAGTGCATGACCGTCATGGAAACGGTGCGCACCATGGCCGAGCGCGGCTGCGCCGTTATCATGGTCTGCCACGATATGGAAGTTGTTTCCGACTTTGCCGAGCGTATCGTAGTAATGGCCGACGGTCGCATCCTCGGCCGCGGCCGCACGCACGAGCTATTCTCGAACATCGATCTCATGCAGCGAGCCTACGTTGAGCCACCCCAGGTCATAGAGCTTTCTCGTCGCCTGGCATCCTCCGTCTCTCCCGCTTTTGCGCAGGTGAGCGAGGTCACCGATGTCGTTCGAATTACCAAGGAGATGGTCCACCGTGGTTAACGTCATCGACTACATGCCGGGCGATACGCTGCTGCATCGCCTGAACCCCGTCGTCAAACTGGGCCTCGCCGCCGCCATCATCGTCGGCATCTTCTTGTCCGACACCTACGTGGCGCTGCTGGGCTTTTTGGCACTCACCCTTGCGCTGGGTGCCTATGCCGGCGTCGTCGACCGTCTGTTCTCGTTGCTCAAGTTGCTGATTCCGCTCGCGCTTATCATGCTGGTACTCCAGCTAGCCTTTATGCGCGATGGCAACGTGGTGTGGGGCTTTATCACCGACACGGGCCTCATCACAGGATCGAAGGCCTGTCTGCGCCTGCTGGGCGTGGCGTTACCACTCATCCTCATGCTCATGGTGACCAAGCTCAACGACCTTGCCAACGCCTGCGTCGAGGTGCTGCACGTACCGTATCGCTATGCCTTCACCTTTACCACGGCGCTGCGCTTTGTTCCGGTGTTTGGTCAGGAGATGAACGCCATCATGGAAGCGCAGACCGCACGCGGCGTCGAGTACGACACCAAGAACCCCATCAAGAAGCTTAAGCTCATGCTGCCACTGTGCGTGCCACTGCTCATCTCGAGCGTGGGCAAGACCGATGCCACAGCCTTGGCGGCAGAACAGCGCGGCTTCTATCTGCGTACACGCGCCAGCTCGTACAAGCGCTACCCCATCAAGGGCCTGGACATCGCCGTGCTCATCGTCAGCATCGCCCTCATCGCCATCGGCTTCCTGTTCTAGTTCGCCACCGACAGCAACCGCCCAACGCAAAAGGCCTCGGCTCGCACCAAACGAGCCGAGGCCTTTATTGTTTCACCAGATAAAACCTACCAAAATTAACCTGTCCCTTTTTGACGGGTCGGAAGCTAGAGGCGGTAGGGGACGCCGCTGCGGATGATGGATTCGCGCACCAGGACATCCATAGCATCGAGGGTGATCTCGGGCATCTCTCGATACTTCTGCAGCACCGATAGCTCGGTGCAGGCCAGAATGACACGGTCGCAGCCGCTACGGGCGAACTCCCACATCACGCGGTCGAACTTATCCATATCGGGCTCACGTCCGGCTTTCACATCATCGTAGATAAGCGACATCACATCGTTCTGACGTTTCTCGCTGGGATAGACGACCTCAACACCCGCAGCCTCGCATTCGCGGCCGTAGACGCCCGCGCCCACGGTTCCGTCGGTGCCCATGATGCCAATCTTGCGCACCGGCTCGGCCGGCATACTCAGGTTGGGGTCGAACTCGCACTCCCCCATCACCGCACCCGCAAGGGCATAGCGCACCGACTCACGCGGCATGTGGATAATCGGCACCTTCGTAAACGACTGGATCTGGTCGTAGAAGTAGTGTGACGTGTTGCAGGGAATGGCAATGTGCGCACAGCCCAGCGACTCGAGTGCCTGGGCACACTCTTTCATGGTCGCCAGCAGCTTGGCGTGCTCGCCGGTCTTAATGGCCAGCGTGCGGTCGGGCATGGTCGACTTGGAGAGCACCACCATGTCGATATGATCCTGATCGCAGGCAGCAGCCGTATGACGCACTACCTGGTCGTAGTAATACGACGTGGCCTCGGCGCCCATGCCGCCGATAACTCCCAGCTTTTCCATCGCCGCCTCCTTGGTGACGCTTGCGCAATTGCGCGTATCATACCCGCGCCCGCCCGATGTAAACCGGACGGGCGCCGCACTCATCTACTTGTAATACGTCTTGAACAGCTTAAAGTGGCGCAGCTTGGTGTGCCACATGCGCAGCCAGCGGTTAAAGACAAAGTCGCCCTTCATAAACGAAGGGTCGGCGCCCTTGCCTTCCTTGTCCAGGCGATGCACCTTCGCGCGCAGCTCGGGATCCTTGACGTACTTGTCGACGACGCCCATGGGGACGACCATCCACAGCGCCTCGTCCTGCGCCGTCACAAACTCCGGCTCAAACGGGCGGTTGAACACATACTCGTCCACCACATACTTGGCAACGTTAAAGCCGCTGTTAGTGACGTAGTAGTTGCTGCGACCTTGGCGCGTGTTGAAATCAAAGAACTTAAACGAGCCGTCGCGCTCGTCGTACTTAACGTCAAAGTTGGAATAGCCCACAAAGTGAAGGTCCTCGAGCAACTTGCGCACGCCGCCCATGAGCTCGTCATTGGGCTCGGTGATGATACAGGCGTGGTTGCCGACACCGTGAGGCTGATGCTCCTCGAGCAGCACGTGACCCAGGCACATCATGCGCACCTTGCCGTTGCGGTCGGAATAACTGGTGAGCACGCGCATGTACTCGTCATTGCCGGGCACGCGATCCTGCAAGATCAGGTCGTCGGTGTAGCCGCTGGCATACGAGTCGCGAATGACCTGTTCCAGCTCGGCACGGTCGGCAATCTCATAGGCCTTTTTCTGGCCCTCGAACTCGTGCTGCCACCACATGATGCCGTCAGAAGGCTTCAGAATCATCGGGTAGGGAAAATCGATCTGGTCGAGCACTTCGGCAGGCGCCTCGCCTTGGGCGTTCAGCATCGCCATGGTGAAGGTAAAGGTATGCGGATAGGGCACGCCATGCTTCTCGCACAGCTCGTAGAAGATCTCCTTCTTCTGACACTGCTCAAGCATGCTATAGGGAGCGTAAGGCGCGACGATGTTATCCGCCAACTCATGGGCATCCTTGGCCTGAGCCACGAGGGCAACATAGTTATCGCCACAGCCCACAAGGACAATCGTCTTATCGGCATGCGCTTGGGCAATGCCGTTGACGGTCCTGAGCATCACGGGCATGGTATCGATATCCACGTTGGGCGTGTAGTCGATAATCTGGCTGCGGTACGCGGGACCCGTCTGATACTTGCCAAAGACCAGACTCTTGACCTGGTACTCCTCATAGAAGGCGCGCGCCACCGAATAGGCGTTGATGTCGCCACCGAGCAGCACGGGAATAAACTCGCGCTCTGTAAACTGCAATGCCATGGAAACTTCCTATCATGAACTGCCCACACAACGGGCGGTCTTTGCGCAACTGATTTATTCTAGCGTGCCAAGCCGCCGGCGCCCAAAGCTCCACCGTATCTATGGCAATCGGAGAAGCAAACTCGGCGCAAAGACGGCACTCACCGCTGTACGACAACGGGCAATGAACCTACCGTTGTTGTAGGATTCAACATACTGTCAATCTCATAAGCGAAAGGCGCACGCGTGCCCCAAGAACATCTGGCCGACAACCCCATCCTTGACGCTGCAAAACGCGAGCTAGCGGAACGCTCACAGACAACCGCTCCCCTACGCACCGCCAGCAACGCCTACGAAGGATCCGCCCGCATCGTCTCGATTAACACGTCGGCGCACAAAGGCACACGCAAGTCGCCCGTCTCCGATGAGCACGATACCGTCATTGAGCAGTTTGGTCTCGCTTCCGATGCGCACGCCGGGCACTGGCACCGCCAAGTCTCGTTTTTGGCCGCAGAATCAATCCAGACGGCACAGCGTCGCGGGCTCGATGTGCACGAAGGCGACTTTGGGGAGAATTTCACCACACAAGGCATCAACTTGCTTTCGCTCCCCTTGGGCACACAGCTCAAGATCGGCAACGACGTTCTGGTCGAGATCAGCCAGATCGGCAAGGTCTGCCACACCCGCTGTGCTATCTACTATCTCGCCGGTGATTGCATCTTTCCCCACGAGGGCATTTTCGGTGTGGTGCTTCGAGGCGGAGAGGTGCATGTCGGAGACGATATCCAAACAGTCAAGCTCGGCGACGGCACGTGTTCCTTCACCCCAGCCGAGGCGCTCGAAGAAGTTGAGCAGGCTCGCCGCGAGGGAACCCTATAGGTGCAAAACCCCATGTTGGAGTAGCTCTTAAGGCGTGAATCTGCGATCAGGCCGAGTTCCATAACGTTAAAGTTGAACTCTATGGTTTCTCAACAATTCACTATAACTGCAGGTCAAAGCCAAAGCCTCAAGTTCAACTTGACCCTTTGGAACCTTTAAGGTTCAAGTTGAGGTCGAAAGCAGTAGTAGAATACCGTTCGAACCATAACCTACGATTGATTGCAGAGGGATTGGATGCAGCATTCGAATCATCGCGTCGCAGCGCTCATCGCGTCGAAGCCGGCTCGTATCATCACGAGCGCCGCACTCGCTGTCGCACTGACTGCCACGCCGATGCTCTCCCCCGTTGCGGCGTATGCCGCCTCGCAGGCAACGCAGGATCAGCTTTCCGCCGCGCAGCAAAAAATTGAAGCCGCCACGAGCGCCTACAACGATGCCCGCACCAAACTCGACGACCTGCAAAAGCAGATCGACTCCAACGAGGCGAGCATCGAGGAAATCGAGGCTAAGCTTCCCGAGCAGCAGGCCAAGGCAAGCTCCGCCATGCGCGATCTGTACAAGTACCAGAAGGGCACCAATCCCATCGTGAGCTTCCTGGTCAACGCGCAGAGCCTGGGTGAGTTCATCACCACCTGCAAATACACCAACCAGATCACGAGCTCGAGCGTCGACGAGATCGAAGAGCTCAACAACATGCAAACCGAACTCGAGCAGAACAAGGCCGAACTCCAGCAGGCCAAGTCGCAGCTTGAGGCAGAGCAGAAAAACGCCGAGGATGCGCTAGCCCAGGCCCAGCAGCTCCGCAGCGAGGCGCAGGCAAAAGCCGAGCAGGAAAATGCCGCCGAGCTTGCCAAGCTTGAGGCCGACAAGGCCGCTGCCGCCGAGAAGCTCTCGGGCGAGGGCGTAAGCGGCAGCAATTCCAGCAGCCAGGCCACAAACACCAACACCACCATCGACACCACGGTGAACAACGCCAATACCGGTAACTCCGATTACGATACGTTCATTAACGAGTGGACGAGCCGCATCGACAATTATCTTGCCGGCTCCCCCATGGCAGGCCAGGGCTATAACTTTGCCGTCGCCGCTTGGAATACCGGTGTCGACCCCCGTTGGTCCCCCGCCATCGCCTGCATCGAGAGCACCAAGGGCACTTATTGCGCCAATTCCTACAACGCCTGGGGCTGGAGCGCTCGTGGCGGCGGTTGGCGCAGCTTTGGCAGCTGGAGCGAGGGCATCTCCGCTCATGTTGCCTACCTGGGCGCCAACTACGGCTCCACCCTTACCCCGGCAGCGGCCAAAAAGTACTGCCCGCCCACGTGGCAGGACTGGTACAACAAGGTCGCCGCTCAGATGAACCGCATCTAAGTACAGCTGAAAAGGGCCCCAAACGGGGCCCTTTTCTTTTAGGTGGCGGAGGTATCGACGACACCGGTCGCATTGGCAATGGCAACGATGAGAATCATCGTCAACAAGAGCACGCCCATGGCCTTGAGCCAGAGCACTGCAAGCCTCTTGCCGCGATATCTATCTAGCACCTCGAATCGCCGACGCAGACGGCGTTTATTGAGCATCGCGAAATGAATGAGCACCACAAGACCGTCGACAAAGACAAAATACTCAATCGCGAGAAACCACATCGGGTAGCTTTGGTTGGCACCCGTAGGATGAAAAACGGCGAAATGGCTCCCGGCGAAGAAAACAAGCAGCGATAGGTAGACAAATGCGTTCCAAATGCGTCCGACAGCATCGGGGATGCGAGAGAGCAGGCTCGGGCGCTCGGACACCAACGATAGTCCACCCTGAGGCTGATCTGCGGAAAGCACGGATGCGGGTTGAACGGTTTGTCGCTCCGGAGACTCTTGGGAAGAAGCAACGTTCGACTCGGATGACAGTGCCGGAGTGGACAACGCATACGATGCACGCGCGGCATTTCCCAGCGCAGCAGCACTTGCAAAACGTTTTGCTGGATCGAGGGACATCGCCATGCAAATGACATCGGCCAGCGGCGCAGGGACGTCTTGAGACTCACATTGCTCGCACATATCCAGGCCTGGCTTGGGGTCTGCTCCCGTCAGGCAAAAGAACAGTAAGGCGCCCAGCGCGTAGACATCGCTGCGAACGCTCGTCTGGCCAAAACCGTACTGCTCGGGTGGCGCATAGGGACGCGTACCAAACTTAACGGTATCGGCATCGGCTCCCTCGCGCCACATGCGCGCGATTCCCAAGTCGATAATCACCAGCGACGAAAACGTCATGCCCGCATCGGGCGTATAGCTCGCGCCTGACACGATAATATTCGATGGCTTAAGGTCGCGGTGAATCACCGGCACAGCCACCTCCCCCGCCGGCGCAAAGCCGGCATGGAGCTCTTCTGCCGCATCGCACAGCGCCGGGAACAGCTCGCGCGCGTAATCGGGCGTAGCGCCCAAGCGGGCCACCAACGCCTCGAGCGTCTCACCTTCGATGTATTCCATGACCACGTCGAGGTCATCGCCGATGCGGCGACAGTCAACAATTCTGGGCAGGTGCTCAAATCGACGGCCCGCTCGCTGGGCTGCAAACAGACGCCCGTAGGCGCCACCAATCTGCGCCGACGCATCGATGCGCTTGCGAACAAAAGGCCCAAGCGAACCGCCGCCAGAACCCTCAAAATATACGAGCTCGGTTGTCTCGACCGGTGAGCGCTTAATCACGCGATCCACGCGATAGCTGTCATCGCGAGCAAGCGAAGACAAGTGCTCCGCGAGCTCAGCCATCAATTCATCGTCGGCATATGTGGGGTCCTGAGTATCCATAGCGCCCATCATAACGCAGGGCGTGGACACCGTGCGGCATCCACGCCCTGCATGTGCATGTTTTTCGGCAACAGCGGCACTGCCCTCGGCGGCAACCGTCAACTCACCGTTTCCTCGCCAAAGCGGTACAGCTCTTCGTTGACCTTTTGCAGGCTGCACCCTCGATCGATAAAAAAAATGATAATCGCGTCGCGACGGTCTTTGCAGTTGAGGACACTGACCCCGGCAGCCGTTAACGCCCGATTGGTCTCTTTCATCGACAGCGCCATCGCAAAGGCAATCTGCAGCACCTTGTTGCGACTCGGATGGCGTGCGCCGGTAAAGATCTGATAGCCAAACGTCTCGTTGAGGTCGGCCATACGTACCACGCGAGAGCGCTCCAAACCCTTCTCTTGCAGTAACTGCTGGAGGTAGTCCGAAAGCGAAGGGGCGGCAAAGTCGTGTTCCTTGATATAACCATCGATGCTCGGCGCATCGAGCAGCTCGTTGAGCAGCTCCTCAGTCAACTTTTTATCGGGCATACGACTTCACCTCCCCCAAGCACATACAGCATGCTAGAAACCGCTTACATCCGAGCGTTCCCAGCTGGCGACCTGATCGGGAGATACCGTACCCAGAGCCTCAAACTTCCAGGAGCCACCCGCCTTCAGATGATTGGTGTTCGCGAGGGCAGTTCCAACCTGGTTGCCATCAGCATCATACAAAACGTACTCGATCTGAATGTAGCTCTTTTCCTTGTCCGTGTTATTGGTCAACGTACCCGTGATCTTATAGGCGAACTGATTAGAGGTATCCTCGACCTCGTCGGCAATCGTATAAGGCTCCTGCGGCTCTTTTTGCTCCTCGGCCTGCTGCGATGCCTCGGCAGGTTTCGACACATCGCCCGTAGATGAGTCAGAGGAGTTGCCGCCCATGGAACCCACAGCGCCGACGATAACGAGCACAACGATTATGCCCAGAACGATCTTACCGATCGGCTTCTTTCCTTCTTTTGCCATTATGCATCCTTCCTACGATCCGGCCACCGTGCCGGCACACAGCCCATCGTAGGAAGGATTGAACTTGAATTCATTAGCTGAGAGCTAAGGCTGCAAATGAAATTGCCAAGCAGCGAAAGAACTAGCGGCGAGCCCGCCCCGTCTCGAGCAGCGCAAAGACAAACGAGAGCGCCATCGCGCAGACAAGCACCAGCGTCGCCGACTGGGCACCGTTTGCCGTCGCCTGCGCCATGGCCGAATCGGCAACACCGTCCTGAGCGGCATTTACCACGGCGGCAATCACACTGGTACCGATAGCACCCGAGAGCTGCTGCAGAGTCGTAAACATGGCGTTGCCGTCCGGCTTGGCCTCGGCGGGCAAAAAGCGCAACGCACACGTCATGTTGTTGCCGTACATGAGGCCTTGTCCGGAGGCAAACACCACATACACCAACGCCAGCTGCATCGTCGAGAGGCGCGTAATCATCGCTGCATACAGGCAAGTCGCAAGCAATGAAAGGCCGACGCCGAGCATGATAGGGAGTCGAGCACCAAATCGATCGAGCAGCTGCCCCGAAAACGGAGCCAAGACGGCACCGACCAGACAGCCCCACAGAAGAATCGAGCCGGCCTCCGTCTGGCCCACGCCCAAAACGAGCTGGGCAAAGGAAGGCAGCAGAAACGAGAAGCCCAAAACGGTAAACTGCAGCGACACCGCAACGCCCAATCCAAACACATAGCCCTGTCGACCGAAAATACCCAGATTGATTAACGGCGCATCGCACGAACGCTCGCGGCGCACAAAGAGGGTCAGTAGGATGACAAACGCGACAAACAAAACGATGATTGCCGGACTCGTCCAGCCAAGATTCGCCCCCTCATCGACCGCAAGCACCAGACACGCAAACGATGCGGCAAGACACAGCCACCCCGGAACATCAAACGACTCGCGGGAAACCTTATGGCTTTGACGAATGGAAGAAATGCCCAACACATAAGCTACGAGCAACAGGGGAAGCAGTGCGGCGAAAATCGCGCGCCAGCCAAACGTCTCGGAAAGCCATCCGCCCACCGACGGGCCCACAGCAGGTGCCACGGCCGTGACCAATGAACCGATGCCCATCATAAGGCCCAGGCGCTCCTGGGGCGCCTGCTCGGTAATGATATTGAACATGAGTGGCAGCGCGACGCCCGTGCCGATTCCCTCGAGCACACGTCCCAGCAATAATGCCGGAAAAACCTGGGCCGTCATACCGCACACGATGCCCGCGATATAGAACGCCATGGCGAAACAAAAGACGTGCTTGGTTTTAAACCGCCGGTTCAAGAAACCCGATACGGGGACAACGGCGGCAAGCACCAGCAGATATGCCGTGGTGAGCCACTGAACAGTTGCGGTATTGACCCCAAATTCGCGCATCAGCGTTGGAAACGTGACATTCATCGCCGTCTCTACGCACACGCCCGAAAATGACATGATGCCCGTCGCTACGATGGATAGCACGAGCCCGGCATCGAGCTTGCGCTCAAATGCATCGATCCTATTCTCTTGCATACTTTTTTCTTTCCAAAACTCGGAAATGCCCTGCGCACAGGACACGCGGCCGAAGATGTCTCTAGATTCGACCACGGCCATTGTACGAACATTCAAATGAAAGTCAAACCGCAAATCCGACGCTTGGAAAAGCGCGTTTAGCCCACCGTGATGGATTCCCCGGTAAAGGCGCTAATCATCAACAGGACAAAGAACACCAGGTAGCTGATGCTCAACAGATACGCGATGACCAAAAAGACAACCCATCCCACATTGGTTTTGCCGTCGGCACGACGTTGCTCGCGGCAACGATAGAGCCAGATCGTCACGCCAATGGCAATAATAAGCAGCACAAACGCTGCTGCAGCAAGGCCAGCAAGCGCAAACATCATGCCAATGCTCACGGCAATAACCGGGAGCAACAGCAAGCCGCACCCACATCCGCCAGGACTATATGCGGCAGACTGCCGGCGTCTCATCATCACTCCAACCTCAACATCATTGGGCGCTACAATGCAATGGCCTGCTGAACAGGAATGATCTTATCGAGCTCCGGTTCAATCCGCCTCTTCTCTGCCTCGAGGTCAAACGCCACCTGAGCGCGAAGCCAATAGCCATCTGTCAGGCAAAAATAGCGACAAAGACGAAGATCGGTGTCGGCAGTCACACGACGCTTGCCCAAGATAATCTGCCCGATGCGCTGAGCCGGAATCCCGGTCTCCTTTGCAAGACGATATTGAGAAATGCCCATAGGGACGAGAAACTCCTCTTTGAGAAGCTCGCCAGGGGTCACGGGCGGTAGCAAATCAGCTGCGGTCCTGTCACTTGTGATAATCGACGATTTCGACATTCCAAGCCATCCCCTGTCTCCACTCGAAGCAGACCCGATAGCGCTCATTGACGCGGATGCTATATTGACCAGCACGATCGCCCTTCAACGCCTCAAGGCGGTTGCCTGGAGGAACGCGAAGGTCATCGAGCGAAGTGCAGATCTGCAGTTGGCGAATCTTCCTCAATGCGACTCGTTCAAAAGGAAGGAACTTCCTGACCCGCACACCCATTGCAAAGCGTTCAGTGTCTTCATCTTTATACGATGCAATCATAGTATCGCCTTACGTTAATAACGTCAAACGTTTCTATAGACTTACATCTTCATTATACCGTACATCTGTTCGTATTTTCTAGGCAATTACTTCTTTGCCCATTAGGCAAGCGAAAGCAATCGTTTATAGACATCGAGGCCTTTGAGCAGGATTTCCTCATCAAAGAGCATGGTATCGGTATGCAGTGCGCTGGCGGCATAGGCGGGGCAGCCCTCGGTGTCACTCGGATTGTCTTGGCCGGCAGGCACGCCCGTGCCCAATAAGAAGAACACGCCCGGCAGATGGCGCTGATAGAACGCGAAATCCTCGGCAATCAGTAGTGGCTCGTTCACCAGTTGCAACTCGGGCAAAGCAGGTGCAATGCAGGCAAACAGCTCAGGGTCGTTATCGACCGGCGGATAGCCCTCGGCAAAAACGAGATCGTACGTGCAGCCCGTTGCAGCGCATGCTTCATCGAGCACACGGCGTACGCCTTCGCGTGCGCGGTCGAACATGTCGTCCGTAAACACGCGCAGGCTGCCGGCGACATGGGCCTCCCCTGCCACCGCATTGCAGACGGTGCCCGCCCGCAGCAGACCGAACTTGCCAATGCAGGGCTCGTCGGCGCCCAACTCGTCCATCAGCTCGCGCTCGGCAACCAAGAACTTGGCCGCCGCCAGCGCCGCATCGTGCGATTCCTCGACCGGAACGCCATAGGTCTTGGCAATATGGATACTCGTGCCATGGATATGAATGTGAGTCTCGCTCGAGCGCGCCAGCAGCGGACCGGAGCAGCTCGCCAGCGTACCGGCAGGCAGATCGGGCCACACGTGGAAGCCAAAGATGCGATCGGCCCCGTAGCGCTCGAACACGCCGCTCTCGCACACCGTCTTGGCACCACCGGTCGTCTCCTCGGCAGGCTGGAACACAAAGAGCACGTTGCGCTTGATGGCGCCCGGCTGCTCACGAATCATGCGATCGACATACGTCGCGGCGGCAAGCACCATGGCCATGTGACCGTCGTGACCGCACGCATGCATCTTACCGGGATGCGTCGAGGCAAAGGCCGCGCCCGTTGCCTCCGCGATGGGCAGGGCGTCCATGTCGGCGCGAATCGCCGTGGCATGCGCGGCGCCCGTGCCGGCATCGAAGAAAGCGCAGACGCAGCTGGGGCACGGATGGGTTACTTCACAGGTAAGCGAGGCGAGCACGCCCTCGATATAGGCTATGGTTTGAGGAAGATCGAAATCGAGCTCCGGAATGCGGTGCAAGTCGCGCCGATAGCGACGAAGTTCTTGGAGCTCGGTCATAAAGGATCCTTTCATGGGGGGCATATCCATTCACACAATATTGTGACGCAGGATTGTGGCACCCTTGTTTCTAGCATATCCCTGCATTTTTTAAACGTTATATACGAATACTCTTGTTTGGTAAAGTGCAACGTGGTAGGGTCGTTACCACTTGATAGAGGCGCGGGCACGAAGAGCCGCGGGCGAGCCGGCAGGCTTTGACCCCGCGGGGAGGCGAAACCCGCCGAACTGGGTTTTTCGGGCACGAACAGCCTGGTGGGCCTGTGGGAAACACCCGCAGGACTGTCTGCAGCAATGCGGGAGCGCTATCCGGACATTGGGTCCACGCTATGCGGATTCGATGCGCAGGTAGCGCCGTCTGGATAGCGAGGTTTACGGGACATGTCATTGACTCCCAACGAGGCATATGCGGCCAAGCAGCCGTTTGTGGACAAGGAGACGCTCGAGCATATCGTCGAGCAGTTCCCCACGCCGTTTCATCTATACGACGAGGCGGGTATCCGCCGCAACATGCAAGAAGTGCGCGACGCCTTTGCATGGAACCCGGGCTTTAAGGAATACTTTGCCGTCAAGGCCAATCCCAACCCGGCGCTCATCTCCATTCTCAACGAATACGGCTGCGGCTGCGATTGCTCGAGCTATACCGAGCTCGTGATCGCCCGCTCGCTGGGCATTACGGGACATGACATCATGTTCTCGTCCAACGACACGCCGGCGGCGGACTTTGGGCTCGCCGACAAGCTGGGTGCCATCATCAACTTTGACGACATCAGCCACATCGAGTTCTTTGAGCACGTTGCGGGGCCCATCCCCAAGACGGTCAGCTGCCGCTTTAATCCGGGTGGCCTGTTCCAGCTCTCCAACGGCATCATGGACAACCCGGGCGACTCCAAGTACGGCATGACCACCGAGCAGCTCTTCGAGGCCTTCCGCACGCTCAAGGCCAAGGGTGCCGAGGACTTTGGTATCCACGCATTCCTTGCCAGCAACACCGTCACCAACGACTACTACCCCAAGCTTGCGCGCATCCTCTTTGAGCTTGCCGTGCGCCTGGAGCGCGAGACCGGCGCACACGTCGCCTTCATCAATCTGTCCGGCGGCGTCGGCATCCCCTATCTGCCCGAGCAGCAGGCCAACGACATTCACGCCATCGGCGAGGGGGTGCACGCGGCATACGACGAGATCCTGGTTCCTGCCGGCATGGGCGATGTGGCCATCTGCACCGAGATGGGCCGCTTTATGATGGGCCCCTACGGCTGCCTGGTCACCAAGGCCATCCACGAGAAGCAGATCTACAAGGACTATATCGGTGTCGACGCAAGCGCCGTCGATCTGATCCGCCCTGCCATGTATGGCGCTTACCACCACATCACGGTGATGGGTCAGCCGGACGGTCCTGATAAAACCGCAGCCCCCGCCACGAACACGTACGACATCACGGGTAACCTGTGCGAAAACAACGACAAGTTCGCCATCGATCGTGAGCTGCCGCATATCGACATGGGCGACCTGCTTGTGATCCACGATACCGGCGCGCATGGCCACTCCATGGGCTACAACTACAACGGACGCCTGCGCTCCGCCGAGGTCCTGCTGCGCCCCGATGGCTCGGCCGACCTCATCCGACGCGCCGAGCGCCCGGGCGATTATTTTGCCACGCTCGACGTGTTGCCGTGCGGCCGTGAGCTACTGGCCAAATCGCGTGCCGAAAGCGCCCGCCGTCGCGCCCAGGACGAACGCCTGGCCGTCGCCGCTCAGTGGAACAAACGCATCCAGATCGCGGAAGCGAAGGAGAAGAACATGGACATCCGTAATCTCGAGGGCTCAATCGTCGCCCTCGTCACGCCGTTTAAAAAGGACGGCAGCGTCGACTTTGACGCACTCGAGCGCCTTATCGATTTCCACCTGCAAAATGGCACCGACGCCATCCTCACCCTGGGCACCACCGGCGAGAGCGCCACGATGACCGATGACGAGGACAACTCCGTCGTCGCCGCCGTGGTCAAGCAGGTTGCAGGCCGCGTCCCCGTCATCGCCGGCTCGGGCTCTAACTCCACGCAGACCATGCTCACCAAGTCGCTCACCTACCAAGGCCTGGGCGCCGACGGCCTGCTGCTCATTACCCCCTACTACAACAAGTCCAACGAGGAGGGCATCTACCAGCACTTTAAGACCGTAGCGGATGCCGTAGATATCCCCTGCATCCTGTACAACATCCCCGGCCGCTGCGGCTGCGGCATCAGCGAGCGCAACGTAGAGCGCTTGGCCGCGCACCCCAACATCATGGGCATTAAGGAAGCCTCGGGCAACGTCGCCTACGCGGCCAAGATCGCCCACCTGCTGTCCGATGACTTCCGCATGTACTCGGGCGAGGACGCCCTCACCGTACCGCTCATGAGCCTGGGCGCCTCGGGCACCATCAGCGTGTGGGCCGATGTTCAGCCGCAGCTCGCGCACGACATGTGCCGCGCCTATCTGGACGGCGACGTAGTGCGCGCCCGCGATATCCAGATCGCCGGCCAGCCGCTCATCAACGCCCTCTTTAGCGAGGTTAACCCCATCCCCGTCAAGGAAGCACTCGCCCAGATGGGCATGATCGAGGCAAACTACCGCATGCCGCTGTGCCCCATGGCAGACGACACGCGCGCCACACTTACCGATGCTCTGAAGGGAGCTGGTCTGCTTGATTAAGACTATCATTATGGGAACGGGCCGCATGGGCTCGCTCATCCGCACTACCGCCGAAGGCATTGTCGATGCCGCCGGGCAGCCCGTGTTTGATATCGTGGCCCAGATCGGCTTTGATCTGACCGAGCTCGAGAGCGCTCCGGCGGCTGACGTGATCATCGACTTCTCGAACGTCGTGACCTTCGACGCCGTCGTCGCCTATGTCGAGCGCACGGGCGCTGCACTGGTCTCGGGCACCACGGGATATACGCCCGAGCAGATGGACCGCCTGCGCGAGCTGGGCCAGAACGCCCGCGTCATGCACTCAGGCAACTACTCCATCGGTATCGCCGCCCTGCGTCACCTGGTGGCCCAGGCCACACGCGAGCTGCCCGGCTTTGACTGCGAGATCGTCGAGACACACCACAACCAAAAGATCGATGCCCCCAGCGGCACCGCCAAGCTGCTGCTTGACGCCGTGGTCGAAGCCGAGCCCGAGGCCGGCTACCGCCCCGTCTACGGCCGTGAGGGCATGTGCGGCGCGCGCGACCCCAAAGAAATCGGCATGCATTCGCTACGCGGCGGCACCGTCGCCGGCGTGCACGAGGTGAGCTTCTTTGGCCAGGACGAGGAAGTCACGCTCAGCCATCGCGCCACGAGCCGACAGATCTTCGTCAACGGCGCCCTGGCGGCCGCCCAGAAGCTCGTCGTCCGCGACCCCGGCTTCTACACCTTCGACCAGGTCATGTTTGCCTAACCAATCATTAACCAAGCCCACGTAAAGGAGAAACAGTATATGAGCAACGCAGCCGAGATGGATGCACAGGAGATTATCAACTACATCGCCACCGCGCCCAAGAAGACGCCCGTCAAGCTGTATGTGCGCGAGAAGCCCGGCATGAAGGTTGCCTGGGGCGATGCGCACGTCTACGGCGGCCGCCGCGGCAAGACCGTCTTTGGCGACTGGGACGAGCTCAAGGCCATCCTCGATGCCAACGCCGACTCTATCGACTACTACGACGTCGAGAACGACTGCCGTAACTCCGCCGTCCCCATGCTCGACCTTAAGGGCATCAACGCCCGCATCGAGCCGGGCGCGATTATCCGCGACCGCGTCGAGATCGGCGACCGCGCCGTCATCATGATGGGCGCCATCATCAACATCGGCTCCGTTATCGGCGAGGGATCCATGATCGATATGGGCGCCGTGCTGGGCGGCCGCGCCACCGTGGGCAAGAACTGCCACATCGGCGCCGGCACCGTGCTTGCAGGCGTCGTTGAGCCCGCGAGCGCCACGCCCGTCATCATCGAGGACGATGTCATGATTGGCGCCAACGCCGTGGTCCTGGAGGGCGTGCGCGTGGGCAAGGGCGCCGTCGTAGCCGCCGGTGCCGTATGCGTCGAGGACGTCCCCGCCGGCGCCGTCGTGGCCGGCGTTCCCGCCCGCGTCATCAAGAAGCGCGACGAAAAGACCGACAGCAAGACCGGTCTCGAGGAAGGTTTACGTCAACTTTAATAGTTACGGCGTTTTACCAAACGCCGTAACTACCCGACGCTGCAAACGCCCCTAAGCGGCAATCTGACGTTCAATCGTCGGTCGCGTACCAAAGTACGCTTCCCTCCTCTTTCACGTCACCTTGCTCACCTAGGGGCGTTTTCGCTGACGTATGCTCAGTCTGCAACTCAATTCAGCTCCAAGCAAAAAGGCCGAAGTCCCGAAGGGTTTCGACCTTTGTTTTTCTGCAGCTTACAAGCGCAGTTTATCGATTCTCAATTGACCCGATGTTTTTGAGCTCGATGGAGATGAGGCCGTTGGGCTCGTTGACGAACTCGATGTACTCGGAGTTCGAGCCCATCTCGGCCGGGAAGCTGATTTCGATGCCCGTGTCGGTACGAATCTTATGATTGCGCACGGCCGCGCGCTCGACCTGTTTGCGCTCCACGGGCACGCGTTCGGGCACCTTCTCCTCGGTCAGCGCCGCACGCACGCTCTCTTTGATGACCGGCTCGTCCTCAAAGACCTCGTCGACGATATCCCAAGGCGGCAGTTCCTCGTCGTCTTCGACCTTCTCGGCAACAGCGGCCTTGACCTTGGCGAGCGCCACGGCCGTGTTGGCGCCGTGCTCCTCGGCAACCTCCTCGACCACACGCGTCACGGTGTCGATAATCTCCTTGCCCGACACGCCCGTATCGCACTGCAGCAGCCCGTCAGGAATAAGCATGCGGTCCTCGCCGGCGATCTTGCGCTTCTTGTCCACGTAGCCGATCTCCATGGTGCTCGCGCGCACGATGGCGTAGCTCGGCACCTTTTGCGAGGGATTTGGCAGGATGGCGTAATGACGCGCGATGTCGTTGCGCACCTCGCCCTCCTCGCGGCCCACCTCGTGCATAAAGGCCTGCTTGGAGCCAAGCAGCATCACGGCAAACCAGCGGGCATCCTCGTCATCGTCAAAGTCCGCCACAAGCACGTCGGTGGACTCGGCCTTTTCGGCCTTGGTAAGCTCCGAAGAGATGAACTCCGCAATCTGCTGCGACAGGTCTACGAACTCGCGCTCGCCAAAGAAATAACCCTTGAGCTCGCCGCCGAATGCGGAGTTCTCGGCAAATGTGGCGCGCTTGTTATCGGCCGAAGTGCGGGCACGGCGCAGGTGCGTAGTCACAAAATTGCGCACGGTGCGGCTCTCGATATCGAGCTCGCGTTGGCTCATGACGTTGACGGCCGAGTCAAAGTCCAGGATATGCAAGATCGCGTGATTGATTTTCATATACGGCATTCCGTTCTAGATCGAATTGAGCACGAATCAGTATAGCGGTCGAGCCCTCTCCAAGCGCATCGAAGATTGGTGCATCGGGGACAGGTCGCTTTGCGCCAGTGGCTAGTGTAGAAGCTCGGACTGCCATGCATCGAGCTGCTCCGCTAGGCTCTTGCCAGCGATGGGAACATTGAGCTCGGCGCGCTTGGGCAGCAGCGCACATTTTAGAATTGCTACGATCGTCTGCGAGATAAAGCGGCGCGTATCCTGGTCGAATCCCTGCGCTTTTTGAAGCATCACCGGCAGGCTCTCGCGCAGATTCCCTGCGATATCTGCAAACCGTTCGGCGCCCGTAGCCTCAAACACGGAAAACAGCGCGTCCACAAAGCGCTCGCGTTCGGCAGGCTCCACCGCAAGCAACATCTCACGAATAGAGCTATCGACGTATCGCGCGCCGGCAGACAGACGCTCGCAATACACAAAGTCGCAGCCGTCAATGACCCAGCTAAAGGGATTGTGCTGCAGCAGACTGAATTCGGTGCTCTCGACAATGGCGTAATCCTCCTGCGTCTCGAACATCATGCCGAAAATCGACGACTGCGGCAGGGTTTTATCGATGCGACCGGACAGGCCCGCAAAGGCATCGCCACTCAGGAACTCCTCGACAAAGCCGGGGCCATCATGCGAGAAGGCCCTCTCGATTCGGTCACCAGCGGCGTCAGAGCACATCGCCGCGCCATACACCGCCAAGTTGCCGCCTTTGGAATGGCCTCCGCACAAGAGCGGTCCATCAATCGCGGCCGCCGCCTCGTCCACGTAGCGCGCCGCAGATTCCTGGGAGGGCACGGGACACCGGAACGCCATGTTAAAGTCCTCTTTCCAGCCCACGATCGTGCTGTCGGTCCCGCGGAAGGAAAGGTAGCTGAATCCTGCCGGAAATCGGAACGTCATGGCTGCAAATTGCTCCGTCATCGACGCATCGTTCACGGCACGATAACCGCAAACGCGCACGCCGCGGTAGCGAGGACTTGCCGCAACAGCCTCCAGCAAGGCGCGACTCTCCTCCGGGTCCCACAGGTCACCAATCATGTCCTGGTAGCACTCGGCACGCAGCAGTTCACGCACGTCCAGCCCCTGCCAGCCGGCAAGCTCCGGCATATACCCCGGCAAGCGCAAATACGACAGCCATGCAAACACCAGGCTGTCCACCGCGCAGAACGACCGCTCCTCAAACGAATCGAACGCCGTCTGGGCATACGTCAAAAAGTTAGGCGAATCCGACATGCCTCTCCCATCAACAATGGTGCATTGGGGTGGGGTGTTTTTTTTACAAAAGAAGCCCTTGTTGTGGAAAAAAAAAAGACACCACAGGACCAAAAAAATGGCGCCGGCCCGGG
>CATYZK010000009.1 GCA_958415665.1 uncultured Collinsella sp. | reverse complement strand
AACTCACAGCGAGCGGAGTCGAAACCCTCTGCCGTCGGTCGTTCAAAATGCACGAAAACCTTTTCGGTATCGCCATCGGTAATCAAATCAGAATGAACGACCTCGGTACCGTCTTCGAATGTCATATACGGGTACATCACGTAAACCACCTCGCAATCGTTAATCCAGTTTAGCATCAAGCTATTGCACCAAAGACAGCAAGCCCCCTTGATGAGTTGATGGTATCTGTTAAATGTCACGTACGATTCACATCTGGTGGGTACCCTGATGGCTACACGAAACGAAGCAGATTTACACCGGGAGGACCCCGTATGACAACCAAGTACACCGACGCGCCGCGCACACGTGTCATGACGCCGGCATCGCTCAACAACGGCGTTCACGAAAACCATTCCATCGGCCAGACCATGGCCATCGCGCCCAAAAAGGGCCTGTTTGACGACATTTCCATTCCCCAGATCATCGCCGGCGCCGCAGCTGCCGCTACGAGCGTCGCGCTTGCCTCCAAGATCGGTATCGCCGGATCGGTGATCGGTGCCGCTGTGAGCTCGGTCATCACCGTTGTGTCCTCGCAGGTCTACCGCCACTTTATCTCTGCCAGCGCCGAAGCCCTCAAAGGTACGCACGCCACCGTCGACTACCCCGCCGGCGCCTATGAACCCGTTGAATTAAATGCCGAGGAGCACTTAGGCGGCGCCGCGACTACCCAGGAGATGCGCCAGATTGCAGGGCGCGCGACCACGGCGCGCGTCGCCCCCGACAGCCTGCGCGCCAAGGCGGCGGCAGAGCGCAGCCAGACGCAAAAGAAGGTCATCATCTTCTCGATCGCCATCGCCATCGTCGCGGTTATCGCCTGCACCGCTGCCATCCTTATCACCACCGCCGGTGAAGGTCTGGGCGAGCGTCCCGAGCCGATTCTGTCGTCACGCACGACCGAGCACGACGCGGACAGCACTGGTCAATCGCAAAGCCAGCAGGACGACTCGCAGGGCACCTCCGCATCCACCGACTCGTCCTCGAACACCCCCGATCAGTCGCAGGGCGCCGATTCTTCTGTGAACAACAACGGTACGCAATCCGGCACAACCGACTCAAGCCAAACGACTGACGGCTCTCAACCGAGCACGGGCGACCAGACGAGCGACACCACGTCGGGAACGGGCTCAGCAGACAGCAGCAACACCAGCAACTCGAACAGCTCGAGTGGAACCGCGTCCGGCACGGCATCTGACAGCTCGAGCCAAGGCACGGCATCGGGCAACTAAGCACGTTTGCCCCTCATAGATAATCGACCTGTATAACGGGCGCGAACCGGCAACGGTCGCGCCCGTTTGCCTTGGGCGCCGAGGTAGCAAGCCCCGCGCGATGGTAAGATGCTTTGGTGTGTAAAGAGGAGATTTGCCATGAGCAAGACAATAGTTAAGCCCACGCTATCGCTGGGCAACCACATCTATCTGTATCGTCTGCTGCGTGATGCGATTGGGTGCGGCAAGCAAACGTTTATGACGCAGGTCGAGGAGGCGCTCGCTGCTGGTGACATGGCCGCTTATGACCTGGGCTTCGAGTCCACGCGCGAGCTGCTCGAGGAGCTCGACGACTGCATAAGGCTGACCGTCTTTAAGGGCGGTCGCCTGTATGCCACGCTCATCGCCAACGAGGCCTGGGATGCCGCCCTTGCCAAGGGCGAGGACAAGCCCAAGGCAGCCAAGGGAGCCAAGCAGTCCTACAAAAAGAAAAAGCGCGGCGAGAAGGACCTCAAGGCCGTGCGCCCCAAGCACGTTAAGCGCGCCGAGCCCGAGCCCGTGGCCGAAGTCGCTCCGGAGCCCGAGCCCGAGGCAGAGATCGAAGTCGCTATTGAGGTAACGGCAGAAGCCGACACCGAAATCACCGCCACGACCGATCCCGAAGTCATATCCGAGCAGGAAGCCACTGCGGAGCTCAACGAAGCTCCCAAGTCGACAACCGAAGAAGCCGCTGACCAGCCCGAAACGCCTGCGTTCCAAAACAGCGATGTCTTTGGCGACGAGACCGAGGACGATCAGCCCGACGAGCCCGACGATCAAGGCGCTACCGAGTCGGCGCCGGAGCCCGAGACGCCGCAGCCCGCCATCTCGCTCACGGTCGTCTATGACCCCGAGAACGCCAACGCCGGCATCACCACTATGGCATCCACGCCCATCGAAGCAAAGTCGAGCGTCGAGAATGAGAGCGCGATGCAGGTTGAGTTTGAAACTGCAGCTGTAGACGCGCCCGTCACCGTGAAGCCCGCAGATTCCGCAGTTAAGCCGGAACCGGTGCCTGAGCCCGCACCCGTCATCGAATCCGTGCCCACCTCTACTTGCGACCAAGTTCCCGCACCGGCACCGGCTTCGGTACCCGCAGCGGCCCCAACCCCCGCACCCGCAGCGCCCGCCATCCCTGAGGACTTCCCCGTCGATTTCGCAACCGAGGTCTTCTGCCCCGGCCCGCTTCTGCACCAGTTGTCGACCTATCTCCCCTACGGCGCCGACACGCTCGGCATTGTCGGCGAGTACTACTGGATCGCCCGCGAGCGCGGTACCATCGAGGCCGCGCGAAACCGCGCAAACTTCCCCCTGTGCTACACGCAGGCCGGCGAGCGCCGCGAGGTTACCGTGCGCATCCGCCGCAACACCACCGGCGGTCTCGGAGCCGCCTGGGCCATCGACAAGGTCGAAGCCCCGGTCGAGTAAAAAACGGCCTCGGATAGCCAATTGACCATCCGAGGCCGTTTGAATTCAGGCCTTTTAGTTGTCATCGGTGCATATAGACACCAGAGAAGCAAGCTCATCCTCAAGTTGCGGAGCAAAGTATCTAAAAGAAACCTGCGCTCCAGTCGGTATCGACTCAATCATATTCGCAGCATTATCTGAAACTCGGTACGATGCAGTTTCACCTGTCTTCAAATCCTCTATTGAGCAGACAGCGTCTTCAGCATCAATCGACCTAAGCACGCCTTTTCCTTGTAACATCACATCGGCATGCCCGCCAGCTATTTCTAATGAACCTGAGTCTGTCGCAGTCACTTCTCCGGAACCTCCGCGCGATATCTCTTCCTTTGTTGAACAGCCCACCAATGAAGCCATCAGCACCAAAGACAGAGCTAGACGAATCGCCCTACTTCGAAAAAGTCGTTCCATAAGTCCACGCATAATAGCTCTGATCATACTTCAGGAAGGATAAAGATGAATTCCAGCCGTCCGCTATGCCAATCATCTGCCTTGTCTCTCCAGTTTTCTTACCAGTAAGTGTGGCGTAAGCCTCCGCTGTTACAGAATGGGCTGATCCGTTGTACAAACTCGCATGTAAAACATTCGGTCTATTAGAGTTAATCTCATTTTGAATGCTCGCGATAGCCGGAGAGGAGACAGTGCGGGCGATAAGAGTACTTCCTCTGCTTGCGCAGTAATTTGTAAACCCCGTTGCACAGGTTGATATCGGCGTTCCACCCAAAACAACGCCGGGAACAGTCTGTTCTTCATCGGAAAGAGCATGGGTATTGGTGTAATTCCATATCTGCATATATTGCGAAGGGTCGCTATATAAATTGGCAATGCCATACAGTTCCGCAACGTTCGAAAAAGCTGTCACCATACAAGCATAGTGGGCGGTAAGCCTCTTAATCTCGCTTTCATCATATGACATAAACTGAGAAATGGAACGAAATCCAGATACTGTGTAATCCTGCATTTGAGTTGCGTAAATTACAACATCGTTCCAGCTTGAAGGTTTATTCGATAAAACGACAGGCCGTCCTTCTATGGAAACAGCCGGGATTGTTCTTCCGCAATTTGTTGTTATTGAACCGTCCAAAGATTGCACGCCGAATTCGAATGGATTGATCATTACGACTGGGTTATTGAAAGAATAAGACTCGACACCAAGATCTCCTCCCCGATCCATAGGGCTGACTAAGCCGTCTCCAAAACGATATCCCGTAAGTATTTCATCATCTGAAGCATCTAAAACCAAATAGCCCGCGGCTCTATTGGATGTCACAACCGGAACAATGTAACCAAGCGGGGACCCATCAACATCTACAAAAGGAATAGGGTCAGAAGGCGTATACGAATAGCCGAGGAGTCCCTTTATATATTTATCGGCAAGCTCTTGCGCAATTTCAGAAGTAAATTGTATCTGCTCACCATCAATATTGCCCGTCGAAGCAAAAACCTCTTTCGGACGTGCGGCTAAGGCGACAATTGAAGACGCGACAAGTTGCAGAAAACGACGACGCGAAAGCATATGTTCTTCTTTCTAGAGAAGCGACTTATAAGGTACTCCTATTCTATAATCTTTTTTGTAACGTTACAGCACTGGTTATATTTCAATTCGATTTGCTTATGTCCTTGCAACCCAATGCGTCTTTACGTTTTAAACGGAATTAGAAAATCACTCATAGCAAAAACGGGCTTTAATCCCAAAGAGATGACTTTGATTATGAATCAAACCAGCAGCCAGGGCATAGCTGCAGTGCAATTGCTACAAGAAAGGCCGCCCTTGGTGGCGGCCTTTCTACTTGCTACTAGTCGCGCGTCAGCTTGCGGTGGATACGATGCGGCTGGGCTGCGTCCTCGCCCAGGCGCTCGATACGGTTGGCCTGATAGGCCTCAAAGTTGCCCTCAAACCAATACCAGTTGCCCGGGTTCTCGTCGGTGCCTTCCCACGCCAGGATGTGCGTGGCGACACGGTCCAAGAACATACGGTCGTGGCTAATGACCACCGAGCAGCCCGGGAACTCGAGCAGCGCCGCCTCGAGCGAGGACAGCGTCTCGACGTCGAGGTCGTTCGTGGGCTCGTCGAGGAGCAGCAGGTTGCCGCCCTGCTTGAGCGTAAGCGCCAAGTTCAGACGGTTGCGCTCGCCACCGGAGAGCACGCCAGCGCGCTTCTGCTGGTCCTGGCCCTTAAAGCCAAAGCTCGCCACGTACGCGCGGCTCGGAACCTCGGTCTTGCCGACCATCATGTGGTCCAGGCCGTCCGAGACGACCTCCCACAGGTTCTTATCGGGGTCGATGCCGGAACGGTTCTGGTCGACGTAAGAAATCTTGACGGTCTCGCCCACCTCGAGCTCGCCCGAAGTCAGCGGCTCCAGGCCCACAATCGTCTTGAACAGCGTGGTCTTACCGACACCGTTGGGGCCGATAACGCCCACGATGCCGTTGCGCGGCAGGGTGAACGAAAGGTCATCGATGAGCACGCGGCCATCGAACTCCTTGTGCAGATGATGGGCCTCGAGCACCTTGTTGCCCAGACGCGGGCCCACAGGGATGCGGATGTCGGTCCAGTCGAGTTTCTGGCTGGCGCGGGCCTCGGCCTCCATCTCCTCGTAGCGAGCCAGACGGGCCTTGTTCTTGGCCTGGCGAGCCTTGGGCGAGCTGCGTACCCACTCGAGCTCGGCCTCCATGCGCTTGGCGAGCTTGGCGTCGCGGTTGCCCTGAGCCTCGATACGGGCGGCCTTGGTCTCCAGATACGTGGAGTAGTTGCCCTTGTAGGGATAAAGGTGGCCGCGGTCGACCTCGCAGATCCACTCGGCAACGTTATCCAGGAAGTAGCGATCATGCGTGACGGCAAGCACCGCGCCCTGATAGTTGTGCAGGAAGTGCTCGAGCCACAGGATCGATTCGGCGTCCAGGTGGTTCGTGGGCTCGTCGAGCAGCAGCAGGTCGGGAGCCTCGAGCAGCAGCTTGCACAGGGCCACGCGACGGCGCTCGCCGCCGGAAAGCACGTTGACCGGCATGTCGGAATCGGGCAGCTGCAGGGCGTCCATGGCCTGACCGAGCTTGGAATCGATATCCCAGCCGTCAGCGGCGTCGATCTCGTCCTGGAGCTTGCCCATCTCGGCCATGAGGGCGTCCATGTCGCAGTCCGGGTCGCACATCTCCTCGCCGATCTTATTGAAGCGATTGACCTTGGCAATCATGTCACCAAATGCCATGCGCACGTTCTCGATAACAGTCTTGTCATCGTCGAGCGGCGGCTCCTGCTGCAGGATACCCACGGTGTAGCCGGGGGTGAGCCTGGCATCGCCGTTGGAGACCTCCTCGATACCGGCCATGATCTTGAGCAGGGTCGACTTGCCCATACCGTTGGGGCCCACGACGCCGATCTTGGCACCGGGATAGAAGCTCAAGGTCACATCGTCAAGGATTACCTTATCGCCATGAGCCTTGCGAGCCTGATACATCTGATAAATGAACTCAGCCAATGTCAGCTTCTCCTTATCTAGCTGCGGAAATCTTCTGATCCTCCCCGTGATGGAAAATCGGAGAGGCAATCCGCGCGTTCTAATAAAAAGGGGCATGGTTGCCCACACCCCCTAATACTACCTGGGAAAAGTCCCCCAGAACATACTATGAACTGCGTACGCTAGTTTTCCGCAACCTTAGCGAACGGCCCGTTGCGATTTGCGCCACAGCAGATACGAGTAGACGTAGGCAGCTCCGGCCGAACCAAACGCCAGAACCGCAATCACCGCGGCGACGACTTCACTCGAAAGCACACTACCTGCCACGCCCATCACAATCAGGCCAACACCCAGCACCATAAAGCAGGCACCACCAAAGCGCTGCGTACGGCGCCAGTTCTCGGGATCGGCAAGCGCCCAGGGCGTCTTGATACCGAGCGTATAGTTCTGCTTCACACGCGGCAAGTAGTTACCCACACCAATGAAGAGCAAGCCGATAGCGCCGGAAATCAGCACGTTGACCGAACCGACCGCCGGCACCACGCCCCAGACCGTAAGCTCACCCAACCAGCTTATGGCGCACATGAACAAGGTGAAGGCAATTACGAAGCCCTGGTAGAACTTGCCCGAGGTTCGATATGCCTCACCTTTGGGATCGATGCGCGGCACCACGCAGAACATTGCGAGAAGCACCAGGGGCAGCACGCCGAGCGCGGAGGCCATCCAGCTAGGGCCCCAACCGTCGACGGCGCCGTTCGCGCCCCAGTGCGTGGGAATCTGCGCAGGCAAGCTCGGCATCACCCAGAGATGCGCAGCAACATTAATTGCGCAGACCACAACAAGCATGGCCCATACACGCGGCGATACCCCCGTGGCGTGAATGCCCTTGTTTTCGTTATTCATCCTTATCACCTTCAGTGTCTGTAAAGCCCATAAACCAGCCGATCAAGTCCTGCATGACAGTGGTGTTTAAGCTGTAAACGATGTTTTGGCCATGACGTTCGTCGGTCACCAACCCGGCGTTTTTGAGCGTCGCCAAATGATGACTGAGCGACGGCTTGCTTATCTCGAAATGCTCGGCAAGCTCTCCTGCCGTGCGGTTGCCCTCGCGCAGCAGTTCCAAAATGCGCCGCCGTGTTGGATCCCCCAGCGCTTTAAAACCCTCTCCCGGCATAGGGCCTCCTCTCAGTATCTCGTTCGACGCACACACTATAGTCGATATTTAGATGTTTGTCTAATTGTCTAATTTTACACTCAAAAAAAAGCCGCCCCCGCGTAATGCGAAGACGGCCACTTCTCACGCTACAAACGTGCATTGGAGTTGGCCAACCCGCTGCAACGGGTGCCATCTGCTTCATCTTATGCGAATCCTGGTCTCATTTCAACAAGCCCCGAGGGTTCAAATGGAATCGCGATAATACCTATAATGGCGATAGCTAAAACACGACAGCTTCCCCATCGGAGGATATCTATGACCGAAACCGCAGCCGCCGCCCCCATCGAGACGCGCGACACCAAGCTCGAGATCATCATGGGCCGCGAGGCACTCGACAAGCTCGCCGACGCCACGGTGCTGGTGCTCGGCTGCGGCGGCGTGGGCTCCAACTGCTGCGAGGCACTCGCTCGCGGCGGCATCGGACACTTCGTAATTCTGGATAAGGACATCATTGCGCCCAGCAATATTAATCGCCAGGCAATCGCATTTCACAGCACCATCGGCAAGCGCAAGGTCGATGTCATGGAGGCGATGGTCCACGACATCGACCCCGCCGCTACCGTCATCAAGCGCACCGAATACCTGCTGAGCGACAACATCGACGAGTTTTTCGCCAGCGTTCTGGAGCAGACGGGCGGCAAGCTCAACTACGTCATCGACGCGATCGACACCATCTCGGCAAAACTCGTCATTGCCAAGTACGCCCAAGATCACGACATTCGCCTGGTGAGTTCCATGGGCGGGGCCAACAAGCTGCATCCCGAGTGCCTGCGTTTTGCCGACATCTTCGACACGGTGCGCGACCCCATGAGCCGTATCATGCGCAAAGAATGCAAAAAGCGTGGCATCAAAAGCCTGCATGTGCTGTTTAGCTGCGAAGAATCGGTAAAGACGCAGCCCCGCGACCCCTCCAACATCCACGAGCGCACTGAGTTGGGAACCGCCAGCTTTATGCCGCCCATCATGGGCCAGATGATTGCAGGCGAGGTCATTCGCCAGATCAGTGGACGTGGAACCGAGCGCGTACGCGCCGACGGCCAACGCCTGGACTAGCAAGGCACACCGCGATGGAGCCGCAGTTCTTTGATGCTCACTGTCATTTGGATCTCATGTCCGACCCGAACGCCATTGTCCTCGAGGCCGCAACGGTGGGGCTGGGGCTCTTTGATTGTGGCGTCGACCCGCGCAGTTTCGCAACGGCAAATAAACGCGCCAGCAGCAGTCCCAACGTCATCGCGGGGGTGGGCCTCCACCCCTGGTGGATTGCCGACGGCCGATGCGGAACCGCCGAGGTCGACCTGCTTTGCGAACTCGCCACCCGGGAACGTTTTATCGGCGAGGTCGGACTCGATTTCTCGCCGCGCTTCGCGGGCACCGAGGGAATCCAAACGCAGGCATTTGAACGGCTTTGCCAAGCTCTGTCGCAGAACCCACTCGCTGGACGCGTCCTGTCCATTCACGCCGTTCGCGCGGCGGGAGCAACCTTGGACATTTTGGAGTCGAGCGGCCTTCTAAAGGACACTCCCAACTCCCCTGCCGCCATCTTCCACTGGTTTAGCGGTACCTCGGATGAGCTTGTCCGTGCGCGCAGCGCGGGCTGCTATTTCTCCGTCAACGAACGCATGCTCGCAACCAAACGCGGGCGCGAATACGCGCGGCAGATTCCACTTAATCGCTTGCTACTCGAAACCGACGCGCCGGCCGAACCAGACGCGAAAACATCCGCGCGGCAGCTCGTCGATTCACTCATAAGAACATCCGAGATCATTGCCACGCTTAAAGACTGCGCTGCGGAAAGCGTCAAGTCGGTCGTCCTGGAAAATTCCCGCTCCATTTTCGACTTCCGCTAACCCCTGTTGGGCAAAAAATGCCAAATATGAGTACTGTTGTAAAACTAGTCACATTATTTTGCATCAAAACAACGACCTGATAATATACAACTGTTCATTATCAGGTCGTTTTAGCATACTTAAAGCCATCCATAACAGGTTTCAATCGCCCGAAGACGCTCAATAAAGGCCTCAAGAGCCTGATTTTGCTGCCACTAAATTAGTGACAGTACTCATATTTGGCATTTTTTGCCCACGCCTCTCAAGGAACATGCGAATCGCACAACGCAGCCCCATAAGAGCGTGGGGCAATTCGGCGGCGCTACACCAGCTCGTGCATAAGGTCGCAATTTCGCGCATATAGCTCATCAAAGATATGGCGGCGCGATGCGTACAGCTCATGAGCGTCCATATCAGGCTCGATCGTTTGCGCGACCCCAAGAACCCGGGCAAGCTCACCCCATGATGAATAGGCACCGCCAGCAAGTGCCGCCATAAGGGCATCGCCAAAACATGCGCCCACCGTAACCTTCGCAACCGATACTTCACGACCGCAAACATCGGCAATCGCTTGCGTCCATACCGGATTCTTAGTTCCGCCTCCCACGAGCATGATGTGCTCGATAGGCAATCCATGATCTCGCTCGATAATATCAACATGCGCTGCGACCGTATAGGCGATCCCCTCCAAAGCCGCGCGGACCATATGGCCCCGGGTATGTCTTTCGGTCAGACCGAAGAACACGCCACGCGCCTCGGGATCGTTGAGCGGGGTGCGCTCGCCCGCAAAGTATGGAAGGCACAGAAGGCCATCCGCTCCGGGACCTACCTGCCCGGCGTCGCGCGCCATGACCTCATAGGCATCGGGGCCGCCGGAGCGTTCGGCATCCACGGCATCGCGGTACAACTCGCGTCGCAACCATGCCGTCAGCGCACCCGCTGTATTGGTGCCGGCGCAGATGCCGTAAGTCCCGGGGATGATGAATGTCCCCGGCCATAGACGAGCGTCATCGACCATATGGTCCGCCAAATAGATAAAGTAGGCCGTGCTCCCGAGTTGCACCATCATGTCCCCGGGGCAAAACACTCCAGTAGAAATTGCCTCGGCACCCGAATCGCCTGTTCCGACAAGCACCGGCGTTCCCTTGGCAAGACCGGTTTCATCCGCCGCCCGATCCGTGATTACGCCGGCGATATCGGTCGCCGCCATGACTTCGGCCATCTGGTCGGGACGGCAGAACCGCGCGCACTCGCGCTCATTGACCTGCCACGTCTCGCGATCGTATAAGGGCAGGAAATCCTCGGCAAGATAACGATCGATCGTAAACCTGCCGGTGAGCTTGGCGCACAGATAGGATGAAGCCGTAAGAAACTTCGCCGCCCGCTCATGGACCTCGGGCATATTCTCCTTAAACCAAAGGACCTTGGGAGCGATATCGGACGAGCACGGGTCGTGTCCAAAGAGCTCACGAGCTCGATCGGGACCATATTCAGAAAGAAGCTCGTCAATCTGCGGCTTCGAGCGAGCGTCAACCCCGTACAAAATTGCCGGAGCCAAGGCATGGCAATCTTCATCGACCGGAACGCAATCACAGCCCAAAGCCGACAACCCTACGCAGCGGATCTGGCTCGCCTCGATACTCGCGCGCTCGATGAGCTCGCGAGACAGCCGGCAAAAATCACCCCACCAAATCGCCTCTGCATCGTGCTGATACCAACCATCCCGAGGGTTCTCGGTCTCATGTTGACAAGATGCCTGCGCCACAATTCGACACTCCGCATCAATTAACACACCCTTGGACGCGCTCGTTCCGATGTCGATGCCAAGATAGTACGGCATGCCGTTCACTCCCCTCTCGCGGCACGGGCGGCAGCCATGAATCGCACGACCCGTTCGGTTTCGACAGGGGCGTCGAGCTTGCCGTCTCGCTTGAGACAGGTGCCGACAAACGCGCCATCATAATGCGAAAACACGTCTGCAACGGTATTCTCGCGGCATCCCGTTCCACATACCACCGGCACATCGCCAACACGGGCGCGCACCTCGTCGGCAAGCTCGCCCGAAGCTCCGCGCCCGGCAGCAGATCCGCCAATGACAAGGGCATCGGGCAGACAGTTGAATACCAGCGAATCGGCAATATCGGGAGTCGAACGGTCGTTAAGATACACCTCGCCCTCGCTTGTGATGAAATGGAACATCTTTAGGTCATCCAGACGCAGGGCGGCGCGGCGGCGCATGGTGTGCGCAAAGTCACGATTGATCAGGCCAAGATCGCCAGCCCAGGCACCGCAGAAATTGCAACGTGTAAACTGTGCCTCGACGGCGGCGCACAGCTCGATCGTGGCATCGCCGTCATAAATAGCCTCTGCACCCCAAGGGGTCGAGAACTCTGCGGCAAGAGCGCCGATGACATGCCCCATAGCGGCAAGGGTCACTGCCGACACATGCTGCTCGTAGGGCATCGACAGCTCATTGGTGATCAGAATGCCGTCCACGCCACCCGACTGCAGCGCTTCGAGATCGCGCTTGGCGGCATCGATCACGCGCGAAACGCTGCCGCTCGGATAATACAGAGGATCGCCAGGCAGCGGCTGCAGATGCAGCATGCCAATGACCGGTTTCTCGGTCCCAAACATCGAAGCCATAAACGACATGGTCAATCTCCTTTAGCTCGCCGACTCGCAGGCATCAACTGCTACTCGCCCAGCACCTCAACGTACACTTTTCGCTTCTGAGGCCCATCGAACTCCGCAAGGTAGATGTTCTGGGCCCCGCCACATACGATGTGGCCGTCTTGAACGGGGAAGAAGCAGCTATTGCCGCAAATCATGCTCTTGATATGGCCACAGGAGTTATTGCCCGTGGCGCCATAACTCGGCAAGAAATGAGCATGCGCATAGGGGGCATCGGGCGGGGCAATGCGATCGAGCGTCTCCATGAGATCGGTCTCCACGCACGGAAGCCCCTCGTTCACCACGATGCCGCAAGTCGTATGCGACAAAATAATCGCTGCCAGTCCATCGGTCACCGCACTACGCTCGATGGCGGCATGCACATCTTCTGTGATGTCGATGAACTGGTCAGGCGCCGTCGATAGATAACTCAATGTCTCGAGTGTCACCATGTCACTCATCACCTTTCAGAAAACGCAGCGCCGTGCCGGAATACAGATTCTCCCGCGCCTCATCGCGCATGGGCACAGCATCAAGCGCCCGCTTGAGCTTGAAGGCGCGGAAGCGTGGCGTATTGCTGGCAAACATCACCTGATGCGACAGGGCACGCTCATACCACAGCGGTCCCATATCGACGGTGAAGAGCCGCTGCATCATCTCTTCGGGCGAATCGATATAGGTAACAGAAGTATCCGCATAGCAATTGGGATACTTGAGCAGCATCGCCACGGTTTCGCGCACCCAGGGCCAGCCAAAGTGTGTCAGGCTAAAGCGCACATCCGGATGCGTTGCGATGGTGTGCTCAAACGCAAGCGGGTGGCATCGCGAAAGCTCCGCACCCGGCTCCCAGGACATACCGGCATGAAACACCACCGGCTTGTTGTAGCGCTCACAGAGCTTGTAGAGCGGCTCGGCAACGGCATCATCGGGCGCAAAGCCCTGCTTTGCCGGATGCAGGCAGAGTCCCTTGGCCCCCAGCTCGGTAAAGGCACGCTCCAGTTCGTCGGCGGCGCCACTCACTTGCGGGTCCACGCTCGCAAATCCCCATAGACGATCGGGGTGCGCAGCAACAAGCGCGGCAACCTGGTCGTTGGTGCCAAAGTGCCCGCCGCACGCCGTGGTCACATCGAGCGGCATGAGCACGCTTTTCCGTACATCGCAGACATCCATCTCGGCCACGAGCTCATCCCAGTCCATGGGGCCCATGTGCCCCATGCCAAACTCGCGCTCCCAAAAACCAAAGCCGTCTGGCTCGTCGCCTGGCGTATAAATCTCGCCGTAGAGCATGGGCTGGACCAGCATATCGATTACCATCTTGCACTCCTTTCCAGGCTTTTGTTCCTAGTACGGTTCGAACGACCCAATGACTCGAGACGAAAGCTCGGCACCGGCACGCATGCATGCCGGCACGTCAAGCCCATCCAGTACACCTTTGGTGAATCCGGCGATATACGAGTCGCCGGCGCCCACGGTATTGACGACCTTCTCGGCCGGCACGATCCCACATTCATAGAAGCGCTCACCGTCATAGGCGATGCTCCCCTTCTCGCCAAGCGTGGCGACCGCCACGCGCGGACCCAGCTCCTGCACATGGCGCACCCAGTCGCGCAGCTCCGCGCTATCCTCCTCAAACGACATAAAGGCATAGTCCACGTAAGGAAAATGGCTCTCACAGGTGTATTCGGGATCTTGGCTAAACACCGAAAAGTCCATGACGACGGTCTTGCCTGCCTCGTGCCATTCGGGCAGCAGGTCTAAGCAGTTTCCAAACAGGTCGGTATGGATGACATCGTGCTGCAGGATAAATGCCCGGTCATCATCGTTTGGCCGGTACGTTTCCATAACACCGTCAACCGCCTCGAGATGCACGCGGTCGACGCCGTCCTTCAACGCCATGAGCATCACCGAGGTATCGCCGTCCTCCACGCGAAGATGCGAGATGTCGAATCCCTCGGCGGCCAGCGCCTCGCGCATCTTGTCTCCGTACTCGTCCTTTCCGACAACCGACACCGCAGATACCGATACGCCCATTCGCGCCAGATGGATACCCCAATCGATGCCATTACCAGTCGGATAGAACACGCCGATGTTTTGATACACGTCCGCACAGCAGAAGCCAGCTGCGCATGCTTTGATATCCATAGTCTTCTCCAGCAATCAAAAAGGGGCCCACCCAAGGCGAGCCCCTATCCGAATTCCGATGTAATCTCGCGTCAGTCAGCCAAGGCTTCAGCCCCAAGCCGTCCAGCGCTTTCTCAGGCTACTCGGCGATCGGAGCTCCGTGACCCCAAGAGCCCTCCATGCCGCACACGGTCGAGGCAAAACCTGCCGCAAAATCGAGCGCACGCTCAATGGCCTCAGGCCCGTCCTCGCCGCGCTTGGCGGAATCGAGGTAGCACATCAGGAATGAAGTCAGGAACGAGTCGCCGGCTCCCATGGTGTCCTTCATGTCCGTTACGGGCTTTGCCAGCTGGCGATAGTAACGCTCGCCGTCATAGGCGATGCAGCCCTCGGCGCCCGCCGTCGCAGACACAAAGCGCGGACCCAGGCTCTTCACCCAGGCGAGGCGCTCGCGAATCTCATCCTCGCTCGCAGCGTCCGCGGCGCTAAAGAAGGCGAAGTCGACAAACGGGGCAATCTGCTCATAGTACTCATCGGTGGAATCGTCCGAAAAGTCAAACGATACGGTGATGCCCGCAGCCTTCAGCTTGGGGAGCTCGCGCTCGGTAAAGCAGTAGTTACCCGAGTGGACCACGTCGAACTGCTTCATGTATGCCAGATCAAAGCGATCGAGCACATAGCGCGCATCGCCACGGATGCCGCCCTCGTTGGAGCCGAGGAATACGCGGTCGCCATCGACCACGGTCACGCGCGCCGCGCCATTTTCGCCAATGAGCTGCTCGCACTTAGCAAGCTCGATATCCTCGTCCTCAAGGCTTGCAATCACATGCTCGGCAGCGGCGTCGTTGCCAAAGATGCCCATGTACGCGGAGCGCGCAGCACCGCACTTCTTGGCGTAAACGGCAAAATTCACCGCATTGCCGCCGGGATACATGGTATGGATATGCTCATAGCGATCGACGACGTTGTCACCAAACCCGAGCGCGTTAACGTTAAAAGCCATGGTATCTATCCTTCCTAGTACTCAACAACGCCCATGTAGCGACGGAAGTCGGGGTCGTGATCGAACACCTTGCCGCGCGCTGCACGCAGCTCGCAGTTCATAGCGTAGAACAGCACCGGATCCAGATAAGCACGAACGCTCGCCGGCACGGCCTCCATACCGTACTCCTTGGCATCAAGCACCATCAGCGTGTCGGTATGGGTCTCGAGGAACGCCAGGGCGCGCTCGTCCATAGGACGGCACTCGCTCGAGCCCATCTGCAAGAAGTAGAAGACGCCATCCTGGGTAGCCTCAAAGGGGCCATGGAAGTACTCGGCAGAGTGGATATAGCTGCAGTGCTGCCACTGCATCTCCATGAGCGAGCAGATGGCGAAGCCGTACGTCTGACTAAAGTTGGGGCCGCTTCCCAGGATATAGAAGAACTCATGCTCCTGGCAAAGCTTGGCAAAGCGATCGCCCAGCTCGGCATTTACCTTTTCGCGTGCGGGAGGCAAAATCTTATCCATTTCGGCAATACCGGCATACATGTCGGCGAGATCGGCATAGCCCTCCTGCTGGTCGAGCAGCTCGGCCGCGAGCGACAGCGAGATGCCGGCAGGAACTTCGGCCTGCGGAACGCCCTCGCCCCACGGGTACACCCAGGTGACCCACTTGCCAGTATCGATCTTGGAGCCGGCGTTATCGGTCTGCGCGATCACCGTCGCGCCCGCGGCAAGGGCAATCTCGCAGCCCTCGACGACCTCGGGGGTATTGCCGCTGTGACTGCAGGCAATGACCAGAGACTTCTCGCCCAGGCGACGGGGACGCATGATGTCGAACTCGCGGGCCGTATAGATATACGAGGTGAACGTCGTCGCCTCGCGCTGCAAGAGCTCATGGGCCGGAATCAGATCGATCATGGAGCCGCCGCAGGCAATCCAGTAGACGCTGTCGAACTTGCCCTTCTCGGCAATTGCTTCCTTAATCAGATCATGTGCGTTCATGTTTAGTTCCTTTCCAGTTTGGCCGGCCACGCATGACGTGTCTTGCATTGCCGAGCAAAAACTTATCTAGTCAATCAGATACTTCTCGAAGGCGGCCATGTTCTTGGCATCTGCCGCCGCCGGGTCATCGTAGTAACGACCGTCCGTGATTTCCTGACCCAACATGCCATCGAAACCATGGGCGTTGAGCGTGGCGACGAAGGCATCCATATCGTGCTTGCCGTCGCCCCAGACCAGATGGCCATAGGGGTCGCCATCGATAAAGTGCATCTCGTGGATCGCACCGTCGCCAAATGCGGCAAACCAGTCCTCGAGCGACTCACCCGCAACACCCATTGCAGTCGTATCGACCATAGGCTGCAGATACGGACTCGCGACCTCATCGATCATGCGCTTGGCATCGGCGACGGTCGTCACAAGGTTGCTCTCCTCGGGACGCAGGCTCTCCATCGTTAGCACCAGACCGTGCTCGCCGGCATACTCCGCCAAGATGGATAGGTGCTCGCGGCTGCGCTTCCACGCCTCTTCGCGATCCTCGTCCCAGTCACCCCAACCCGAGTTTACGGACATGCGGTCGCATCCCAGCACCTCGGCAAGCTCGATGCCATGCTTGAAATACGCAAGGCTCCGCTGCTCGTGAAGCGGCTTACGGGCGCAATACTGCCATGGATAGACCACGTTCTCGGGACAGAGCGTCCGATAGCGCAGACCACGGTCGGCGGCCTTTTTCGCCAGAGCCTCGGCCTCATAATACCCAGTGTGATCGAGCGTCACATGGGGCTCGGCGCACCACAGCTCGATGGACTCAAAGCCCAGGCGCTGTTGCGTATCCAAAAAATAGTCGAGCGACCACATGATGTAGTGGATGTTCATGCCCGCGATCTGCTCGCGACGAAGCGTCGGTTTGGTTTCAGGCATGCTAAACCTCCTTATTTCGGTCGAACACGATACGTCCGTCCGACATGGTCATATCAACGGCAAGGTCACAGGCATCGTAGTAGTCAAGGTCAAACACATCGCGATCGAGCACGCAGATGTCGGCAAGCTTACCGGCCTCGAGCGTTCCCAGCTCATCCTCGCGCATCAGGTCATATGCGCCCCCTGCCGTCCATGCACGAAGGAGCTCGGCAAGCGTCAGCGTATTACCCTCATTCACGGACAAACCGTCGGCAAAGAAACCACCGCATGCGCTAAACATCGATTCGCCCAGGCTCGGAATCAAGAGCGGAAGGTCGGTGCCACAGCACACCGTACATCCCGCGTCTTCCATGCCGCGACGGTTCCAGCTGTGCTGCAGTCGGACCTCGCCGATCTGCCGACGCATCATCGACAGGCAGTCCTCGCGCTTATCGAGCGTGAGGATCTGGGGGTAGACCTCGCAGATTCCGCCCAGCTTGCCAAAAAGGGCAAGGTCTTCCGGATCAGAGTTCTCGAGGTCGGTGATCGCGTGGCGTCGAAGCATGGCTCCGTGCTCATCTCGCGGCAGCGAGGCATACAGCGCAACGGTGTGGCGAACGGCGCCGTCGCCCTGACAATGAAGCGAGTAACGGAAGCCCTCGGCATCAATCGCGCGCAGCTCGTCCTCAATCAAACCCCACTCGGGCTCCTCGACAACCGTCTTGCCGGCAGCCCCCGCATCGGCCGTCTCCTCATAAGGGTCGATCATCTCGGCAAGCCCCGCCCATACGCCGCGATCGGTCATGCGGTTGAAGCCCGAGAAACGAACAAACGGTCCCTGGAAGCGATCACGCGCCGCACGGGCATAGGGCAGATTCGCCCCGGCACCCACCGGCTGCGACATCATGGAGACGCGAACCGTCAGCTCGCCAGATTCCTCACGGCGCGCCATCTCATCGGCAAATCCGTAATAGTCATCGAAGGCCATCTCTTTGATAGCCGTGACACCGCGAGCGTTCAGCATCGCCATGTAATCCGAATACCCGGCGCGCACCTCGGGAAGCGCCAGGAAGTCCCGCATCATACGCCAGATCTTCTCGGCATAGCAGGCCTCGGGCGTAAAACCATAGCGCTCGCTGGCGGCAGTGTTGAGAACGCACGTCTCGGCACCCGGGGTAAAGCAGACAACGGGAATATCTCCGAAGGCGCCGTCGAGCGCTGCCGCCGTTTTTTCATTCTCGACGTCTTCGGCGAGCGACGCAGGAAGGTCGTGCCCAAAGGCGGCGGCGCAATCGAGGTGGGCATCCTTCCACAACTGCAGAAGCGCTACCACTTCGTCGACGTCAGAGGCCTCGGATAAGTCAGCCCCCAGGCTCCGCAACGCCCAGCCCGTATAGAACGTATGCACATCGATCAGGCCAGGCATGACAGTCCTGTCGCCACAATCGATTACCTCATCTGCCTGGGCGAGAAACGAGCCTGCCTCGCCAGCGCCACCGACAGCTTCAATCCGATTGCCGCGTACCGCGACAAAACCCTCAAACGGCTGGTCTTCCGTACCGGTGAAGACGCTCTTAGACGTCAGCACCGTCAAACGATCGGACATCGCGACCTCCTTACGCCGGAAGCATGCCGGAGATGGCGGTAATGACCAAGCCAAACACGACCATAAAGATGAAGAACTTCCAAATGGTCTTCCACCACTGACCAAACGAAATCTTTGCCACGGCAAGGCCGGCGACCGTCATGCCCGCCGTAGGGCTGATGGTGTTGATGGTCTGGTTGGCAAACTGGAGCGCGGTGACGGCAGCCTCGGGATTGAGGCCCATGAGCTCGGTCAGGGGACCCATAACGGGCATGGTGAGCGCCGCCAGGCCAGAGCTCGAGGGAACGAGCAGGGAGAGCAGGCCAAGAACGACGTACATAAACGTGGTGTACACGGCGGCCGGCGCTCCGGCGAGTGCGGTGGCAAGTGCCTGAAGAATGGTATCGATGATCATGCCACCCTCGGCGATGACCAGAATGCCGCGAGCAATACCGATAACGATGGCGGCGTACGCAAAGTCGGCAAGGCCCTTAACGAACTCCTCGGCGATCGTCTGCTGATCAAGACCGCCCAGGATGCCGGCAAGCAGGCCCATACCAAGGAACACGGCGGAAATCTCATTCATGTACCAGCCCTGGGTAACAAGGCCCCAGACGATAATACCCATACCGCAAGCGAAATCGATCAGTACGAGCTTCTGGCGGGTGGTGAACTCCTCCTCGATGGAGGCATCGGTCACAGAGAACTCAACGCGCTTGAGCTTGTCGTCCTCGTAGGTAACGGACGACTCGGGGTTTTTCTTGACACGCATGGCGTAGCGCATAGCCCATGCAATACCAACGGCGGTAAAGATGACCCACGAAACGGCACGCAGCCACAGCTGCGGGTTGCCCTCGATACCGATGATGCCTTGAGCGATCAAAACGTTGAACGGATCGATGGTCGAGGCGCAGTATCCCAGGTTGGGACCAAGGAAGCAGATGATAAACGCCGTCATCGAGTCATAGCCGATACCCATCATGATGGGGATGAAGATGGCATAGAACGGCAGTGCTTCCTCGGACATACCAAACGTCGTGCCGCAGATAGACAGCAGCGTCATGGTAATAGGAATGATGAGGATGTCTTTGTTTTTGAGCTTTTTAATCACACGGCTCATGCCGGCGTTAAGCGCGTTGGTCTTGGTGATGATCGCGAACGAACCGCCGATCAGCAAGACGAACGCAACGACGTCGGCGGCCTCTTGAATACCCTTAGTAGGCGCCTGCAGGACTGCAAAGATGTCTTGACCCAGGTTAACGGTCTCGCCGGTCTCGGGATCGGTATAGTTCTTATCGACCTGTTCATAGGTTCCGGCAACGGCGACTTCGCGCTCGCCTGCTGCAGTCGAAATCGTCTTACGCTGGTACTGGCCAGAGGGGACGACCCAGGTTAAAACTGCAAAAACCACGATCAGCAAGAACATAATCGTATAGACGTGCGGTAATTTGAATTTGAAACGTCTGTTTGTCTTCTTCGCCTTCGTATCTGACATAGATACCTCCAAAGAACCCGAGACCTTATCGTGTCTCGCTTTAACGTTCGCGCAATGCAAACGTCCTATGACGTTCTATAGATTATCAGCGTGTTTTTAGCACTTCAAGGATATTTCGGATAGGTTTCGAGGACTCGGGTGAACGGTCGTTCAACGGCGGCGAACGGCAAAAAAGCCCGGCAGGCAATTTGGGCCGCCGGGCGTTCTCTTGATCAACGTCCTAGATATCAAAAACGTAGCGCGATCCTACAATCCGCTGTCGGCCGATGATAAACGGTCGTTGCTGCTCGTCGTAGAAATATGCCTCCATATAAAACAGAGGCTCTCCCGTGGGAACGGACAGCAGCCGGGCGACTTCGGGTGACGCACACGCAATCTCAAGCGTGCACGGCTCGGTGAGGGCAGGCCCGCGACCTGTCCGTTCGCGCACGACCTCGAAAATTGATTGATCGGTAAGGTCCGCCTTCGCCAAAAAGGCGTTGTCTTCATAAACGTACGTGTTGTTCTCGAGCATCACGGGGATGCCATCGGCGGTGCGCACGCGTTCAATGCAGATCAGCTCCGACCCAACGGGAACGCCAAAAAACTGCGCTTCGGCAGCATCGGCCGGCAACACTTTTCTTGAGACAATACGCGCCCCGGGCTCCATCTCGTTGACACGACAGGCGTCCGAAAAGCTCTGAACGTCGTCCTTCTGGCGGATTTTACGCTTGAGCTTGGGGGCGTTTACAAACGTGCCCCTCCCCTGCTGCTTGGTAAGGTAGCCCTGCTGGACAAGCTCTTCAATGGCTCGCCGAACGGTAACGCGACCGACTTTGTAGCTTTCGGCCAATTCGAATTCATTTGGTATCCGAGCGCCCGCCTTATAGGTACCAGAATTGATGTCATTTTTGATGATATCGATAACCTGTTGATATAGCGGGATTGCCGCTTTTCCGTCGGTCAACCCTTCAGTCGATGGCATTTGCCCTCCCTTGGCAAATATGGAATCAATACTCAGTGCGGATTACGCATCGCTAGTCCTACGCAAGCTCCAGCAGCTCTGGCAGCTGGTCGATAATCTTGTCAGCCGCATCCTGGCTAAAGCCGAAGCGCTCCTCGCGTTTGGCAATCACCGTCAGACCCGCTCGCTTGCCGGCAGTGATGCCGGGCACCGAGTCCTCGACGCAGCAGCAGCGGTCCGCGGGCAGTCCCAGCAAATCCAACGCATGCAGGTAAATATCGGGCTCGGGCTTGCTCTCCTTAAACTGCTCGCCGCTCACCACGTACTCAAAGGCATCCGACAGGCCGCACGCATCGAGCACTTCCTCGATGCTGTCCATGGGAGACGAACTGGCCAGCGCCACGCGAACGCCGCGGCGCGGGAGCTCGCGAATCGTCTCCACGGCGCCCGGATTGATCAAGGTCTGATAATCGCGCGGTCTTTTATGTGCCCACTCATCCCAGCGGGCCAGTGCCTCCTCGCCGGTAAAGCGCCCCTTTCCGGCGCGCTCAAACCAATCGACCAGCATATGCAAAAAGAACTGATGCGAGGTGCCAACCTGCCCGTTCAGCTCCTCTTGGGTCAGGTTTAGCCCAAGCTCTTTGGCAAACGCAGCGGTCTCCCCCAGGTAGTAATACTCGGTATCGACGATGACGCCGTCCATGTCAAAGATAACGGCGTCGAACGGAAATGCGGACACGGCACCCTCCCTAACAAAAAGGCGCCCGCAAGCGGACGCCCGAACCATGCACTATCGGCGATTCTAACCCAGCAGCTTGTCGAGTGCCACCGCGATACCGTCTTCGTTGTTATTGGCGGTCACCATCTGGGCAACTGCCTTAACCTCATCGACGGCGTTGCCCATGGCTACACCTGTGCCGGCCCACTCGATCATGGACTTGTCGTTCTGGCCGTCGCCAAACGAAACGACCTCGCTAGCGTCGATGCCCAGCTTGGGCAGAGCGCCCTGAAGCGCACGTGCCTTATCGATACCAGGCGCCGTAAACTCAAAGTACCAATCTGCCGTGAACATGCCCGAAAGCGTGTCGGTAAAGGGCGCGTACATCTCCTCGTGATGTGCCTGCAGATAGGCCGGATCGCCCGCGGTAAGCAGCTTGTCCACCGGATAGGCATCCGCGACCTCATGAAGGCTCTCGACCTCGCGAATCTTAAGATCGCACGCATCGCGCTCGTATTTGACGATGTTCTTCTGCGAGCCATCGGGCAGCGTGATCATGCAGCGATACGAGTCCACGACATGTAGGTCGCGACCGAGCGAGATCATGGGGATCACGTCAAAGTTGCGCAGGTGGTCGAGCAAGCGGTGCAGCTCGTCGACCGGCATGGCCTGGTCAAACAGTACCTCGTCGGTCTGAGCATCGACCACGTGCGCACCGTTAAAGGCGACCAGCAAACCATCATGGTTCTGCAGGTCGAGCTCCTGCGCCAAGGCATGCAGTCCCCATGCGGGACGGCCCGAAGCCAAGATGAGCTTGATGCCCGACTCCTGCGCCGCGAGCAGCTTCTCGCGCGTGCGCGGGCTGATGACCTTTTGATCATTCGTGAGCGTACCGTCGATATCCATCGCGATGGCTTTGATTGCCATATGTGCCTCCCTGTCATTGAACAACCTTGCCTGAGTCATCATACAGAACACCCACCGCGGCGCTGTTTGCAACGGGAAAAATGTCATATTGTCCCAAACATGAACAGTGTGTAGCCGTGGGGCGCAATCGCTCCGTCCCATACGCCGAGCCACCACATACAAAGCTGACGACGCTGAACGTGGCCGCCCCACCGACCTCATTTCATCCCGTAGAAAAGAAATTTCAAAATTAGTTCTTGTCAAATCAGCAAAACCAACGTACTTTAAAGAAGACCGCTCCGGTGGTCATCGTTTGATCGAGCATATTCAGTTTCAGTTTTCAGCGTGTAAGAGAAAGAAGATCGGCAAAGTACAACCCCAAACGCAATGACAACTTAATGAGGTAACTGCCATATGTGAGGCATCCAGAGCATTGCTGTCTCGATTTTGAGCACGATGCCTTCCGCCTTGCATGGGCCGTTCCATCCCACCCCTGCAGCAACTGCCTCACGGGCTCATTAAAAACCGCATAGCACCCCAACGTCAGCACATCACCCACGGCAAGCACATCACTCACGACAACCAACACATCAACAAACAGGCAAGCACATCACAGATTGGAAACGCTATGAACACTACCCGTCCCCAGACCGCAAACACCGTCCTCAAGGCACGCATCGACCGTGCCCTGCACGGCAGATACGACACCGACTTCGCCGCCGCAACGATCGCAAACTTTGCCCTGCTGCCCGTCGACGAGGCACTGAGCAACCACGAGTTTTCGGCAAATCGCTGCGCCGAAATCATGAACGATCCAGCCGTCCACAAACTTACCGACCCTTATCTCGGACCCCACGGTAAGACCGAAGGCCCGTACACCATGGGCCATGTGGCACACATGATTACCGCACTCGACACGAAGCTTCGGCTCGAGATGGACGACGAGACGCAGATGACATTGATGGACCATCGATTCGACCTGCAGAACGCCCTGACCCTCCCCATCCATGACCTCGCCATGGGCCTCAAAGCCCTGGAGGCGCGGCATCAGCAGGCAGCCTGCGGGCAAGATGACGTGCAGGGCCCGCCGGGCATCATGGTGCTCGACCGCGAACGCTACAACCGCGCAACCGCCCGGTTTCAAGCCGGCCCGACAACGGTGCGCACCCTGATCGACATGCTCCGTGTGCTGAGCCTCAATCGTCTATTCGACGGCTACCGGGCACTGGCGCCTGCTGGCCTTCGCGCTCAAACGATCCGGATTATCGATATCCAACAGCGACAGTTCAAGCGTTATCGCGACGATCGGGAGATGAGCCAAGGCATCGTTCACTTCTACCAGAAGCGCTACGACCCCAACGAGTTTCCCGACGTTAACGCCAGCTGCGTCTCGTCTACACCGCGCCCATTGCCGCACTGATGCGATTGGGCGCATTCGACGAGTCACTGGCAAAAGCCGCCGACCGCAAAGTCACAACGGAGCTTAAGCGCAGGCTCGAACATGCCTTTGAGTTTTAGCGCCAGCTTCACCAACCCAAATAGAACCTCGTCCTACGTTAAGAAAGGAACCTTCGTGGACACCACTCAGACCCCTGTCATCAGCCCGCTCACGATGCGCGAGTCGGCCCGCGGCGTCACGCTCACCTCCGTTTACGACGAGATGCTCGCGCGCCGCGAACTCTCCGTCGTGGGCGGCATCAACAGCGCAATGGCCCACGACCTGTGTCAGCAGATCCGCCTGCTCGATGCCGCCGACCCGGTCGCCCCCATCACGGTCTTTATCGCCAGCCCCGGCGGCAACGTACGCGCCGGCCTTGCCATCTACGACACCATGCGTCTCGCAGCGTGCCCTATACACACCGTCTGCCTGGAGCTCGCCGCTTCCATGGGAGCCATCATCTTTATGGGCGGTGACGAGCGCCGCATGGCTCCCCATGCCGAGCTCATGATTCATGACCCACTCATCCCGCAAGGGGCCGGGGGCTCGGCTCTAGCCCTCCAGGAGACAAGCCGGCGCCTCATGCAGACCCGCAAGGCTCTGACGCACATCCTTTCCGAGCGAAGCGGCCTTTCGGCCAAGCGGGTCCAGACACTCACGGCAAAGGACACGTACCTTTCGGCAGAGCGCGCCGTCGAGCTCGGCTTTGCCCACAACATCCTCACCTCGACTAAGGAGACCGCCCATGCTTAGCCTCAATGCGGCACTGCATGCCCCCGCCCCCACCATCCTTGCGCAGGGCCACACGCTCTCATGCGATACCCGTCAAACGGGTCTTAACAACAACATGCTTGTCATCGGCCCCTCGGGCGCCGGCAAGACCCGCAATGTCCTCAAGCCCAACCTGCTGCAGATGAACGCAAGCTATATCGTGCTCGACACCAAGGGGACGCTTTGTCGCGAAGTCGGCCCCGTGCTTGCCGCGCACGGCTATCGTGTACAGCGCCTCAACTTTGCCGATCTTGACGATGCGACCACACTGCCCGAGGACATCGAGCAGTGTGGCTACAACCCGCTCAACCACATCCGCCGCACCAAAGACGGCAAGCCCAACCAGCAAGACATCATCTCGGTCGCCAAGGCCATCTGCCCCGTCGAGGACCAAACTCAGCCGTTTTGGGACCATGCGGCGGCCAACCTGCTTTCTTGCCTGATCGCCTATGTATGTGAGCAGCTGCCTGCGGAAGAGCAGACGTTTTCATCGGTGATCGAGCTTTGCGAGCATCTCCAGGACCGCGCGACGGCCCGTCTCTTCGATGATCTGCAGACCACCGACCCCACGAGCTATGCGCTCTCACTCTGGCGGCGCTACTCGCCCACCATCACAGCCGAAAAGATGCACGCCAGCATTATGGGCATCCTTGCCGAGAAGGTCATGTGCCTGGGCTTTGATGGTGCACGCAGCCTGTACACCGATGTGAACCAGATTGATTTCGCCGCCCTGGGATGCGAGCGTCGAGCGCTCTTCGTCACCGTCAGCGACCTCGACCGCAGTCTCGATCCGCTCACCAATTTGTTTGTGACGCAAGCGTTCGCGGGACTCATCCGCCACGCCGACGCACAGCCCGACGGGCGCCTCGCAGTCCCGGTCCGCTTTATGCTCGACGACTTTGCCAACCTACAGACGCCGCAGATCGACAACGTGCTCTCCATTATCCGCAGCCGCGAGATCTGGGCAACCCTATTGCTGCAGTCAACAAACCAGCTCGATGCGCTCTATGGCGAGGCACGCGCACGCTCCATCATGGGCAACTGCGACACGCATCTGGTGCTGGCGTTCCAGGATCCCGAGAGTGCCCGAGTGTTTTCCGACCGCGCCGACGCGCTGCCCAGCACGCTCATGGCGACGCCGATCGATCGCTCATGGCTCTTTGTGCGCGGTCGCGCCCCCGAGCAGGTCGAACGCTTTAGGCTCGAAGACCATCCGCTGTACGGGGAACTGCCCGAAGCGCAGCGAGGCCATGCGGAGGCCGAGATCTAGGCGCAGGGTTCTCGCAGCGCGCGGCGCCCCGGCGATGTTCCACAAAGGCCGTGCGCCCCGGGACCACGGCAAAGCAAAGGGGCCCGCATCCCAACGGATACGGGCCCCTGACTATAAGGCGCGATGCGTTAACAGCAGAGACTACTTGCGGTGAGCGCGGTAGAACTCGATGAGCGCCTGGGTCGAAGCGTCCTGCTCGGCCTTGGCAGCATCGTCGTGGAAGGCCGGGGTGATCTGCTTGGCAAGCTGCTTGCCCAGCTCAACGCCCCACTGGTCGTAGGAGTCGATGCCCCAGACCGTGCCCTCGACAAACGTGATGTGCTCGTACAGGGCGATGAGCTCGCCGAGCGCAAACGGGGTCAGCGTGTCGCCGAAGATCGAGGTCGTCGGGCGGTTGCCCTCAAAGCAACGGGCCGGGACGATCTGCTCGGGCGTGCCCTCGGCGCGCACCTCATCGGCCGTCTTACCAAAGGCGAGCGCCTTGGTCTGGGCCAGGAAGTTGCCCAGGAACAGCTCGTGGACGTCCTGGCCGCTGTCGGTCGCAGGGTTGGCGGTATTGGCGAAAGCGATGAAATCGGCCGGAACCACCACGGTGCCCTGGTGCAGCAGCTGGTAGAAGGCATGCTGGCCGTTGGTGCCGGGCTCGCCCCAGAAGATCTCACCGGTATCGGAGGTCACGGCGCTGCCGTCCCAGCGGACATGCTTGCCGTTGGACTCCATGGTGAGCTGCTGCAGATAGGCCGGGAAGCGGTGCAGATACTGGCAGTACGGCAGCACGGCGTGGCTCTTGGAACCGAAGAAGTTGACGTACCAGACGTTGAACAAACCCATCAGCGCGACGGCGTTGTTCTCGAGCGGGGTGTTGCAGAAGTACTCATCGATGGCGTGGAAGCCCTCGAGGAACTGCTGGAAACGCTCGGGGCCGAGCACGACGATCAGCGACAGGCCCACGGCGGAGTCGACGGAGTAGCGGCCGCCGACCCAGTTCCAGAAACCAAAGGCATTGGCGGGGTCGATACCGAAGGCCTCAACCTTCTCGAGTGCGGTGGAGACGGCGACGAAGTGCTTTGCCACGGCCTCGGCGTTCTGCTCATCGGAGCCGTCGATGGCGCCCTGAGCCTTGAGCTGCTCGAGCATCCAGGTCTTGACCTCGCGGGCGTTGGTGAGGGTCTCGAGCGTGGTGAAGGTCTTGGAGACGATGATCACGAGCGTGGTCTCGGGGTCCAAACCCTTGAGCTTCTCGGCCTGGTCGTTGGGGTCGATGTTGGAGATGTAGCGGCAGTCGATACCGGCGTCGGCATAGGGGCGCAGGGCCTCGTAAGCCATGACCGGGCCCAGATCGGAGCCACCGATGCCGATGGACACCAGGTGCTCGATCTTCTTGCCGGTAACGCCCTTCCACTCACCGGAGCGCACGCGCTCGGCGAAAGCATACATGCGATCGAGGACCTCGTGCACGTCGGCGACGACGTCCTGACCGTCAACGATGAGCTGGCCCTTCTCGCTTGCCGGGCGGCGCAGCGCGGTGTGCAGGACGGCGCGGTCCTCGGTGGTGTTGATGTGCTCGCCGGAGAACATGGCGTCGCGGCGCTCCTCGAGCTTCACCTCGCGGGCAAGATCGCACAGCAGCTTGACGGTCTCATCGGTCACCAGGTTCTTCGACAGATCGAAGTGCAGGTCACCGGCGTCAAAGCTCAGCTTGTTCACGCGCTCGGCATCGGCGGCGAACCAGGCCTTGAGGTCGATACCCTCGGCCTCGAGCTTCTCCTGATGGGCCTCGAGCGCCTTCCAAGCGGCAGTCGACGTAGCATCGATAGGTGCGGCAACAGTTGCCATAGAGTCCTCCTCAGCATACGGGCGCACGCCTCCATGCGCCCGGACATTCAGATGCCACTATTCTAGCGCAGGTCAAGACCATAATCAGCGAGCGTTGCCAATCCGCCCCTAAACGGCGACCGACCAAAAAGGGACAGGTTTATTTTGGCAGGTCAAACGCTTTACCTAGCAAAATAAACCTGTCCCTTCCTGACAGGTATTAGGCAAGCATCAGGCTGAAGATGCGTGCGACAGCATGCTCATCGAGCGGGAGATAGCCTCCCACGGTACCGGCGCGACCGCCAGCAAAGCACGTCTCGCTCGCCAGCGAGGGAATATCCTCGAGCTTTCCGCCCACCTCCTCGAGTGTCGTCGGCATACCCAGTGAAGCAAAGAACGAACGCTGGGCCTCAACGCCGGCACGGGCGGCGACCATATCGTCGGCCTCATCCACACCCCACACACGACGCGCCAGCTGCGCCAAGCGCGGCACCGCGGCAACCTCGACATCCAGGTAATACGTGAGCACCGCCGGGATCACCACGGCTAGTCCCGCGCCGTGCGCCACACCGTAGCGCGACGACAGGGCGTACTCGATATCGTGACTCGCCCAGTCGTGCTTGCGATCGGCGCCGGCGATGCCACAGTGCGCCAGCGTTGCTGCCCACATAAGGTTGGCGCGCGCATCGTAGTCTCGTGGATCTTCCGCAACGGGCGCCGCCTCGTCGATAATCGATAGCATCAGGCCCTCGATCATGCGGTCGGACACCTCGACGGCACTGCTCCTGCTCACGTAGCGTTCCAGCAGATGTGAGTACATATCGGTGATACCGCAAGCCGTCTGATACGCCGGCAGGGTTTTGGTCAGCTCGGGGTTCAGAATGCTAAACGTCGGCAGCAGCACCGACGAGGACGTCTCACGTTTGAGCATCGAACCGTCCTGCGTGATCACCGAATCGGGCGAGGCCTCGGAGCCCGATGCCGCAATCGTGAGCACGCAGCCCACCGGCAATGCCCGATCAGGCGTACGGTCGCCCCCGTAAAAGTCCCACACGTCGCCCGGGTAGCGGGCGCCGGCAGCAATGGCCTTCGCGGTATCGATAACGCTACCGCCGCCAAGCGCGAGAATAAAGTCCACGTGCTCATCGCGCACAAGCGATATGCCCTCGTAGACCGTGCTCAGCAGCGGGTTGGGTTTGACGCCCTTAAGCTCAACGTGATCGAGCAGCGCCCGATCAAGCGAGTTGAGCACCCGCGCCAGCAGACCCGACCGCTCGACCGTGCCACCGCCAAACAGCACGAGCACCTTGGTGCCGCCGTAGTGCGCGACAAGCCGGCCCGCCTCGCGCTCGGAACCATGACCGAACACAAAGTGCGTGGGCAGGCGGTACGAGAAATCCTCCATCACAACCACGCCTTAAAGCGGTCGTAGCGAAACGCCGAGATATCGAGCGTCGTGGGCTCGTCGCACACCAGCTCGGACAGCAGCAAGCCCACGATCGGCGAGATGCCAAATCCGTGCCCGGTAAAGGCGCAGGCGATGGTCAGGCCCGGAACCTCGTCGATCTTCGAGATCACCGGCACGCCGTCGGCGCTCTCGTCCTCCCAGCCGGCCCAGGTTCGCACGATCTTGGCATCGGCCAGGCGCGGAATGTAACCCATGATGGCGCGACACTCAGCCGGTGCCGTAATGCTCGAGGTGGGGCGGCCGCCAAATGCGCCGTTCGACTCCTCGAGACCCGAGCTGCCGCCAAAGACAAACGAGCCATGCGCCGTCTGGTGTCCATAAAAGTCACCCGTGGCAACGCCGAGCATCTGCGGAAACATCGTGGGCTCGGCCTCGGTGACCAGGCACTCGATAAGCGATCCCGTCATGGGGATGTCGACGCCTACGCTCGCGGCGATACCGCGACTGCCCAGGCCCGCCGCCAGCAGCACGTCGTTGGCCGTAAAGGTGCCGATGTTGCACTCGACGCCGGAGATGCGACCGCGGGCTTTGCGCAGGCGCTTGACCTCGACGCCCGTCACGAAGCGCACGCCGAGCGCCTTGGCCGCACGGTAATATGCGAGCGTGGTGCGCATGGGGTTGGCATGTCCGTCCGTGGGGCACCACGAGGCGCCAATCACCTGGTCGGACAGGTACGGGTTAATCTCGCGCACCTCCTCGGGTCCGATCATCTTCATATCGAGCCCCAGGCCCTGCGACATGCTCGCCAGTTTGCGAAGCGTCTGCAGGTGTTCCTCGGTCTTGCCCAGGCGCAGGTTGCCGCGTTTGACGTACTCGACGTCGGCCCCCAGCTCATCGGACAGCGTGGGCCAAATGTTCTCGACGGCATACATGGCAAGCGGCAGCTCGCGGCCATCGCGACCGCTTTGGCGAACGCCGCCGCCGTTGCGCGAGCTCGCGCCCTCGCCCACATTGGGCTCGCGGTCGAGCACCGTGACACTGCGGCCCTTCTTGGCCAGGTTGTACGCCGCCGCGCATCCGATCACGCCGGCGCCGATAATGACGACATCGCAGGCGACGTCGGTGATATCTGCATAAGTTCCCGCCATGGCTACGCTCTCCCCTCTTCGCCGTTGCCGAGCACGCTCATCTCGATCGGGCGCATGGGAGCTCGCGAGGTCTCGGGCTCCAAAAGCGCTACTGCCGGTGTGCCCGCAAGCTCCGTGGCCATAATGCGGCGCACGAGCTTGGTGCAGCTCTGCCCCTGGCACAAGCCCATGCCCTGGCGCAGATAACGACGGATCTCGGTCATGGTGTACATGCCGTCGTGGATGGCGCGGCGAATATCGCCCTTGGTCACCTCTTCGCAACGGCACACGAGCACGTCGTCATCGGACGCGGGCACGTAGGGCCCCAAGTCAATCGCCGCACGGTCGAGCGGCTCGCCCGGCTCCTTGTAAAAGTTCACGGCCTCACTCATGGCAGGCCACCTCCTCGGTCTCCTCAGCAGGCTTGAACATGCGCGCCGTCATGGCAAACTCCTTGGGCACGCTCATGGTCACGAGCGCCGTCTTGTCAAACGCCTTGACGCTGCGCACGCGCACCACCTGGGCGTCGCACACCGGCTCGCCCGAGCGGCTCAGCGCGCATCCGCAATCGCCCACCTGCGGCAGCGGATAGAACTCGTAGGGCAGCGTGACCGTCGCGATGCCGTCGCCACAATCCTCGTTGACCAAAAAGATCGACTGGCCCGGACAGCTTGCCACGCACATGCCGCAGTCGATGCAATGCGAATCCTCGACCACGATCGGCAATGACGTAATGTGCTCGCCAATGGAGATGCAGCCCTTTTTGCAGGCATCCTGGCACGGATTGCAGGGGATATTCTGCGTGCACTCGATCACCGGATGCACGCCTGCCATATGCGTCACGCCGGGATAGCTGTCGAGCTCCTCGTCGGCAAGGTAGCCATGGCGCAGCAGATGCTGCGAGACCGGACAGCCCTCCTCCGTGGACTCGATCTTCTTGCCACGATTCTTGGGTGCAAACATACCCTGGCGAAGCGTGGCGAGCGAGGCCTCGAGTTTATCCTCGGACTCGCCGGCGTCCGCCGCATCGGTGTAGCCCAGGTACTCGGCGATCGCCACGCCCGAGATGCGGCCCTCGATCATGGCGGAGCTTGCCTCCTCGATACCCGCGACATCGCCCGAGACATACACGCCAGGCACGCTCGTCGCGCCCTTCTCGTCGCACACCGGGACATAGCCGCCGCGCTTGGGGTCGTCGACCATCTCGCACCCGGCCATCGAGAGCAGCTGGCTCATGGGAGACAGGCCCACGGCCACGCAGATCGTGTCCACGTCAAAGTGCTTCTCGGTACCGGGAACAACCTGCCAATGCGCGTCGACCTCGCCGATCGCCACACCGGTCACGCGGTCGTCGCCCTCGGCGGCCACCACGGTATGTGACAGGTAAAATGGCACGCCGCAGCGGGCCACCTTGGCAGCATGAACACCGTAACCGCCCACGCGCGGCGCGGCATCGACGAGCGCGACCACGTCGCAGCCAGCCTGCAACAGCTGAAACGACACGACCAGGCCAACGTTGCCCGAGCCGACCATGAGCACGCGGTCGCCCGGCTTTACGCCATGCAGGTTCATCATGGTCTGTGCGGCACCGGCGCCGATCACGCCGGGCAGCGTCCAACCGGGAAAGTTGAGCGTGTTCTCGGCCGCACCCGTGGCGACCAGGACGGCGTCGCCCTTCACATGGCGCACGACATCGCCCACGCGCACCACGACCTCGCGACCCTCATACAGGCCGATCACCGTGGCGTCGAGCACCACGTTGACGCCCGCCGCATCCGCCTCGGCAAGAAGCTCGTCGCCAATGCGAAAACCGCGGACCTTGGCGCGGTGCTCTTTGGAGCCAAAGAACTTATGAATCTGCTTGAACAGCTGACCGCCGGGACGAGCGTTCTCGTCAAATACGACGACGTCGAGCCCGCGCTTGGCGGCTTCGATGGCAGCGGAAAGGCCACTGGGGCCGGCGCCGACCACGACCAGATCATGACGCTCCATGCTACTCAGCCTCCTTTACGGCAGCAGGGCTTGCGGCGGCCTCGGCAACCAGAGTCTCGGCACGCGGGTCATCCAAATCGAGCGGGGCGACGCCGTCTTGCGTGCGCACGTCCATACCGGCGGCGAGCGGCGTCATGCACGTACGCACGTTGGGCTTACCGTCCACGACCATGACGCAGTCGGTACAGCGCCCGATAGCGCAAAAGACTCCACGCGGCTCGTGGCGCTTGGCGGTAAAACGATGAACCTCGACACCCGCGGCCTTAAGCGCCATGGCAATCGGTTCGCCCTCGTACCCTTCCATCTCAACGCCGTCATAGGTAAAAACGACTCGACTCCCCTTGCTGGGAGCACCCAAAATGGGATGTTCGACAATCCTGGACATGGCACCACCAAACCCCTCTCGTCTATCGGTTACCAACAGCGCCTATCCTACGATTCACCCTGTTAACGAGCAGTTTCCGGTCTATTACCATTCAAACCGAAACAATGGGAGCTGCAATAAAAAAGGCAAGGAGGACCATCCCCTTGCCTTATCGACGGTGCCATCGCACCGCATATGTCGCATGACAATTTACGCCAGCGCAGGCGTGTCCCAGAGCTTGAGCTCCTGACCCAAACCCATCTCGACTGCCTTGCGGTAGATCGTGGTACCCCAGCTCACGTCCTCGGTGTTGATGCCGCCGATGCTAAAGAAGTAGATGTCGTCCTCGCACGTGCGACCGGGATCGACGCCACGCACGATGTCGCCCAGATCCACCACGCGCTCGCGCGGCAGCATGCCATAGTCGACCATATCGACCCACTCGTTGCCGAGCGTGCCGCACACGTCAAAGCGGCCGATCTCGTCGCGCCAGTCCTCGTACATGGGATACAGGTCGGTCACGCACTTCCACTCGCCCTCGATAAACGGCTCGCGATCGGCATACAGATCGCTCGGGGCGCAAATGAGCGCACCGGGCTTGACCCACTCGCGCTTGACGCGCGGATACGTCTCGATGCCGCCATTCTCGTTGGTGGCGACGCTCACCAGGTCGCTGTCGCGAATAGCCTCTTCCTCGGTATCGACGATCTGCACGTTTTTAATGCTCGGGAAGTTCTGATGTACGTAATCGACGTAGGACTCCAGCGAGCGGCGCCCACGCCCCTTAACCTTGACGGTCTCGATGTCGGGACGCTCCATCAAAAACGAGCGCAGCGTGGTCTTGTTCATCACGCCCGGACCGATAATGCCCACCGTGCGCACGTCCTTGCGTGCCAGGTAGCGCACGCCCACGGCGGGCACGGCAGCCGTACGATAGCTGCTGATAAGGTTTGCGCTCATCAGCGCCAGCGGCGCACCCGTATCGGGATCGTTGAGCATGAGCGTCAGAATCGAGCGCGGCAGTCCCTTCTCGCGGTTGTTGACGTTGGAGCCGTACCACTTAAGGCCGCACATGTTGTAGCTGCCGCCCAGATAGGAACACATGGCCATAAAGCGGCGGTCGGGGCCGGCAACGGGCATGTTGGGAAACGGCGAGCTATCGGGAAAGTCCAGAAAAGCGCCGTGGCTGTTCTTGTTCTTGCCGCTCATACGGTAGTCGCCCAAGCTCAGCAACTTAAACTGGTCCTCCATCACATCGATGCAGTGCGCCATGTCGGTCGCGCCCGCCTTGATGATATCGGGCTCCGAAAGAAACCTAAAATCGACTTCGGTCGAATTGCTCATATCGATCTATCCCTTCAGATTCGTCCAGATCTTGTCGTATTTACGCAGTACCTTGGGCGGCAGCGCCTCGGTGCGGCGACCGTGCTTAAACACGTCGGAAGGCACATTCTCGACCGGGTTGTTTTGGAAATCCTCGTCGAGCAGCTTGATGGCCTCGACATTAGGTTGCACGTAGGGGTAGTCCTCCGAGACCACCTTGGCCACCTCGGGGCGCAGCATGTAGTTGATAAAGGCCAGCGCGTTGTCATAGTGCTTGGCGCCTTTGGGGATACACCAGTTATCGGTGCCGATACCGCACCCCTCGCTGGGAAACGCAACCTGGATCGCCGGGTTGTCGCGCTGCGCCAGGGCGATTTCTGCCGTCCAGATAATGCCGGCGATGCAATCGCCCGACACCAGCGCGTTGCGGGGGCTATCGGAGTCGTACAGCTTAAAGTTCGGTTTGAACTTCGCGGCCTGCTCGGCGATCTTAGCGATGCTCTCGTCGTCTTCCTCGTTGCCGGTAAGCCCCACCGTCATGCCGGCGACGGCAAGCACCTCGCGAAAATCGTTGAGGGTCACGATATTGCTGCGGAACTTCTCGTCGAGCATATCGGTAAAGCTCTCGGGCTTATCGACCTCATCCTCGTTGTAGGCGATGGCGGTGGCGCTGCCCATAAAGGGGATGGAATACTTATTGCCGGGATCGAACTCCTGGTCCATATACTGCGAACCGATATTGCCCTTGTTGGTGAGCACCGACAAGTCGAGCGGCTCCAGCAGCTCCTGCGCAATCAGGCTTTTGACCATATAGTCCGTGGGCTGCAGGATATCGTAGGTGCCTTCGTTTTCGGTCCTCACCTTGGCCAGCATGTCCTCGTTGGACGAGTACAGATACTGGTTGATGTGGATGCCCGTCTCTTTCTCAAAGCCCTCGAGCACCGAGTCGGGCACATATTCGGTCCAAATGAAGATGTTGAGCTCGTTGGGGTTGTCGGACTTTCCGCAACCCGTCAGACCACCCGCGGTGCCAGCCGCAAGGCCGGCAGCGGCCAGGCCCAGCGCCCCGCGTAAAAACTGTCGGCGCGAGATCTGCTGTCTGTGGAAGGCCTCCATCACATCGAAGTCACTCATGTCCTAGCGCCCCCTTTCCTGGCTCAGCTTGGCTGCGGCGCGGCGCTCGCGCCATTTGTCGATCATGCCGCTCTGGGTAATCACCACGATGGCGACCGTTCCCAGCAAAATCAGCGTGGACAGCGCGTTCACATCGGGCACCACGCCGCCCTTAATGGACTGCATCACCTTGAGCGGGAAGGTCAGGTCCTGGCCGTAGACAAAGTAGGACACCACGACGTCGTCGATCGAAAGCGTAAAGGACAGCAGCGCGCCGCCGGCAATGCCCGGAGCCAGCATGGGAAGCGTCACCTTAAAGAACGTGACCAGGCGGTTGGCACCCAGGTCCATGGACGCCTCCTCAAGCGACGGGTCGTAACCATCCAGACGAGCGCGGACGTTAAAGATCACAAAGCTCACGCAAAAGGTGACGTGCGCGATGATCAGGCCCACCATGCCGCGGGGTACGCCGACCTTTACGTAGACCAGCAGCAGCGAGATGCCCATGACGATCTCGGGGATAACGACCGGGATGTACAGCAGGCTGTCGATCAGATTGCGCCCGGGAAACTTATAGCGGTACAGGCCCACGGCACCCAGCGTGCCCAGTGCCGTCGCCAGCACCGTCGTGGTGATAGCGAGCAGCATGGTGTTTCCAAAGCTTGCCAGCAGCGGACCGTTCTGGAACAGATGCACGTACCAGCGCAGGCTAAAGCCACCCCAGCTCAGATACGGCTTCTCGGTGTTGCCGTTAAACGAGTTGGCAACCACGATCACAATGGGCAAAAACAAAATCGCATAGATCAGGGCGCAAAAGACGATACCCGTTCCACGGCTCAGCTTATGCTTAGTTTGACGCTTGATCGCCATGGTCTACACCCCCAAGCTTTCCATATCGCCGCCGGCCTTTTGGTAGATTTTGACCAGCAGCAGCGTAATAGCGATAAGCAGAATCGAAAGCGCGGCTCCCAGGGGCCAGTCGTTGGCGCTTTGGAACTGGCGCTGAATGAGGTTGCCGATAACGTCGGCATTGCCGCCGCCCAGGATGTCCGAGATATAGAACGCGCCCAGGCTAGGGATGAACACCATGATGCAGCCCGAGAAGATACCGCTCATGGTCTGCGGAATCACGACCTTAAAGATCGTGGTGAGCATGTTGGCACCCAAATCAAAGCTCGCCTCGATCTGCGACTCGTCGAGCTTTTCGATGGCGGCGTAGAGCGGCAGCACCATAAACGGAAACATGTCGTAGGCCATACCAAAAACCGTGCAGGCTTGGTTATACAGGAACTGAATGGGCTCACTCGTCGCACCGATTGCCATCAAAAAGCTGTTGAGCTGACCGCTCGCCGAAAGAAACGTGCGCCACCCATAGATACGCACCAGCGAGTTCGTCCAAAACGGAATGATGATCATCATGTACAGCAGTGTCTTTTTGGACTTGAACGTACGGCTGATCAGGTAGCTAAACGGATAGGCCAGTACCAGGCAAACGACCGTGGAAATGGCCGCGATCAGGATGGACTGACCGTAGATCTTAAGGTACTCGGGGTCCAGCATGGCCTGGAAGTTATCGAGCGTAAAGCTATAGACCACGTTGTAGTACTGATCGGTGGAGCAAAAGCCCATGATCAGGATGTAGAGCAACGGCACCGCGATAAATGCAATCAGCCACAGGGTGACGGGCCCCACGGTGACCAGCGACGGCAGCGTGTTGGAGCGAAAACGGCGGCGGCGCTCAATGCGGGCGGCCTCGACGTCATGCTCGGTGGCGGCAACGGTCGCCGCCATAGTTGCGGTATCGGACATAGCTGTCGCCCCCTAACGCATCTCGGCATTCTCGAGTGCCGAGAAAAAGACCTGGTCGAGCGTCTTGATCGTGCGGGCATCCGCCGGGTCCCAGTACAGATAGACCAGGCCGTTCTCGGGCAGCTCGTCGCCAGCCAGCCGCTCCAGGCGCACCTCCTGGCCATCGGGCAATACCACGATCGCCTTGATCATGGAGCCCACGTACACCTGCTCACGCACGGTGCCCATGAGCGAGAAGCCATCGCGCGGCTCGAGCGCAAACTGCATGCGCTCCGGACGCACCGACACGGCCACGAGCTCGCCAAAGTGAAAGCCCTTGGCATCGGAACGAATCGTGCCGGACTCGAGCGAAATCTCGAGCCCATCGGGCGTGTCGGCCGAAACCATGCCTTCGAACAGGTTGGTCTCGCCGATAAACGTGGCCACGAACTTGCTTGCCGGCGCCTCGTAGATCTCCTTGGGCGTACCAATCTGCTCCAGCACGCCGTCGTGCATGATCGCGATACGGTCGCTCATGGTGAGCGCCTCTTCTTGATCGTGCGTCACGTAGAGAAACGTAATATTGAGCTTGCGCTGGAGGCGCTTGAGCTCGAGCTGCATCTGCTTGCGCAGCTTGAGATCGAGCGCACCCAGCGGCTCGTCGAGCAGCAAGATCTTGGGTCGGTTGACCAGGGCGCGAGCAATGGCAACGCGCTGCTTTTGGCCGCCGGACAGCTGATCGGGTTTGCGGCCCTCAAAGCCGCCGAGCTGCACCAGGTCGAGCATCTCCATCACGCGCTCGCGAATCTCGTCCTTGGGAACCTTCTTCATCCTCAGGCCGTAGGCGACGTTGTCGAAGATGGTCATGTGCGGAAACAGCGCGTAGCTCTGGAACACGGTGTTCACGTCGCGCTCGAACGGCTCCTTATCGGCCACATTGGTGCCGGCAAGCAAAATCTCGCCCGTCGTGGGCTGCTCAAAGCCGGCGACCATGCGCAGCGTCGTCGACTTGCCCGAGCCGGACGATCCCAGAATCGTCAGGAACTCGCCCTCCTGCACATCGATGGACAGGTCTTTGACCACATGGTTCTCGCCGTAGAACTTGTTGATGTTCTTAATCTGGACGAGTGGTTTGGTACCAGGCATGGCAATCGCCTTCTCTCGATCCATCTACCTACAGAGCGGCGTTGCCACGCTCGCCGGTGCGGATTCGCACGGCATCGGCAATATCGCGGATAAAGATCTTGCCGTCGCCCACACGACCGTCGGCCATGCGCTCGCGAACGGCCGAGATAATGGTCTCGACATCCTGGTCGCGCACGACCACACTCGCCTGGATCTTGGGCAGCAGGTTGATGTTGATCTTGAAGCCGCGAATCTCGTTGACGCCATCGGTCGAGGCGCCCTTCTGCGTGCCACAGCCCATAACAGACGAAACGGTCATACCGCCGCAATGCACTTCGTCAAGAATGGCCTTCAGGCTCTCGAGCATCTCCGGGCGAATGATGAGTACCAGTTCCTTCATGGTTTTCTCCCCTCTTCGGTGGCGGTGAGCGCGCCTGTGCGCGTTCGTTGTTGGGGATTATGCGAGCCAAAATCGCCCGTTTTATTAACGGAGTGTTTTGAAACACGGGTGACGCTGAGCGTTTACGCCTGTGCAACATAGGTCGCAAGCTGGCAATATGCTCGAAATACAAACGAAACGCCGGTCGCATGGGAACCCGCCCGTACGACCGGCGTTCTTTAATTGCATGAATGGGGCACGTGCCCAGCGACCTACGATGCGCTTGCGAGGTTCACGATAACCACGCCCGCGACGCACAGGCCAAGACCCACGAGCATCATGGGGCTCAGGTGGTCTCCAAAGACCAGCACCGAAATGACCGAGGTGGCGACGATACCCGCAGCGCACCATGTGGCATAGGCGCTCGCGAGGTCGAGCACGTTAAGCACGAGCGAAAACAGGTAGAAGCTCAGACCGTACAGCACAATTGTCGCCACACTGGGCGCCGGCACGGTAAAGCCATGCGTGGCCTTAAGGGCAGACGATGCCCCGATCTCGCAAGCAATGGCTATCGCCAGCTGCACATATGGCATAACGCCCTCCTATGCTGCGGCGCATACGCTGCCGAGCAGCTCGCGCAAGGGAGAGCCGATGCCTTCCAACAGCTCGGGCGCGATGATGGCAAAAACGGGAACCTCACCGGCACCCACGACGGCAGGCACTCTGCCCTCCGAGACAATGCACCCGTAGGGAACAAAGCCGTCCTCGCCGGCATCGAGCACGGCCATGCGACGGGCGAGCTCGCGCGCAAAGCCTGCCGTATCGGCATCGCCGATCGCCAAGACAAAGTCCACGCCCTCATCGGTCGCCAGGGCTACGGCCTCATCGACCAGTTCGTCTCCGCCGTCGCCGCCGACCGAGCCGCAACGAAAGAGCACGCGTTCGAGCAGGGCACGGTCGAGCGAGCCCAGCGCCGCCGAGACAAGCTCATCACGCGTATGCTTGTCGCCTCCCAACACGACCAGCGCCTTGGTGCCGCCGTAGTGGGCGACCAATCGTCCACACCAGCGAGCCACGTCCCCATCCGCAACCAAGCGCGTCGGCATACCAAACCCATAGTTGACCATTATCCCCACAACCCTTCCGTGCTTTATGGTGGTATCGATCGTTAGGCTCATGCTACGAAGCAAGCTTTTCCGAGCTGTTTCGCGCTCTTTAGGGCTGCGTTAAAAACCGATGCGACTTTACGGAGGGCAACCAAGCAGTCAAAGCGCCAAAACCCCGGCGACAAGATGCACAAACAAGATGAGCCAGGCAAACGAAAGGCAGAAGCCGCCCAGTACATCCGAGGCATAGTGCACACCCAGATAGATACGACTGACGCCCACCGCAAGGATGGCACACGCAAGTACGATCTCGATGGCAGCGCTGAACGGAAGGCCAAACGCACCGCATCGCACTAACCATATGCCATAGCCATAAAACGCCATAGCCGCCATCGAGTGGCCCGAGGGAAAACTCAGTCCCTGCGCCTCGACAAGCCGAAATCCCTGGGGACGAGGTCGGCGCACAAGAATCTTCAACAGCTGGTCTATTGCACTGATGGCGCCAACGTTGACGGCGGCCAAGATAACATTGGGCCGACAGGGCGCCCGCAGTATTGCCGCGACCAGCACGCCGACGATAAACGGCAGCGACGCCAAGTTCGAGACGGCTTTCATCGCAACCGTCAGCGCCGGTGACCGTAGCCTCTCGACAAGCAGCAAGTAACCCAACTCGTCGATTCTTATAGCCCGTCCTTTGAGCACCTTAATCAGCAAGCAGACAAAGATCGCAAGGCACAGCACGGACAACATTAGAAGCGCAAGGTCGCCCATATCGACGGTCATCCATATCCCTTCAGCGTATTCAACACATCAAGGCTACCGAACCGCCGTAAGCACAAGGTAAACCGACCAAAAAGGGACAGGTTTGTTTTGGCAGGTCAAGCGTTTTACCGACCAAAATAAACCTGTCCCCTTTTGGTTGGTTTTGACGGTGTCCGGTCGAGCGGGTATTATCGAACAGATATTCGATAGGAACATGTGTTTGATGGAAGGATACGGATGGCGCACGGTCAGCACACCTATATCTGCATCGACCTCAAGACGTTTTACGCCAGCGTCGAGTGCGTCGACCGTGGGCTCGATCCGCTCACCACCAACCTGGTCGTTGCCGACGAATCGCGCGGGCGTACGACCATCTGCCTCGCTATCACCCAAGCCATGAAGGACCTCGGCATCCATAACCGCTGCCGCCTGTTCGAGATTCCCGATGGCATCGACTACATCAAGGCCGTGCCGCGCATGCAGCACTACATGGAAGTGTCTGCGCAAATCTACGGCATCTATCTGGAATACGTCAGCCCGCAAGACGTTCACGTCTATTCAATTGACGAGTGCTTCATCGACGTGACGCCCTATCTGGATCTCTATCACACCGATGCCGAGGGCTTCGCCTGCATGCTGCGCGACGAAGTCCTGGGGCGCACCGGCATCACGGCGACGGTCGGCATCGGCCCCAACCTATTCCAGGCAAAGGTGGCGCTCGACATTACCGCCAAGCACGTGTCCAGCCGCATCGGCAAGCTCGATGACGAAACCTTTCGCAAGGAGATCTGGCCCCACCGCCCCATCACCGATATCTGGGGTATCGGCCCCGGCGTGGCAGCGCGACTCGAAAAGTACGGTGTCTACGACCTGATGGGCGTCGCCGCGCTCGACGAAAACCTGCTCTACGACGAGCTCGGCGTCAATGCCGAATACCTGATCGACCACGCCTTTGGGCGCGAACCGACAACCATCGCCGATATTCAGGCTTACCGCCCGCAGGCAACCTCGACCACCACGGGACAGGTGCTCTCGAAGGGCTATGCCTACGAGCAAGCCTATACCGTTTTGCGCGAAATGGTCGATGCCGCCGTGCTGGACTTGGTCGATAAACACGTGGTGTGCGACAGCATTTCGCTCTTTGTGGGCTATGCGAGCGAGCGCGCCGACATCCGCCGACTCGATGCCAGCGGCACGGCGCAATACGTCGACGGGTGCGGGCATCTGCGCTCGAGCACGTCGGGCATCGAACCCGCAGCGACTGACGGCCCCGAGCTCGCGCCCCGTGCCCCCAAACCCGTTCAGCAGGATGACGAACGACGTCGTTTGGTGCGAGAAGCACAAGCGATCGACGGCGTCTTTGTGGGCGAGCACGGCGGCAAACCGCGCGGTGGCTATGCCGCGCTCTTTGCGCACTCCAACGCCTCGCGCAAGCTGCCCGAGCGCACCAATTCGTTTAAGAAGATCATGGGGTATTTCGATGAGCTGTGGGCACAAACAGTCGACCCCAAGCGACCGGTCAAGCGCATCAACCTTGGTTTTGGCAACCTGATGCCCGAAGAGTTCGCCACCGTTGACCTGTTTAGCGATGTCGAGGCCGATGAGCGCGAGCGCGACCTGGCGCGCGCCGTGTTGGCCGTTAAAGGCAAATACGGCAAGAACGCCCTGGTCAAGGGATTGAGCTTTACCGCCGGCGCCACCGCACGCGAACGCAACGATCAGGTTGGAGGACACCGTGCCTAAACCCAAACAGCAGCCCATGAGGCCACCGACCGCCTTCGAGCGCTTGGCGGACCCCGAGGGGAGGCGTCGCGCCGCCGACCCAAACCTCACTGCCAACGGTGCCGTCCGCGCCAACCGCGCCGCACAGTTCATGCCCTTTGCCGCGTTGACGGGATACTACGAACTCGTACGCAAACAGGAGATCACCGTTGAGCCCAAGTGCGAATTGACAGAAGAAAAAGCCCTCGAGCTTTCACATAAGCTCGAGGGTCTCAAACGCGGCGATTTGGTTCGAGTCACCTATTACGACACGTACGGCTATCGCGCCCGCACCGGCATCCTCGACGAGGTGCTCCCCGCCTTCAAGCTGCTCAGGCTCAAAGACATCGCCATCGACTTCGACGATATCCAAGACGTTGAGCTGCGCGGTCGAGCCTAGCGACGTTTCCTGCTCCAAGCACGCGCCCTACAGTGTCATGACGTAGTAGCCCGCGTCCTTCACGGCCGCTTCGAGGGCACAGCGATCAACCGGCTGCTTAGAGCGCACGCGTGCCGTGTGGTCCGCATACGTCACCGTTGCCCACACGCCGTCCAGCGCATTGAGGGCATTGGCCACGTTCTGAGCGCAACCGTCACAGCTCATGCCACCGATGAGCAGCTCATCACTATAGGGATAGTGCGACGCATCGGTATCCGCCACAACGACCCTTTTGGCCTTCTTGCCGCACGCGCCATCGCTGCAGCAACTCTTTCCGCGTGTCGAAGCGGCAATGCGACGCAGCCCAAAAAACATGCCGATGGCAATGACGACCAGCACGATAAGATTCACAGGGTTGAGTAAGTCACTCATGTGCTCCCCTTTCCAAGTAACCCTATATAGATACCCCCATGGGGTGTTCACATCTTAACCCAAAATCATGTCCGTTCGGTCAATTAGTTTCCCTCTTCAAACTTTTTTGTTGACCATGGCTTACTTTCGTGTATAAGTTTTCCTAGGCTAACACGAAAGGACAGACAGCGACGTCATGACTCGAACCATAGACCTCCCAACGTTTCAGGCAGCAGTCGTGCGCAACTGCTCCCCTACGCTCGCGGGCATCAAGCCGGCATCGCTCTTTACCTATCCAGGCACCTACGCCCACGGGGACGGCTCGACTGCAACCGAAACCATCGCAGAACGCCGAGCTCGCCTGCTCAACGTTATCGCCCAGTGCAATCGCGAACTTGACCCACTCGGCATCCACCTGAGCGTTTTGGTCTGGCGGCCCTGCGGAGCGCTCGTGTACGTATACCGGCCCAAAAGCCTCGCCACTTACTTCGCGGACCCGCGCGCCCAGACGGCGCTCACCAAGGAAGGCTACGACACGGGCGACCTCGCGACATGCCTCGTGCACCTGGCGTCACGCATCACACTCGCGAGCAATAACGCCGCGGAATGTGCCTGTAGTCAGACTCGATGCGCGCTGGCCCAGCAAGCCAGCTGTAGTAACGACTGCACCTGCGAGTTTCCGCACGAAATAGGCTATTTCCTGGGATATCCCTACGACGACGTTCACGAGTTTATCGCCCAGCGCGGCGAGAACTACAAGGTCTTTGGGGCCTGGAAGGTCTACACGAACGTCGAACGGGCGCTTGCGACGTTTGATGCCTACCGCGCCTGTACCCAATACCTCACCTTCGTCTATCAGCAGGGCTGCAGCTTGGCGCAACTTGCCCAGGCAACCCGATAGAGCATACAAGCCGCGGTTACGCGCCGCACAACCGAAAGGACAAAACATGAGCAAGATCGCCGTCGTCTACTGGAGCGGCACGGGCAACACCGAGGCCATGGCAAATCTCGTCGCCGAGGGCGCCACGTCCGCAGGCGCCGAGGTCGAAGTTATCCCTTGTGCCGACTTCTCTGCAGATAAGGCAGCCGGCTACGATGCCTTCGCTTTCGGCTGCCCCGCCATGGGCTCCGAGGAACTCGAGTACGACGAGTTCCAGCCGATGTGGGACGAGGTCAAGGAAGTCCTCGGCGACAAGAAGGTCGTCCTCTTTGGCTCCTATTCGTGGGCCGAGGGCGAGTGGATGGACAACTGGAAGGCCGACGCCGACGAGGCCGGCGTCAATGTCGTGGACTCTGTCATCTGCTACGACGCACCCGACGATGAGGGCGAGACCGCTTGCAAGGCCCTGGGAGCCGAGCTGGTGTAATGACACCAAGGGCCTCCAGCAAATAAGGCCCGCATCAAAGCGCATCCCCATCCCAACAAAAGAGCGGGGGCTGGATTCACGTCCAGCCCCCGCTCTTTGTAACGGAAGTTCTGTCAACCAGCTACGAGATGTTGCCCAAAAACGCCTTGGTGCGCTCGCTCTTGGGATGGTCGAAGACCTCGCTCGGCGTACCCTCTTCCACGATAACGCCGCCGTCCATAAAGACGACGCGGTCGGCGACGTCGCGGGCAAAGCCCATCTCGTGTGTCACGACGATCATGGTCATACCGTCGCGCGCCAAGTCGCGCATGACGCCCAGAACGTCGCGCACGAGCTCGGGGTCGAGCGCCGAGGTGGCCTCGTCAAAAAGCATGACGTGCGGGTTCATCGACAGGGCGCGGGCGATGGCCACGCGCTGCTGCTGGCCGCCCGAGAGCTGACTCGGCATAAAGTCGATACGCTCGGCAAGACCGACCTTGGTCAGCTCCTCGACGGCGATCTTTTCAGCCTCTTCCTTGCTGCGCTTGAGCACCTTTTGCTGCGCAAGCATGACGTTCTTTTTGACCGACAGGTGCGGGAACAGATTGAACTGCTGGAACACCATGCCCAGATGCGTACGCACCTTGTTGAGGTCGACGCCCTTGGCGCACACATCCACGCCCTCAACGACAATCGATCCGCTCGTGGGGTGCTCCAGACGGTTGATGCAGCGAAGCATCGTCGATTTGCCCGAGCCCGAGGGGCCCAGGACTACGACGACCTCGCCCTTGTGCACGTCCAGATCGATATCGCGCAGGACCACGTTATCGCCAAAGGCCTTCTGGAGGTTCTTGATGCTGACGACGACCTCGTTCGAGTTATTGGTTTCGCTCATGATAGGACCTCCTTACAGACCGGCGATGTGATCGGCGGGCGTCGCGACAACCTGTCCGGCGCTCTTGGCGGGACGCTTCTTCTTGGTTTCGGCCGTGCCCAAAAGCCTTGCCTCAAGACCACTCACCAGGCGGGCAAGCGGCAGGGTGATGACCAGGTAGAACAGAGCGGCAACCACATACGGCGTAATGGAGCCCGTCGTGGCCACGATGGTGCGGGCGTTCATGACGATCTCGACCACGCCCACGGCCGCGAGCAGCGACGTATCCTTGTAAAGCAGGATGAACTCACTGGTCAGCGTAGGCAGGACATTGCGGAACGTCTGCGGGATCATAACGTAGAGCAGCGTCTGGAACGCGTTCATGCCCAGCGAGCGCGCGGCCTCGTTCTGGCCCTTGGGAATCGACTGGATACCGGCGCGAAAGATCTCGCACAGGTAGGCAGACGAATTCATGGCCATGACGATGACGCCGAGCACGTAGTCGTCAACCTTGACGCCAGCCAGCGGCAGACCGAAGAACGCGATGTAGATCTGCAGGAACGCCGGCGTACCGCGGATGATGTTCACGTAGATGCCGGCAAGGCAGCGAAGGATGCGCGACTTAGAGATGCGCATGAGCGACAGGGCGAAACCGAAGGGAATTGCCAGCGGAAACGCCACGAGCACGATCGAGAGCGACATGAGGAAGCCCTTGAAGACGATCGGCAGGCTCTGGACCAAAATGACCGGGTTCAGGAAGAGGCGCAGGAACATATTGGAGTTCCACGCCTCGACCCACGGCTGCTCCTTAAGGTCGGCAAGGAAGTTATCGAAAGCCGTCACGCCCTTGATCTCCACCGAGGGAATCTTGGAGATCTTCTTGGTCGAACCATCGGCCAAGGTGTAGGTACCGCTAAAGGCCTCATCGCCGCCTTCGACGGGGAAGGTCACGCCGTAGACCTCGACGCGGAAATAACCGCCGGCGGGCGCCGTCTCGCCAAAATCGATCTTGAGCGTCTGGCCGTCGACCTTGCACGTGGGCTTCATGGACGTACGGTCCATAAGGTCATCGCCCGAGAGCATCGTCAGGCGCGTGTCATCGGCGCCAAAGGTCGTGCCATCGGCAAACGTTAACGAAAGGCCGCTCAGCTCCTCGTCGGCATCGGCCTGGACCTCCCAGGTGATGCGGGTCTCGGTGCCACCGACCACATCGCTACCCGAGCCGGTGTTGGGCCGGGCGGTGATCTTTGCGGTCTCAAGCGCCTGGGCAGTCGAGGGCACGCAGGCCCCCGCACACACCAGGGCGAGCGCCACAGCCAGGGCGCAGGCTAGCTTTTGGAGCATCGAGGGCAGCGGATGGCTTTTGCCCATGGCTCCTTGGTTCAATCGAGACAAGGTGGCTCCTAACGTGTAAGTTGCCGACATAACGGGGCGGGACGACGCCCATTCAAGAAACGCAAAGGCCCTCTCCGCCAAAACGGAAAGGGCCCGCGCGCAATCAAGTAGCTATTTTACTTGATATTGTACTTAGCCATGAGGGCGTCAACGGTACCGTCATCGGTCAGGTCCTTGATGGCCTGGTTGATGTCGTCCTTGAGCTTGGTGTTGCCCTGGTTGATGGCGATGGCATACTCCTCGCCCGTGCTGATCTGCTTGATGGTCTGGCAGGTGTTGAACTGCTCGGCGGTCAGCTGGCTGGCAACGGAGCGGTTGGTCACCACGGCGTCACCCTTGTCGGACTGCAGGGCGCTGAAGCACTCAGTGGCGTCCTTGTAGGGGACGATCTTGGCCTTGGGGAAGTTCTCCTGGGCAAAGGCCTCGGCGGTCGAGCCGGACTGGACGATGATCGTAGCATCGGCGTTGTTGAGCTTCTCGTTGTAGTTATCGGCCGTAATGTCGGTGTTGTCGACCTTGGTCACGATAGCCTGATCGTCCATGTAGTAGGAGTCGGAGAAAGCGACTTCCTTCTCACGCTCGGGCGTATCGGTGATAGCAGCGATGGAGACGTCGTACTTGGCGCCCGAAGCAACACCCGGAACCAGCGTGTCGAAGTCGTTGTTGACATACTCGACGTCCAGGCCCAGCTTGTCGGCGATAGCCTTGATAAGCTCAAGGTCAAAGCCCTGGTAGTCGCCGTTGTCGTCCTTGTACTCAAACGGCGCATACTCGGCAGAGGTGCCGACGGTCAGCGTACCGTCCTTAACGAGCGCGTACTCCTTGGAGCCGTCGACCTTCTCGACCTTCACGTCGTCAGAGCTGCTGGAACCGGCATCGGAACCAGAGGTGGCATTGGACGAGCCACAACCCGTCAGTGCAAGGGCGAGCGCCATGGCGCCCGTGGCGGCAAATGCGCCAAGCTTCTTGAGCTTCATAATCAGTCTCCTTCCGGTGACCCCACTTGATTCAGAGGTCTGCAAAAACTGTTGGCTATTATGCACCCGTAATTGCAAATCTGCAATCAGAAAACTGATTGAAACAAACCTATAACGTGAATGAAGCACTCCACTTTGCGACAGTCATTACTGCTGCAACGAGCGTAACAGGGTAATTTCCGCTGCATAACCTGCAAGTTCGTTCGGCGTCTCCAAAATGAATGGCAGCGCACGTAAACGGTCATTCGATACAATATTGTGCATAATCTGCAAACCACCACCAAGTTCCTCGCTGCCAAGGTAGCCCTTGCCGATGCACTCATGGCGATCCTTATGCGCACCGCAGGGGTTCTTGGAATCGTTAATATGCACGGCATGTAAGCGCTCAATGCCCACCACACGATCGAACTCGTCGAGCACACCGTCAAGGTCGTGGATGATGTCGTAGCCGGCATCGCTCACATGGCAGGTGTCCAGGCACACGCCTAGCTTATCCGACAACTCGGGGCGCTTGGCAGCGACGCCCTCGATAATTCGTGCCAGCTCCTCAAAGCTACGGCCCACCTCGGTCCCCTTGCCCGCCATGGTCTCGAGCAGCACTGTGGTCTGCTGTCCCTCGAACATCACCTGGCAAAGCGTGTCGACAATCATCTGGATGCCGGCGTCGGACCCCTGTCCTACATGTGCGCCGGGATGGAAGTTGTAGTAGTTACCGGGCAGCGCTTCCATGCGCTGCAGGTCCTCGGCCATGGCCTCCAGGGCAAACTCGCGCGCCCGCTCCTTAGCGGAGCAGGGGTTATAGGTATACGGAGCATGCGCCACGAGCGGGCCAAAATCATTTTGCGCCATAAGCTCACGCAGGGCCGCCACGTCATCCGCGTCAAGGTCTTTCGCCTTACCACCGCGCGGGTTGCGCGTAAAGAACGCAAAGGTGTTGGCGCCAATAGACAGCGCCGTCTCCCCCATCGCCCGATAGCCCTTCGTTGTCGATAGGTGACACCCAATCGTCAGCATCTCCAGCTCCCCCTCATCGGTTGCGGTGAAATAGTTCCTGTTTAAGCCTTATTCTGCCGCAAACAGGAACTATTCCACCGCAAGTTATAAAAGGGGCATCAGGAGCGCGTTTTGCCGAAGGCTTTGAGCGCGGCCGTCACGGGGCCAGGCTGAAAGCGGCGGCGCACATCATCGAGACGCTCGGGGATATCGATATGTTGCGGACAGTGCCGCGCGCATTTGCCGCACTTGATGCAATTGCTCACCAGCTTGGGCTCGCTCGTGCGCACCGCGCTCGCCGTAAAGTACTGCGACAGTCCCGTAAACCAGCTGTGCGCATAGCTCGCGTTGTAGGCGGCAAAACAACCAGGGATGTTGACACCCTTGGGGCACGGCATGCAGTAGCCGCACCCTGTGCAGGGCACACGGTTCGATTTCTCAAACTCTTCCAATACGCGTGCGATGGTATCGAGCTGGTCTGTCGTCATCGAACCCGGCAGCGCACGACCTGCCAGCGCCGCGTTCTCGTCCACCTGCTCGGTATCGGTCATACCCGAAAGCAGCATCGTGACTTGAGGATGATTCCACACCCACGAGAGGCCCCAAGCAGCTGGCGTATTCAGATGCGGATCGCTCGCGCTATCGAGCACGGCGCGAGCCCGCGGCGGCAGCTTGCCTGCCAGGCGTCCGCCCAAAAGCGGCTCCATCACAAACACCGCAAGCCCGCGCTCGGCGGCAGCCATGAGCCCCGCCGTTCCCGCCTGGTAGCGCTCTCCGGCGTAGTTGTACTGGATCTGGCAGAAGTCCCAGTCATACGCATCGAGCATCGTAAGGAAGTCCGCCGCACTGCCGTGGTACGAAAAGCCTATCTGGCGAATACGCCCCGTAGCCTTGTGGCGCGCAATCCAGTCCTCGATATCCAACGCAACCACACGCTCCCATTGCGCGGGCGAGGTGATGTTGTGCATAAGGTAGTAGTCGATATGGTCAGTCCGCAGGCGGCACAGCTGCTCATCAAAATAGCGGTCGAAATCCTCCGCGCATTTGCACGAAGCATGCGGCAGCTTAGTCGCGAGCAAAACCTGATCGCGCAGGCCCAAGCGCTCAAGCGATGCCCCGACGCACGTCTCGTTGCCGGGATAGAGATAGGCCGTGTCCAGGTAGTTAATCCCCTGCTCCACCGCATGTGCAATGATGGCATCGGCCGTCTTCGGATCCGGGCGTCCCGGCGCGCCGGGAAACCTCATGCACCCCAGCCCCAACGCCGAGATACGGTTACCGCTTTTGGGGTCAACGCGATATTGCACGGCCCCTCCCTTCGCCATCGGTGCCCCGGCCACGCGAAACACAACGGTCACGCCGCCGAAACAATTTGGAATCGCAATTGAGAACGTATCGTAACGCAGCAGAAATCGAGCCGTCACGGCGCCCCTTTAACATCAGCAAAAAGCCCGATGAAAGGAGCCAACCATGCCCGCGCTCGACCTTTGGAACCTCGCCTCCCAGCTCAAAAGCAACGATTATCGCTGGGTCGACCTCACCCACACGCTCTCGTACGACACCCCGCACTGGTTTGGCTTTAAGCCGTTCGAGTCCACCAAGCTTTTCGACTACCTGCCCGACACGCCCGAGGACATGCTCGCGCCCATGCGCTGCTTTCAGTATTCGGTCGCCTCGCAGTACGGTACCCACGTCGACGCGCCGCGCCACTTCCATGTCGACGGCCGCTCCCTCGGCGAGATCGAGCCCATTGAGTTTATGCATCCGCTCTGCGTGATTGACAAGCACGAGGAGTGCGCCGCAAACCCCGACTTTATCCTGACCGTCGAGGACCTTAAAGCCTGGGAGGACGAGCACGGCCGTATTCCCGAGGACGCCTTTGTCGCTTTCCGCTCCGATTGGTCCAAGCTCGCCGACCTCGAGAACAAGGACGAGTATGGCCAGCCCCACTACCCCGGTTGGGACCTCGACGCCATCAAGTGGCTCGTTGAAGAGCGCAACATCGGCGCTATCGGCCACGAGCCGGCAGACACCGACCCCGCGACCGTGACCACGCGCGAGGACGCCTACCCCTACCCCGGCGAGCAATACATCCTCTCGGTCGACCGCTATCAGATCGAAGTCATGGACCATCTGGACGAACTTCCCGCCACGGGCGCCGTCATCTTCTGCACCTTCCCCAAGGTTCGCGATGGCGTCGGGTACCCCGCGCGCGTCTTTGCGGTCTGCCCCGCGGCATAAGTCCAGCGCATCCGTTCTTCTATATATCCGCCGTCCCGCACATACAAGGCGCTCCGGCGGCTTACAATCCATCAGGCGCCCTGCACGCGGGCGCCTTTTTATGGGGAGATGATTCACATGCAGATCAACAAGGTCGCCTTTATCGGCAAAGGCGGTGTCGGCCTGCTCTACGGTAGCATGATCGCCCAGGCGCTCGGCAACGACGCCGTCGAATATGTTATGGACGACGCGCGCTTCGATCGTCACGCAAACGACGCGCTCACCGTCAACGGCAAACCTTGTGCGCTCAAGTCCGTCCGCGCCAGCGAGGCTATGCCCGCCGATCTGGTCATCCTCACGGTCAAGACAACCGGACTCGATCAGGCGATCCAGACCATGGAGCACATCGTGGGCCCCAATACGTTCATCGCCTCGCTGTGCAACGGCATTACCAGCGAGCAAAAGATTGCCGAGCGCTTTGGCTGGAAGCACACCGTCCTGGGTATCTGCCAGGGTATGGATGCCGTATTCCTCAACGGCGAGCTCACTTTTACCAACACCGGCGAGATTCGCTTTGGTACGGCAGCCGGCACCGACCCCGCGACCGTCGCCGGCATCGACGAGCTCTACACGCGCTGCGGCATCGCCCACACCGTCGAGGCAGACATCGCGCACCGCATGTGGGCCAAGCTCATGCTCAACGACGGCATCAACCAAACCTGCATGGCCTACGGCGGCACGTACGGAAGCGCCACGGAACAGGGCTCCGAGCAGCGTCGCTGCTTTGTTTCCGCCATGCGCGAGACACTTGCAGTCGCCAATGCCGAGGGCATCGAGCTCACCGAGGAAGACCTGACGCAGATGGTGCGTCTCATAAAAGGGCTCGATCCCGCCGGCATGCCCTCGATGGCGCAAGACCGCATCGCTCAACGCAGAACCGAGGTCGAGGAATTTGCGGGTACCATCTGCCGCCTCGCGGCCAAGCACGGTATCCAGGTGCCGCAAAACGAATGGCTCTATCAGCGTATTCGCGATATCGAGGCAAGCTGGTAGCGCCCGATTCGCCACGTCAACAGACTCGACAGTAAAGCCGCCGCAAGGAGCACTCCCCTTGCGGCGGCTTTCATCTTCATCTATAACCAGTAGTCGGCGTTCCGACGGTTAGAGCTGCGACTCCGGAGCCTCGTCCTCGTCATCGCGACAAAGGACCACACCCGCGCTGCCCAGCAGCGCTGCTGCGATGAGCGCGCCGACCACAATAGGAGCAGCCCCGCACGAGCCCTGCATGCCTGCGACAAACGCAGCTGTAGGGCCAAGACAGCCAAGTACCAATGCGACGGCGGCGATAGCGATATCTCGAGCGTTCATGAGACCACTTCCTCCACGAGAAAGACCTTATTTCTCATGAACCAGTGTGCCCCGCATGCATACGCCCAGCGTACCGCCACGGTAAGGGCTCTGTTAACTCAAACGCACATAAAGAAAGGGCGGCTTTACGTTGCCTAAAAGCTCAGTAAAGACGCCCGCCCATCATGTGCCTATTTTGCTCTGATGGCAGATTACCAACCGGTGTAGTAGTCGGTGGTTCCGGCGGCGCAGCCGGAGTCATAGACCTTGCAATCACCCTTGGAGCCCGTAAAGGTCGAGCCCTGTGCCATATCGCCCGCGGCAACAACGTAATAGCCGTCGGAATCGCGCCAGAAGCCCTCAGAATCCTGAGTCCATTCGCCCGTGCGATAGTGATAAAGCACATTGCTGCTGTAATAGGTCTCGCGGCGCCCGTTGTAGTTATTGACACCAGCAGAGCGCGTCAGGCCCGATCCGTTCGCGTAGGACGCGGCAGACGCGTAGAACGGAGTGTAGCCGGCGTTGTAGTACGAAGCCTGGGCGGCCTCGGCAGCCTCTGCCTCGGCGGCCTCGGCCTCGAGCGCTTCGCGCTTGGCATTCTCAAGCGCAGCGCGCAGCTCATCGAGCTCGGTCGACTTCGCGTCGACCTCCCCCATCGTCAAAAGGCTGCCCGCACCATCGATACAACCCTGCAGCACAGCGCGCTCGTCATCGGTAGCATAGTCGCCATACATATTCATAATGATCTGAGCGCGCATCTCAAGGGAATCGCGCTTGGCCTCCATCGAGGCGTTCCACTCCTGCATGGAACCATAACCATCGCCGCGGTAGTCGACGGGCTGCACCAGCGTCGCCTCGGACGGCGTTGATCCGACCGTATCGGATAGTGTCGCCGCGTGGGCATCAGTTGCGCCGGCGCCCGCCAAAAGTGCCACGGTCAGAGCGGCGGAAAGGGCGGCGGCTTTCGGTTTTCGTGAATCGATCCTCATGTAGCTGGAAACCTCCGTAGTGCGTTTTTGCTGCGTTTGAGCTGCGTGTGATTCGATCGCGCTGCATAGTACCTCGAGCAAATCGCAACCTGCGGTTTTACTCAAAAGGCGCACGTCAATTGCGTAAAACTCACATCCTCTCAACAGGAGTTTTCCACAACTCGAATGCATAAAGCATGCCAAAAACCCTGTAATAGCGCCCTTCCTATGCAAAAAAGGCGCCTGCGCAACCATTGTTCGCACAGGCGCCTTGAGCAGGCATTTTATGCAGTTATACCTATCGAGTCGCAAGGGGCCCTTGCACAAGTCGCCTTACTCGTCCAGCGCGGCGAAGGCCTGCTTCAGATCCCAAATGATGTCCTCGGCGTTCTCGGTACCGATGGAAAGACGGATCGTGGAGGGCGTGATGTTCTGCTCGGCGAGCTCCTCGGCAGAGAGCTGGGAGTGCGTGGTGGTAGCCGGGTGCACGACGAGCGACTTGACGTCGGCCACGTTGGCGAGCAGCGAGAATACCTGCAGATGATCGATGAACTTCCAGGCAGCCTCCTGGCCACCCTTAATCTCAAAGGTGAAGATCGAAGCGCCGCCACGGGGGAAGTACTTCTGATAGAGCTCGTGATCGGGGTGCTCAGGCAGGCTCGGGTGGTTCACCTTGGCGACGTGGCTGTCACCAGCCAGGAACTCAACGACCTTCTTGGTGTTCTCGACATGGCGGTCGACGCGCAGCGACAGAGTCTCGGTGCCCTGGAGCAGGACCCAGGCGTTGAACGGGCTGATGCAGGCACCCTCGTCACGCAGCAGGATGGCGCGAACATAGGTTGCGAAGGCGGCGGGACCGGCAGCCTCGGCAAACGAAACACCATGGTAGGAGGGGTTGGGCTCAGCAATCTGGGCGTACTTTCCGCTCGCCTTCCAATCGAAGTTACCGCCGTCGACGATCACACCGCCCAGCGAGGTGCCGTGGCCGCCGATGAACTTGGTTGCGGAGTGGACGACGATGTTGGCACCATGCTCCAGCGGACGGAACAGATACGGGGTGCCGAAGGTGTTATCGACGACAACCGGCAGACCGTGCTTCTTGGCGATCTCGGAGATGGCGTCGATGTTGGGGATATCGGAGTTGGGGTTGCCGAGCGTCTCGAGATAGATGACCGTGGTGTTGGCCTTGATGGCACCCTCAACCTCGTCCAGGTTATGGGCATCGACAAACGTGGTCTCGACGCCAAACTGGGAGAGCGTATGCTCCAGCAGGTTGTAGGAGCCACCGTAGATGGTCTTCTGAGCCACCACGTGGTCACCGGCCTGGGCAAGGGCCTGCAGGGTATAGGTGATGGCAGCAGCGCCGGAGGCGACGGCAAGACCTGCCACGCCGCCCTCGAGTGCGGCGATACGGTCCTCGAAGACGCCCTGGGTGGAGTTGGTCAGACGACCGTAGATGTTACCGGCGTCGGCAAGACCAAAGCGGTCGGCGGCGTGCTGGGAGTTGCGGAACACATAGCTCGTGGTCTGGTAGATAGGCACGGCACGGGAGTCGGATGCGGGATCGGCGCTCTCCTGGCCAACGTGCAGCTGCAGGGTATCGAAACCAAAGGTGTGCTCGGGGTTGTTGATGAACTGGCTCATGATGATCTCCTTGATCGAACGAAAGTAAAAAAGAGAGAAGTAAGTCGCTGTCTCCTGATCACGCCGACGGGCGCAAACAGGAGCCCGGCATTCGTCTTGGTAAGCAATTCATATGCGGTCCTCCTTTTGACATCCCGGTTCCGTGGTCGGCTTAATTACCTACCGCCTTTGTGTGTTTTGAATAGTACGAGCATTGTTTCGCTCGGTCAATCACTTAAAAGCGCTAACCTGTTATCGGTTTTATAGATAGCAATCGAAAGGGTGGCGTCGATGACCCTTCAGCAGCTTCGTTTTCTGATCGCCGTGGCAGAGTCCGGCTCAATCAACGCCGCAGCTCAGCGCCTCTATACCGCTCAGTCCAACATCTCAAACGCCGTCAAAAGCCTGGAGCAGGAGCTCCACTTGGAAATCTTCACGCGCTCCAGCCGCGGCGTCACGCTCACCAACGACGGCACCGAGCTTTTGGGCTATGCGCGCCAGGTCGTAGAGCAGGCCGACATGCTCGAGGCACGCTACGAGGACGGTGGCACCCCGCAAGCCCGCCTCGCCATTTCCGCCCAGCACTACGCCTTTTCGGTCGAGGCCTTTGTCAACGTCGTCGAACGCTGCCGCGACAGCAAGTTCGAGTTCATCATGCGCGAGACCACCACATCGCAGATCATCGATGACGTCCGTGCGTTTCGCAGCGATATCGGCATTCTGTATCTGGATGACTTTAACGCCCGCGTTCTGCAGAAGGCCTTCGCCGATGCCCGCGCAAGCTTCCATCCCCTCTTCGACGCGACGGTCCACGTCTTCGTTAGCGAGCGCCACCCGCTCGCACGCCGCCCGCAGCTGTCCCTTGCCGACCTCACGCCCTATACGCGCTACAGCTTTGAGCAGGGAACCTCAAACTCCTTCTATTACGCCGAGGAACCTTTTAGCTATATCCCTTGCGACCGCAACATACGAATCTCGGACCGCGGAACACTTACTAACTTACTTATCACGTCGAACGGTTACACCCTGTCGACCGGTGTCCTCTCCAATGAAATGCAATGGGGCATGGCATCGATCCCGCTAGCAGACGCCCCAACGATGCACGTTGGCTACATCATGCACGACGAGCGCAAGCCCTCTCTCCTCTTGCAGCAATACCTCGACGAGCTCAACCGCATCATCCATGCCAACTAACAGTCGGAAGACGGGGTAGAAATCGTAGATTGCTGGCCCCCGGCGGGCATGGCGCTACAATGGTCACTCACGAGAGAAGCACTCAGCGAAAGGAACCATGTGAAGGTCATCATCTATACCGACGGCTCGGCCCGATCAAATCCGGGACGCGGCGGCTATGGTGCCGTACTCAAATACACCAACCCCGCCGGCAAGACCTTCATCTCCGAGCTTTCGCGCGGCTATGCCAAGACCACCAACAACCGCATGGAGCTCATGGCCGTCATCGTGGCGCTCGAAGCGCTCAACCGCCCCTGCGAGGTCGAGGTCCATTCCGACTCGCAGTACGTCGTCAACGCCTTTAACAAGCATTGGATCGACGGCTGGAAAAAGCGCGGTTGGAAGACCGCCAACAAGCAGCCCGTTAAGAACCGCGACCTGTGGGAACGCCTGATCACCGCAAAGAGCAAGCACAAGGTCGAGTTCATCTGGGTTAAGGGTCATGCCGGCCACGAGCTCAACGAACGCTGCGACGAGCTCGCCACCACGGCGGCCGACGGCAGCAACCTCGATATCGACACCGGCTTTAACGAGAGCGACCTGTAACGGCGTTTTCGCACGTTTTTTCGTTCTCCCGCGCTACACTCATCCTGTAGACCAAACAACGCAAGGGGGACATATGCTGCGCATCGCGACCATCGGCACATCCATGATCACCGACGACTTCATCCAGGTCGTCAACGCCAACGACCTGGCTGCATTCGTGGGCACGCTCTCGCGCAATGCCGAGCGCGGCGCCGCCTTTACCGCTGAGCACGGCGGCGAGCGCAACTTCACCGCACTCGATGAGCTCGCGTCCGCCGACGATGTCGATGCCGTCTATATTGGCAGTCCCAACGCACTTCACCACGAGCAGGCCCTTGCCTGCATCGCCGGCGGCAAACACGTCATCGTCGAGAAGCCCTTCTGCGCCACCGAGGCACAGGCGCTGGAGGTCTTCCGCGCCGCCGAGGCAGCGGGCGTTGTAGCCCTCGAGGCCATGCGCCCCCTCCATGACCCCGCCTTCCACGCCATCGAGGACGCCTTAGGCGAGATTGCGCCCATTCGCCGCGCTTCGCTGCGCTTTGGCAAATATTCTTCGCGCTACAACGAGGTTCTCGCGGGACGTGCCACCAATATCTTCGACTGCCACATGGCATCGGGGTCCCTCATGGATATCGGCGTCTACACTGTCGAGCCCATGGTCGAGATCTTCGGCATGCCCTCCGGCCTCACCAGCATGACCACGTTGCTGGATCCCGCCACGCAACAGCTCACGAACGGACCCATCGACGGCTGCGGTTCCATCCTCGCCAGCTACGGCGGCGGCCGCATCTCCGTCGAACTTGCGCACTCCAAGATCACGAACGACTTGCTGCCCTCGCAAATCGAAGGCGAGCGCGGCACCATCCAGATCGACCATCTGTCCACACCCCGCAACGTGCACATCGACTACCGCGGCGATGTTGTGCGCGGGTCGGCCACCGAGGCCCCGCGCGAGCAGGGCGACAACGGCCGCATGCTCGACCTGCCAAAGTCGAGCAACACCATGGAGTATGAGCTCGCCGACTTTATCACCGCCATCGGCGGCATCGATAACGTTAAGGAAGAGATTTGGGATACCCCGGCGGGACGTCACGAACTTGGCCACTACCGCGATGTCACGCTCGTCTCATTGCGCATCATGGATGCCGTGCGCCAGCAGGCGGGCATCGCCTTTCCCGCCGATTCGCAGAACTAGGTCGTGCCATGGGGTTTTTCGATCAGCTCTTTTCCGGCGCCAAGCGCGAGCCTCAAAAGCCTTCTTCTCTGGAGATGGAGCTACGCCAACGCCTTACCGTCCTAGCTGGTGATAACGCAACCAGCAGCGTGCCTCAACGGTATTTCTTGCGCTGGGAGGGACAGGTCCAAGGCGTGGGTTTCCGCTTTAACAACACCAATCTGGCACAGGCGCGCTCCCTCACCGGTTGGGTACGCAACATGGAAGACGGCTCGGTCGAAATGGAGGTGCAGGGCACGCCTGCAAACATCCTGTCGCATCTCGAGGCGCTTCACGCCTCGTACGAGCGCATGGGAATCCGCTTTTGCCTCAAGAAGGCACAGCTCCGCACTCCCCTTGCTGACGAAGACGGTTTTAGCCCTCGTTATTAGTATTGTGTTCTAAATACGGTATCATTTGCTTGTATACCATTACCAGAAAAGAGGCGAGGCGCATGGCAGTACAAAGACGAAACACCAAACAGCGAAAGCTGGTCTTGGACGCCGTGCGCCAAAGCTATAGCCACCCCACCGCCGACGAGATCTACAACGCTGTACGCGAGCAGGACGACAAGATCAGTCGCGGCACGGTCTACCGCAACCTCAACCTTTTAGCAGACGCGGGAGAAATCCTCTCCATCAAGACGCCGGGCGGCAGCCGCTTCGATCGCACTGTCGAGCCGCATGCGCATATCATCTGCACCTCGTGCGGCCGCGTCATCGACGTACCGCTCCCCTTCGACGCCCAACTCGATACCAAGGCGTCCGAGCAAATCGGCTGGAACGTCTCCTCGCACTACACTATCTTCGAAGGCCTCTGCCCCAACTGCCGGTAGGCATGTCCCAAAAGCCTACTCAGCGAGCAGGCGACGCAGCTCCTCTTCGACCGTTCGCACGTAGCGGACGCGGTCGTTGATGCCACGCATGGTAGGATTGCAGTTTTCCATCAGATAGGGATGGCCCACGACGTTGAGCATGTCGCGATCGTTCTCGTTGTCGCCAAACGCCATCATCTCATCGGGCGAAATCCCCAGGGCGCGACCGTAGTCGGCAAGCGCGGAACCCTTGCCCGAACCAAACCCGATAAAGTCCGTCCATTCGGTTCCCGATGTCATGACATCGACTCGATCGCTAAAGTGGCGCTCGAAATACTCCAGTGCCGCCGGCTGGTCGTCCTCGGACGTCTGAAATGCAATCTTAATGACATCCTCGTCAATGTCTTCGGGGCGGTCAACCACCGCCACATCGCAGTGGACCTCATAGCGCAGGTGGTCGACAAACGTATCGTTGCCGCTCATGGTGTAGAGGTGTCCCTCGCACGACAGGGTCACATCGGCATGGGGATACGCAACCACGGCATTCGCGATATCCATGGCCAGGTCGCGCCCCATAGACCGCTTAACCACGGCACGCCCCTCGCTCATGACCAGGGCGCCGTTTTCGCACACATAGCCCAGCTCGTCGGCCACCGGCGCAAAGAGGTAACGCAGGCTCGCATATTGGCGGCCGCTTGCCGGCATAAACACAATGCCGCGACGATGCAACTCGCGAATGAGCTCAAACGCCTCGGGGCGCGGCTCACGCTCCCCCGGATGCAGCAGCGTGCCATCCAAATCGCAGGCGATCAGCTTGATTCCCTCAAGACCCATATGCTTCCCCCAAAGCATCTCATCAACAGCAAGACGGACTTTGATTGATTGCCTCTCAAAGTCCGTCTTGCGTATATGCGCGCTTACTTACGCGCCCTTTTTACGATCGTAAAGTCTGGAGCCATGCTCACAACGACATCTGCCGCGCTCGACGCAAAGCGTCGGCTGGCATCGAGCTCGCGCGTAACCACCGAGAGTCGAACGCCCTCGATACCCCGGAGCATGCGGCCCAAAATCGGTTGCACCGGCGTATACATGCGCACGGTATGATCATCCGAGTCACCTCGGAAGAGCGGCGCGTGCATGTTGCCGATTTCCCAGCAGGCATGCGCGAGCGCAATCGGGTCCATGCGGTCAACTTCGACCAGATAGACCTCGGCGCTGCGCAGGCGCACGACAACCGCTACGGGCACCGTGCCCGAACGGTCAATGGCAAGCACGTCACCGTCGGTAAGTCGTTCACTGTCAGCAACGCCCGGTCCAATATCAACCGTGCGTCCCAGCTCCGTGGTGCCCACAAACGCGCGGACATCCGCCTGATCCCAATCGAGCACCAGCTCATCAATCTCAAAGACGCCACCCAACTCCCGGCGAAGTAAAAGCTCATAGGACGGATCGTTGAGATTTCCGAGGCACGCTGTCGAAACCAGATTCGCGGGCATAGCCTAGCCCTCGACCTCGACGAGCTCGATATCAAAGTTGAGGTCCTTGCCGGCCAACTCGTGGTTGGCGTCGAGCGTCACGGCCTCGGGCGTTACGTCGATGACCACGGCGGGGACGGGCATACCGCTCGGCGTGGACAGGAAAAGCTTCATGCCCTTCTCGATCTGCTCGATGTTGGGAACCTGTTCGGCCGGGAAGGTAATAACCATCTCGGGATTGTGCTCGCCGTAGGCATCGGCAGCAGGAATGTGCACGGTCTTCTTCTCGCCCACCTGCATGTCGACAACAGCGGCGTCGAAGCCCTTGATCATCTGGCCGGCGCCACAGGTGAACTCCAGCGGCTCGCCGCGATCGTAGGAGCTATCGAACTGCGTGCCGTCGTCGAGCGTGCCACGATAATGGGTCTTGACCTTCTTGCCCTGGTTGGACATGGAAACCTCCGTATATAAGGGCGGCGCACAACGCGGGCCGCCGTGAACATATGGCGCTAACTATACCCTAGTCATACAATTCAATGACAGTTTGCAAAGAAACGCTGCAACCGGAGGAACCATGGCATATCCCGTATTTGACCTACACTGCGACACTGCCGACCGAATCGGCTGGGCCACGCTCGATCTCGACCTGCGCTTTACTGCCGGCACCGACGGTTATTTCCCCGGCGACGAAACGCATCCGCAAGATTTCGACCTCATCGAGGGTAACGCCTGTGCCATCTCGCTCGCAAAGATCGGCAACACGCCGTGGGCACAGTGCTTCGCCACGTTTGTCCCCGACGAGATTCCCACCGCCCACGCCGCGCGCTTCCAGGCGCAGATCATGGCGCATATGAGCGGCCAGGCAATGCTCAACCACGACCGTATGGTCAACGTGCGCAGCGCCGCAGACATTCGCCCCGCGCTCAAGGACGGCAAGGTCGCTTGCATCCACACCATCGAAAACGCCACGTTCTTTGCCGAGGACCCCGCGCTGATCGAGGTGCTCAAGAGCCTGGGCGTGCTTATGTCGTCACTCAGCTGGAACGCGCAGGGACCGCTCGCGAGCGGCCACGACACCCACGCCGGCCTCACCGCCGCCGGCATCGAGGCGCTTACGCAGATGGAGCACGCCGGCATGGTGCTCGACGTCTCCCACCTCAACGATGAGTGCTTTGACGAGGTCGCCGCCCGCGCCACGCGTCCCTTCGTCGCCAGCCACTCCAACTCCCGTGCGGTTTGCGGCGCCAAACGCAACCTTACCGACGACCAGTTCCGCACCATTCGCGACATGGGTGGCATCGTCGGCCTCAACTACTGCAGCGAGTTCCTTTCCAACGACGCAACCGACAAGACCGCCGCAGACGTCACCTTCGACCAGCTGGCGGCGCATATCGAGCACTGGCTCGACCTGGGCGGCGAGGACGTCATCGCGCTCGGCGGCGACTGGGACGGCGCCACGGTGCCCGCTTTCCTCTCCGATGCCAGCAAGATGCCCGAGTTCCAGAACATGCTTTCCAAGCATTTTGGCAAGACCGTGATGCAAAAGCTCTGCAGCGACAACGCGCTTGCCTTCTTCGAGCGTTATTAATTTCACATCCCTTGAGCGGGCCGGCATGCCGAACGGTCGACATGCCGGCCCGTCCCCGATCTGAAGGACCGCTTTTGACGCAGCAGTTTACGATTTCCGCATCCCGACCGGATGGGACGACCATCCCCGTCGTCGTTACCAAAAAGCGCGTCAAGAACTTCAACCTACGCGTCACTTCGAGCGGTGAGGTCCACGCCAGCGCACCGCTCGGCGCCACCCGCGAGCGTATCGAAGCGTTTGTGAAGCGCAACAGCGCCTGGATTACCAGCCGACTTGCCCAGCGCGAGCAGCGTCAGGCGACGGCACGAGAGCCGCTCAGCCCCTCGTCCATCATTGCACTTTGGGGCAAGCCCATCACGGTACAGGATGCACTCGATCACAACTTTGCATCACCCGCACCGCGACCCAAACAGGCCACCTTCGCAAGTTTTATGGGTACCGATGAATCGGACGAAGGCCCGCAGGCCAAGCGGCACGCAATCCTCGACGGCCTAACGTCCGACGAGCTCCAAGCCCACATCGACCAGCTCTACGCGTCCGAGGTCACCGCAGCGCTACGCGACATCGTGCACGCGTACGAAATCGCAATGGGCGTCACCGTGGCCCGCGTCTCCGTGCGCAGCATGAAAACGCGTTGGGGCTCCTGCACACCCAAAACCGGCGCCATTCGCATCGCGCGCGAGCTCGCCGCCTACCCTGTCGAATGCCTCGACATGGTTGTCGCCCACGAGCTCGTCCACTTGCTCGAGCCAAGCCACAATCAGCGATTCCACGCCCTGCTCGACACGTACTGTCCCAACAATAAAGCTCTGTCGCAGCGGCTCAAGCAGCCACCCATAGAGTCGTATTAGAACCGGTTAGCGCACGCGCTCGATCTCGACGCCGCAGCTTGCCAGGGGCAGGCCAACAGGAGCCCACGGCTTATCGAGCTTTATGCGCACACCAAGCAGCGAGGGATAACGGCGCAGCAGCATCTGGGCTGTCCCCTCGGCTGCCGCCTCGATGAGCTTAAACGTGTGCTCGCGCAGATAGCCATCGACATCGTGGCACACCGAGCCGTAGTCAATCGAGGCGTCCAGGTTATCGTGCTCCCCCGCCGCGCGCAGGTCGGCATAGAGCACCAGAGAAACGATGAACTTCTGACCCAGCGCGTTCTCCTCGGGATACACGCCATGGTTGGCAAAAACCTCAAGGCCGTCAATGACAATACGATCGGCATGGCGCAGATCGTCATAGCTCACGTGAGGCACCGCCGTTGCGGTGGATATTTCGCCCCTTCCACGGCGGGCGAGCTCAGCACCTTCAGTCTTGGTTGCATTCTCGGGCAGTTTCTTGTTACTCAACGCGATCGTCTCCTTCGTTTAGAACCCCGACCGCGCAAACTAACTACACGCGAATCGACAGATTCTTTTTATCATCGCTCCAGTTGCAAGCGTTGCGCGCGGGGCATGCAAAGCAGGCACGCGACGCTTTGTCGGCTGCATAGAGCAGACGCTCAAGCGGTTGGCTGTTCACGCGCAGCTTTCGATGGCCCAGAATGGCCGTCTTAATGGCTGCGGCATCGGCCGGCTCAAACGCCACGTCATCGGGCATGCCGCCGAGAATCGCATCAGCGACGCGTTCGCTTGCAACATCATGGGATATACCCGATTCATACTGTTCATCTTTGCCGATATCGTGAAGAAGTGCCGTAGCGTAGATGACCTCGCGGTCAAATTCGAGCTGTTCCTCGAGATTCTTGATCCACATAATGCGAGCGACATCGAGCAGATGGTCAATACCGTGGCGGCAGAAGATGCGCCCCGATTCCAACTGTACGATGTTGCCCAGGTGCCGCCGGAACAGCCCGTTGGCACAAATGTAATCAATGCGAGGCATGGCACCAAAGGGGGCCAGGCCCGAAGCCATAAAGCCGCGACGCGACGTCCCCTCATCGGTCTTCGATGTAAAGTCGTTGACGACTCTCATGGTTAGCGGCCCAGCATCCTAAAGAAACGCTCCTCGAGCGCGGGATCGGTCTCAAAGACGCCGCGGCGAGCAAGCGTCACGGTCTTGGTGCCGGGCTTTTGCACGCCACGCATCGTCATACACATATGCTCAGCTTCCATGAGCACAATCGCTCCCTGGGGAGCAAGATAATCCATGAGGGCATCGGCAACCTGTGCGCACAGTTGCTCCTGCAGCTGAAGACGGCGGGCATAAACCTCAACCGTGCGGGCGAGCTTAGAAAGCCCAGCCACCCGACCGTTAGGGATATAACCAATGGCGGCCTTGCCATAAAACGGCAGCAGATGATGTTCGCACAGCGAGTAGAACGTAATGTCGCGCTCGATAACCAAATCGTTCGAAGCGACGGCAAAGGTTTTGGACAGATGCTCCTCGGCACTCTGGTCCATGCCGCCGGCGATCTCACCATACATACGGGCAACGCGCGCCGGGGTCTCCAGCAGGCCCTCACGAGTTGGGTCCTCGCCTATGCCCTCAAGCAACAGCTTAATGGCGGCCTCGACTTTTTCCTGATCGACCATCTGGGCCTCACTTTTCCGATTTCACGTTCGCGCTATGGTACCACGCCCTCCGGCATCGACCACAAGCTACATAGTATGGGTCGAATAGACCGGATCATCACGCCAAAGTTCAACCGCATCACAAAGCGCAACGCCCTCGCGCTCAGCACGGGCGCGCGTAGCGTTCATATCGATCACGCGCTGGTTGCTCGAGCCCCTAAAGCGCAACGAGATATCGTACAGATCTTGAACAAACGGGCCGTCCACCAACATGTCGAGGCAGGCAAGGATGCGGTCCGTCACCTCAGTATGGTGACGACCACCCGGCATAAGCTCCTCGAGCACGTCACCGGTAAAGCACCAAATGGTCTTCCCCGACCCCATAGGATAAGCGGCACGAACACGCTCAATGAAATCAACGAGCCCCGCCTGATTCTCAGGTTCCATAGGCTCGCCGCCCAAAATCGTCAGACCATCGATAAAGGGATGGTCGAGGCTCTCGATAATCTTGTCCTCGACGGCGCTATCAAAGGGCTCGCCCGCAGCAAAGTCCCACGCAACAGAGTTAAAGCAGTTCTTGCACCCACGACGGCACCCACTCACAAACAGAGAAGTACGAACGCCTTCCCCATCAGCAATGTCGAAATACTTAATGTTTGCGTAGTTCATAAGTAACCTTCCTGGGGGTCTGGAGTATATCATTCCGTCCTCAAACATTCTCGGCCTTTGGCCTGCGAAACTGCGGGCGGAACGATATACTCCAGACCCCTCGCGAGCAACACTCAATGAACGAAGCGAACATCGAGTATAGGGTTCGAGGTCCAATAAAAAATTTGTTGCAGCTCAACCGTTGCTGCAAGCAAACCGTTATTGCAAGTCGACTCATTTCCGCTAAGAACTTCGAGGAGTGAGCAGACTGCGCGCTGCATCTCAGCTACGTCAACTTGGCTGAACCGAGAGGGCCGCTTGGGCTTTTGCTCGATATGAGTTCCGCACGCAAAGAAGGCCACTTAATGTGGCCTTCGTCTTGCGCAGGAC
>CATYZK010000008.1 GCA_958415665.1 uncultured Collinsella sp. | reverse complement strand
CCTCCGGGTTATGAGCCCGGCGAGCTACCAGACTGCTCCACCCCGCAATGTCTGGGCGCCTCATGTGCGCAAGAAAGAATATTACTCGGGAGTTCGGTAAACGGCAAGGAAAATCTCGTAGAGCATAATTCCTTCATATTTATAACTTTCAGCCCCCGTGTCCCCGTAAACGAATCGCAGCCCAACGCCGGCAGCGCGTATACAATGGTGCGCGTCCTTTTACGCCGACACCTGGAGTAGACATGCTGCTCGCTATCGATATGGGAAACACGCAGACGGCCATGGGCCTGTTTGACGGAGACGAGCTGGTGCAGTCGTGGCGCATGCCCACCGACCGCTCTTTTACCGCCGACGAGATCCACGTGCGTCTGATGGGCTTCTTTAAGATGTACGACCTCTCGCTTAGCGCGGTCGACGCGATCGCCTTTGCCGGCGTGGTGCCGCAGCTCTCGCGCGAATGGCACGCCGTGGCCGACCGCATCGCGGCGGATGCCATCGTCATCGGCCCGCAGACGGCGGCCGTGACCAAGCTGCGCGCGGCGCGCCCCCAGGCCGTGGGTGCGGACCGCATCGCCAACGCCGTCGCCGCCGAGACCTTCTACGGCGCGCCGGCGATCGTGGTGGACTTTGGCACCGCGACCAATATCGATGTCATCGACGAGGACGGCTACTACATTGGCGGAGCGATTGCGCCGGGCATCCGCATATCGATGGATGCGCTTGCCGCCCGCGCCGCCAAGCTCGCCAGCGTTCCGCTCGAGGCGCCCGAGCACGCCATCGGTCGCGATACCGAGGAGTGCATCAAGGTCGGCGCCGTGACGGGTGCCGCCGCCATGGCCGAGGGCCTGGTCGCACGCATGAAGCGCGAGTTGGGTCGCGAGGACGCCACCGTCATCGCCACGGGCGGCCTCGCCAGCATCGTCGCCGATTCGACCGACGCCTTCGACATAGTCGACGGCCAACTCACCATCAAAGGCATCTGCGAAATCTACCGCCGCATGCAGGAGCTAGGGTAGGGCAAGGGCCGGGCTGGATGCACCAGCTCGCAGCAACCACCCGCCAATCCTATTCCTCAAAATCAAAAATTATTCAGTTTTGAGGAATAGACCCGAGAGGCGCTACGCCTCGCCGGCCAGCCATCTCGCCAGATCCACAACCTGCACCCCATCACGATCTGTTGTCTCGTGATGCGTACGGGCGAGAATCATCTTGGGATACGCATCGCCGATGCTCAAAAGCGGCGAAATCTCCCTCTCGAACGTCTTATCCGAGCTGATATCGTCGCTCACCTGAATGTAGAGTTTCTCGCTTCGCTTGATTGCTACAAAATCAATTTCCCTTTTGTAGAGCACGCCGACGTACACCTCGTATCCGCGGCGCAACAGCTCAATAGCCACCATGTTCTCGTACACACGACCCCAATCCATGTCGCGTGTTCCAAGCAGGGCGTATTTAAATGCATGGTCCGCCAGGTAATACTTCTCGCCGCTCTTGAGGTATTTCTTGCCGCGAATGTCATATCGGCGCACCTTATAGAAGGCGAACGCGTCGCACAGGTACCCCATGTACGTGCCGACCGTCTTGTTCGTAATCTTGAGCCCGTCAGCATTCAAAACGTCCGTAATGTTGCGGGCCGACGTAATGTTGGAGACATTGTCCATCATGTAATCGGCAATGCGCAGCAAGGCCGATTCGTTTCTCACGTTATGCCGTTGAACGATATCTCTCACAATGAGTGTCTTAAAGACGTTGGAGAGATATTGATAACGCTGCTCCTGCAACGGATAAGGGTAGGAGCCGGACATGCCACCGGTCCTCGCGTACTCGTCGAAATCGCGGTCGACCTCGCCTTCGTCGCCGTAAGAACGGTATTCCTCAAACGAGAAGGGGAACACCTCGATCTCGAACGTGCGCCCCGTAAAGAGCGTCGACAGATCGCTCGACAGCAAAAAGGCGTTCGATCCGGTAACGAAAACGTCGTATTGCTCGGACGCGTGGAGACTGTTAATCGCGCGCTCGAAGCCGTCGCACATCTGAACCTCGTCGATAAGCAGGAAGTTTTGCTTGCCGGGCGCCCGACGCTCTTTTACGTAGGCAAGTAGCGCATGGTATTCGAGCAGGCCCTCGAATTCATCGAGGTTGTAATTGATATGGATGATATTCGAATCGGGCAGGTTGGCCTCTACGTAGTCGCGAAGGGCCTCGAGCAATTTCGATTTTCCACTACGGCGAATGCCCGTGATGACCTTGATATCCGGCACGCCGATAAGGCTCGTCAACGTGTCCATATACGACGTCCTATTGATGAGTTTCATTGGCGGCCTCCCTGCGGTCTTTCGTTGCTATTCCTCAAAATTGAAATTTTTTCAGTTTTGAGGAATAGACTCTGCAACGAATATACCTCGTGAAAGGTCGAGCTGGCTAAATCCTATTCCTCAAAACTGAATTATTTTCATTTTTGAGGAATAGGACGAACGTGGCCATCCTCTCTGCTCACACAAAAGCCCTCCCCGGCGCTGGCCGAGGAGGGCTTCGTTGTCATCGTTATCTTTGCGAGCGGACCCGCGCTACAAGCCGCGGATTCGTACGGCCTCGGGCGGGAACTCCTGCTCGCCGGCGTCGGTCTTGATGGTCGCGCGGCCCCAGATGTCCAGGCCCGCAAACACACCGACCGCGAGCGGCAGACCGTTGGGCGACACCGCCGCAACCTGACGGCCCAGCAGCGGCACCATGTCGAAATACTCGCCCAGCACCGGAGCCAGCGGGCCGGCGGCACCCTGCGGCGTGTTCGCGACAACCGCCCAAGCGTCAACGCGGGTGAGAACCGCTGCGGCCAGCGCCTCAACCAGCGCCTCATCTGCCATATCCACGCCAAGCTCACCCAGCGCCGCACGCTCAACATCCACCGTCACCGCGGCAAACATACCCGCGGCACCGGCACCACCGTTGACGGCAACACGCGCGAGCGACGTCTCAAACGCAGGCGCACCGCACACGATGTCACTCGGCCACTGGATACCCACCTTACCGGCAAGGCCCAGGCCCGGCGTCGATGCCGTGCCCACGAGCGCGTCCATCATGCCCATCGCGGCCACAAACGGCAGGCCGTGGAAGGCGTGCATATTCACATCGGGGCGCACGACCAGCGAAAACGTCAGCGACGCATCGCCCGCACTCCACGCGCACCAGCCCGCGGACACGCCCTCGCGACCCGCGTCGCGCGCGGCATCGAGCTCGGTGCCAGCGGCAACAGCATTCATCTCAATCATCTACATACGCCCCAATTCGCCCACGATATGGCCCACGCGATCCTCGGGCTCCTTGACCTCGACGCCGTTGTAGCGGAAGAACCGCGCCGGATCGTGCATCAGGTCCTCGAGCGGTACCAGCACAAAGTCGCGCTCGCCAATGAGCGGATGCGGCAGGCGCAGCTTTTTGCCGCCGTGGGTCTCGCCGTCCATCCACAGCAGATCCAAGTCGATGGTGCGCGGGCCGTTGGCCTTGGCCTTCTTGGAACGGTCGCGGCCCAGCTCGGCCTCGATCTTCATGAGCTCGTCGAGCAGCACCAACGGCGCCAGCTCGGTCTTGATCTCGATGACGGCGTTGGCAAACGCGTCCTGGCGCGTCTCGTAGGCCGGCTCGCTCTCGTAGATCTTGGAGGAGTTGGACACGCAGGTGAGTGGAATCTCGGCGATCATGTCGCGTGCGGCGCGGATGTTGTCACAGCGGTGCCCCAGGTTGGAGCCCACGGCCACAAACGCGCGGCGCGGCTGCGGCTTGGCAACCGCCCAGTAGCCGTTCAGGAACTGCGCAAAACCCGCGGCGTCGTGCACGCGCACGATGTTGGCGCCGGCCTGGATGGCGCCCAGGCACACGCCAAACGTGGCGGCATCACGCGCGGCGGCCTCGGTCACACCCGAGACGGCACCCACAAAGCGCTTGCGCGACACGGCGCACATGAGCGGATAGCCCAGCGACGCCATCTTGGCGGTCTCGCGCTGGATGACGATGTCCTCGTTGGCCGTCTTGCCAAAGCCCGGGCCCGGATCGATGCAGATGCGGTCGCGCGACACGCCGGCATGGATGAGCGTGCGGGCCTGGTCGGACAGAAAGCCCATGACGCGGCGCATGATGGGCGCCGAATCGGGCAGCGTAAAGCGGCGGAGCTGCGAGGTGGGCACGTAGGCTTCCTCGCGACGAGCGCTACGGCGCATCATGGCGGCCAGGTGGTCGTTGGTTTCCGGTGTTGCCTCGGCGGGTGCAGGCGTGGCCTCGGGCGCGGCGGCGTCAGAGGCAGGCGCGGCCTGCTCGACGACCTCCTGCTCGGCTGCGGACTCGGGCGCGGGCTCCGGCTCGCCAAACGGAAGCGAGGGCTGCACCACGCCACCCGGAAGCTTGGCTTCCGCCTTGGGTTCGCCCAGTAACTTGCCGCGACGGCGGCGGGCCGGCTTCTCGGCCTCGCGCGCGGCCTCAGCAGCCGCCTCGCGCGCCTTCTCGGCAACAAACGCCGCGGCAGAGGTATCGAGCTGCACCGTCGCATGCGTACGTGCGGGCGCGGCGACCTCACCGGCGTGCATCACGATGACGCCGCAAGTGCTCGTCTTAACAAACTCGACCATCTTGGGGTCGGTGAAGCCCGTCACATCGTTGACGATCGAGGCGCCGCAGCGCACGGCCGCCTTTGCAACCGCCACATGACGCGTGTCGATCGAGACGATGGCGCCCTCCTTGGCCAGTGCGCGCACCACGGGCAGCACGCGGCGGGCCTCCTCGTCGGGGTTGACCGGGGTAAAGCCGGGACGCGTGGACTCGCCGCCCACGTCGATGATGTCGGCGCCGGCGTCGAGCATCGCCAGGCCGTACTCGATGGCGGCATCCGGGTCGAAGTGCTCCCCGCCGTCGCTAAACGAATCGGGCGTCACGTTGAGGACGCCCATGATGCGCGGACGGTCAAAGCTGAGCTCGTACTTTCCGCACCGCCATGTCTTGCTGTCGTTCGCCATGAACATCCTCCTAAAATGCCCACGCCGCCGCGCTCGGGCGCTGGCGGCGGGGTCGCTTTGCAATCAGTCTTTCTATTGTATCCGCGCACGCGGGCTAGAACGCAAACGCGGCCGCGATGTCGCAAGAAATCAGCAGGTCGGCATTTGCGTCCTGATCGGTAGGCGCCAGATTGCAAATGGCCAGCGTATCGCCGGTAAAGTAGTGCGTGAGGCCCGCCGCCGGATACACCACGAGCGAGGTCCCGCCCACGATGAGGGCATCGGCCGCGGCGATGGCGGCAACGGCGCCGGTGAGCACGCGCTCGTCGAGCGGCTCCTCGTAGAGCACCACATCGGGCTTGATGCGCCCGCCGCACGCGGGGCACACGGGCACGCCCTCGGCGTCCTCGTGCTCGCGGGCGCAGATCCACTCGGCGCTGTAGACCGTGCCACACGTCTGGCAAATGTTGCGATGGACCGAGCCGTGCAGCTCGAACACGCGCCGCGAGCCGGCCATCTGATGCAAGCCGTCGATGTTTTGCGTCACCACGGCATCGAGCTTGCCGGCGCGCTCCAGCTCGGCCAGCTTGGTGTGACAGCGGTTGGGCTTGGCGCCGAGCGCAATCATCTTGGTGCGGTAAAAATCGAAGAACTCGGCCGGGTGCGCCTCGTAAAAGCTGTGCGAGAGCATGGTCTCGGGCGGATAAGCGAACTGCTGGTGATACAGGCCGTCCACGCTGCGGAAATCGGGGATGCCGCTCGCCGTGGAAACGCCCGCGCCACCAAAGAACACCACGCGCTCGTGGGTATCGAACAGCTCCGCCAGCGCGGCGGAGGCCTGCTTGGGATCTGTTATCGCCTGTGTCATGTTTGTCCTCCGTCCATGCTGGTCGGAACGGCTGCGATTGCACCGTCGCCCGCGGGGCCCGTCTCGCCCCTGTTGCGTTAATCTTAAGCCTGCCAACCCCGTCGAAAGGACACCATGCCTCAGACTTATACCTTTGCCTCGTGGAACGTTAACGGCCTGCGCGCCGTGCTCAAAAAGGACCCGAGCTTTACCCAGATCGCGCAGGAACTCGATGTCGATATCCTGGCGTTGCAAGAAACCAAACTGCAAGAAGGCCAGGTCGACATCGACCTGCCCGGCTACCACCAAACCTGGAGCTACGCCGAGCGCAAAGGCTACTCGGGTACCGCGGTCTTTAGCCGCCAGGAGCCGTTGCGTGTGCTGCGCGCCGACGCGCTGCTGCCCTACGCCAGCGAAGGCAAGACTGTCGAGCTTGTTGCCCAAGCCGCGACCGAGGGCCGCGTCTGCGCGCTGGAGTTCGACAAGTTTTGGTTTGTCGACGTCTATACGCCTAACGCCCAAAACGAGCTCGCCCGCATCGACGTGCGCATGGCCTGGGACGATGCCTACCGCGGCTTTTTGAGCGCGCTCGAGCGCGAAACCGGCAAGCCCGTGGTGACCTGCGGCGACTTTAACGTGGCACACGAGGAGATCGACCTTAAGAACCCCAAGTCCAACCGCGGCAACGCAGGCTTTTCGGATGAGGAACGCGGCAAGTTTACCGAGCTGCTCGATGCCGGTTTTACCGACACCTGGCGCGCGGCCAATCCGGACGTCGAGGGCGTCTACAGCTGGTGGAGTTACCGCTTTAATGCCCGCAAGAACAACGCCGGCTGGCGCATCGACTACTTCCTGGTCAGTGATGCCATCGCCGGCAACGTACGCGACACCGGCATCCGCGGCGACATCTTCGGCAGCGACCACTGCCCCGTCACCCTCACGCTGGAGCTCTAAACCCAAATGGTCCCTCGGTGACGGAGGAAAACGGACCATTTTGGCCTCGTGGGGCATCCGCGTGGCCCGTCTGCCACGAAACACGCCTATCTACTACGTTTAAGCCGTCAACCTCAACCACAGCAAACAACGCAAAAAGAAAACCGCAGGTAGAAAGCCTGCGGTTTTTCATAAAACGCGGTTATGGTCGGGGGTATCGACTTAAACGTAGTAGATAGGCCACTTTCGTGGCGAGCACTCCCAACCGATCCCTTGAGGACGAGGGAAACGGACCATTTTTAGCCTTCTGGGGCCGTGACGCCCATCATATGAGTCGCTCGTTTCAAAACTATGCCGGTTTACGGGGCTGAATCGCGGATTCCCAACCATACGCAATTCATGCAAAATAAAACCGCAGGTAGACAGTGTGCCCTTTTTCGAAAAATGCCGGTATGGTCGGCCTGCGCCAATCTAGCCCCGTAAACCGGCAAGGTTTTGAAATGACACCAAAGCGGTATTGATTCTCGCCCCGGTGCAACCGGCCCTACAGCCCGTACTTTACGACAACGCGATTGATGCGACGGCACCAGGATTTGTACAGGGCAGCCAAAAACACGCAGGTCGCAAGGCCGTGGGTAATATCGAACGGCACCGCCGTCGCAAGACGCGCCATGGCACCCGCCCAGGTAAGCGGCTGCACAAAACCGATGATGTCATAAGCGTTGATCACGATGCCATACAGCAGACCCGAGGCGAAGCCATACGCCAGCAGCGCCGGCATGCGCACAGTGCCGTCGACGCGGTCGAACGCACCCGCGTGCGCCAGCGCACCACCGATATAGCCCACCAGACCCCAGGCATACATCTGCCACGGCGTCCACATACCCTGTCCAAAAAAGAAATTGCTGGTCAGCGCCGCCAATGCACCGACCATAAAGCCATTACGACGGCCAAGCGTCGCCCCTGCGATAATGGCGATGGCACTCACCGGCTTAAAGTCGGGAATGGGCCCAAACAGGATGCGCCCCGCCGCCGCCAACGCCGCCAACACCAGCGTGGGCATAATCTGACGCAGGCCCGGGCGCGATGCCTCGTAACCCGCAAAAAACAGCGCGAGCACCAGCGCCACCACAACCAGCATGGCAAGCGCCGCCTGCTCAATGCCCACCAGCAACGCCGCAGTCATCACTGCCGGCACCGCCAACAACAGCGGGATCTCCATTTTTGTGAGTAGGCGCGAGGCGCGATGATCCGTCATCCCATCACACCCTGTAGAACACGTTGTCGGCAAAGAAATCTGCCGGAAGCTCCATGCAGGCAATCTCGCCGTCGAACATCATGGCGACGTCGTCGGATACCTGCTCGGCAAAGTCTAAGTCGTGCGTGGCCATGATGACGGTACCGCCGGCATTCGCATGGTCACGCAGGGCGCGGGCGATGATGCGGCGGCTCTCCAGGTCCAGACCCTTGGTGGGCTCATCGAGCAATAGCAGTTCGGGGCCGATTAGCAGTAGCTTTGCCAACGCAAGCAGTTGGCGCTGTCCGCCCGAAAGGTCATAGGGGTGGCGTTCCCCTAAGCCCGCGAGCCCCAGACTCACCGCGCGCTCCCGCGCCATATCCTCGCCGTACCCGCAGGTCGAAGCCCATTCCATCAGCTCGTCGCGCACCGTCTCGGCAACCAGCAATGCTTTGGGATTCTGAGGCAGCAGCGCCGCCGAGGCCGCTCCGCGCACCATGCGGCCGCGCTGCAGCTTGGCGGTCTTGGCCAGCACCGAAAGCATCGTCGACTTACCGCAGCCGTTACCGCCCACGATCGCATGCACCGCGCCAGCTGAAAACGTCACATCGAGCCCGCGCAGCACCCAACCGCCCGCGCGATCGTAGCGAAACCAGCCCTCCGACAGGGTGGTAGCCGACCCGCCGTGCATTTTTTGGAGTATTCTGCTTCCATCCGTGCGCAGGAAGGCTTCCGAGCCGTTCTCGAGCGACGTTTGTGCCACAAATTCGGACGATTTGTCCAATTCCAAACTTTTTTTTGCGCTCGATACGTCCCCAGGCGGCTCCAGAGAGCCCAAATTGTCCTCACGCCTGCTGAATACTCCGTTTTTTGCACATCGGATGGCACCCCACCCCAACATGTCATCGGAAAACAGCGATTCTCGGCGTCCTAAAGAAGCCATATCCGCCACCTCGCGCACGCGGCCGCCCTCAATCCGGTACGCACACGTCGCATACTCGAGCATCGGCCGCGGCTGATGCGTCGCCACAACAACCGTGCAGCCCAGCTCACGGTTCACGCGAAACAGCGCGTGCAGAAAATTCTTCTCGGCAACGGGATCGAGCTGAGACGTGGGCTCGTCGAGCAGCAGCACGCGCGGGCGTAGCGTCAGAACGGCCGCCAACGACAGCAACTGTTTGCGGCCACCCGAAAGCGTGTCAGTATCGCGGTGAAGCCAATCTTCCAGCCCAAAGAAATAGCTGGTCTCAGCTACGCGACGGCGCATCTCGTCGCGCGACACACCCAGATTCTCTAGGCCAAACGCCATCTCGTGCCACACGGTTTCGCACACGATCTGGTTCTCAGGATCCTGGAACACATAACCCACGCGCTCAGCCGATGCCCGCACGTCCATGTCGGCGACGGGCTCGCCCAGCACGCGCAGCTCGCCGGAGCGCGTACCCGCCGGAGCGATCTCGGGCTTGAGCAGCGACAGCAGCGTCGATTTGCCCGACCCGGTACCGCCAACAAGCAGCGCAAACGCACCTTGGGAAACACGCCAATCAAGTCCCTCGAGCACCGGCGCCTCAGCCCCGGGGTAGCTAAAGCTCAGACCCCGTACCGCAATCGCAGGCACATCGGAGCCGCGCGACCCGCCCGTTACCGAGCAGCTATCCAACCGAGCCATCAGCCAAACCTCTTCTCGTCAATCGCGTGCAGCACACAGGGCAACACCATCCAAGCCGCGTACACAATATAGCCAGGCCACGGCGCCGGCACCGAAAGCTGAGGGTAAAACGAATACTGCGTTGTCGCGGCCCACGCCGCCGCAACCGCAGCAGCGCCAAACAGCGCAAGCCCCGCCAGCGCGGCAACATCGCCGCGCCCCAGCCGATACCGCGCATACGTCGTACGGCGCGACGCAGCACCCCACCCGCGCGAACGCATGGCATCCGCGCGCTCCAGCGAATCTTCCATGCCCCAGCCCATCAACACACTCGATGCCCGCAAGCGCGAGCGCACGGGGTCGGCCGGCACGCGCCCCGGTACATCGATCGCATCCTGTACCGCCAGCACCGTGCGGCCGCGGCGCAAAAACTGTGGAATAAGCCGCATGCACATCGAGATCATGAGAGCAATCACCGGCGCGGCGTTACCCAAAAGCGCCAGCACCTTGTCGTACTCGAGCATCGAAGCAGCAGCCTCAAACCACAGCACGCTCGCCACAAATAGCCCGCCCATGCACAGGCCATACACCATGCTTTCCAAATACACCGCACGCATACCGATGCGGAGCAGCTCCGTCGAACCCGAGGCGCTGAACAGCGGGTTTACCAGCGCGATAATCAAAATCACCGGCAGCTGCCAGCGCAGTGCACCCAGCGTACGCGCCGCCCCGCGGGTCGCAAAGCCATACGCCAGCCCGCCCGCGAGCGACAGCACAATGAGCACCGGCTGCATCGAGAACATGGTAAGCCCCAGCGTCAGTACTATATAGAGTGCCGGCACCGCCGGATGCGACATCGAGAACGCCGCGACCGGCTCGGCGGCAGCCCCCTCTTGCATGTTGTCCATGGGCACCCTCCGCCCCTCTACTCAAACATCGACGCCAAGCCGCCAGCACCGCCCGCAAGCAGCACAAACGCCGAGCCGGCAGCCCAAACATCGGCCGTCGCGCGCCAATCGCTACGCGCTCATCATATGCCTGCGGTATCATATTGCGCCGTGTATCGTTTCCAAACACACGTCTCTATAACGTAACAGGAGATCACATGGACGCAACCGCAATTATCCTCGCCGCCGGCGAGGGCACCCGCATGAAGTCGAACCACTGCAAGGTTTCGCACAAGATCCTGGGCAAGCCCATGGTCCAGTGGATCGTCGACGCCACCATCAAGGCCGGCTGCAGCCGCGTCGTGGTCGTCATCGGCAGCCACGCCGACGAGATGCGCGCCCTTATCGACGGCGCCTACGCCAACAGCGCCACCAAGGTCGAGTGCGTCGAACAGACCGAGCGCCTGGGCACCGGCCACGCCGTAAAGGTCGCACTCGAGGCCTGCGGCATCGCGCAAGGCCCCGTTGTCGTGCTCAACGGCGACCTGCCGCTCATCACCGCCGACACCGTCGCCAAGTTCGCGCAGACCGTCGCTACCGGCGAGCTCGCCTGCACCGTCATGACCATGACCCCGCCCGACCCCTTTGGCTACGGCCGCATCAAGCTGGGCGCCGACGGCCAGATCGAGCGCATCATCGAGCAGAAGGACTGCACGCCCGAGCAGGCCGCCACGCTGCTGGAGTGCAACGCCGGCTGCTACGCCTTCGACGGCGCGCAGCTCGCCGCCCACATCGGCGAGATCGGCAACGACAACGCTCAGTCCGAGTATTACTTGCCCGACATGCTCGAGATCCTCAAAGGCCACGGCCAGGCGGTCTCCATCTTCCACTGCGACGACTACCGCGACGGCCTGGGCGTCAACAGCCGCATCCAGCTCGCACAGCTCACCGCTATCGCGCGCGACCGAATCAACGAGCACTGGATGGCCGAGGGCGTCACCTTCATCGACCCCACGCAGGCTTGGATCGGCCCCGACGCCACCATCGGCCGCGATACCGTCGTGTGGCCGCAGACGCATCTGATCGGCCACGTCACCGTGGGCGAGGAGTGCCAGCTCGGCCCCAATAGCCGCCTCACCGACACCACCGTCGGCAGCGGCTGCGTCATCGATGAGACCATCGCCATCGAGGCCGTCATCGAGAACGGCGTCGACTGTGGCCCGCGCGCCTACCTGCGCCCGGGCACCCACATGCTCGACGGCTCCAAGGCTGGCACGCACGTGGAGATCAAGAAGTCCACGATCGGCGAGGGCTCCAAGGTGCCGCATCTGTCCTACATCGGCGACACCACCATGGGCTCCGGCGTCAACGTTGGCGCGGGCTCCATCACCTGCAACTACGACGGCGTCCACAAGCACAAGACCGTTATTGGCAACGACGCCTTCATCGGTTCCGACACCATGATGGTCGCGCCCGCTCAGATCGGCGACGGCGCGCTCGTGGCCGCCGGCTCCGTCATCACCGAGCCGGTACCCGCCGACGCGCTCGGCCTGGGCCGTGCCCGTCAGGTAAATATTGAGGGCTGGGCCGCCGATTATCGCCGCCGTCTGCACGAGGATGACGAGGTATAACGTTTTACCAAGCGCAAAAGGAGCTGTTCCATGGGAGCGGCTCCTTTTTCTATCGTGACCTGCGCGACCGGATGAGTGGTCGGTTCGTGTCCGTTGACGGTAAAGACGTTATCAAGACTCGATAAACCCCGTCGCGCGGTTACAATGCAACAAGGCATCTATATGGCATTCGATGTATAAAGGAGAAGGGTAATGCCGATTAATGATCCCGAGAAGTCGGAGAATATGCGCAAGTCCATCCGCGTGTATTCCGGTTCCTCCAACCGTCCCCTCGCTCAGAAGATCGCTGAGTACCTTGGGGTCGAGCTTTCGGGCCTTACGCTTAAGCAGTTCGCCAACGGTGAGATTTACGCCCGCTACGACGAGACCGTCCGCGGCGCCGACGTCTTCCTGATTCAGTCCGTGGCCGGCGGCAACGTCAACGACATGCTCATGGAGCTGCTCATCGCCACCGACGCTGCCAAGCGCGCATCCGCCCGCTCCATCACCGCCGTCATCACCCACTACGGTTACGCCCGCCAGGATCGCAAGGCCGGCCCGCGCGAGCCCATCACCGCCCGCCTCGTCGCCAACCTGCTCGAGCGCGCCGGCGTCAACCGCATCATCACCCTCGACCTGCACCAGGGTCAGATCCAGGGCTTCTTCGATATCCCGGTTAACCACCTGTCCGCACTGCCGCTGTTTGGCCAGTACTACAACGACATGCACTTCGACACCGACAACCTGGTTGTCGTCTCCCCCGACGTGGGCCGTGCCAAGGCCGCCAAGAAGCTGTCCGACATGCTTGGCTGCGACCTGGCCATCGCCCACAAGGGCCGTCCGCGCCACAACGCCGCCGAGGTCATGGGCATCATCGGTGACATCAAGGGCAAGACCTGCATCATCAACGACGACATGATCGACACCGCTGGCACCCTGTGCGCCAACGTCAAGGAGCTCAAGGCCATGGGCGCCGGCGACATCTACGTGTGCGCCACCCACGGCATCTTCTCCGGTCCGGCCATCGAGCGTCTGAACGACGCCCCGATCGTCGAGTGCGTCGTCACCGACGCCATTCCCGTCGAGGTCGGCGGCAAGATCAAGACCATCTCGGTCGCCGAGGAGTTCGCTCAGGCCATCTCCGCCGTTTACCACGAGGAGCCCGTCTCCACGCTCGTCGGCGGCGACTTCGCGCTGTAGTCTACTGCGCATCGCATCATCTTCGATGTTTTTAAAGGGTCGGAAGCACGCTTCCGACCCTTTTTCTATTCCTCGTCAACCTGCCCTGGACAGTTAGTTCAGATACGTATTTATTTAAATCCCCAAAGGGCCGTTCGGAGCTTTCTGAGCTCCCCGGCGGACGCTATGCCGCCCAAAACTCATCGTTTTCGAGCATTACCGCTGCACATTTACCCTCAAATCATCCTCGGAAGCCCTTAGAAACGCCTCGAACGCGCGATGCCTTATACGTATCTGAACTAACTGTCCAGCAGTTGTCGTCAACCCTCGCGGAAGAGCTCGATTTCCCGCAATCCCCTCAACCAATTCCTCCGACTTCATAACACTCAGCCGTTCATGGCGCGCAACACCCCACTGAGCGAAAAGAACGACGCGGCGACCGCGTTTCGCCAACGGCTTAGTACCTTGTAGTTATGACGACCGTGATTTCACATCTCTCCGCCCTCCGCGCGATTCGCCGCGCACGACGGGCTTACTCTGCGCTTCCGTGGGACCCCATCGACGTCGGACAGCAATCACAAGCTCTGGCTGGCTGCATCCCCAATAATGACGCCATAGACCTTGACGCGCTTTCGATGCTCGATGCCTGGAATGAAGACGGTTCCGAACTGCTCGATCTTCTCGTTTCAAACGAAGACAACAGACGTCCCGACAAGCGACTTCTTCAGCATATTCTCTCTGCCCCGCTTCCCGAAGGGGCGATTATGCACATCGAGGCTGACATCTATGCCACATCCCCTGCCATGACGGCACTGCTGTGTTCCAAAAATGAATCGGTTGCCAAAACCTTAATGCTTCTCATGGAGCTGCTCGGAACGTATTCTCTTCCGCCCGAGGCAACCTACCCCATCGCCTATGACGACATCTGGCCCAAGGCCGACACCTTCGAAGCGACGAACGATCTCGATTGCCGGAGCGACCAGTCGGTGACCGAGCAGCAAAATGAAACCCGCTACGAACAGGCGCACTACAAATGCGAGCCAGCCACGACCATCGAGGAGCTCGAGGCGATCGCACGGTTCGCAAAAAGCAGCTCATATACCTCGTTTCGCACAGCCGTCAAACTTGCCCGACCCGGATCTGCATCCCCAGCCGAATCCCTAATGTTTGCTGTTCTCGGAGCGCCCATGCGCTTTGGCGGATTCGGGTGTTGCAGCCTGCCCATGGGCGGCCTGCTACTCAACTATCGAGTCGACTTCGACACCCTTGCGGTCAACATGTCCTCGGGCATCCCCTACGCCATCTGCGACTTATATTGCCCGGCAGCCGGTGTCGACAACGAATACAACGGAATTGGGCATGAGCTTCAAAACGCTCGCATCCACGATGGCAATCGAAATAATGGCCTCAAGGCAATGGGCATCCACGTCCTGGTTATCAATCGCGACCAGATGAAAGACCTTGTTGCACTCGAAGCCTTCGCCCAAACGATGCATCGACTCGCGGGAGTCCGATTCCGTTACCGTATCAAGGGCTATCGCAAGCGTCAGGCCGCTTGGCTCAACGCTCTGCGGGCCGGAATCGGCCTTGCGCCGGTCTAAACGGCGAATCGCCCCTGCGCCGTCGAGCAAGGCTGGACAGTTAGTTCAGATACGTATAAATAGACACACTGAATTAGGCTATTTTGCAGTCATCTCTATACCATTCGTCCTATTTGAAGGCCGGGTAGACTTCAAAACAGCGTCATATGGACTAACTGGAGCGCCAATACAGCGCCGCGGCATCGAATTAGGCAATCCGGCGGCCCAAGCTTTATACGTATCTGAACTAACTGTCCACCTCGGCTTTCGACGGCCGCCCAAACGCACCCAAATAACCTCAATTGCCCTCCATTTGACAGCAGCAACATGGTCGCTCACCATAGCAGGCGACAAATCGACGAAAGGACAAACATGGCAGCTGCGCAGCCGCTTAAGATTCGCATGGTTGCCGGGCTTGGCAACCCGGGCGAGGAATATGCCGAGACCCGCCACAACGCCGGCTTTAAGGCGATCGACGAGCTGGCCCGTCAGGCCGGTGTCACGTACTGGAAAAACCAAGCAGGCGCCGAGGTCGCGCTCATCAATATCAACGATGTCGAGGAAGAGGGCGGCAAGCGCCAGATCGTGCTTGTCAAGCCGCAGTCGTATATGAATACCTCGGGTGGCCCCATCTCCAAGCTCTGCCGCGAGTACAAGATCAAGGCCGAGGAGCTACTCGTGATTCACGACGAGCTCGACATCCCCGCCGGCGACGTGCGCGTCAAGGTGGGCGGCGGCCACGCCGGCCACAACGGCCTGCGCTCCATCATCGACAAGATGGGCAGCCGCGACTTTAGCCGCATCCGCACCGGCATCGGCAACCCTCCCGGCAAGATGGCCGTGGCAGACTATGTGCTCAAGCAGCTGCGCGCCCGCGAAGCCGAGGACTTCCAGGACACCTGCGCCCGCGCCGCAGATGCCGCCGGTTTGGCCATCGTCCACGGCGTAATCTACGCCCGCGATCACGTAAACGGCGCCGCTTCCTCCAACGGCAAACACTAAAACCTACCATTTAGGGATGTTTATTTTGGCAGGGTTTATCTGCGTAAACGCCGCAGTCGGCACATCGCAATAATCACGCTGCCACCATACATGCATAACGCCCCAAAGGGGGTCGGCCTCACCAAAGCGCGAGGCCGACCCCCTTTGTCGTTTTGCCTGATAAAACTGACCAAAATAAACCTCTCCCCCTTTGGTAGGCCGAAGTGGATAAACCCTTTTCCCAACCGCCGAAGACACACGTAAGCGACATGTCCATGAGGGTATAATTTGCACCGTATGTCTGCACAACGCCTGTGCGCGTACGGTTTTATTCGGGCTACCGTCCATTTCCGTGGAGGCACGGTTCGGCAGCCCTAACAAGAGAGGGGTTCTATGTATAAGATCCTGGAGAAGACGCAGTTCTCGGAGAAGGTGTTCAAGTTCCGCATCGAGGCGCCTGCAATCGCCAAACATGCGCACGCTGGACAGTTCCTCATGGTTCGCGCCAACGAGACGGGCGAGCGCGTCCCGTTTACCCTGGCCGGTTGGAACGGTGACGAGGGCTGGGTCGAGTTCATCTTCATGGTGATCGGCAAGACCACCGAGATGCTTTCCACCTATGAGGCCGGCGAGTCACTGCGCGACGTCGTGGGCCCGCTGGGCGTTCCCACCGAGATGGCCGAGGGCCCCTGCGCCGTCATTGGCGGCGGCGTCGGCCTGGCAATTGCCTTCCCGGTCGCCAAGCACCTGGTCGAGACCGGTCACGAGGTGCACGCCATCATGGGCGCCCGCACCAAGGACCTCCTGCTCATGGAGGACCAGTTCCGTGAGCTCCTCGACGAGGACCACATCCACATCACCACCGACGACGGCTCCTACGGCGAGCAGGGCGTTGTCACCGCTCCGCTGGAGCGCCTGCTGCAGGACAAGGCCGTGAGCCAGGTCTTCTGCGTCGGCCCCGTTCCGATGATGAAGTTCTCGACCCTCACCGCCCAGAAGTACGACACCCCCATCACCGCGTCGCTCAACCCCATCATGGTTGACGGCACCGGCATGTGCGGCTGCTGCCGCGTCGAGGTGGGCGGCGTGACCAAGTTCGCTTGCGTCGACGGCCCCGACTTCGATGCCACCCTGGTCGACTGGGATGACCTTCGTGCCCGCCAGGCCGCTTACCGTTCCGAAGAGGGCGAGTCCCTCAAGGCCTATGAGGAAAAGAGCTGCGCATGCCACTAGTTAATGGTCGTTTCGTTGCCGATATGAAGTCGCCCCGCACCCCCGATAACGAGGAGCCGGCTGCCGAGCGCGCCTGCGACTTCCGCCCCGTCGACAAGGGCTTCACCGAGGAGATGGCGCTGGCCGAGGCCGAGCGCTGCCTCAACTGCAAGAAGCCGTTCTGTGTTGAGGGCTGCCCCGTCAACATCAACATCCCCCGCTTTATCGAGCAGATCCGTGAGAAGGACTTCGGCGGCGCTCTCGATACCATCCGCGAGGACTCCATGCTTCCCGCCATCTGCGGCCGCGTCTGCCCGCAGGAGAACCAGTGCGAGGGCAAGTGCATCCGTGGTAAGAAGTCCGAGCCCGTGGCCATCGGCCAGCTCGAGCGCTTCCTGGGTGACCGCCCCGAGCTCGCCTCCACGCCCAAGATGGCCCCCAAGAACGGCAAGAAGGTCGCCGTCGTCGGCTCTGGCCCGTCCGGCATCACCTGCGCCGGCGAGCTCGCCCGTAACGGCTTTGACGTCACCGTCTTCGAGGCCTTCTTCACCGGCGGCGGCGTGCTGGTCTACGGCATCCCCGAGTTCCGTCTGCCCAAGGCGGTCGTCAAGCGCGAGATCGACGGCCTGGAGGACATGGGCGTCAAGTTTGAGTACAACTCCGTCGTGGGCAACATGGCCACGGCCGAGGAGCTGTTCGAGCAGGGCTTCGACGCCATCTACGTGGCGACCGGCGCTGGCCTGCCCAAGTTCCTCAACGTCCCCGGCGAGAACCTGCCCAACGTCTTCTTCGCTAACGAGTACCTCACCCGCGTGAACCTGATGAAGGCCAACAAGTTCCCCGAGTACGACACCCCCACCAAGCACGGCAAGAACGTCGTCGTCTTTGGCGGCGGCAACGTGGCTATGGACGCCGTCCGTACCGCCAAGCGCCTGGGCGCCGAGCACGCCATCATCGCCTACCGTCGTACCGAGGACGAGATGCCCTGCCGTCGCGCCGAGCTGCACCACGCTAAGGCCGAGGGCGTCGAGGTTCTGCCGCTCGTTTCCCCGCTCGAGTTTGTCGCTGGCGAGGATGGCTCCGTGTGCGCCGTCAAGGTCCAGAAGATGGAGCTCGGCGAGCCCGACGAGTCCGGCCGTCGTCGCCCGGTGCCCATCGAGGGCGCCATCGAGGAGATCCCCTGCGACGTCGCAATCTCGGCTATCGGCACCAACGCCAACCCCTTCGCTGCCAAGATCGGCGGCAAGATGGAGCTCAACAAGTGGGGCTACATCGTCGCCGACGAGGAGACCGGCCAGACCACCGATCCCCGCATCTGGGCCGGCGGCGACATCGTCACCGGTGCCGCTACGGTCATTCTGGCGATGGGCGCCGGCAAGAAGGCCGCCGCTTCCATCACCAAGAGCCTGCTGGGCGAGTAATCACCCGCGGCACTAGCCACCAAACGGCAAAGTCCCCGTCGAGCACACGCCCGGCGGGGACTTTTTCTATGCCGGCCGCCTAAAACCACCACAAAGGGGACAGGCACCTTTATGGTGGTCTGGGGTCTGGTCGGTCGTTTTGTCTCGATCTGTAACACGTGGGGCCCGTTGAGCATCGTAGTTGTTACAGATCGAGATATTGCTCCAGCCGCCCCCGCTTTATCTCAATCTGTAACAGTTAGAGGCCAAATTCCTCGCTACGTGTTACAGATCGAGACGTTAGGTTGGCAGCCGAACAGTTCATCTCAATCTGTAACACCTGGAGCCCAAATATCTGGCTTGGTGTTACAGATTGAGATCTTGCAAAAGCCGAGGATGGGCGCTGTCACCAAAACCTAACGCTTGCGGCGCTTGGTTGCGGCTACGCCCGCCGCAACGATGGTTGCTCCGGCGATACCCAGGGCGGTGACCGTCATCGCGGTGGTGTCGCCCGTGTTGACGAGCTCCGCGCCGCCGGATTTCTTGCTGTTCTTGTCCTTACCCTTGGACTTGTCCGTCGTCACCGTAGTCGCGGTCGAGGTCGACCCGCCCGCAGCAGTCCCGGCGGAGCCAGTACCGCCACCAGGCGTCGGCTGCGGCTGCGGCTCGGGCGTCGGCTCCGGCTCGGGTGCCATCTCATCCGTCACCGTAATCGTAATGTTCAGACGCTCAGAATACTCGCTGTACGACATACCGGGGCGCTGCGCCGCAATGCGCACGTACACGTTGCGATCGAGCGTCACGGGGCCGGTGTACTCCACGCGCCCGTCGTCCTTGCAGGGGCACGTGTCATTGGTGGTGTACCAAATGGTGGCACCTTCCTCGGCCGAAAGCTCCAGCTTGGCACCCTTGGGCACCGTGATGTAGTTCTCCTTGGGCGACCATGCGCCAAATGTCGTCCCACCGATCACGGCCACCGGGCGCGCCGGACGTACGGCCTCGGCAGACACACGAACGTCGACCTGCTTGGACAACGCCGTGCCATCCACCGTCGCCGTCAGCGTCGTCAGACCCGGCAGAGCACCGTGCAACACAAACGTCGCGGCGCCGTTCTCACCTGTCACAGCCTGCATGGCATCCGCAGAGCAGATGGCCTCAGAATCCAGCCCAACACTAACCGCGGCGCCGGCAAACGGCTTGCCATCCTTATCGGTCACGTATGCCACCAGCTCAAAGTCGTCGCCCTCGAGCATGGTCACCGCCTGTTCCACGTTGAGCTTGAGCTTGTCAGCCCGCACGCCCACGGCAAGCTCGCCGCTCACCCAGGCAGACATCGCCGTGCCCGCATAGTTGCGAGCGCCATCGAGGTCAAAGGCAACGGTCGACCCCGCCTCGCGCGCATCGGCATAGCAGATACGCAACACGCGCGACAGCGGCTTGCCATCGGGGTCGTCCTGCTTATCGAGCCACTTATACGTCACGTCACCCAGTCCCTGCGCGTCCAGCGCGGCCACAGCGTCATCACTCGCGTCCATATACTGCGTAAACTCAATCTCAACACAGTCGGTATAGGCATGGACCGACGCCACCTCGGGTGCCGCCGTCGACACCAGGGCAATGTTCACCTCAGTCTGAATCGGCGGCACACGCAGCCAGGCCGAACGTGCTTCCTCGTAACCGTCCTTGGTCACGCGCACCTGATACCAACCGGTCGGCGTATTCCAGTTGTAAGCACCGTCCGCACCCGTCGCAAGCGGGTTGGCCTGCTCATACTCCTCGGCATCCCAGCGTACGGCATTGGTGCCGTCCGCATCGTCGGCACTCCACAGCTCAACCGTCGCACCCTCAACCGTGTTGGACAGTAGGCCCTCGTACACCACACCCGCAGGATCGGGCGCCGCCTTGGCAGCCACATTGCGATAACGCGCCTCAAAGATCGACTGCATCTTCTCGTCCGAGATCAAACCGTCCTTGTTGGCCTTATAGACCTCGGCATCGGTCAGCTCGCCCCAGTTGACCGTAATACGGTTCTGGCATGCGCGCTCCACCTGCTCGCAGGCAACATCGTAAGCGCACTCGGCGTTCGTCAGCTTGATCGCGCGCTCCGAACCGACGCTCGTTGAGGCGGCGTCATAGGCGGCGCCCACCACGGTTCCCGCCGAACCCGCCGTCAGCACGCCGGCGATCGTCATAACAGAGCCCACCGCCACATCGGTACTGTCATGGCAAAGCTGGCGATACAGCAGATCCTCAAACGCACGAGCCTTCTCCATGGCATCGCGCAGCGCGTAGATGCACTTCCAGTCGTCCTCGGTTTTCTCGGGTTTGGAAAGCAAGCGCGTATGCTGCAGCTCGTAGCCCTCGCGCTCGCCCTTCACCTTCTGCATGCGGACGTTCACGTTTTCCCAGTTCTTGCTGGCATCGTTCACGCCGTAAATGCCGGTAAAGATGCCGATACCCTGAGTCGCCGCGGGAAACGCCTGCCCGGCCGCCTTCCACGCGTCGGTCTTAAAGACCTGCCCGAACATCTCGCACTCGATCTTATAGCTCTTGAGCGAACGGATCGTGCGAATGAGCTTCATATGGGCGCTCACGTCGCCGTTGCGCTTCCAAGCCATAAGCCAGCCGCGAATCGTAGAGTTATTGAGGCTATGGACCACATTCCAGTTGTCGTACAGGTTGTCCAGAATGTCGCACTGCATGGCGATCGAGTTAAACAGAAGCGCCTGGTTCTTGTTGTTATTGGAGTTCTCGATAAACTCCGACTCGATATAGGCCGTCTGCTCACCGTCGGGCGCGGCGACCTTAAAGCCCTTGACGGTATCGTCGTCGGCCGCCTTGTAGCTCAGGGAACTGCCGAGTGCCTGGCCCAGATCGCTAAACCCGCTCGTCGACTGACCCTTATACTCGCTAGCCTTAATGCCTGCGCACTTGTTGAGCGCCGCAGCGGTTGCGTCATTCCAGCTGCCGTATTGGTTGAGCTGGCCGATACCCAGCGACTGACCTACTAGATCCTCGGCCTGCTGGGCAATAAACTCCGCTCGCGACGCATGGTCGACAAGTTCCTTGATGGCCGCCGCGTCCGCCGCATTTACACCCTGTGCCGCCGCGAGCTCCTGGTACCAGTCCTCGCTGGTGCCGTAGGCGTCCTCAAAGATCATCTTATCCACGTTGACGCCATAGCTGTCGCCCTGCTTGGTCAACAGCGCCGACGACCCGCCGACCGCGGCCTTAAGCTCGGCCGCAAACTGCGCGGCTTCGTCGTTGCCAGCATCATCACCCTCGCCACTGCGAGCGGCGGGAGCGCGGCGGGCCTTGCGGGCGCTGCCGCCTTGGGCCTCATCGTCCGCTCCGGACTCCTCGTCCTTGCCGCCCTCCTCCTCGGCAAACGCGTCGGCGACCATCTGGTCGATTGCGTCGTTAAAGGCCTGGTCAACATCGTTAAACGAGTTCTCCATCATATACTCGTGCCACTGCTGCACGGCATTCGAGAACTCCTGCTGGCGCTCCTCGGCCGCGGCGGAATGCTTTTTGGCCGAAGCGTTGGCATCAAAACTCAGCATGGTCATAAGCTGAGCATTGGAGATGCGGTAGGTCTGCGGCATAAAGATCTGCTCAAAGTTTCCGCAGTTCACATAGGTCGAGTCGTTTGCCTTGTTGAACTCATCGAGCAGTTTGAGATAGCCCTCGTCCACATACTCGGCCGCGTAGCGCACGCGGGTGCCCTCGCGCGACTTTTGGCTCAGCGGAATCGTCACGGTCTTGCCGTCCACGCAGTCCACGTACAGGTCGAGCGTGTCGGCAGCCTCCTCGTTGCCCACCTCGAGTGTGATATCGAACGTCCAGTAGGCGTTCTTCTTTTGCGGCAGATGGTGGAAGGTCCACAGGCTCTTACCCGTATCCTTGCCGTCCTTAACCAGGTTCTGTGTGCCGCCACGATACGTCACATCAAAGCTCCAGACCGAGGCGCCCGGAACATAGCGCACGTAATTACGAGCCGTCACATCGGCGGCAGCCGCGGCAACATCGGTCGAGCCCACGCGCGCCTCAAGTGTCACGCGCTCGGCAGCCAACGTGTCCTGCGGCAGGTCGTATTCAATCTTGGCGCGGCCCAGCTTGTTGGTCTTGCCGGTGTACTTTGCAGCCGAGGCACCCGTCCCCACGGTAAGCTGCACGCTCTTGCCGGGCGCTGCGTACACGTAGGCCACATTGCCCAGCAAGCTGTGGACATTGGTATTGTCGACCTCGATGCGCGAGGTATTGACTTCGAGCGTGGTGCTCCCCAGCGGCAGCGTCACTTCGCCCAACGTAATGAGCGGCGAGATGGCATAGGTACCCGCAGCCTTGGGTTTAAAGCGCACGAACACATCGGCGCCCGCGCCCTCTTTCATGTCGAGAACGAGGTTGTCGCCCTCCCACGTCGCGTCAGTCCACCATGTACGGGAGCTATCACCGGGGTCGCGAGAGCCTGCGGACACATCCTCGACGGCATCCTTGGCCAGCGGAATCTCAATCTTGGCAGCCTGGCTGTCCTTGAGCTCGTAGTGAATGCGCAGCTCGGTCTCCACCCCAACGACCGCAGACGAATCAGCGATAACCGAGCCCACCGTCAGCCCGCGCTCGGCACGGTACGCCTCAACGTCAAACGTCGGCACGTCGAGCGTCACATCGAGCTGCTTACCGTCTTCGATCTTCACCTGCTGCTGGGCGATATGCTTGCCCGCGGTCAGCCCCAGGCGGCTGAACGTGGAATAGCTCGTCGCCTGGATGTCATAGCTTGTCTTGTTAAAGGCGACGATAGTGTAGGCACCGGCCTTCAGGCGCGGCGTGTCGGCCTTCATGATGGGCGTGGTGCCATCGTCCTCGTAGCCCGTCAGATAGGTAATGCCGTCGGCGACCAGCTTGCCATCGGACGTGCGGAACACCAGCACGCGGTTGGCTCCCTGATAATCACCCTTGGTGGTCACCGTCGTCGCACCCCAAGGCTTTAGGTCGATATCGACCTTACCGGCAGACGGCTTTACGCGCGTGGTGGCCCCACCCAGCTTAAGGCTGTCCTTGGGTTTGAGCGCAATCTCCAGCTCCTGGTCCGCATCGGCAATGGCCTGTGACACCACGATCGCTGTACCCTGAATGCGATAGTCGTTTTCCTTGTCACCCTTGGCGGCTTTAAGCGTCTTACCGTCGCACGTAATGGTCAGGTCGATATCATCGAGACTGTTCAGTTCAATGCGCTCGGTTTTATCCTGCCCTGCCACCGGCTCGAGATAGCCCACGTTGAGCTCAATCGCGCGGGAGGCGGGAATCTTGGTAAAGTCCGCAGCCTTGATCTCGCCGATGTCCCATGTGCCGGTCATCTGGTCGCCCGGGCGCGCCAGCACCATGTCATAGTAGCCATCGAGCGAAAGGCGCAGCGTAGCGGCCGTCTTAGAGAGGGCATCTACCGTAAAGCTGCCGTCGGCGGCAATGTTCAGCGGCGTAGACTGCCCCGCCTGCACAAGCACCGCTGTCGCGCCCTGGGGAAGCTTGCCCGTTACCTGGGCCGCCTCGCCCATCCACTCAAACGTATAGGCGGGTTTTGACGAGTCCGCCGAATCCTTGCGGTCGGCCACGGCATCGGCGAGTTTCTTGACCATCGAGGGGTTGCCCGCCGAATCGGTCGCATAGGCATAGATGGTCTGACCCTCGCTAAAGGGAATCGCGTACGTTACGCCATCGATTGTCACGCGATCATTATAGTCGCCAGGATAGCCCGCCTCACCAAACTGAAGGTCGGGGTTCATCACGCGCAGGGTAACTGCGTTATGGTTTATCTCGCTCCCGCCACCGACGGTGCTTGAATAGCGCGTGTTCTCAAAAGCCCACCACTCTATCTTTTCCACGCTTCTGGGCAGCACGATCTCTTTGCCGGCGATCGCGGGATCAAGAGATAAAAACGCGCTGCTGCCGATATATTTGACGCCGTCGCCAATCGTCACCGACGACACATGTGAGCACCCATTAAAGGCTTGGCGCTCAATCCGCTCCACCGTGCCCGGTACGTCGATCTGCGTAAAGGTGAGTACCGTTGTGTCCGAGACATAGAACTGCGGCACGCCGCAATTGGCGAAAGCGCGGTAGTCGATAGTCTTGACCGAAGGCGGCAGCGTTGCCACCACGTTGTCATCGAGCTGCTCGCAGCCTTCAAAGGCCTGCTCGGGAATCGTGGTAAAGGCCGCGTTGTTGGGCCAGGTCACCGTCTGAAGTGTCTTGCTTCCGTAAAACGCATTCCAGCCCAGCTCCTCAACCGAATCGGGCAGCGCGATTTCCTTGATACTGCTGCCTCCCAGGCCGCCAACGGTGCGGACATGCGAATCGGGGGCGAAGGTGACCGATGTAAGAGCGTCGTTTCCCATGCCCTTAAGGCTCACGACATTTTTGCCGTCGATGGTCGAGGGCACCTCCAACGTGGTAATGCCTGCGTCGCCATACTCGATAGAAATTTCGTTGGTGAGGCTATCGATCGAGAAGTAGTACTGCGCGGGGGTCTGCTCGCCGGCCACGTAGCCATCGTCGTATTCGCCCTTTACGCCCGTGGTGCCTTTCGAGGTTGTCCAGAGTCCAAGTTCCTCGTTCCAGGTTGCCTCGGCACCGGAAGCCTCCTCTTGCTTCTGCTGCTCGGCGAGTTCCTTGCCCTCGACAAGATCGGTGGCGAGCGTACCCGCAGGTGTGCTCTCGGTCTGCCCGGCGCCCGTCAGGCCCGCCGCCGATGCAATCTCGGAGGCCGGGGGCGTAGGGGCGTCACCGGTATCGAGCACTGTGGGGTCGGCAGCGCCGGCATCGGGCGCGGGGTCGGCGGAAGCAGAGTCTGACGTTTGGGCGTCAGCCGAATCGGCGGAAGCGGCGCCGGCTACTTGGCCGTTATCCGTCTGCACAAAAGTACTATCGGTGTTGAAGGCCTCGGCAAACGCGCCCGCGGGAAACGAACCCGTCACCATCGCGAGGGTCACCGTGGCAACCGTCAGGCGGCGGCAAAGCACTCGAACAGTAGTCCACCTCATGGTCGTTCCTTTCTTGCAAACCAAAAGTCATCCAGCGTAATCGTTGCCCAAAAACAAAGCGAACGATAGGTTCATATATACGAACCTACCGTTCTACCTGCGCAAACCACCACAAAGGGGACAGGCACCTTTGTGGTGGTCTTTGGCTTGGCTGACCGGTTTGTCTCAATCTGTAACAGTAGGGAGCCGTTGAGTGCCGCAGTTGTTACAGATCGAGACATTGTGTCGGCGCCTTCCGGTTCATCTAAATCTGTAACAGTTAGAGGCCAAATACCCCACTACGTGTTACAGATCGAGACATTAGGTTGGCAGTCAGGCGGTTCATCTCAATCTGTAACATCTTGGGCCGTTTTGGGCGGCCAGGTGTTACAAATTGAGATTTTGCTGACGCCGAGAACGAGGGCAGCCACCAAAACCTAGCGCTTGCGGCGCTTGGTCGCGGCGACACCGGCTGCGGCAACGGTTGCGCCGGCGATTCCCAGGGCGGCGACCGTCATGGCGGTGTTGTCGCCCGTAGCAACCAGGGTCGCATCGGACTTCTCGGCCGGCGTTGCCTTGGCGACCGTCTTGGTTGTGGCGGTCGGCTTGGTCGGCGTCGTGGCGGGCTTGGTCTCCGGTTTCGTCTCGGGCTTCGCGTCGGGCTTTACCTCAGGCTGCGGCGTCGGCTTGGGATCCGGTGTGGGCTGCGGGTCGGGAGTGGGCGTGGCCTCGGGCGTAAAGGTAAGGTCGGTGTCGACCCACATGGTGCTCGTCCCGCCCGTCTGCTCAATATTGTCCAAATCGGACGCGGACCACGTATAGCCATACTGTTTGCCGTTGATGACAACCCTGGTATCGCGCGTAAAGTAGAAACCCTCGTGCGATTTGAGATAGAAACCGTAGCGATATGTCACGCCGGGTTTAAAGGTGTCGATACGGTTAGTATTCCCCTGGTCGAAAAAGCTGGAGGAATTGATGCTAGAGCCGTCACTGCCCATCCAAAACTCGCACTGGTACCAGTAACGTGCGCCGTCGGCCTCGCTGCCGGTGAAAATCGGCTTATCACCAGCCTTGAACGTGACGGTAGCGCCATTAATCTCGACCGTGTCGATTGCTTGCCACACAAGAGCCTTTTCGCAGGTAAACGATGTGGTCGGCGCAAGGAACAGACCGCCTTCGACTTTCTGAACACTCATGGCGTTAAGTGGCTCGCCATTGATTGCCACAGTGCAGCCGTTGGCAAACTCATACCCGTTCTTTTGGCGTAGCATGACAGAATGCATGTAGTGCTTGCCTTCTTCGAACTTGTCGATTCGCTTCATGCCCGGTGTGTACATGCCCTCGTCGGAATACCAGAAGGCGACGGGATGAAGATCCGCGGGGTCGCTGTTGTCCATCTCCTCCCAGCACTCGTAAGCAATTTCATACTTGTCGTAATCTGCGTATGGTACATGAGTGGTTGGAGCGGGAGTGTCCCCAGCGCGATAGCCGATATATCCTGATCCCAAATCAACGCTATTGATTGCCTGTCCATGAGCAGCCAGCTTTACCGCGGTGTTGAAGTTGTAGCGCAGGTAGTAATCGGTCCTTGTTTCATGGACAACAATTTGAGCTGGTTTATCGGAGGTGCCATCAGGATCGCCGATGAGGATGCCATCATTATAGTCGGTGCGGTCGTACGTCAACGTTGAAGCAAACGGCACATCCTCGTTGCGGATGAGCGTATAGTTTCCGTCTACAAAGTCCCCGCCTGTCAGGGTCAGCGTCGCACGCATCTGCCCTTCATATGGCGCAATGGAAATCGTCACGTTCGATTGAGACTGATCGGCGACTTCAACAAGCGTGCTCGTAGTGGCATCGGCCTTGTAATACTTAGTTTCGGATGCGGTTGATAGCTTATCCGCCACCTCATCTGGGACCGGTCCAAAATCCCATGAGAAACTACCGCCTCCGGTAAGAGAAATCTCGGGTGGAAGCTCGCATTCCCTGTAGTAGGATTCGACGTTCGTGTCGATTGTCATGCCACCCCCACCCGTCACGTCGGTCACACCGCAGGGCATAATGGCGTTGTCTGCCGGCATGGCGGCGTTGTCGCCGGAAGCGTTTTGCTCGGCGGGCATTGCATCGCCAGCCCCTTCGACGGTGTCAGCCAAAGATACCTGCTGAGTATCGGCCTCGTTCTGAGTTGCCGGAGCAGCATCGGTTGTCGGTGTTGTCGCCGCATTCGCATCCACCGTAGCCGCCGGCGCCGCTGCGACCTCACCCGTCGCCACACCGGGGTCCGCGCACTCGGTCGCAAGCGCCACGCTCGGCAGTAGCAGCTGACCGACCATGAGCGCACACGCGCCGACACTGGCGATCTTCACACCCACGCAACGCCAAGTTCCGTGAACCAGCGAGCAGGTGCGCTCGCGCTGCGCCTGCTTGGCAAAATGTTGTCCTTGCATGTCGTCCTCCTTCATCGAGGGTTGTTTCCATGGCACCACGATGCTGCAAACCGGGCGCCGCGCCTAGGTTCGTACATGCGAACCTGCACCTTTACCTGCGCAAATGCAAAAGCCGCCACGCGGGGACGCAAATCCCTGCGTGGCGGCTCAATCAAACGCACTGAGGCTTTATGCCCCGCTTGCCCTAAACGAAATTGCTATTCCTCGCGACGACGCGCGGCGGCGATGCCGGCGGCTGCAACCGTGGCACCAGCGATGCCCATGGCGGCAACGGTCAACGCGGCGCTATCGCCCGTGGCCGCGAGAGTAGAGGCCGTCGCCTTCGAAGCCGTGACGGATACCTTGGCGGCAGCAGGCTTTACATTCACGGCCGAACCAGTCTGTGCCGAAGCTTGGCTCGGCGCCCCCGTCGCGCCCGTCGAGCCTTCGCCACCCGGCTGCGGCTTAGGAGTCGGCGCCGGATCGGGAGCAGGCGTAGCACCTCCGTCAAATACGATATGCGCGACCTTGGCGATCTTGTCCGCATCGCGATCGGCCCTCAGGACGCCTTCGCCGGGCTCGCCAATCGTCTGTCCCCAAAAATCAGCATTTTCAAATCGGTTGCCCAGCGCCATGGGGCGGGCGCCCAGTTTTTGGTAGTCGCGCACCACGCCATTGGCAGGAAGCACGACCTTCCCGCCCTCGCCGATAACAATCATGCCGGCAGGACCGTTGGCGGTCGTGTAGTTGTCGGCGACGATTGCCCCGTCGCTGCCCTCGGCAACAACGGAGCCGTTTTTAATTTGGATGTTTCCGCCCTCGATCGCACTCCCCGAGCTGGTATGCAGACCATACGTGTCCTTGGAATACCGATCTTTCGAGGCACTGGCAATCGCGGTCACAAACGTGTTCTTTCCATCGATGATGATATCGGCAGTGGCATCGTCGCCCATTCCGGCCGCCTCGATACCCACGGCACCCCAGTTGCCGCCCGAAGCGTCGGCAATCGCGGTCACGAGCGAATCGCCTGCAATCTCGACACGCGCGGCGCCGTTGTTGACACGGGACACAATTCCCTGAGATTCCAGGGTGGATTCGGCCTTGACTGTCACCTTTGAGCCAGAGCCAATTGACACGCGACCGCCCTTGTTGCTCTGTCCGTCATGTTCCCATGTAAACTCGCCATCTCCCCTGGGTGCGCCGTTAGTGGCATAGATGCCCGTCACGTAACCGTAATACCCGTCACCGGACCCCGCCGCGCGCCTTGCCTTCACATCGACAGTCGCACCGTTTTTAATGGTCACGTCTCCGCCAAACGCAGTTATGGCCTCGGCGTTCTCGCACTCCTCGCCATTTGCATCCGTACCCGTCGCCGTCACGTTGACCGTGGCCCCGTCGACGGTGACGTCGCCACCGGTAATACCGTTACCCGCGGCCGTGATGACATCGGTCTGGCCCGTCGCATTGAGTGTGCCGTCGCCCGTGATGGAAAGGTTGCCGCCTGAGACCTCGATGGCGCTCTGACCGGCATCGGCCGTAATGGTGTTGGTGTTGGTCACACCGATGTTGAGGTTGCCCTCGGCGCTGATACCGCCGCCGTTATAGCCATTGAGCTGCATGCCGTCGGCGCCGTCCCAGGACCACGTGCCCGCCTCGTCGCCAACAGCAGCACCCCCGTTGTACTGCGTGCCGCCCACGTTGATCCAATCGGCTGCCAAGGCAACACTCGGCAGTAGCAGCTGACCCACCATAAGCGCGCACGCGCCGGCGCACGCCAGCCTGGCACCCGCCCGTTTCCACGAACCGTGAACCAGCGAGCAAGTGCGCTCGCGCTGGGCCTGCTTGTCAAAATGGCTTCCGTTCATAGGGGCCTCCCTCGGTCGATGGACCATACCACCACAAAGGTGCCTGTCCCCTTTGTGGTGGTTTTCCTAGTCTCACCATGTGCCAAGCAATCGCATACGCCTAGGTTCGTAGATGTGAACCCCTATGGCTACCTGCGGTTTGATTCGAATTGATTTCGTTATCGTCACGCCCGTCCCAAGGACGCTACAATCGAGGGCATGATTATTCCGTCCACCCAAAGGACCGTTCTTGAACCTGAGCAAGCCTAAAATCAACGCGCTTCTAGCCCTCGCGCTCTTTACCTTTGTCTTCCTTGCCGCCGAGTTTCGCTTCGACATCAATGTCGGGCTGCTCGCCGGTGCCGAGCGCGTTGTGCTCGCGCAAGGCTTTATCCTGGGTGCCAGCGTTATCGGCTTTATCGGATACGCGCCGTTACTGGCTCTTGCCCAACGCAAAGGTCAGGCCCAGGCAGCCGCCAACGCCGCCGTTCCCATCGCTATCGTTGGCTTGACCCAGATTCAGGTCCCCACAGGTCCACTTGCGCTCGAGATTCTGGGGTGCGTGGTATTCTTTGGACTCGGTATGCTGGGTGCCGCAGCACATCACGCCTTTGCGTTGGCGTTCCAAGACGATCCCAAGCTCGCCACGGGCGCGGGGGCGGCCTATGCCGCAGGCATCCTCCTGCAGTTTGCCCTTAACCTGCTCGATTGCGGCGGCATCGTTGAGCTCATCATTCTTGGCGCGGCGACGATCGTCATCTCCGCCCTCAGCGCCGCGCCCCAAGAGGCAGATGAGAACCCCAGCTCCACCATCAACCCTTTTACCGAGTCCTCACACGTCCTCGCCAAGCAGGCGTGCTGGAGCATCGCGCTCGTCATGATCTTGGCCTGCCTGTTCTCGACGCTCGATAACGTGGTCACGTTCTCCAACGCCCACGGCACCATCGCCGTGCAGACTTGGCCACGCCTCTTTTTGGCAGCGAGCGGCCTGGTCGCCGGCATCGTCTTTGACCTTGCCGAGCGTCGCTACATGGGTCCTGTCATGCTCGGTGTCACGGTGCTCTCCACCATCTCAATCTTGGCCGTGGAAGCTGGTGCCGATCCCAACCTGGGCCTCATCGTCTTTTATCTGAGCTCGGGCTTTTTCGTCACATTCTTCACCGCCACGTTTACACAGCTGGCACCGCGTATGCACGCGCCGGCACTCTGGGCTGGCATGGGCCGCGCCGCCAACAATGCATGTGCATTCACCACATCGGGCATCTCGCTGGCACTGGTCACCTCGGGCAATGTCGCCCTCATCATGATCGGCGCGCTCGTGCTGCTTGTGGCGGCGAGCGTGGCATTTGTAGCTGCGGGGCTGTTCCGTCTACCCCAAACCGAACAGGAGCGCGAACATCAACAGCTCGCCGAGGAGGCACTCGCTGCACCCAGCATCGAGGAACAGCGCCAAGCCTTCATCGCCGACCACGGCCTCACCCCGCGTGAAGTCGACGTGCTCATGGCCGTGACCCAGGACGAGCGCCCGCTCAAACAGATTGCTGATGAGCTCGGCATCTCGATGCGCATGGTCCAGCGCCACCTGAGCTCCATCTACCAAAAGACCGACACGCAAACGCGCGCCGGTCTCACCAAAGCCTTCCCCTCGGCTTAAAACAAAAACCACCACAAAGGTGCCTGTCCCCTTCGTGGTGGTTTGAACGACACGGCAGTTCTCTCCACCAGTTTGTCTCAATCTGTAACATCTAGACCCCAAATAGCAGGCCAGCTGTTACAGATTTAGATTTCCCCACTCGGCTCCGCGTTTTATCTAAATCTGTAACAGATAGAGACGATTTAACCACCCAGATGTTACAGATTGAGACAGTAAAGGAAACTAAGCGGTGCCCGCCCTTGAGTATTTTGAGCACCGTTGAGTTTTTTGAGCATCTTTGAGTTGCTTGAGCACCTTTGAGTTCTTTGAGCGAGCAGCTGGCAGCGGTGCCTGCCAGCCTCCTCCGCCTAAAACAAAAACCACCACAAAGGCGCCTGTCCCCTTCGTGGTGGTTTCGACCATCTAGCCTTCGAGCTGAGCTACTTTGTAGCGGTAGGCTGCGGCGATGACATCCTTACAGCCCTCGCGGCCCAGCTTGGCGCGGTTGACGACGATATCCTTGCCGCTCGTCATCTTCCACTTGCCGGCGCTGTAGCGCTTGTAGAATGCCTCGCGCGCCTTCTGCTGCTGTTTGACCAGCTTGGCGCCCTTCTTTTTGTTGAGGCCACGCTTCTTGCGCACAATCTCGACGCGGTCCTCAAAGGGAGCAGTCACCAACACGGCGATGTGGTTGGGGTTGTTGCGCAGCAGATAATCGGACAGGCGACCCTCGATAATGCAGCTCTCGGTCTCGCCCAGGTCCAAAATCACCTGGCTCATCTTTTGGAACAACTTGTCCGAGTACGAACGCGCGTCGTAGCGGTCGGGCAGAAACGCCATGTTCTCCACGGCCAGGCGCTCGTCGTAGGCAGCCATCTTGTCGAGCGACTCGCCCGCACGCAGCGACGCGCGCACCAGCAGCTCGTTGTCGTACAGCGGAATCCCCAGCTCATTGGCGAGGATACGGCCAATCTCATGGCCCTCGGCACCAAAGTCACGCGCGATGGTAATGACCACGGGGCTCTTCTTGTTCACCAGATCGCTCATCGCGATTCCTTTCTAACAAATGAGAAAAAGCTGTCCTCGTTTCTCATTTTGTCACTTACGACCGTCCTGGTTTCCCAAGTGCGGCAGATTGTCCCGAAAGAGGAGCGCCGCGTACTAAATGTACGCAAGCGACGATTGAGGGGCAAGGTGCCGTGCTTGGGGAAGCAGGACTATGCGGCTACGATACGACGCTGATACGCTCGGACCAACAGCGAAATGCCAAAGTTCAGCGCAAAGTACATCGCAAACACCAGGCCGTAGAGCATAAGCACCTGCGACAGGTCGATCGCGTGCGCCATCACGACATTTGCCGTGTACATGAGCTCGGCCACGTTAATGCCCGAAAGATACGAGCTGTCCTTGATGACGGTCGTGCACTGGCTAAACAGGGCCGGAATGATCGTCTTAAACGTCTGCGGCAGGATGATGTAGCGCATGGTGGCAAAGAAGCCAAAGCCCTGGCTCTGCGCTGCCTCAAACTGGCCGCGCGGAATCGAGTTGAGGCCGCCGCGCACAATCTCGGCCATAACGGCGCTGGTAAACAGCGTAAAGGCGATGGTCGAGATCACAATGTCCAGACCCTGCACCGTAAAGTAGATAAACAGGATCCACAGCAGGTTCGGCGTGCAACGGAACAGCTCGATATAGGCGCTCACCAAAATACGGAACGGGCGGGGCGCATAGCTCTTGACGAGCGCCAGCAGCGTGCCAAAAATGAGCGAGAAAAAGATTGACAGCGCCGAGATCTCGATGGTCTTAACAAAGCCGCCCCAGATGTAGAGCAGGTTGGTCGCGTTGAAGATTTCCATGCGCTAGGCCTCCTCTACGTTGTCGAGCCCCAGCTCGGCCAGGCTCACACCGCGCGGACGCTCCTTGGAGCGGCGCTCGAGCCACTGCACCAGCATGGCGAGCGGAAAGCAGATGATGAAATACATAAGGCAGCAAACGATGTATCCCTGCAGGTAGCCATACAGGCTTACGAAGTTGTCGGAGCGATACATAAGGTCGCCGCCGGCCACGAGCGCCAGCACCGACGTGTTCTTGACCAGGTTGAGCGCCTGGTTGCACAGCGGCGGCAGGATGATCTTGAACGTCTGGGGCAGCACGATGTACCAGTAGGCCTGCGCGCGCGTGAAGCCCTGGCTCTGAGCCGCCTCCATCTGACCGCGCGGAACGGCCTCGATGCCGGTGCGGATGACCTCCGAGATGTAGGCCGCGTGATATAGGCCCACGCCCAAGAAGCCCAGCACGAACGGCGCGATGCGCACCGGCTGGTCGGCACCGGTTATGGCCTGCAAAAACTGCGGACCGGCCATGTACATAAAGAGCACCTGCACGGGCAACGGGGTGTTCTGGTAAAACTCCACGTACACGCGGCTGATGCCACGCAGCACGCGCGAACGGGTGGTGGAGAACACGCCCAGCAGCGTGCCCAGCACGAGCGACAGTAGCAGACCGGCAATGACCACCTGCAGCGTCACGCCAAAGCCCTCCCAGAAGGGCCCCATGTTTTGAAATGTCGTCGACCAACGGTCGGCGTCAAATAATCCTTCGAGCATTTGATTCCTTCCTTGGACGATGCGCCTATACAAGACCCCAGGTCTTGACCTCTTGGTCGAGCCAGCCATCGGCCAGGCGATCGCAAATCACCTGATCGACCACGGCCGAAAGGTCGCAGCCCTTCTTGGTCGCCACGCCGTAGCCCTGCTCGCCAAACTTGACCTCGGGCTGCAACAGCTCAACGGTCTCGTTCATGTAACCGGCCAGCGTGGAGCGGTCCATGGCAAAGACGTCGATATTGCCGGCGTCGAGCGAACTCTTGATGATGGGGTAGCCGCTAAAGGCCCTAAACTCGGGTTCGCAGTGAAAGCCGTTGTCCTTGATCATCTGCTCGATCAGGCCCTGCGTGGTAGCGCCCTGGCTCACGCCGATAACCTTGCCGTCCAGATCCTCAATCGAGGTAAAGCCCGAACGCTTCTTGACCATGAGTCCCACGTAGTCGGTTCGATACGGCGTCGAGAAATCCCAGCTCTTCTTGCGCTCGTCGGTGATGGTGTAGGTCGCCGCGACCACGTCGAGCTGGCCGTTATCGATGAGCGGGCCACGCGTCTTGGGCGTTACGTCGGTAAACTCGACAAGCTCCTGGGCGCGGGCCTCCTTGTAGCTCACGCCAAAGACGGCAGCGGCGATCTGGTAGCACAGGTCGACCTCCATGCCCTCAAAGCGGCCCTTGGCGGTGTCGTAATAGCCGTAGCCGGGAACGTCCTTCTTGACGCCGGCGTTCAGGTGGCCGCGCGACTTGATGGCCGCGAGCTTGGAACCCTTGTCGGAGCCCTCGCCGCTGGTGGAGTTGCCGCAACCGGCAAGCGCGGTTCCTGTCAGAGCAAGCATGCCGGCCCCCGCCAGCTGCAAAAAGTGACGGCGCGATACGGCCGCCCTCGTCATATCCGTCATGTCCATCACCGCGCCTAGTGCAAAATCTTGGACAGGAACTCGCGGCAGCGCGGGTTCTCGGGGTTATCGAAGAAGTGCTCGGGCGTGCCCTCCTCCAGGATGCGGCCGTCCTCCATAAAGATGACGCGGTCGGCCACCTGGCGTGCAAAGCCCATCTCGTGCGTCACGCAGATCATGGTGATGTCTTCCTGCGCGAGCTCGATCATAACGTCCAGGACCTCTTGGACCATCTCGGGGTCGAGTGCCGAGGTCGGCTCGTCAAACAGGATGATGGGCTGCTTGGTGCACAGGGCACGGGCGATGGCGATGCGCTGCTGCTGGCCGCCCGAGAGGTTCTGCGGATACTCGCCGGCCTTATGCGCCATGCCGACGCGCTTGAGCGCGGCGATGGCGATCTGGGTCGCCTCCTCCTTGCTCTTCTTTTGCAGCTTGATGGGTGCAAGCGTGAGGTTGCCGAGCACCGTCATATTGGGATACAGGTTGAACTGCTGAAACACCATGGAGCTGTACTTACGAGCCATTTCCAGGTGATTCTTCTTGGTGAGCGGCGTACCGTCGATAATGACTTCGCCCGATGTGGGCTCCTCAAGATAATCGACACAACGGATGAGCGTCGACTTACCCGAACCGGACGGCCCGATCATGACGAGCTTCTCGCCGCGCTTGACGGTGAGGTTGATATCTTTGAGCACATGCAGGTCGCCAAAGTACTTGTTGAGATGCTTGATCTCGATCATGTCTGCCATGAATGTTCCTTCCCTGCGTTTATACGAATTGCACTATTGTACGGAAAGAACCACGTTTCCGCAGCCCACACTGCATTCCCGTAAAGAACCCGCAACCTTTCACCCACTCATTGGGGACAGACTTAAATGAGTACCCAACGAGCGGGCACTCATTTAAGTCTGTCCCCAATGAGTGCCCTTCATCAGCCAACAAAAAAGGGGCGCGACCGCAATGGTCACGCCCCCCTCAACATCAACTATATGCCGCTCGGTCCTTACGCCAGCTTGGCTCCGACGATCTTTGCTGCTGCCGGCTTATCGAAGTTGCCGCCGGTGGCCTTGCCCAGAGCGCCCATGACCTGGCCCATCTGCTTCTTGGACGTGGCACCCAGCTCGGCGATGACCTGCTCGATCAGGGCCTCGAGCTCCTCGCCCGAAACCTGCGCGGGCAGCAGGCTCTCCAGAATCTTGACCTGCTCGGTCAGATTATCGGTACGCTCCTGGTCGGTACCGGCCTTAATGGACATCTCCAGCGTCTCGCTCGTCTGCTTAATCAGACGCTTGATCATGCTGTTGACGTCTTCCTCGGTCACATCGCGGCGCTCGTTGACCTCGATATTCTTCACCTCGGCCTTAACCTGGCGAATGATAGACAGGCGAACCTTGTCCTTGGCCTTCATGGCCGCAATCATTTCCTTCTGCAGCTCTTCGTTGGTCATCTGCAAATCCTCCTCAATAGTGCGGGCGGCACTCGCACGAGCACCGCCCCATGATTACTTAGTCGTCGACGAATCGTCGGTCGAACTCTTGGTGACGCCCTTCAGGCTGACGTTGTACGGCACATCCTTGGGCATGGGGTTAACGGTGATGTCGGCGTCCTTCTTGTACTGCTCCAGCCACTCGCTGTACGCAGTGCTCTCTGCCTGCGTCTTCACCACGTTGGAGACATACTTCTTGATGTCCTTGGGCACCTGCTTAATGTCATCGACCTGGTTATCAACGTGGAAGTAGTCGGTGCACTTGATGATGTGGTAGCCGTAGGTCGACTCGACCACATCGCTCACGTCGCCCTTGTTGAGGCCCTCGAGCGCCGTCTGGTAGTTGTCGACGAAGGTGGTGAGCTTGTCCCAGCCCACATCGCCCTTCTTCTCCTTGGAGCCGGTGTCGTCGGAATACTGCTCCACGGCGTCCTCAAAGCTCAGCTCGCCAGAGTTGATCTTGTCCAAGCACTCCTGCGCCTTGGCCTTGGCGGCGGCCTTGTCCTCGTCGGAAGCGTCGGAATCGACCTTGATCAGGATATTCGACGAGCGGCGGGCATCGTTGTAGTTGGACAGGTTCTCATTGATGTAATCGACAATCTCGCTGTCCTTGGGCTTGCTGGTGGGTGCCACGGCATCCTTGAGCTTCTGCTGCGCCAGGCTCTCCTTGAGCGAATCCTTGTAGGTGTCCTCAGTGTAGCCGTAGGTCTTGAGAGTCTCCTTAAAAGTCTTGGCGCCGCCCGCGCTCTTGCACGCGTCCTTCCAAGCCTTCTCGACCTCCTTATCCGACACCGTCACGCCGTTTTCCTTCTGCGCCTGCTGAAGCAGAATCTGCTGCGTGTAGGAGTCGATGAGCTGTTTGCGGTACTTCTTGGGCGTGAGGTCGTTGTCGACCAGGTACTGTGCCCAGTCCTTGTCCTTGGTGTAGCCATAGGACGTGCGCATGCTCATAATCTGCTTGGTCACGGTGTCCTCAGTGAGGTTGGTGCCGTTGATGGTCGCAGCCACACCGCCGGTGAGCTTGTAGCCCGTGCTGGTGTCCTCGGCCTGCGACATCAGGCCGGAGCACGCCATGGCCGAGACGGAAAGCAGCATTGCCAGCACGCCAATAACCACCAGGACAATCTTGACGGTCTTGGAAACGTAGGTCTTGCGCTGCTTCTTGCGAGAGCTGGAGGCTGCGCGGGACCGTTGCTCGGGCGTCGGCGCGACCTCGGGGTTCTTTTTCTTGTTTGCCATGTTTGGCCTTTCGCATCACGAATCGAACAAACGCCATTGTGTCACAACGCAGCCCCCGCGACACACCTGGTGCATGGGGGACAGGTTAATCTGCACCATTTTGGTGCAAAGGGGACGGCTCTGGCAGTTGGCAGTTAGGGACCACCTTAGAAGTGGCGGCGGATGGCGTCGACCATGCCTTGGGGCGTGGTTTGGCCGAGCACATCGGCTGCAGCGTCGGCATCCATAAAGATATTCATAAGCGCTTGCAGGGCCTCGACCTGGCCGCCCGGCTCGGCAATGCCTAAGTTGATGATGATCCGCGCCGGCACGGGGGCGCCCATGCCCGCCATCGCGTTGAACGTCACGGGCGCGGCGGGCTTCACCACCGCGATATAGGGCTTAGACACAAATCCCGGATCGGTATGCGGAATGGCGATATTTGCCGCCGGCATGGCAAGACCCGTGGGATAGGCATCCTCGCGCGTGCGGACGGCGTCGAGCCAGCCGGGCGTAATGTAGCCGTGCGGGGCAAGCTCGCCCTCGAGCCGCGCAAACACCTCGCCCGGCGTCGCGCACTCCCAATCAAAAAACACCAGCTCAGGCGTAAACAGCGCTTCGTTATCCGCCATTCCGTCCTCCAAAATTGCATGAGAGCCATAATGCTCAATATGATAGCGAAACGAAACGGGCAAGATCAGTTGAGAATTCCAATCAGCTCGAGAGCACGGGTAGGCGTCAGGCACACCTCAGGCATTGCCTCCAGCATGCGTCGGTCGCTCGTGACCACATAGTCAACATCTGCCGTCTCGCCCGAAGCGATGATGAGGTTGTCTTCAAGATCCGGCATACGCTTGCCAAGCATTCGTGCCATCTCACACTCCGCCAACGAAAGCGGAGAAGCCGTTGCCACCTGCATCATATGCTCGACACAGGCCCACGCTGCCGGAGCAAGCGACACGTTAACTCCGTTCGCATTCCGCCGGGCTAGACGCCGAGGCAAAATGTAGAACACATCCTTTGCCGTCGTTGGCGCGTACAGAAGGTCAATCCTTCCCGCCTCGGCAAGCTCCACCAGGTGCTTCGCTTCGTCGAATGCCCCCTCTTGCAGGTAATAATCAAGCCACACATTCGTATCCACAAGCAGGCGCTTTGCCTCGATCATCGGCAATTCGCCTCCATGTCGGCAATCATCGCGTCATACATATCATCGCGTACGGCATCCCAGTCTTCCGCAGACGATTCAGCTGGCGCAAAATCCGAAGCGCTTAGCCCCAACGAGGAAAAAGCTAGCCCACACCCCTGCTCGGCAAGGCTCTTCGCGCGGGGCAGCTCGCGCTTATCCGCCAGCATAAATCCCGGCAACGCTTGATGCTCGACAAGATAGGCCCAAAGCGCGCGAATGGCATCACTCGGCCCCAATCCATTGCGAGTCAGGACCGCATCGCCACCAGCCTTGAGCATAGGATCGATTCGTGTGTTGAGCTGCACCATTGCCGTTCCCATAGTGGCTCCTTTCTACGTGCTAGCAGTATAGCAAACCTATTAGGCCACACAAAAGGGCCCCGCCCGAGCACGGACGAGGCCCTGTCAGATTGGTAGTGTCGAGAAAGTTGGTGTAGCGCCCGATCCGAAGCGAGTCGGCTTGGCGTCCAAGAACCTAGAATACGGTTGATGCCCTATGCCGCCGACCAGCATATGAAAGACAGCGGGCCAAAAGCCCCATGGCTTCTAGCCCGCAGAAACATCGATGTTTCCAAATGATCGCAGCTTGTGTTTCAAGCGCTTTTCTACGCTACCGGCGGATGCAAATCCCAATCGGGAAAGCAGTTTGCAAAGCCTGAGAGATTTTGAGTCAAAACATTGTTCTCAGCTTGCTTCAGTCGCTCGTCCTCTTCAAACAGACTATCGAGCTCGCTCAATGCATCGAAGTCCTGCATCGCAGCATCGTTATGGTCGAAATCAGTCACATCATCAGTCATCTATTTCACTCCATTCATGGTTATCGAGTCAATCCTATCGGCTAGGCAACCTTATCGAGCTTAAGCAGGTCGCTGCGCTCGGCCGCCGCTTCCTTCGCGCTCTTCCACTGATTAAGCGCCAGATCGATCTCGGAACAGCCTTCCTGGATGCGTTTGGAGTATTTGGCCTCAATCTCTTCTGCCTCCGCAGTGCGCTGCTTGCCCGAGAGGCTCGTCTTTACTAGACAATAGCCAGCCCCCGCAAGTAGCAGAATGCCAATAACCTGGTTTACAAACGCAAAGAAAGCTACTCCCAAAACAGCGAGGACAACGGCCGCTATCTTGTAGCTCTTGTTGCCCTTCGCAACCCTGACATCAAGCTCAGCGAGCTCCTTTTTCTTCTCTTCACCGACATAGCGAACATAATCGCCGCGCAGCGCATTGCCCTCATCGCCGGTAACCGCCCTGCTTGTCCATCCGTCGAAGTCAAGGGTGATCGCCTGCGGAAATTCGGGGATATCGCTCTTGCGATACCGGTTGAAACCACCGTTGATATAGGAACCCAAAAACTGAATTGCAGTCTTCTTCTTATGCACATCCACAGACGCACTCTGGTCGCGCATCGAGCGTGTCATCTGGTCGATGATGTTCATCGTCTGCTGACGCTTCTCATCGCGGCGACGATTGACGAGCTCTCGGGCGCGCTCCACGTCTCCGCCAAATGCCTTGACCGCAAGAAGATACTCCTCCTGGCGGCGCAAATTTCGCTCCTTGGAGTCATCGGAGTTAACGAGCTCCATCAAATGCCTGTCAACCTGCTCGGCAAGCGTCCTCTCGTCAACATCAGAAGCTCTGAGGTCGGCGAAGTCATTGGAGATGCTCTCGATTGCCTCGACTTTACCGAGATACTTATTGATGTAGTCAAACTCCTTGACCACCACCTTGAGCGCCGGATATCTCGAGCTCATATCCTCCTCGTAGCCGGTAAAGTACTCCGCCCATGACTCTGACTGCTCATTCTCGAACTCAGGGCTCTGATTTCTGATCTGCTCGATCCAGCCCGCCATATAGTCGTCGCACAGGTGCTTTTCGTCGGTTCCGAAGATGCCGTTGATATAGGCATCGATGTAGACCATCGCATCGGCATCGATGCGGGCGGCGTTTTGCGTCGAGAAGTAGCGCGCTAGCCATTCGTAGCACGTAGCCGTGCGGTTATTACGTCTGCAGATCAGAGCCATCGCAAGCGACGTGTGCTCGTTGTCACGTTTGACAGCCTCGCGTATTGCGCGCTCTGCAAGATCTCGGTTGTTGTTGATCCATGCCGCAAGGGCAACCAGGACAGGTGCCAGCCAGTAGTCCGGGGTAGAGATCATTAACTCCTCGGAGACCGTCGAAATCGTCGCCTTGCGCACGAGCGCTGCATCGGTTGCCTGGAGAATACCGACCATGGTGTTTCGAACCACCGAGTAGTTGCCGAACTTCTTGTCCATCTCCTGCCGGACGCTCACGAGCTCCGTAGTCGCCTGCTCAAGTGCGGCGGTACGACGCTGCTCGAGCATCATCTCGAGAAAGTCCTTTCGGAGCTTTTTAAGGTCCTTCCGCACTTCCTCCATTTGGGATTCGACCTTATCGACCTTCGTGGTCATCTGGTCAACTTTAGTTCCAATAGCGGCGATCCTGCGCTCGATAAGGGCAGTATCTAATCCCGAATCACTCATCTGTACCACCTTTCAGTTTGTACCGTTTAGATCATCCAATAGCTTTAAGCGAGCAAGCGCCCGCCATCTGCTTTATTGAGAGGCCATGCTTCGGTATTGCTCGGACACCTGCTGATAGGCCACAAGAAACTTCTGCTTGTATTGGCTTGCCTTCATCGAATTGACGATGCGCCCGACTGGCTCCACATAGTGTTCGAAAAAGTACGAAGTCCTTCTTCGTAACGCAAACGAACCAGTTTTATAGGGGGACCCGGGGTTCTCTCTAATGCCCTTGAGTAGTGCGAGACACGTTTTGGGTATATTGCAGTTGGCGGCAATATCTTGATAGAAACTCTCCCGCTCTGCAGTCATAAAGTCTTCCGAAGCATACCGTGCTATGCAGAACGGGCACACAGCATCGATAAAGTTCTCAAGTCGAGACCGATCCTCCATGCTCTGCATATTGGCGACCACGAGCGATACCATCTGAATCTCAAAGTCACGCATGTTGTAGAGCGTCGACTCAAACAAGTCGATCAAGTCACGCACTTCGTCATATTCGAGAGGGATATCTTCGGCCCTTTTAAAGAAAACCGTCATCGAACCCGAAAGACCTTCGCAAAACTCATCGCAGTACGCAACCATAAACTGTGCCGCCGCGTTGTCTTGCATCATATTGAGCACGTCTGCGGCAAATTTGCGGGCCTCCGGGAAGTTGCCGCCCTTAAAAAACTTGATGGCATTGTCCTTGGCAAACGCGATTTTGCCCGTGGCCCCCAGACGCGCCCGCGAATAGTACATCTCGCGACCGCACTGGTTGCAATGAACCTTTCGAGTTGCGGGGTCAAATTCGACATCGGTGCTGCCGCAGCCCTCGCAAGTTATTCCGTTGATTTCCAATAGCTTCCCCCACTTCAACCATCAAAGTGCCCTGGCAAAAAGCAGCACGAGCCCTTATTTGACAGCGGTCAGCGCCGCATTGCGCTTTTTCCAGATATTGCGCGCATCATGGACAAGGCCAACCGTAACATCTGCCGGCTCATCGGCACTCATGGAATTCGAGACCGCCTCAAGCGCGGCGGAGAACTGTCGCTCGATCTCTTGAACATGGGGCTGCGACATGTTGGAACTAAAGGAGATGTCATCCTTGAGCGCTTTGAGTTCGGCTTTAACCTGAGCGTCCTCCGCTACGGCAAGAAGCTGCCCCACATACAATCCGAACTGCGCCGTTTGAACCGTCTTTGCGGCGACGGCGGCAACCTTTTGGTCTGCCCGGCGGGCATAGGAGCCAAGACCCATCTGCACAAGGACAAGCACAACGAGAAGAGCAACGTTTGCGACAACCGGGATCGTGCTGCCGCCCCACCCATACGCCACAAACGCAAAGTACGTATTGGCAAGAAGGGCAACAACAAAATAGGCGCAGCTGAATGCAATCGGCAAATAATGGATTTCGGTCGTGCTTTTGACCGTGGACTGCTTATCGGACATGGTAGCCGAAATCGAAGCCACCGCAAAAGCCAAAACCCCAAAGCCAAGCGACATAGCAAAGACGATAGGGTTCATCAGCGCGTTATGGCAGACAAACATGATTACAAGCCACGCCACCAAGACGATTGCCTCGCCTAAAATGACACGTTTAACAGAACCGTTCATCTTTGTTTCTCCTTATTGGATCTTAGTTCCACAATCGGGGCAGAATTTGGTCCCTTCGGGCAACTCGGCTCCGCAGCTCGGGCACCTTGGCGAGGTCAACCGGTTCCCGCACTCAAGGCAGAACTTGGCACCGACCGGGTTAAGATGCCCACACGCCAAACACGCAACACCCTGCTCGAGCTTTTGTCCGCATTCCAGGCAGAACTTAGCACCCATCGGATTAACGTTTCCGCAACTGGGACATACGGGACCGTTTTGCATACCTGCGGACGCGGAAGCCGTTCCAACCATGGGAGCAACAGCGCCCATGGTCTGGTTGGCCAAGTTGGAGAAGCCGGCTCCAAATGCACCGCCCATGCCAACGCCCATGCCGAGTCCCATACCGGCTCCCATGAGGCCCGATGCGGCACTCCCCTCATTGCCCGCAGCACTCTCCATTACGTCCATGCCGCGCTCCTGCTGATAGTTGTAGCCTTCGCGCGCACGCTTCCTGGCAAGTGCCTCGGACTCGATGTCCATCTGGGCAGCGTTGCCCTGTGCCTCGAGAATGCTCCGCTTACGCTGGATCTTCATCTCGTTGATGGCGGCAAGGTCCTCTTCGAAGGGCTTGATGCTGTTGAACGAGAAGTTATCGAGCGTGAGGCCAAACTCATCGAAATAGTTAACGAGCTTGCCCTGCATCTGAGACGAGAAGTCGCTCAGATGCGTCGCAATTTTAAGAACGGAAACCTCCTGGTCAACAATCGCCTTGGCAAGCAGGTCAGGAACATACTCAAGGATTTTTGCCCGCATAAAGGAAGTAAGTTCTTCTCGCGTATAGCGATCTCGCGTGCCCACGACCTTAACGAGGAACTTCCTCACCTGAATGGGAACCAGGCTCGAGTCATTCTGCTCGATATGTGCGCCAAACAAACCGAAGGCGCGAACATGAACGTTGACGTCTTCCTCAGGGTCTTGGACGATGATGGGCTCGGTCGTGCCCCAGCGCAGCTCGTTCATGTAGTTAGTATTGATAAAGTACACAACGGAATGGAACGCCGAGCTACCGCCGGTAAGCGAATGGGCGGCATTGCGGAACGGGGCGAATCGGCTGTCTCCCGTGTCGAGCTTGATCTTGCACGGACCGACAAACACGCTTACCTGAGAATCGCCGGCACCCGTAGCGTCAGTAGAACTGCCCGCCCCCATATTGTTGGTAAAAACGGCAATCTGCGATTGCGCAACCTGAAGATAGGACCCGTTGGGAAAATCCTCGTAGGGATAGCGGAATGAGACAAGCGAGGCATCTTCGTCGTTGCCGGGCTCCCATTTGATATTGTCGACAGAAAAGGCACCGAGAATTCCGCTGTGCTTTTCTTCCTTTTCGTTATCGCTATGGAACAGTGACATGCTGATTCCTTTCGTTAATCCCAAACCACGCGTTCCGCGTGTCTAATAAATTGCGAACTGCCGAGTCGACAGGCGCATCGAAAGCCTGTGCGCCTCAATCTGTCCCCAACTTAGCTTGGCTAATTATAGCCCTCAAGTCATCTCATTTAGCCACCCCCGATGAGCGGTAATAATGTCGCACCTTTGGTCAACTGACGAAGAACCGGGAGGGTTCGAACCCCAGATACCCTTTTGGGGCATACCCGCTTAGCGGGCGAGTGCCTTCGGCCTCTCGGTCAGCTCTTCGTAACGGCCGTTTTAGCCGTAACTAAACTCGTCGGATGGAACAAGGGGAAAGGTATAAGAGCTGCGCGCGCTGTAATGCCAAAACGGCTCGGTTAAAGTTAACGGCTCTCGTGATAGGCCATAATCGACCGACATGGGTACCCTTCAGAGCCGCATTCCGCAGACGCTACGACCTTTCCGTCTTTATAAAACTCGACGTACCAAACGTACGTTGCCGCCCCCTCCCAATAGTTTGGCTTATCAGCGACCTTGAACGTAATAGAGGCGTCATCTGGCACAATCAACTCGCGCTTGGCGTTTGCAATGAACGCATCCATGTCGGCGATCACGCCATCGCCGCGCGCAGCGGCCTCCCCATCGTCGCTGCTATCGGATGCCGCTTCAGATGGTGCTTGAGATGCGCCAGATCGATCGTCCGCAGTGCCAGAACCGTCCTTCAAAGAGCTCTCCGAAGGCTCCGCCCCTTTGAATGCCTTCCACATATCGCTGCTTGCGGACGGCATTTCAATGTCGGCCTCCGGATACTTCCCGGCGAGCTCGTCAAGAATTTTGCACGCTTCCTCACGCCCCTGGACCATCGCCTCCTGCGGTTTGCCAGCATCCTCAACGGTCCTCACCAAGTAGACGCCATTCTGCCTATCGAATTCCTTATTTTGAAGTTGCGCCGCGTCTACGACCTCAGGACCCTTTGCAGTAAGCGAAATATAGAAATCTGCCTGGCTACAATCCTGACTACAAGTAAATTTAACGATGCCGTCCTTACAGACAGTAATGACTTGGCTCTCACCCTGAGCAATAAAACCGTCATACTGATTTGTCATATTGCTGGAGCCTTCTACCATCTCTGACGAAGGCATAACCGAAACGGCCGCTCCATCAACAAAGCAGTAGGCACCCACAATCGCCGAAATATCGTTCTGCGCATCGACAGACCCAACAAGCAGCTCGTCAATTCCGTCGCCATTCAAATCATCGAAAGCATAGTAGTAGCTTAAAAAGCCGGGGGCAGTCTGGTTGTTATAAACGAATATCTGCCCCAGTCCAGAATCATCACCGCGTCCCTGGGCCCAGTCGTCGTAGCTGGCAGCACCAGCCCCCTTCCGCTCGCAATAGCTCGCGAAGTCCTCGTAACGCGCAACCACGCCCTCGTAAGCCCTGCGTGCTTTCTTGTTTGTTGCCGCGACCTTCTTTTTAGACGACTTCTTCTCGACTGCAGCCGGCTGCTCCTGCTGCTGCGTTTGAGGCAGCACAAAGGCTTCGTAAGCTTTGACCAGGGCGTAAGCGACACCAGCGGTAAAGATGATTGCTGCAAGAATGGTGACAAACGTAGGCACAGCAAAACGGCCGATCTGCCGACGCTGCATCATAAAGGCCGCAAAGGACATATGATCAGAGGGCGCCGGAGAAGCGCTCTCTATGCGAGATGCGGCAGGATCGCTTGTCGCTTTTCTATCAGCAGACGCCTTTGGTGTACCCGAAGGAAGCGGCTGCTGAGCATTCGCCGGCGCATCATCCACATCCAACGGTTTTCCGCATGCGGAACAGAATCGCGCCCCGTCTTTGATCTTTGCCCCGCAGCTTGCGCAGTACATAAATCCCCCTAGAACTTCAGCATATCGAAACGATAGCCCGCAGCCTTCAAACAGAAAAGGCCCAGGAACAATTTGCTCGACTGTAAACCTTTTCCTTCACCTTTCAAATTCGCCTGACCCCACGCGGAAGGCATGCGACGGGCTACTTGCTAGGCGCGAGCCATGTGCAGCTTGATTGCCTTGAAGATGATGTTGGCAACCGAGACGATAGGCCAAAGTGCCACCATCGTCATCGGTGCTAATTCGGGAACAACCGGAACCGCTCCGTGAATCACGCTGCCCAACCAGTAAAAAAGCATCAGAACCACGACAGGAAGGCCCACGAGAACCACAAGCTCGATTAGCATAATCGTGATACCGATAATGCCGCCACCATAGACAAAGGGAAGCCTTACACCGCTGCGGTACAGCGAGATAATCACCTTCCAGGGACCAATCAGAAGCAGCGCCAGCGGAATCATATAGTCGAGCCCCAGCGAGCCACCTCCCAGCACGTAATTGAAAAAGAGCACATAGAGCAACGAAATCACCGACGCTCGCGCAAGGGACCCGATGGACTCGCGAAGTGAATCTTGCAGGCAAGAAGCGTCCTCTGCATCCTCCGCCGCTTGAAACTGAGCCTCGACAGACTGGCTCTCAATTGGCCGGGCCTCGACGTAAATCGCATCTCCCGCTGTGCTGGCCGCAGCCGCGACCGTAGGCGTTCCGCACACGCCGCAGAACTTGGCGCCGTCGTTAATCTCTGCTCCACACTGTTTGCAATGCATAATCGGGTCCTTTCTCGTTACCCCTTTTCTTGACGATCACAAGATACGGTTTGTCGTTTATCCGATATAGAGATTTTGACCGGGTAATTTTCCTAAACGTGCTACGCTATTAAATCTGCAGCTAGAGACAGGGGTAACAATGTTTGAGTTCTCCCAAATGCGCACCGTTGAAGGTTCGATTCCGTTTAAGAAAGTCAACCTCATAGAGAACGAACCCAATAGGCCCGTTGGCGAGGCCCAGCTTGTCTTTGAACTCTACATGCCCACCGAGCTGGCCGGCAGCAAAAGCAACGAAGGACCCGCACACAGCGAGCGCCATGCCGATCTGATCAGGCTGGCATCATGCATCGAACCCACCGCCGTTAAAGAGCAGCCCTTCCGCGCAAGCCTCTTTAGCGTACTTGATTACGCCGAACAGACCGGGCCACTTTTTGGCAAGCACGCAATAGAATCCGTACGCGATTGGGCCAATGCCGCGATGGCAGCACTTATTGCCATGCGCATCCAGGAATACCTCAACGGGAGCTGCACCATCGCAAAGGTCTCTGCATTGGAAAGAATCGAGAAATCAGTGGTGACCTGCGCGGCAAACGGGTCATCCTTCAAGATCTACACCACTATCCTGAGGGCGGGCGGAGATTATACCGACTCATTCAAAAGCCTGCCTATCGTGCGCAAAATCGAATCCGATGCGGGATATTTCTACGCCTTTATGTTTATGATCGACGAGGAAGAATCCCTCGTTGCACTCAACGTGCTCTCTTTTGAACACGAGCTCACCGCCAATGACTTCAGTGTTTTGCAGGCGATGTTCTACATGGACGAAGACTCCAGCTTGGAGATTTCAGCGCGACTCAAGGTTAACAATAGCGAGGAGAGCTTCTATGTTATCGACCCTCAAGCAGATATCCAGGAGCGCCGCGAAGAACTTGACAACGATGACCGCGATGCACTCACCGCTTTGGTACAGGCGCTCGTGATCTCGCATCTCTCGGGCGCGCACGTGGATGTGTTCCAGGGCAACGAGTCCACAGGGTTCCTCTCCTTTGACAGCTATCTCTCATGGCTCTGGTTTGATTTTTCGCGTAAGCTGAGCACCGTCAAAATTGGCTATTGCGAGCAGTGCGGACGCGCCTACTCACTTGCCGGGCATCGTGGCGTCAAACGGCACTATTGCAGCGATCGATGCAAGACCGATGCCAAAAACGAGCGCACGCGCAAGGAGACGGCAAAGATACGCGAGTTGTTTGGAACGGGTGCCGGCGTACGCGACATCGCCAACGAAATAGAACGTCCCGCGGCCTACGTGCGCTCGCAGCTCAACAAATGGACCAAGCTCAAGCACGATCTGGATGAAGACATTGAGTCAAACGGCTTTGACAGCTCCGAGCTACTCAAACGCTGCACCGCCGAGAAGCTCGACCTCAACAACCTCCTCAACGCCAAGCGCAAAAAGCAGGTTCAGGACTATGCCAGACTCAAGCGCCACGTTAAGTAGAAACGCTGTCATTTCTTTGCCATCCGATTGACGGGTGAAAAGTTGCTCATATAAGTGTTAGTAATATATATGTTAGTAATACGTATATAAGCGAGGCACATCATGTTTGTTGGACGTCGGGAAGAGCTTGAATCCCTGGAAACCGCCTATCAAAAGGGTTCCTTTCAGTTTGCCGTAGTCTATGGAAGGCGTCGCGTGGGTAAAACCAGCCTGCTTCGCGTCTTTACACAGGGTAAACCCCATGTGATCTTCTTTACCGGGCAGCAAACCGTTGCAAGCGAAAACCTCGCGCTGCTCAGCCGCGAGATACTTGGCAATAGCGCCGCAAGAGCGGCGTTCCCCTCTATCCAGGTTGCACTCGAATCCGTCTTCGAACACGCCAAGACAGAGCGAATCGTTCTGATTATTGACGAGTATCCCTACCTCGCCGAGAGCGACCCGGGCGTCTCGTCGTGCCTGCAAACACTTATCGATCGACATAAAGACACGAGCAAGCTGTTCCTCGTACTCTGCGGATCGTCCATGAGCTTTATGGAACACCAGGTACTAGGACACCAAAGCCCTCTTTATGGGCGCCGCACCATGCAGCTGCGCATTGACCCCTTCACCATCTTTGACGTGGCGCTCATGCTTCCCGATGCACCCATCGAACGGGTCATCGAGCTGTATTCCGTTGTTGGCGGGATGCCGCTCTATCTATCGCAGCTCGATGGCACGCGTTCCACTCAATGGAACCTTGAACATGCGCTATTGCGTCAAGATGCGTTTTTGTATGCCGAACCCCAGAACTATCTGCTGCAAGAAGTCCGCAGCCCAGCTATCTACAATGCCGTCATAACCGCCATTGCCAACGGCTATGTACGCTCCAAAGAGATTGCCGATGTTACCCACCTCGCAACGCCACAGGTCGCGCGACTGCTCGACGCATTGATCGAGCTGCGAATCGTTGAGCGCGTCACGCCTGTTGTAAATGCAACAAAACGTCAAGTAATCTATCGGATCTGCGACAACTTGTTTAGGTTTTGGTATCGGTTTGTTCCACAGTACGCGGGAACAATTGAGGAGGGGCTCGGAGCCGCTGTGGCCGCGCGTATCGCCAAGCATGATTTGTCCACCTTTGTGGGTCCCTCATTTGAAGAAGTGTGCCGCCAGTGGTTGATGCGGCAGGTTGTTGAGAGCGAGCTGGATGTGCTGCCCAAGGCAATCGGCTCTTGGTGGGGCACGAACCCGAACACGCGCCGGCAAGAAGAGATTGACGTTGTGTTAGAGGACGCCGATGGGGAGCTCATCGTTGGCGAGTGCAAATGGAGAAACGAGCCCGCTGACGTCGATGTGCTTGAGACGCTCATGCGTCGCGGAACATTGTTGGGCAGGCCGATCCAACGATATTACCTGTTTAGCAAGGGTGGATTTACGGAGGCATGTCGAGAGCAAGCCGCCCAAGTGAACGACACAAGGCTTATTGACCTTGAGCAGCTGCTCTAAGAAAAGGGGCCTGGACGCAATTTCCAGGCCCCTTTTTCAACTTTTATTCAATCCCCAACTTTTTTAGTGTGCTATTGGTGCGGTCGGACATTTGGCTGCAACCAACAACGGGCACATCTGAAAATGACCCCTGACTTGAGCTTGAGAAGTCAACAAAATAATACGTGCAGTATTGATGATTGAAATCTGTGTAGGAATTTAACGCGTTGAAATCCTTCTCGGATATCTCCTTGCCGTTAGATGCGTAATAGTCTCCAAGATTACCGCCAGAAACAGAGACGGACCAAGCTTCGCGATTTAACACCAACGAAAGCGAATCATCCTTTTTGCCGAATAAAGACCAGTTATCGCCATAGGTTATCTGTTTACCTGAGAGCTTTGCTTTGAGCGCATCGCACATTTCGTACGTACGCTTGCCAAGTAAGACGTTTTGCTCATCATCCTTAACAAGAGGCAGATACATCGATCCTCCGTTAGAGTTGTCGAGCCATTTTTGGCTATATATCCTTTTGATACCGCCGTCTTCCGCCGACCAAACCTCTACGGTGTAGGACTTCTGAAGCTCTTCAATATTTCCGTCCCAGGCGCTTTTCATATCGTCCGCGCTCATATCGTTAACAACCGTCACGAGCTCAGAAACGCCGTCGTTGTCGAAATCAACCAAATCAGCCAAGCAAAAACCTCTAAGGGCTGACATATAGTCCTCAATCTCAACCATTTGAGGTTCACCATAACGCGCAAGATATTCCTGGCATTTTTGCTTATAGGCAGCGGATGCAGCAGCATTGTCCGCAGCGGCGTTTCCGTCCTTTTTGTCGCCCTCGTCCGCCTTTGCGTCTGCGCTGTCAGCCTTAGGCACCTCGAGCGAAACATCCTTCACGGCCTCATCGGACTTGGAATTGTCGACCACCTCGACAGGAACGCTCCACTCAACCTTGGTCTTGGAGTCCTTAACGGTAAGGGTGTATTTTCCCGGTTTGACATCGGGAAACTGGTTTACCGTGAAGCCCTCGTCACCCTTAACCTCAGCGTTGGTGCTGTAGCCGTTATCGCCGTTCAGGGTCACCGAGTACTTCTTGAGCTTCTCGCCCTTTGCGTCGGTCGGGGTGATTTTGGATTCTTGGACCACCACGATGGCCTTGTCCTGGCCGTAATGGGCAACGTCGCCGCCGGACTTGCCAAAGAACAGCAGGTAGCTAAAGATGGCAACGACCGCCAGACCAACGACGATACCAACGATATAGAGCGCCTTGGGCTCCTTTTTCCGTGCGGATGCATTCACCGCAGGAACAGGGGCTGGCGCCGCGACGGGCTTGGCGACCGGATTGCTCGGTTTTGGCCGGTCGGCGCGCACGACAGGAATCGAAGGCGTTACACCGGACGACACGTCGTCTTTGGGCTGGTCGTTTTCTTCGTCCGCTACGGGCTCGCTCTCCACGGGCGACTTTTCCTCCCCCGCCTCGGCACCGGCGGAAGACTCCTTCTCCGTTTCGCCACTAGCGAAAATCTCTTCCGCAGCTTCATTGATAACGGAAGGTTCTTCTGCCACTTCGTCGCTGGCAGAGCTCAGTACCGCCTTTGCATCCTCGAGCGCGTAGCCGCACTCAGTGCAGTAGCGCAAATCGTCATCAAGCTCAAACCCACAGTTGGGACAGAACATGTTAGTCCTCCTTATCGACTTTCACCGTTGTACCGTCCTTGACCTCATCAGGGGTTACTTCGGACCCCACTTGAGACTCATCATCCCAGGACGCAACCAAAATCTCGCAATTGCCGTCCGCAAAAGAACCGAGCTCATAGTCTTCGGTGCGATACACCAGTCCCTTGGATGTCACATACAAGCATGTTGAGCCCTTGATTGAATAGTCCGAAGAATTGCTCCGCATGAGCATCGAATTGTAATCAGACGGATGTTCTCTGCCCATTTCCGTAAGATACGGCCAAACTGCCGAACTCATGGAACTGGCAAGATCCTCGGTATCAATGCCAAACATGTCCTGAGGACTAACAGTATCACCCGTATGCAAATCAAAAATAACACCAGCCACAACCGTGCCGCCATGCGGACCCCATCCCGTCGAATAGCGCTCGTCACGGATACAGAAAAAGTTCTCATCCACGTACGTAACCGTCACGTTTCTCGATATGCAGGGAAATTCGCCGTCGGGGTACAACTCAGCATCTGATTGCTCATTATCTGATGCTCGATTCGTTCGCTCCGCATCAATTTGAAGGGGCTCGAGAATCGCCTTGTTAATTTTGTCTGCAACGTCGTCTTTGGTGGAGCTCTTAAGTTGCGGATAGGACCATTCCATGTCCCTCCGCTCGCCCTGTTCGAGCATAGGGTCGACCGGAGCAGACACCGTCAATGACTTTGCCTCCAACGTATAGACAACTTCTTCGACCGCTCTCTCGTCCTTCTTGGGCCTTTCGGTCGCTTGCTCCTGTTGCACGGATTGCTGCTGGAGATTGGGCTCGATGACGTTCTTGTAGAGCATGAAAGCAGCGTAAGCGATGCCTGCAGCGGCGATAAATGCGGCGATCATGATAGCAAACTGCGGCACTAGGCGGTTACCGACCTGACAGCGTTGCATAAAGAAGTTGTACATCTGGGAGTGACCGCTATTCGCGGTCTTCGAGACCGGCTCGGGGCTCGGTTCTGCTGTGGACTCGGCATTCGCGGATCCTATCGCAGAGTCCGTTTCGGTATCTGTGGGTTCCATTATGACTTCAGCGGACGATGATTCTCGCTCCGACGGCTCGGCCTTGGGCCCCTCCTCGGCCGCAGTCTTGCCCGAGAGCCCGCCCAAGGGCAGACCGCATTCGGTACAGAATCGCGCATCGTCGCTTATTTTGCTACCGCATTTGGGGCAAAACATGGGCCTTCTTCTCCGATTCCCTTTAGTTTCGCTGAGTCGTAAGTCACTCACGCGCTGTACGCTACGTAGTTTAACTATTTCTTAAGCAAGCCAATAGGCCGCTTGAACAGACGCATACCCGCTCAAGTGACCCTATACCGGCTAGTTATCCTAGCTCACGGCATGAGTGTTAGTGTAAGAATTTTCGCTGAACAGGGCCGCACCTCGAAGTCCGAACCGATGCTCAACTTGAAGCCATCTTTATTTATCGAGATGGAGATATCGCCGCTGATATCCATATCATGCGCGCAGCCAACCGCCCTCATTTTTCGAGACCACCCGTCACGTTATCAGGAGCCCGAAATCAAAGAGATAGTAAAAGCCGATTGGGTCACACGTGATTCCATATGCCCCAATCGGCTATTCTGATTGTTTACACCTCAACGAAACCTAGGCGACCCATTTACACGCGCTAGCGCGCCGCATCAATTGCGACCTTGCCGCTCTCCAGCACGTGGACGCGGCCGTCGGCGAGCATCTGCACGACCTCGGGATACAGCACGTGCTCAATCGCGTGGATGTGCTCCTCGAGCGTGTCGACGTCCCAGCCCTCCTTAACAGCCAGCGCACGCTGGGCGATGATAGGGCCGTTGTCGTAAATCTCGTTGGCAAAATGCACGGTCACGCCGGTCACCTTGACGCCGCGAGCAAACGCATCGTCAATCGCATGGGCACCGGTAAAGCTCGGCAGCAGCGCCGGATGCAGGTTGACCACGCGATTGGGGAACGCCGCCAGCAGCGGCGTGTGCACCATGCGCATGTAGCCGGCCATGACCACATATTCGCAGCCTCGCTCGAGCAACTCGTGCGCGATGATCTCGTCGGCGGCGATGGGGTCGGCATAGACATCCTTGGACAGCGTGAGTGTCTGGATGCCCGCACGCTCGGCGCGCTGTAGGCCCTTGGCCGAAGGACGGCTCGACACCACAAGCTCAATCGAGGCGTTGAGCTTGCCGGCGGCGATCAGGTCGATCAGCGCCTGCAGGTTGGTACCCGAACCGCTGATAAGCACGCCGATCTTGAGCGGCTCTGCCGTATCGGTGCCGGTCGGACGGGTGTAGGGCACATAGCCCAGGCCCTCGGCAGCAGCCATCTGCTCGTTAGCGCTCATCGGAGTACACGACCTTACCGGAACCCTCGACGCACTCGCCCACGCGGAACGGCTTCTCGCCCAGCGCGACCAGTGCCTCGGTCACGGCGGCCTCGTCCTCGGGGGCAACAATCAGGCACAGGCCGACGCCCATGTTGAAGGTCTTGCATGCCTCGTTGGGCGCGAGCTCGGCCTGACGCGACACGTAAGTAATAACGGGCGGAACATCCCAGCCCATCTCGGCGCCGTTGCGGGTGACCACGGCGTCGACGTCGTCGGCGAGCGCGCGGTTGAGGTTCTCGGTAATACCGCCGCCGGTGATGTGGGCGATGGCGTGCACGTTGGCGCCGCCGCGCAGCAGCTCCAGAATCGGCTTGACGTAGATGCGCGTGGGGGCCAGCAGAGCGTCGGCCAGCGAAGCACCGCCGAGCTCCTCGAGCGGACGGCTTAGCTCCTCGGCCTTAGCGGCAGCCTCGGGCGTACCCGGCTTGATACCGTCGACACCGATGACCTTGCGCACGAGCGAGTAGCCGTTGGAGTGCACGCCGGTGGAAGGCAGGCCCAGAATCACGTCGCCGGGGCGAACGTTCGCGGGGTCAAGCATCTTGGGACGATCGACAACACCCACGGTAAAGCCGGCGAGGTCGTAGTCGGCGGGGGCCATGACGCCCGGGTGCTCGGCCATCTCGCCGCCCACGAGCGCGCAGCCCGCGAGCTTGCAGCCGTCGGCCACGCCCTTGATGATCTTTGCCATGTGCTCGGCTTCAATGTGACCGATGGCAACGTAATCCAGGAAGAACAGCGGCTCGGCGCCCGAAGCCAAAATGTCATTGACGCACATGGCGACCAGGTCCTGGCCCACCGTCTCGTGACGGTCCATGATCTGGGCGAGCACGAGCTTGGTGCCCACGCCGTCGGTGCCGCTGATCAGGATCGGATCTTCCATATCCTTGAGTGCGGCTGCCGAGAACAGGCCACCAAAGCCACCGATGCCGCCGATAACCTCGGGGCGATTGGTGTCCTTGACCATCTGCTTGATCGCGTCGACGGCGCGGCCGCCCTCGGCGGTATCGACGCCGGCGTCCTCGTACGTCACATGCTTGCTGTCGCTCATCTGAGCCTTCCTCTCCCACTACCGTTCACCGCGCGGGGCGGCAAACGGTGCTCATAGTTGCGTTCATTTCGGCGCGTGTCATAACAGCACACACCGCTCAATCAACAAAACCGCAGGTAAAACCTGCCAAAATAAACCTGTCCCTTTTTGGCAGGTTTTAGGCCTCGCCGTGCTCCTCTTCCCAGCTGCGATCGACGTATTTCTCGACCACGGCGTCGTCGTCAAAGTGCAGCGGCTTGTCCAGGTTGCGGGGCTTAAAGCCCTCCATGAACTTGTCGCGGCCAAAGCTCTCGGGAATCGCCACGGGGTAGCGGCCGGTAAAGCACGCATCGCAGTAGCCGCCCTTGGGCATGACCTTCAGCAGGCCCTCGACCGAAAGGAAGGCCAGCGAATCGGCGCCAATGTACTCGCAGATCTCGTCAACCGTCTTGTTGGCGCTGATGAGCTGCGACTGCACGTCGGTATCGATGCCGTAGAAGCACGGCCAGATGACCTCGGGCGAGTTGATGCGAATGTGAATCTCCTTGGCGCCGGCGTTGCGCAGCATCTTGACGAGCTGCACCATGGTGGTGCCGCGGACGATGGAGTCGTCGATGACGACCAGGCGCTTGCCCTCGATGTTGTCGCGCAGCGGGTTGAGCTTCATACGCACGCCCATGGCGCGCAACTCTTGCGTAGGCTCGATAAACGTACGGCCCACGTAACGGTTCTTGATGAGGCCCTCGCCAAAGGGAATACCGCTCTCGTGCGAATATCCCTCCGCGGGCGGCAGACCGGAGTCGGGCACGCCGATGACCAGGTCGGCCTCGACGGGCTCTTCGTGTGCCAGTTGACGACCCATGTCGTAGCGGCAGGCGTAGACGCTCTTGCCGTTCATGATGGAGTCGGGGCGGGCAAAGTAGACCTGCTCAAAGATGCAGTTGGCAGGCTCGTCGGCTGCGGGCACGCCCTGCTCGGACACAAGGCCCTCGGCGCTGATGCGCAAAATCTCACCGGGACGGACGTCGCGGACGTACTCGGCGCCCACGATATCGAGCGCGCAAGTCTCGGAGGCAACGACCCAGCCACCGGCGCGGGTGACATGGGTGGTGGCGTCGACCGTCGCGGCGCCGTCCTGCGACGGCAGCTGCGAAACGGATGCGGCATCGGCCTGGTCCAGGCCCTCGTCCACCAGCTTGCCCAGCACGAGCGGGCGAATGCCGTGCGGATCGCGGAATGCGTAGAGCGCCTGCTCGTTGATGAGCGTCATGGCGTAGCCGCCGCGCACGAGCTCCATGGTCTTGCGAATGCCCTCGCGCAGATGGCCTGTACGCTGAGTAAAGTAGCCGATGAGTTTGGTCGCGACCTCGGAATCCGAGTTGGAGAGGAACGGCACGCCCAGCTCGATCAGCTGGCGACGCAGCTCGTCGGTGTTGACGAGGGTGCCGTTGTGCGCGAGCGCGATAATGACACTATTGATGGTAGAGAGGTGCGGCTGAGAGGCTTCCCAGCTCTTGGCGCCGGCGGTGCCGTAGCGCACATGACCCACGGCCAGCTGACCGGAGAGCGTCGACAAGTCGGCATTGGAGAACACGCGGTCGAGCAGGCCCAGATCCTTGCGGACCATAACCGTACCGCCGTCACCAACAGCGATTCCCGCCGATTCTTGGCCACGGTGCTGCAGTGCACGCAGGCCAAAGTACGTCAGTCGAGCCACGTCGCGATCGGGCGCCCAGACACCAAAAACGCCGCATTCCTCATGCAGCTGGTCAGAGTCCGGATCATACGTCGACATGGCGTTCACCTGTCCCGCGGCACGCTCGGCCGCGCGGATGGTTTCTTGAGACATGGCATCCCCTCAGAGCCTCGTATTTTGGCGTTACCCGCCTTATTATACGCACGGCGCGACGCGCTCCCCAGCGCATGAGCAGCGCTTTTTAAAAGCCCACCGAGCTAATAATCCGTTTTGCGGCCAAACATTTTATCGGTCTGTCCAGTGCAAGCGCCCGCGCCCCAGATGGCCGCCGCGTCCACCGTTGGGGATTACAAAGTTGCAATTGGGACGTTCGTCCTGTCTTTTGGCAGGTCGGCGGCGTATCCTTATAACCTACAACAAAGCGAGAAAGGTTCTGTATGGATCGAAACGAACTCGACCCCAGCGTCCCCAGCGCCACGGAGGTCAAGAAGATCCCGCTCATCATTAAGGTGTACGCCGTCCTGTGCATCCTGTCCGGCGTGGGAACGCTCCCGTCAGTCGGCGCCTTTATGTGGCAGGTCATCACCGCGCTCATCAACGGTAACGCCGCCGCCAAGCTCGGCGACAACACACTCGTCGCGGTCGGCCTTATCGTCGCCGGCATCATGCTCTCTGCGGCAAGTGCCGTCATCCTAATCATCTTTGGCCTGGACCTTATCAAAAACCAGCGCCGCAATGCCGCCCGTCTGTCCTATATCCTTATTGCATTCACCGTCGTCGAACTTTTGGTCGACGTGATGCTCCAGGGTATCGGGCCCTTCCTACTGCGCCCCGCGATCCAGCTCGGCATCCTCATTGCGCTTTCGGCCACCGTCGACCCCACGCTGCGCCAGGAGCGCGAACTGCAGCGCCGCCTGCAGGAGATGCTCGACCGTGACGCCGCCGCCGAGGGCATGCTCGGTCGCGACGAGACCGGCGAGGGCTACATCAAGCTCAACTACTTCAACCTGTTCTGGGTATTCTTCGTCTGCTGCATACTCGGTCTGATCGCCGAGGACATCTGGCATATGACGGTCGACGACCCGGGCGTCTACCAGAACCGCGCCGGCATGCTGTTTGGTCCCTTCAGCCCCATCTATGGCTTTGGCGCCGTACTCATGACCATGGTGCTCAACCGCTTCTATAAAAAGAACCCCATCATCATTTTCCTGGTAAGCGCTGTGCTCGGCGCGAGCTTTGAGGTGTTCGTGGGCTGGTTTATGCAGACCTCATTTGGCGTGGTCTCATGGAGCTACTCGCACATGAAGCTGTTTGGCATGCCCGACCCACTCGCCGTCCTTACGGGCGGCCGCACCTGCACGGGCTTTGCCTGCCTGTGGGGCCTGGGTGGCCTTATCTGGATCAAGCTGCTGCTGCCGAGGCTGCTCAAACTCATCAACATGATTCCGTGGAAGAGCCGCTACTCGGCAACCGTCATCTTCACCATCATTATGCTGGTCGACGGTGTCATGACGCTGCAGTCGCTCGATTATTGGTATCAGCGCGTCAACGGCACGGAGCCCGATATTCCCGTCGCGCAGTTCTATGGCAAGTACTTCGATAACGACTACATGGAGAACCGCTTCCAGAGCATGACCATGAGCCCCAAGGATGCGACGCGCGTGTAGCGTCCAGCGCGCCCAAAACGCAAAATGCCCGCCGGTATCACACGTACCGGCGGGCATTTTTTGTAAACGAGCCTTCTATCGACGCGAAGCCTATGCCTCGCGCTCGACCTCACTCACGCACTCGTTCTTGATGGTACCGACGAGCGCCTGCAGCGCATCGACCACATGCGGGCGAATGTCCCCGCCAATGAGCACGAGCATGATGTCGTCGCCCACGGTAAGCTCGCCGCTCGCCAGCCACACGCGCACATAGCCGATACCCGGCATCGCGCGCGTTGCCTCGATAGCGGCCTGCACCTTTTCGGCATCGTAGTCAAAGACCATGCCGCCCACCTTATGTCCAGGCGCCACACCATCTGTCTCGACCCCACGCACCTCGGACTTAGGCGTCGCACGCACCACGCCGTTGTGTGTCAGGTACATCCCACAGCCAGCCGCCGAAGCATCGGCCTTGGCCTCGCGCAGCCAAGCATCAACCGAAGGCATCGATTTGCCACTCTCAAGCATTATTTCTCCCTCTGATTTTCCAGGGTAGTCTTTTTGGGACGGGGTTCTTTTAGCTACCCCGACAGATAACACGAACGGTTTGGCCGATTAATGGCGGGGCAGCTAAAAGAGCCCCGTCCCAAAAAGACTACCCCACTTCCTGTCCCAGATAATTTATTCCTCGACCGGCGTGAGTACCATGACGGCGCGCGTATTGCTAAATGACAGCGAGCGGCAGGTCACAAGCGTTACGACCTTGGTTGCCGAAGCAGCACGATCGGTCGCGTCGCTCGCCACGGCAGAGGCACCGTCGAGCATCTCGGACAGGTAATTCTTCAGTCCGTCATCGCCCTCAAAGTTGGGCGTGCGCGCCTTGGCATACGTGTCCTCGACCACCTTGGTCGCAAGCGGGCGCAGCTTATACGTCACATCGCGCGTGATGTAGTACACGTATTCCATGCTGTCGAACGTCGCCTGATCGGTCGTGTCCGAAATCACGTTGAACATCGACCCGTCGTTCATGTGATGGCCGTAAATCGTGGTCTGCTGATCCACCATGCCCGGCGCGGTATCGTCGCTATCCAAGAAGATGGCTCCCGAGGCATTGGCCGTACCGTCGAACAGCGTATTGAGGTACTTGGAGTTGTTGTTGGTCTGCACCACAGGGTAGTTGATGTTGGTGCCGGGTGCGTAAATCCAGCCCACAACCTCGGGATTTGTCTGAGCGAGCGCATTGAAGTCGATAGTCGGCACGCCGCTGGCGTCCTTGTCGCTCACATATTGCTTTTCGATCTTCTGATACGACTCGCTCGCCTGCTTGTAGCCAATCTGCGCGTTGATAAAGATGGCGGCCGCAGCAACGATGAGGCCGATGCCGATAATGATGAGCAAGATGGGGATGACGGAGTGGCGCTTTTTACGCGGCGGCTCAACGTAGCTCGATGGCGCGGTATGCGCCGAAGAGCGAGGTGACTTCTTGGCCGTACTGTATGACGAAGGGCGATATGCAGCAGGCGTATCCTGACGGCGGTGCTTCGCCGGCGTCACGGGGCGCGGCGCGCGCGACTGCTGAGGAGAGGATGTCCGACCCTGCTGCGGCGCGCGGGCTGCTCCCGACTTGGCTGGATCGGGAATCCGAGAAGCCGAAAAACGCTTTCCCTGATAGTCGGACATGGCTCTCCTTATGCTGCAAATGAACTGGCAGGGCGCTTAGGCGTCAGCCATCTCCTGCTTCATCTTCTCGATAACCTTGCGGTACTCGGGGTCGCAGGCGCCCAGAATCTGCGTGGCGTAGATGGCAGCGTTCTTGGCACCGTTAATGGCAACGCAGGCCACGGGCACGCCCGAAGGCATCTGCACCATCGACAGCAGCGAGTCCATACCACCCAGATCGCTCGTCTTCATAGGCACGCCGATGACCGGCAGCGGCGTAAAGGCCGCCACGACACCACCACGGTGAGCGGCCTTGCCGGCGGCAGCGATAATCACCTAGATGCCGCGGTCGGCAGCAGTCGAGGCCCATTCATGGACCTTCGCCGGCGTGCGGTGCGCGCTTGCAATCACGAGCTCATAGGGCACGCCCAGCGCCTCGAGCTCGGCGGTGCAACCTTCCATAACGCCCAGATCGGACTTGGAGCCCATGATGATCCCGACAACCGGCTTCTGATCTGCCATAAACAAAGACCTCCTGTTGAGAGCGGTGACGCGGCGAATCCGCGACCCTTAACTACTGAGAGTAGTATAGCTGCTCCCGTCCCTGCGGTCCCCGGGTGCCCCGCGGCGCGCCGGGTTTATTTCTTCGCTCCCCTTGCTTCGCAAAGTCGCTCAGATAATAAACCCGGCGCGCCGCGGGGCACCCGGGGACCTACCGGGGATTGCCATGACGTACATTGGCTGATTTGGTTTGGAATGGAAGGTTGACGGAGGGTAGTGAGCTGTTTCGTTACTGGGTTTAGAAATCCTCGCTCGTTCGTTTCAGCCCGCGCCATCGCGTGCTAGACGGCCAGCTCGCCTGATTCACCCATAAGCCATCGTGCCAGGTCGACGACCTTGATGCCATCCCAGTCAGTCGTTTCGTGCCCTGTTCGGGCGATGACGCACTTGGGATAGGCGTCTCGAATCCGTCGCAGCGGATCAAGCTCACGCTCAAGCGTCGCTTCTTGGGAAATGTCGTCACTCACCTGGATATAGACACGGCGGTCACGCCTGATGGCGACAAAGTCTATTTCCTTTTGGTAGAGAACGCCCACGTAGACCTCCCATCCGCGGCGCATAAGCTCGATTGCCACCATATTCTCGTAAACATGGCCAAAATCGAGCTTTTTCGTGCCAAGCGCGGCGTAGCGAAACGAATGGTCGGCCAGGTAGTATTTATCTCCCGTCGACAGGCATTTCTTTCCTGAGACGTCAAAGCGACGAAACCGGTAGAACGCAAACGCATTACACAGGTAGTCGATATACACAGCCAGCGTCTTGTCGCTTATCTTAAGGTTCGCTCGTGACAGCTCGGCCGCCATCCCCTTGAGAGAAGAGATGTTTCCGACGTTATCCATCAGGAACTCGCAGGAACGTTTAAGCTGCTCCGCATTACGTATACGATATTTTTGTCTGATGTCGCGCAGGATAAGAGTCTCAAGCACATCCGAGATGTATGAGAAACGCATCCTTTCGTCCTGGTAGATACAGGAGCCCGGCATTCCTCCCTCGCGGACATAGCGAGCAAGGGCCTCGGCTGGAGAAGTGATCTCGTGATACGCCGAGAACTCCGCAAGTGAAAACGGAAAGACCTCGATCTCCACCGTTCTTCCCGTGAACAACGTCGAGAGGTCGCTTGAGAGAAGAAAGGCATTCGACCCCGTGATGTAAATGTCATATTTCTCTGACGCATGAAGACTGTTGATAGCCCGCTCGAACCCTTCACACATCTGGACCTCGTCGATCATGACGATATTCCGGCAACCCTCGATATAGTGCTTTTCCATATATGTATGCAGCGCATGGTATTCCGCCAACGGCTCGAACTCAAGTAGATTGAAGTTGACGTGTATGACGTTGGCCGAGGGGTCGTTTGAACGAAGTTGGCTGGCAAACGCCTCAAGCAATTTCGATTTTCCGCATCGCCTGATTCCGGTGATCACCTTGATATCAGGCGTACCTGCCACCTTGGAAAGCTTGCTCATGTAGAACGGGCGATCTATAAGTTTCATGGCAACCTACTTCGCAAAATTCAAAACCATTAGGAAACGCGAAGTAAAATATATCATCTACTTCGCGTCTTTGAAACATCTTAGATTTTGCGTAATAATTCCTGTCAAGCTATCTCAAGCACGACGCGGGCGAGGTTGTCCCTCCCCCTAATCGACTCTGTGCGGAAGCCCGGGGTGACAGGTTTCCGCTTTGCCCGGCATCCGGGAGCCCCGTTCGAAGTCGGCGTCCTCATCAGCTGCGACAGTCGAACCCAACTCCACGTGCACATCGCCGCCGGCAAGACGACCTTCACCACGAAGATGCAATAGCCGGGGCGCACGGTCCGTGGGCAACCGAGCGAGGAAAATGTCCCATCAACAAAACAAGCGAGGATTCCGTCCCACGTAGAGCCCAAATCCAAGCTCCCCAAGGAACAAAATCCTCACTCGACATCCGCATCCTCTTTAGCCTAAGTCATCGCGCAAAGCCCCTTCTGCAGCACACGGTGCGACCAAGTCACCGCAGGCCGGGGCGGGAGCCGGTCCTTTCTCTCGGAAAACTTCGCGAAGCCCAGTTTCCGAGAGAAAGTGTCCGGCTCCCGCCCCGGCCGGACAGCTCAACCTACACCGTGTGCTGCGGCAGGTCCTGCAGGGCGATGACGTCCATGCCCATGTCGTTGGCGCTGCCGTGACCCTGCTGGTCCTCGCGCACGGCCTCGATGGCGCTCACGTACGTGTTGGCCGCGGACATCGCGGTCACGCAGGTCACGCCGCGGCGCACAGCCTCGGTGCGCAGTAGGTAGCCATCGCCACGCGAACCCGGGCCGTACGGTGTGTTGACGATCACCGCTATCTTGCCGTCGGCGATCAGGTCGCCGATGTTGGGACGCTCGCCGTCGTGCGGGCCGCTGATCTTCTCCACGACTTCGCACGTCACGTTGCCGCCGCGCAGCACGCGTGCCGTACCCTCGGTGGAACAAATGTCAAAGCCCAGGTAGCGCAGGATGCGCGCAACCGAAAGGATGTGACGCTTGTCGCGGTCGCACACGCTGATGAACACCTTGCCGCTGCTGGGATCGGGCAGCTTGTAGTCAATCGCCAACTGCGTCTTGGCGTATGCCTCGGGATAACTCTTGGCAATGCCCATGACCTCGCCCGTCGACTTCATCTCGGGCCCCAGGATAACGTCGGCACCCGGGAAACGGCCCCAGGGCATAACGGCTTCCTTCATGCAGAACCAATCGAGCTGACGCTCGTCGCTCGGCAGGGCCAGGCTCGCGATGGAATCGCCGGCCATGATGCGCGCCGCGCACTTGGCCAGCGGCACGCCAGTGGCCTTGGAGATAAACGGCACGGTACGGCTCGCGCGCGGGTTGGCCTCGATCACGTAGACGGTCTCGCCCTTGATGGCGTACTGCACGTTGACGAGACCGCGCACGCCCAGCGCCATCGCGATACGGCGCGTGGTCTCGCGAAGCTTCGCCTGCAGGCTCTCGCTAAAGCTAAACGGCGGGATGCAGGTCGCGGAGTCGCCGGAGTGAATGCCGGCCTCCTCGATGTGCTCCAGGATGCCGCCGATGTAGACCTCTTCGCCGTCGCACAGGGCGTCGACGTCGGACTCGATCGCACCCTCCAGGAAGCGATCCAGGTACACCGGGTAGTCGGGGCTGATGCGTGCGGCCTCGGCCATGTAATCGCGCAGATGATCGGCATCGTAGGCGATCATCATGCCGCGGCCACCCAGCACGTAGCTCGGACGCACCAGCAGCGGGTAGCCGATGTGCGCGGCCACGGCCTCGGCCTCCTCAAACGAGGTGGCCTGGCCCGCCGGCGGGTACATGATGCCCAACTTGTCGAGCAGAGCGGCGAAGCGCTCGCGGTCCTCGGCAAAGTCGATGGCATCGGGCTTGGTACCCATAATGTTCACGCCGCTCTCCTCGAGCATGCGTGCCAGCTTAAGCGGAGTCTGGCCGCCGAGCGTCACCACGACGCCGTCGGGTCGCTCAACATCGATGACATCCATGACGTCCTCGTAGGTGAGCGGCTCAAAGTACAAGCGATCCGAGGTGTCGTAGTCGGTCGAGACGGTCTCGGGGTTGCAGTTGACCATGATGGTCTCAAAGCCGCGGGCGGCCAGCGCGTAGCTCGCATGCACGCAGCAGTAATCGAACTCGATACCCTGGCCAATGCGGTTGGGGCCGGCGCCCAGAATCATGGCCTTGGGCTTGCTCGCCGGCGTGGTCTCGTCGGGGGCAACGCACTTCTTGGCATCCGGGCCCGTGCGGTAGATGTTCTCGTACGTCTTGTAGTGGTACTCCGTGGCGCTCGAGAACTCGGCGGCGCAGGTATCGACCGTCTTCATGCTGGGAACCACGCCCAGACCCTTGCGGTAGGCACGCACAAAGCGCTCGTCAGAGCCAGTCAGCGCGGCAATCTCGGCGTCGCTCGTGCCGTACTGCTTGAGCAGGCGCATCGCGTCGGCGTCGATATCCTCCACGCGCAAACCACGGATGCTCTCCTGGACCTGCACCATGTCGTTGATACGGTTGAGGTACCACGGGTCGATACCGCAGATGGCGTGGATGCGCGCGACGTCCCAGCCGCGGCGCAGGGCCTCGACCACAAAGAAGATGCGATGCTCGGTCGGCGTTGCCACGGCCTGAGCGAGCTCATCGTCGCTCAGCTTGTCGGCACCCTCCTTGCCACCGGCGCAAATGCCCTGATGCCCGTCCTCCAGCGAACGCATGGCCTTGCCGAAGGCCTCCTCAAAGGTGCGGCCGATCGCCATGATCTCGCCCACGGCCTTCATGCGCGTGGTGAGCGTGGGGTCGGTACCCTTGAACTTCTCGAAGGCAAAGCGCGGCACCTTGACGACGCAGTAGTCGATCGTGGGCTCAAAGCAGGCGGGCGTGGCCTTGGTGATGTCGTTGACGATCTCGTCGAGCGTGTAGCCCACGGCCAGGCGCGCGGCAGCCTTGGCAATGGGGAAACCCGTGGCCTTGGAGGCAAGCGCGGACGAACGGCTCACACGCGGGTTCATCTCGATGACGATCAGACGACCGGTGTTGGGGTTCACGGCAAACTGCACGTTGGAGCCGCCGGTCTCGACGCCGATCTTCTCCAAAATGGCGAGCGAGGCCACACGCATGCGCTGATACTCAAGGTCGGAGAGCGTCTGCGCCGGCGCCACGGTGATGGAGTCGCCAGTGTGCACGCCCATGGGGTCGAGGTTCTCGATGGAGCACACGATGATGCCGTTGCCGGCGTGGTCGCGCATGACCTCCATCTCGTACTCTTTCCAGCCCTCGATGGACTCCTCGACCAGCACCTCGTGGGCAGGCGAAAGCTCCAGGCCCTGGCTCACGATGGAGACGAGCTCCTCGTGGGTGTGCGCGATGCCGCCGCCGGCGCCACCGAGGGTAAAGCTCGGGCGCAGCACGCAGGGGTAGCCCACGCGCTCGGCAATGGCCTCGGCATCTTCCACGCTGTAGGCATAGCCCGAGCGCGCGACCTCCAGGCCGATCTCGGCCATAGCCTCGTTAAAGAGCTTACGGTCCTCGCCGCGCTCGATGGCGGCAAGGTCGCAGCCGATCATCTCGACGCCGTATTTATCGAGCGTGCCATCCTTTGCCAGCTCGACGGCGGCGTTCAGGCCGGTCTGGCCACCCAGCGTGGGCAGCAGCGCGTCCGGATGCTCCTTTTTGATCACGCGCTCGATAAACTCGGCGGTGATGGGCTCAACGTAGGTGCGGTCGGCAAGGCCCGGGTCGGTCATGATGGTCGCCGGGTTGGAGTTGACCAGGATGACCTCAAAGCCATCCTCCTTGAGCACCTTGCAAGCCTGGGCGCCAGAGTAGTCGAACTCGCAAGCCTGGCCAATAACGATGGGGCCCGAACCAATGACGAGGATGCGCTTGATGTCAGTACGTTT
>CATYZK010000007.1 GCA_958415665.1 uncultured Collinsella sp. | reverse complement strand
CTTTATTGTCGAGAGTGTTTCCATATTCAATCAGCAAGTGCGATATACGCGAATACAATTCTTCACGAATTGCCTGTTCATCGACTGATCCATCTTGTTTATTTGGATAGTTCTTATACATAAATACAAGTTTTGTATTTCCGCCGTAAAGATTGACAGTGTCAAAAATTGATTGAAAGTAGGAATAATCTGCTCGAGAAAGCGAATGCCCAAATATCTTGATGTAGCTTGTGTCGCTGTCACAGAGTTTTACAGCTTCGCTTTCGTATGGCTCTAGCGACATAAGCCTATAAGTTTTTGTAAACGGAAGTGCTGGGTCGTCTTCAGCTACGTCTTTTCCGTCAATGCCGAATATGGTTTCTGTTCGCCCTAGTAAGCCATGGATATTCCGATCATCTACAATTCCCAACCCAAGTTCTTCCGGTTTAAATGGGGACGTATAGTTAAAGTTTAGGACGGAAGAGTCATAATCTAATTGCTGGGAGTTTTTAATGCAGTCATCACGGATGGCCGCGAAATTCGCATGAGCCATTTCTCTATATGATTCATCTTCATTAACTTGCTCTTTGAGATAGCTCGCAAAGATGCGCTCGTATTCTTTTAGGGAAGATAAAAGGAAGCCAGTAAGCTCCTCCTGGGAAACAACTTCCTTTTTAAGTCGAGTCGACACAAATTCGTACAAATCGTCTTTTGGCCGCAAGGGTTGATTTGGGTTTGATGGGTCAATACTCAATGCTGTAATGCTAAACATTCTGTCCAGTCTTGAGCCAAATCCGTCTTCTTGGAAAACGTAAACAGAGATAAGACTCTCAATATCGCACCACAATGGGTCGTTTTGTCCTATTTCAGAAAGCACCAGATCCCAGACATTTCTTTTGTCCTCAGGTATCGATTCAATTGAAAATGTTCCGCTCGTCCTGTTTCTGTAAAAGTCCGAGAACTTGGATTTCAGCCCGCAGGTCAAGTCGAATCCATTTCCAAGAATAATTAGTTGGTGCATAATCCAACCTTCCAATAAGCAGTCTGCCTTTATTTCTAACACCTTCAGTTTTACCCAATGCAAAATGCCATCAGGCCAATATTTATAATGCGGTAGAAGGCTGCTCATACTCTGACGTCATAACTGTATGTGCCTGGAACCGCGAATCGGCAGCCACTACAACAACCCCAGCTTCGGCTACGGCGGCTACTGCCCGCCCAAGGACACCAAGCAGCTGCTGGCCAACTATAGGGACGTGCCCCAGAACCTGATCGAGGCCATCGTGGATGCCAACCGCACCCGCAAGGACTTCGTGGCAGACGAGGTGCTGCAGATGCTGTGGGATCACGTCTACGAGGGCAAGCCGAAGCCGGTCGTGGGCTTCTACCGCCTGACAATGAAGTCCAACTCCGACAATTTCCGCGCGAGCTCCATCCAGGGCGTCATGAAGCGCGTGAAGGCCAAGGGCGTGCCCGTGGTGGTCTACGAGCCCACGCAGGACGCGCCGGAGTTCTTCGGCTCCGAGGTGGCCTACGACCTTGAGGCCTTCAAGGCGGGCTGCGACGTGATCGTCGCCACCCGCTGGAGCGACGAGCTCGCGGACGTGGCGGACAAGGTCTACACGAGAGATCTTTTCAAGCGCGACTAGCGAACTTCCTTAGGGCGATAAGAGGCCCCAGCCACCACGCGGTGGCTGGGGCCTCTCTTGTTTAGGGCAGGCCAAGGAGGCGCTGTGCATGCCATTCGTTCGTTGCGACGCCATTTTTCATGACCGCGGGCGCCTTGCGGTGGTGTCCCGATTGTTGGTGTAATCGCCTAGAATCTAATCGTCATTCTACTCCAATATCATGCTGCCTTCCTTCCTATCGGATGGTCGATCCCGAGGATTCGATCGCGAAGGCATACGGGAAGAACGCGGCCGCTCCCTCGGCTTCCTGCACGAGGAACGCTAAGGAGCACGCCAAGCGCATCATCGAGCACATGGTGGCTGACCTCATATGCAAATCAAAGAGGCCCCGGAGATACGCGTCGGAATTCAGATAATTCGTGCGAAGCACTTCTAATCGCCTATTTCCCGATAACGTTCTTGGGAAATATCAAAGTTCGTAGCGTCTTCTTGTCGAGCGAGCCACATATACTAAGCATCTCTCTGCTTCGTTTGAGCCTCGGGTCATCATCGCTGTCGAGGAAGATTTCCGCGCATAAGTCTTCGATGTATCTATTTCGAATGTCATCAGTTGGCTCACCGCCTTTCTCGAAGTATTTGCACTCTCCCAGTATGATGCGGTCTAGATACTCCATGAATTTATCGTTCTCTTTTGCGAACTCAAATACATGGTCGAAGCGTTTTCCGGTTTTGACCAGCTCCCATTGTTCGGGCTCATATTCCGCCATTGTTAGGAAGGTCGGCAAAAGTGCATTCTTTGAGAACGAGATTGACCAGTCTCCTTCCCTGTCGAAGGCGGTCAGTATGTAGATGACACCTTGGTTGAGCTTGTCGATGAACCGGTTGAAATCGCGAAGGCTTCCGTTGTTTTGCTCAATAAACCGTTGGCATATTTCCGTGAAAAAGTATCCGCTATGGATGTTGGCCTGTTTCGCTTCGAAGTACGTATTTGGATTGATTCGGGGCAAATCGAATCGGTAGTCGTAGAAGCGTTGAAGGTATCGCCGGCAGTCGTAATTCTGGCCATAGACTCCTTGGAGTGAGTAGGCAAGTTGCGTTCTGTCCGTTGAATAAACGACCACGATGTTATCCTGAAGGAAAAGAGACTTTGTTTGCTCGAGTAGCTGCATAGCGAATTCCGGCCGACACCTGTCGAGCTCGTCTATGAAGAGCACGGCCCTTTTGGTGACTTCCGGCAGAAGCGCTGACACGAGTTCCTCGGTTTTCGCCCTCAGCTCCTGCCTCTTTCTGAACGCGTTAAGGAAATCGTTACCGCTAATTGCCTCGAGGAGCTTTCCTGCATTCAGCCCCGTTAAAGACAAAGCGCAGTCTATTGCCCCTGCTGCGATATCGGAAACGCTTCTCTCCTGATTGACCTTTTTCTTGTCGGCCATGGTTGCTATGGTTGCCAATAGTGGGGCAATCGGGTCGTTGAAATGGTCGTTTTCCCAGGCATTGAAGTATATTGGCAGAAAAGGATCTTCACTCATCTTGGTCATGAGATTGCTGTCGAAGATCGATGTGTCCGATGGGGCATTTGCGTCGATGTGCGGGTTTCCGAAGCGCAAGGTTTCGATGATTTGTTTGACGAAGAAGGTTTTGCCTGTTCCCCAAGGGGCGTCTATGAAAATAGAATAGGGCCCCTTCACGCTGTAAAGTAGATGGATAAATTGGGCGACAATTTCGCGGCGACCGAGTTGGTCGTGTTTTAGTGATTCCCTGGCGATCTCGCATGTGGGCTCTTCGTCTAATCGTTTCATGTGTGCTCTCTTTTCCTTGGTGTTGCTGGAGGAGGTGCTCATTTCATTGCTAGTATAATCGCACAAGCGTTCGTTACGATTGTAAGCTGCTATATTGATAAACGAGGCGGCGATGGCTCTTGACCTTGGTTTGCATTGGCGAGGACCGTGGGGGTGTCCTGGGCGGTAGAGCAGCGTGTGTGGGGCGTATGAGTTCGTGACCAGAGATGCGAATGCAAATGTATGATAATGAATTGGCTGCGAGAGCTAAAAGCCTCAACTAGCTGCGCGAGAAACGGCTATCATACGTTCTATATTTAAGTGCTTTCATGGAAGATGTGGTTTGCTAAAACAAATTGCTTATATAGCTACTTGGTCGCTTGTGAAAAAGTCCGCCAAATGGTCGATGGCAATCATCGGTGCAATTTCGACGATTATGGCGGTTGTGGGCGTGTCTCTCATTGATCTGCTGCCGAAGGGTTCGGGGCGTCTGTTTAGACTTTTCGTTTTCGTTGTTCTTTTTATTCTGATAGCCATTCTTGCGGCGGTCGTCACATATCGTCGCAGCAGGAGCGGGGTCCATTTGGCGATTAACGGTATGGACATCGACATCGTGGTTGGCGACCTTTTTGTTACGGACGGAGTGAAGGTCATCCCGTTCGATGAGTATTTCGACATCCAGGTCGATGACAAGGTTATTTCAAGGAATTCTCTCAACGGCATTTTTATCAAGAGGTACGCTGATTGGAATACCCTCAAGCGTACAGTCGAAAAATTAGGGCCGAGCTTGTTGGAGCCTTGCAAAGCTGGGGATGGTAGGATTCGCTATCCTCTCGGCACCATCAAGGACTACAACGAGTACGCACTGCTCGCCTTCACGCATATGGACAAACTAAACCGAGCACGCCTTCGCCGTGGCGAATATGAGGAATGCCTGCTCAACATGTGGGATGAGCTAGATAGGATGTATGCCGGCAGACCTGTCGTTCTTCCGCTGCTGGGGTCGGGGATAACCAGGTTCGACGGCGGGAAGCCCTCGGAGGACGACCTTCTTCGCTGCATGCTTTGTACCCTGAGGGCTTCGAAGCGACATTTCAAAGAAGGCGTCGTGGTCGTCTTGACGGAGAAGACCGCTGCACGAATGAGGCTATACGAAGTCAACGGATATATTGAGGCTTGGGAAAATAGGATTGGAGAGAAAGATGGTTTATAGGACGAGGACCTACATCGCTGCTGACTGGGATGGCGACCGAGATGCTGTGGACCAGCTGCACAAATGGAACGACAGCGACTATTGGGGGCTTTCATTTACGGATGCCCACAATTTACAGCAGTCGCGCGATTCCAGCCTGCCCTGCAGCATAAAGAGCTCGCTGAAAGAGAGAATGGATCATTCCAAACGTTTCGTGCTTATCGTGGGGGATTCGACGGACACCGTGACTAAGGGAAGCTGTCGGTATTGCGGAAGCTATAACGCGTGGACTTCTAGCTGTGCCCGCATGCATAGCGTTGATTATCGCAGCTACATCAAGTACGAGTGCGATAAGGCCATGGAGGCCGATATCGATATCGTGGTGCTGTATAACAACACGCGGGTCGACAGGTCGAAGTGTCCTGAGGCTGTTAGGTACCACGGAAACCATGTCGCCATGATGTATTATAGGGACGGTAAATACTATTGGGATTATCCGGCGGTCAAAAAAGCGCTTCAGTAAAGACTTCCCACGCACAGTGTCGAAGCCGGCATGGTCATACCTGTACGCTATCGGATGAAGCTATCCTTTTTCAACTCCAGTTGCTTTAATATGAGCAGGACTTTGTAAATAGGCAAAAATTGGCCTGACCTCGGTTCGAATGAGTCGAGGCCAGGCCTTTTATCTATCCCAACTCTCCTGCGGCGACCTCGGCGTGTCAAAGTGCAAAATAGGGTCTTTTTCAAAAACTTGGCTTGCAGATTGGAGGGGGACTGGTCCTGCAGGTGCGCCATCGCCACTATGGGACTCCTGAACGAGACGGATGGCGAGGCGGCGGCCGAGCCGCCGATCAGCCCCGTGGAGGCCGTTCGCGCCGAAAGGTCGGTGCTCCTGGAATTCGTCGTGTTGCCCGCGAAGGCGGCGTAGCGGTGGTAAGATGCAGGCGTTTTAGGCGGCGATTCGGGCAATCCGGACCGAATTTGCTGCCCGACAGGATGGCCTTCGGCCACCATTCGTTAGGATGGTTTGCACTAATATTCAGCGCACCACTGCTTCTTGGGTTTCCTGCTCGATATAAACGGTGCAAAGGTATTGCTTGCAGGAGGGGCAATGGGAGAGCATATTCCCAGATTTAAAACGCTTTCCGCGTATTATGAGCAAGACGGTCTCGCTCTGGGCGGACCGCATGAGATCTGCGTCAACATGAGATGCGGGGACATTGCATACGATGTTGTCGTCAAGCAATGTCGAACCAGGGAGATAACCACTGTTGCTGCCGAACCGATTCCGTGGACGAACATTCAAACGCCGTTGTTTATAATTGAAAGACTTCTGATGCTGTTCGATGGGGCTTTTGTTCCATTGGTCAGGGCAGAGTTCGACGGCTCGCCGGATGGCGATGACGGCGAGGCGGAGGTCAGACAGGTTCTAGCTCGGCGATTAAGCTATTTCGATTCCGACTTACGTTCGTCGAATATTCCCAACGACAAACTCGTTAACTATTGCGATGTTTTGACTGACGACTTGGTTGGGAAATGGCTTTACTTGGTGGAGCAGCTCGACATTACAAATCAGATGTACCTGTATGCTATGTCGAGGTCTGGGATGCCGATTGACATTCGATGCGCTTTTCTCATCGAGCTCGCTGAGCCTTTGATTGAGATGTGCAACAAAGAAAGGGGACTGTTCCCTGATTTGGCCGCAAAGAATAAGCCTACATTAAAAGAGTGCCTCGATGCAGTCATTGGGGAATTTGGTAAGGTAGCTTTTGCTTATGAAATGCAGATGGGAAAGAAAGCCTATGATGCGTTCTTATCTAAGCTGAAGTGCAGTCGAGTCAGGATTATGCATATTAAGGCCAATCAGCCCAAGGATGAATATCTCAATGGCCTCGAAAGTGCTTTCTATCTCAAAAAGCTCTCATTGATGTACAGGGCTATTCTTCTTGATCTGCTCGGGGTACCCGCAAATCTGTATGAGAAGCGCTTAAGGCATCGTGTGGAAACCTTGGATAACTGGTTTGCTGAGAACCATCGCAAGCTCTGAATTGTGCGGTTTGAGAAGATTGCTTCTCCATCTTGAGAGATTGGCCGGGAGGGGTTGATGCGAATGACGCTCGCGCGTGACAACATCGAGGGGATTCGTACAGCGGAGGATGATACCTCTTTTGTCGGTGCGCCCTTCAAACTGACCTTTGGGAACGTGGCCCGCGAGACTCTTCGCTTGGCGAAAGTCGAGAGACTTCCCTTTGTCCACGACGAGCTCGCCGAGGGCTTTACGGTCGAAGCGGGGGTCCCAGATTTGCGCGTGGTTCTCGGTCGAATTCAGGATCTTTGCTCTGGGCTTGGGCTTCCCCGCCTTCCAGCTGTCATCGTGCGCTCCGACGATGATATGTCTGAAATAGGGTTTTACGAGCTCTATCGCGTGCTCATTTACCCCGGGCTTCACGAGATGCCTGCGGTCAGAATGCGAGATGTGCGACGGAAGCAGCGAGCCGTTCGCCAGGTGGGGCCCGACGACTGGAAGCCTCTCCTTGAGGCGGCGGCGATGGTGGACGGGATGATCAAATGATTCCGGATGGCGTTGTAATTAGTTTCAACGGTCAAATCGATTTCGGCACGGTTGTTGCTCTCCTAGCTCTGGCGCTCACTCTCGTCCAGTGGATTGTCTCGCTGATACGGGGCCGCCGGACGGCCGCGCGGAGCCAGGCATCAGCCATCTGTGCCCGTGTGGTCAGGATGCCTGAGAGGGAGACGACCACGATTGGCAGGATTAGGATTGATTTCGGGACACAGGTCGGCCTAGAAGTGATGAACAATAGCAACGACATCGTTTACCAAGTTATCCTCACTGCCGTACTTGTCCAAGGCGCCGGGCCTCAAGACGGGAGGGACGTCGAGGGATGCAACAGCAGAGTTCTACTCTCGTCCGTTGCTCCGGGCAAAACCGTGAGGTGCGTCGGGCATCTCGATTGTTCGATGCATAAGGCCCTCGGCTGCGAGGTGGCTTTCACCGATCGCTACGGACGCAGTTGGGTGCGGAAGAGCGACGGTCATTTGGGCAGGATTCGATTCAAAACGCCCGTCGATTATTACGGTCTAATGCAGCCTGTAGAGTGGATGGACTTCGATGAGCCGTAATCGACATGCTCTAATTTTGAACGAAAAACCCCGGAGACGATCGATAACGATTCTTCTTTGATGATGCAAGCGGCGCTACTAATAGTAGCGCCGCTTGTTTTATATTCCGCTTGCAGATCCATCTGGACATCGCGTTCCAAAACTGGCAGAAACGTTCCTCGTTGCCGAATACGAGATTGTTTTCAGCACACAGAGCGGAACACATCCAAATTGCTCCAAATGGTTTGAATGTAACTTCGACCGTTTTCGGTTAGCGGAGTTTTATGGAGTATGAAAAAATCTGGTTGGAAGTTGTTAAATCTCTGGTTTAGAGCGATTTGGCCACCGATCCAAACCAGAGATTTAACGTTAGATAGCTGTTGAATCCCAGCCAGTAATTTGACGTAGTGTCACAGCGGCTGGGCACGCTGCTTTCGGCATGGCTTTGCAGAGTGATTTCGAGCACTGCTTTTAATTGCTTTAGCTGCAGATAGTCTAGAACCGGCTGCATCTGAGCTGGGACCATATTGATCAGCGCTTCCATCGGGGGCTCCTTTCCTCCTGGTTCGATGGAAACAATTCTGAAGCGTAGGCCTACGTCCCGGTAAATGATTATTTGGTGGCTTAACTCATCTCCGCGCCTAAGACAAGCGCCCTCGCTTGTTCAGCGATCCTAAATTGATCATCACTTCCGAACGATATGGCTTTATACATTTGAGATACAAGATCGAAATCATAGTTATGCCCTGGCACCGTGACAATGACGCGCTCGAAAGAGACCGAATATGCACTCAATGAAAGAAAGGCAGCAAGCGCCTCTTCGAGCATTACCGTATCGGCCAGCACATCCGACCTTATGAATAGGTGATTGTGCGCAAATGGCCTATACCCGCCGCCGTTTAGCTTACCAAGTTTTTCCTTGTAAGCTTCTATAACCAGGCCAAAAGAATCTTTGCCGCTGGGACCGAAGAGGCCCCAATCAAACACCTCAGCACCAACCTGCTCGATTCGTTCCGTCAGCCGTTCCTTAAGCTTTGCGTCATCCGTTTCGCGGAGCTTCGCATACAAAGCGTCCGCCTCCTGGGTTTCTTGAGATATTGCTTGGGTTACCTCGACTCCCAGGTCATGGAGTTCATCCCAAAGGTCGGGTTTGTCCCTATGCGACAGGTTTCTATACGTTGCTTCATCAAGGAATTGAAGCACGAGACGGGCGTATACCTCCCAGATATCGAATGGCATATGGGAGGGCAGCACGCCTTCGTAACTTGTCGTTGTTCCCTTATTGTCCATGTTCAAATTGTACAACCTCGTCAATCGCGATTTTCCCCGCTCATTAGCATCGACAGGAGAGCGTCTCTAAGCGAGGAAAGTGCTTGCATTTCAATCCTGTTGTCGAGAATGGTATCGAACAGAGGCATCAAGTTCTCGCAAAGTGCCGAAATGGCACCGGAATTATGGGGTATCTCCAACTGTAGTTTTTCAAGGCGCTCAGGTTAGACTGGGCAGTTCCCTGTGCAATGCCAATCATATGTTCCTTAAAGGCAGTTTGCCAGAACCAGAAAAAAATCCTGTCAGCGTGTCTTTCCTGACAGAAACGAGCACGGCAACTCGATGATTAAGTAAACAGTCAGGTTCCGCAACAATTCCGACCCTACCAACACTGCCCATGAGCGAAAGCACGATATCTCCTAGCATGAGTCTGCAATACGATTTTATGCGGCCAGGAATGTTCACGATACGATTGGCGTCAGAACAGTCAACGTTGCCGTCCCGCACGTTCTTGATTGTCTGAACTTTATAGTTGCCGTCATCTGAATAAGTGCCGCTATTGAAAGCGTAACCGTTCCCAAAGTCGACCAGTTTATGCAGTGATATAGCAGCGTCGCATTCCGATAGATACCTATCGAGTAACCGTCTTTCTCCGTACCGCCTGTAGCGGGCGGTACGGAGAAAGACGGTTACTCACGATCTGCCCACATGTTCCTGCGTTCTATGTTTGCCTGCGTCACCGCAGCCCATGCTGAATAAAGTGTTGCGACGATTTTGCCCAAAGCTTATCAGGCTGTTAAGACGCGGTTGTTTTGGTGCTTACACTAAAATCATAAAAGTCGTATCATTTCATTAGCTTATTCATCTTTAGGAGGAAGAATGCCAACCAACAGCCAGATTCTGATAGACGGATTCATTTCGGACGAATTCTCTAAGCAGACTGAATATAGTTCTAAAGGGGACTACTTTGAACTGTTGGCTTCTTCTCGATACATGGCTCCATACGACCTTGACGACGATGAGATAGCGGAGGGGCTCATTGGAGGGTCGCGAGACGGGGGCTGCGATGCTATTTACATCTTCGCCAACAATTATTTCTTGAGTGAGGATGTCCAGATTCAAAACTACATCAATCGTGGATCAAGGGTTGAAATTGTTATTCTTCAGACTAAGGTTTCAAAATCATTCAAAGAAGACGCGTTCTTGAAGTGGAAGGACACCTGCAATGACCTTCTGACATTCGATAAAAACTTAAATGATTTCGACGATAAATATTCTGATCGCGTTATCGATACTTTTGGAAGAATAAGAGAAGCGATTCAAGCGGCGGCGATGGCCGGAAACGAAATCCGAATGAAGTTCGTGTACATCGCGAATGCGGATTCACCATCGGACGGCGTTAAGATTCAGAAAGAGCAGCTTCCCGCTGCCATTGACGAAATCGTCGGCGTAAGCCGATTTAGTTCTTCGTGTGTTTTAGTTGGAGCAGACGAATTGATGCGCATCTGGTCGCCTCCCGCAGAGAGTGGGCTTGTTATGCGTTTTTCGGGGTCCTATGCATCAGTTCCTCAGAGAACGGATGTCTTTGGCCTGGTGTCTTTGTCGGATTACTACCGCTTCCTCACTGACGACCAAGGACAGCTCCGTAGCTATCTTTTTGAGGCGAACGTCAGAGATTACGAGGGAAATGTTTCAGTCAACAAAGGAATCAGGGAAACGTTGGAGCATCCTAGCGAAGACGATTTCTGGTGGCTCAACAACGGGGTAACGATACTGGCTTCTGAAGCCTACCAAATAGCAGGAGCAGAAGTGAAAATGGAAGAGCCTCGCATCGTTAATGGACTTCAAACGTCGTATGAAATATATAAATTTATGGAGTCTCGCACAGAAGACGCCGAAGATTCCAGAAATGTGATGGTAAAAATCCTTGTGCCGGGAAGCGATGAGACCAGAAACAGAGTGATACTGGCGACGAACAACCAAACTCAGGTGAAAAAGACATCGCTTCGCGCTACTGACCAAATCCATATCCAGATAGAACTCTACATGAAAAGAAATGGACTGTATTACGAAAGGCGGAAGAACTATTACAAAAACCAGGGGAGGAAGAGAGAAGAGATCGTAACCCTCTCCTTTCTTGCGCAATGCATGATGTCGATACTTCTCGGCAGGCCGGATCAGGCAAGGGCAAGACCGTCGACACTTTTGTCTGACGAAGTTCAATATAAGAAAATATTTGGTCAGGATGGCAACCTTGAGGCTTACTACAGAGCCGCTAGTCTCGGAAAACAGGTTTGCCTGAAGTTTCCACAAATTAAGAGAGACTTAGAGGGTTCCCAAATAAGCGACATAAGATTTTACGTGATAATGGGCGTTGCTTCCATGTTGTCCAATAAAGATAGCCTGACATTTGGTGACATAGAGAATCTCGACCTTGACAAGCTTTCAGATGAAATTATTCAAACTGTTGCGGACATGGTGATGGATGTTTATCTGGCCCTTGGCGGAACATCCAAAGCTGCTAAGTCTTACGCCATGGCAAGTAAGGTCAAGGAAAAGATTTCACTACTCTTGCCTTAGGGCAATCCAGGGCTGTTCTCTAGAATGCCATCAGCAGAGAGGTCCTTTTTGCAAAGGGCCTCTCTATTTTCGTTCGGTTCCGAACAGTTTGACGATCACTAATCAGCTCGCGTCGTCAACCGCTTCGCTTTCAGCCCCTACTTTGATGCAGGCGTAGGCGACGAGCGTGCACAGCCCCATACCCATTCCAATCAGGTGCAACAGGAAGGCCATTTTCTCGCCTTACTTTTCGCCTTCGTACGGCTTTTCGGGGGCGAGCCCGTCTGGACGGCGTGCCATGAGCACGGCGCCACCCTGACGGCGGCCGGCGTCCACGAGACAACCGAGGCTATGTACAGGGCGCAGGGGCAGTAGACCACTGTATGCGGATGAAGTGCGCTGCACAGCGCCGGCACTTGGCCCCAGGGAACATCTCGGCGAGCGAGCCGACCATGCCGACGGCCTTGTCGCCGGTGAACATGCGCACGCCGCGAAGCCCTCGTAGCTCGCAATCGAGCTGGCATATGCAGTCCGCTGGTAGTATTTGCAAACTGGCTGATCAGGTAATTCTCACAATGCGCGTTTTATGCTGGCGGCGGGTTGCGGATATCCCAGTCATTGCAAAAACAATTTCCAAAACATGTGTTCTATTTGAAACTACATGAAGGAAGATCACTATAGAATGCAAGCTACAATAGCAAACGAGTATTGGACTCGAGTCTAGCGGAGGATTATGGGGTTCCAAGATATCCTTGCTGCGATTGATATCATCACGGGGCCTGACCCGGCCCTTTCTATCCTGGCGGTTTCGATTGTCGTCGCGCCGGCGTTGCTGTGGTTGTGTAAGCAGGCTTTGGCGCGGTTTTACAAGGCTGATATCTTTGTTGTGGCACTGGCGTTCGTCGCATTGTTTGCATCGGTTAGGCTTAGCCTTTTATGGTTGACGGGTGTGGCATCGGTCTTTCTCGCGGTGTGTCTGCTCGCTCTTCCCGCCAACTATTTTTGGTGTGCGCAGCGGCTAGATGACATAGTGGGCAAGGCTGATCCCTCTCTTCCCGATTGCGACTACGTAGCTGCCTTCAGGCTGATGAACTCGGTTGACCGTGATCGACTGTCCAGAAGGCAGCTCGCCTGCCTCGACAAGGACAGGATTTTCTGCAACATCTACTTGGGAAACAACGGCGTTGCAAAAAGGATGCTTGAGGACGAAAACTTAGAACCGGCTTTCAGGCATTTCGCCCTCCATATTATCGCGGACTCCGCTTGCGATCGTGCTGGGTCGCAAGCGGAACTCGAAAGCGCCTTGGCCGAGATATCCGACAAGACAGACCCTTTCATCAAAGTCCAGCTTTGGCACAACCGCGCGGTTGGCTATATCGTGAACGGTCAGTTCAAAGTCGCCGACGACGAGTTCAAGAAGACGTATCGTGAAGCCAAGCGTCTGGGCGTTCGGAATAAGTCGTTCCTCTTGCTACTGTTTGAGAATGCAACATTGAATAAAACGAAAATCGGCTTGCCTGATGGCGGCATTGAAGAAGGGTGGGGGTTGATTGAGGAATGCGAAAAGGCGCTTGCGCCGATTGGCCCCAACGATTTTGGGCAGCTCTTCAATCTGCGGCTTCTTTTCATGAGGCAGATAGGGGCAAGCATCGAGGACAGGAACAAGTTGTATTTGGCCGAGGTCGAAAGCACCCTCAGCAATGCCTCCCTTTCCGAGCAACAGCGCGTCGTCGCTATGGCGAGCTTGGGAAGAATCGCGTGGGCCGACGGGCTCGACCCCGCCCCCGTGCTCAATTTCTTCGAAGGATGCGATCGGTTTTTGTGCGTGAGCGACCCCGATGCACGTTACTATGCCCATATGAACCTGAGGGCGATGCTTTCGGGCTTGGCGGTGGATGACCGCTCCCTAAATACTTTGGCTGAGAGCGTAATGCGGTATTTCAAGGATGGGGACGCGGAGCATGATTTGGATGTGATGGAGGATGGCCTTCCTCCCGAGGCGATTCTGCGGCGCTCCCAAGTGCTGCGAGAACGTGCTGCCCTAGCCTTAATGGTGGGAGAGAACGTTGAGCGCGCCGTGTCGTACACTGATGAGGCTATAGGCCTCCTTGAGGGAAGCTTGCAGGTTATGGCGGCGCTCGAGTGTCGATGGCAGCTTGCCCGGCTGACACTGTACGACAAACCCGAGGTGGCAAAAATGCAGCTCTCGATTGCCGAAGAGCGCCTCGCTACGCTCAACAAGCAACCGTCCCTCGGATATCCCTATCTCGAGATGAGCCTGTGCTACGCCTTGCTTGGTATGCGTGCCGAGTGCAGAGGCGCGTATGAAAGGGCCGCCGGCTTCGAGACTCCGATGAGCCATTACGCGCCCGGCATTCGGATTAACATTACCGCCGCCGCCTTCTGTGCCAGGTTCTACATGCTTACGGAAATGCTTGGAAATCCCGAAGAGGTTTGCCCCTTGCTTAAAACTCGAGAGGGCAGGGCGTGGCTGTCTCGCTATCCGAAGGTTTCTTCCCTGTCGAAAACGCTTCTTTGCGGGAAGTTTCTTGGGTATGGGGATGTCGTGCCCGCCATGACGAGGCTATTCTTGGACGAGGCAGGGAAGCTATATGCCGAAACGTGGCTCGTCGTCCAAGAGATCGGGCTCGCGTTCGATCTTGATTCCAGAAAGCCCGGCGAAGAGTATGGGCTGGTTGTCGAGATCCAAAGGCACCCGCTGGTTGCCGATGACGATGCCCTTGCGAGGGTCGCTGTGCAGCACGGGTATACTGTGCTTGGTGCGAGGTTGGACCTGTGCAACGAAGACCTCCTCGGGGTCGATGACGCAGCCGCCGTATTCGATGTGCTGGATGCCTTGGGCATATTGGCCGAAGGACGCGTGCCCACATTGGAAGACATCATGAAGAGTTACCTCGAAAGCTGTGTCGACGTTCCTGCCGGCGGTTGGGGTACCTTTGCCGAGAGGTAGCTTCGTCCTGCCACGCTTCACAAAACGTTTCACAAACTTCTCGTTGCTGGCCAAGTTCTCAACACGTAGCGCTGCAATGGCCCTGCCTGTTTTATCCTTCTAGCCCCTTGGGGCTGCGGTGGAAATCCTAGACCAAAAGAGAACCGGGAGGATCATACGGATGTACAGCGCAGAGCAAAGGGCAAAGGTCATCGTGACGTTCGCCAGGTTCGGATGCAGCACGGCTGACACCATAGCAAAGCTCGGCTACCCCAGCCGCGTCACGCTCCACAACTGGTGGAAGGAGTACCAGATCGACGGCGATGAGCTCCTGGAAAGGGAGCATCGCAGGCCGAGGTGTTCCGACGAGGCGAAGCGGAATGCGGTCAATCGCTACCCGGGGCACGGGAAAAGCCTGGCGCGCACGATAAAGGCCATTGGATACCCGAGCCGCGAGGTACTCTCCAAAAGGAACGACGAGCGCACCCAGGTGATCTGCGCTGTGCGCGAGAAGGAGTGACGCGTGTGGGCCGCGTGATCGCCGACGACACGGCCGTGCGCGGCGGCGCGCCCGCCGCCGGCGTGCGTGCCTACGGTGTGTGCCTGCAGGACGCTGGCGCCGGCGACGGCTCGGCCGGGTGTGGGCTTTCCGTCGATGCCTCGTGGCTCGATGCGACCGGTACCGATGGCGGTGTCGGGTGCACGAGCGGGTCGCTTGCGTCCGCACGGTTTGTGACGCCTGCGGGCGGGGCCTTCGGTGCCGGCGGCGTGTTGGATGCCTCCGGGGCCATGGCGCCGCTTGTAGTGATCGAGCCCCAGGGCGCCACGGCGCCGGCGGGGGAGACCGGCGGGCGCGAGGCGCCCGGTGGCACGGGCGAGCCGGCCGGCGGTGCCGGTCCTGCCACTGGGCAGCCCGGTGCCGGGCCCGCGACGGATCCCGCGCTGAAGCCGGCGAGCACGACGCCCAGGATAACCACGACAACCAAAGCGACAGTGACCAAGGCCACGGCGTCCAAGCCATCCAAGGCCAAGGCTGCCAGCGCCGCCGCCACGCTCCCCAAGACCACCGACGTCAACTGGATCGCAGTCTCCTTAGCGCTATTCCTGCTGGGAGCAGCGCTCCTGGGTTCCGCACGCCGCTCAACTTGCGCCTACACGCTGCCGGGCTGAGTGGATTTCAACCTTCTTCGGATGATCCGCATCTCTATCGTTCGTCGCTCTGGAAAACCTCGCCCCGCATATCTCGTAGGTTGTCTCATGTAGTTGCCAGCACTACGGAATCGGTTGGACAGGTCCGGTGCGCATCGCGTACTTCCGTAGTTTTTCTTCGGAATATCCGTATTAAAAATACGGGTAAATTGACCGATTTGCTCAGCTGCTTTACCCTGTGTCTCAAATAACCTCAGAAAGCAGAGGAACTGTACCATGCTCAAGAAGTTTTCGGTTTCAAATTTCAAGTGCTTCGATAAGCGAATTACATTTGATCTATCCGATCCCGCCAACTACTCATTTAATCAACAGGTGATTCAGGGCGGCGTTAAGGCAAAGGGCATCATATATGGTGCGAATGGCAGCGGAAAGTCCAATTTCGCCCTCGCGATATTCGACATCGTTCTGCATCTGACCGACAAGGAAAAGCTGCTCAAAAAATACTTGCCATATCGGTGCCTTGATTCAAAGAGTTCAATCACAGAGTTTCAATACGATTTTGTCTTCGACAATATCGACGTCGTATACCGCTACGGGAAAACCGACCCACAGACGCTTGTGTACGAGAGCCTGTGCATTGATGACGTGGAGGTCTTGAGCTACAGGTTCGACGCTCAAACGGGCCATGTTGACCTGCCGGGCGCCGAGTCCCTCTCGCTTTCTACCGATCTCCCCGCTGAGTCCGACAGGCTGTCGCGTGTCAAATACGTCAAGAGCAATGCAATACTGCGAGATGAGCCGTCTGCCAGGGCGTTTAGAGCCTTCACCTCCTTTGTCGACAACATGCTGATGTTCTACTCACTCGACGAGCGCGGGTACCAGGGGCTTTCGGTTGGCACGGATAGCTTTACCCAGGGCATTATTCGCGAGGGGAAGATGGAGGACTTCCAAGAATTCTTGCGCCAGCAGGGAATCTCCCTGAACCTCGTATCCGTGAACGTGAATGGAGTTCCCGAGCTTTATTGCAGGTTCGAGGGCGGTACCGTTCCGTTTGCGTCGGTTGCCTCGACAGGCACCATGTCACTTGCTCTGTACTACTACTGGTATATCAAGATGAGCAAGGCTTCCTTGGTCTTCATCGATGAATTCGATGCTTTTTATCACTTTGAATTGTCCCGGTCGATCGTGGAGATGCTGCGGGACCTCGAGGGTGTCCAGGTTTTCATTACGACGCACAACACGGACCTTTTGACGAACGACCTCATGCGGCCCGATGTCTATTTCATTCTCAAGGAGGGGGAGATTCGCTCGCTGGAGAAGCTAACGCCCAAGGAGCTCAGATTGGCCCATAACCTCCAGAAGATGTTTAAGGCCGGTGCTTTCGATGGCTAGTCCGGTCACGCTTTTCATCGTTGAAGGGGAGTCGCGTGACCTGCGCTTTGCGGAGAAGATGAAAGAGCTTTTTCTGAAAGGGAGAGATGACCTGAGGGTGATCTGTCTGCCAGCGGCGCAGAACATCTACATGCTCTACGAACGGCTTGCAGAGGAGGACTTCGATCTGGATGTTGTGGAGGTGCTAAGAGAAACGGTGCCTTCCGCTGCAAAATGTCTAGAGGGCGTGGAGCGGGATTCTGTTGACGAGGTCTTTCTCTTCTTTGACTACGACTCCCATCAAAACAATGCGCCTGGATGCGAGTCCGATGCCCTTGTGGAGGCAATGCTCCTCGCATTCGATAACGAGCACGAGAGCGGAAAGCTCTATATAAGCTACCCGATGGTCGAGGCGCTGTACGATTATCGCGCGGGGCAGTGCCAGGCGCATTCAGGCTGTTTTGTTGACAACTCGGAAATCGCTCAATATAAAAAGATGTCGGGAGAGGGAAACGTTAACGTGGGGAAGCACATGGAGCTTCCCCAATGGAAAGATGCAATCGCTGCCTTCGTATTGAGATGCAAGTGCCTGCTCGATCTCGATGAGGTTTCATTTGGGACATATCGAGAGCTGGTTACGGTCGATGCGATTTTCCGCGAGGAGAAAAGAATGCGGAGCGAGGACGGTTCGGTGTTTGTGCTGTCGGCTTTTCCAGAGTTTCTACTCGACTACTTTGACGATAAGTTCTTTAATTCCATGGCCCCGATGCGCCACCTTAAGTTCGATGATTGCCCTCGAGAAAAAGGATGAGGCGCAATTAATCTCGCGGGCACAGGTTCTCCTGCCTAAATCGTGAACTCGGCATAAGAGCCCCAACTCGCCCGTTAGCCAATTGCTCTTGACCAGAAGGCAAAGTGGACAATTGCCTCAGAGACACATCATTACGCCAATTCGTATCGCAAGGTGCGGCCTCCGCCGTGTCTTGCGATTTGCCCCTTATCCACCATCTCTTTCAATATGCGGCCGGCCGTGGACTGGCCGATCCCGAGCAACGTCTGCGCTTCCTTTCGGGTGATTGAGGGGTGCTCTGCCAAGAACCGCAGGATCTCGTCCTCTCGGGAATAGGAAGCAGCGGGCGCCTCCTTGCTGTTTGCCGTGGGCGTTTCCGCTGCCGTTGCTGCGAAGTTCGTGTTGGGCAGGACGATTTTGAATGCGTTGTTCGTGGCCATGATTTGCGGCTGAGAGGCCGCACCCGCGTAGGCCCCCATGATCTTCCTCATCCCCGTGCCGTATGCCTCGATGAGCTGCAGGCGGTAGAAGACGTTGGCGAGATGCGGGTTCCGGCAGGCGGAGACGCCCATCATCAAATCCTCCAGCTCAAAGCCGGGCAGAAGGCCGCCGACTGACACGAACTCGATCCTGTCGTCGTAGACGCTGATCAGCGTGCTGGTGCGGAAGGAGTAGTCCCTGTGCACGATCGAGTTCAGCAAGGCCTCGCGCACGGCGACCTCCGGGTAGTCCCGGGTGTCGACGCGCAGCAGCTTTTGGTAAGTGGCATGGGTCTGGTTGTGGAAGTCGATGTAGTCGTAGACCTCGTCGAGCTGCTGCATGAGGGACCCGGAGAACTCCCGGCGATCATTGAACACACTCGGGTCCGTCCCCTCGAAAACGGCCGCTTTTACGGTATGCGGGCACTGGTCGGACAGGAGCAGGCCGAGGTTTGTGTAGAGACCGTCCGATGAGGTTATATTCAGGGCCTGCATCTGCGGCGCGCCGAAGGGGATCTTTCGTGTCTCGAATTCCCCTTTCGTCGACTCGAAGGTGAGCGCTTGGTCGAGGGAGCGCATGTCCTCAAAGCTGTCGCCGTCAGTCTCTTTGATCATCTGCCGGATGGCAGCATCGGTCGCCGGGACGGAGGAGTACCCCTGCCGCACGTAGACACTCTCGGGGCGCAGGCCCTTCTTCGCTAGGTAGTAGGGGCGGTTCGTGCCGCGCTGGACCTTGACGGCCACGACCGCCTTCCCGTCGCAGTCGAGCGTTTTATAACTGACAAACATGGTGACGTCTGGCTTCACGGCGTCTCTCACCATGTTGGAGACCTGCAGGGCGCACGCATCCGCGTCCTCGACGCCCGGCACGGCGCCGTCGTCGGCGACGCCAACGTAGACCGTGCCGCCGCCGCAGTTCGCAAATGCGACGATCTCCTTCTTGATGCCGTTCTGCGCAATGGCCTTCAGCTCGATTGTCTCTGTTTCCTGGAATTTGATGCTGTCCGCCTTCCGATTCTATTCTGCCCATATTCTAACCATTTTGCTAACCATGGTGGTTAGCAAAATGGTTAGAATTATGCTTCCCAAAGCAGAGGCGCACCGCCCTTTTCAAGCAATGAAACAGCAGGTAGAGACTTTGTCGATTTGAGGAGCTCGCGCATAAGCTTAGGCTCAATTGTGCTGTGCTCCTCAAGGAGACGCCGCCCGTATAGAATCAAACCATCCGCACGCCAGCTATCAATTGGATTGGACGCCACATGGAGATCCCCGGCACCCTGTGCAGCAATGTCTACGACTTTGCGTTTTGCCCCGAGCCCAGCTACGACCGCCTGGTAGACCTCGCCGATCCCGAGGACTGGGGCCCCAGCAACCGCATCCTCAAAAACTACCTGTCGTTCTCGTTTAGCCGCGCGGTATTTCTGACCGAGCGCGACGTGAACCAGACCGCGCCGTCCAACCTGCCGCTGGTGTTCGACGACGACCGTTGCCTGTTCAACACCGGCCTGTACACGCGCCGCTACGAGACCATCTACGGCCTGTTTGAGCCCAACACCAAGCCCGACGCACACCAACGCTGGTTTTTGAAGGGCTTCTTTAGGGAAAGCGACCCCATGCTGGTCTCGTTTGAGTACCTGCCGTGCCGTGTCCGCTTTGCCGAGGACCCCTCCGAGCTGGTCTTTGACTACCGCTTGCCAATCCGCTCCAACATCGACCACATCCTGGGCGACGAGGAAAACCTCACGCGCATCCCCGCCAGTCTGATGGGGGAGGGAAACTCGCTGCTACTGCGCCGCGCCTTTGAGGGCGCCGTCGTCGAGGCCGCCCGCCGCGCCGCCGCCAACTACACGCTCGCCGTGCCACAGTTCTACGGTGGACGGATTCAACTGCTTCTGCCGCTGTGCCTGACCGGCGACAAGCCCGAGCTGGCGCTGACAATCCAACGCGAGGGCGGATTCTACGCCGCGCGCACCTGCCTCACGCTCGAGATGGCCTACAACAACGCGCGTCTTATCTGCCGCCCCGAGACCTCGTGGATAAAGCGGTAAAGGCTCCTTGAGCTGCGGGTTTGCTGTTAATCTGGACCGCGCCAGAGCAGCCAGCGCCCACGAATTTAAAATCGAGGGGAAAAAGTTCTTGGTAAACCACGCGCGGCTATGATAGTATCTCTTTTGCCGAAAGGCGACGGGCGATTGGCTCAGGGGTAGAGCATATCCTTCACACGGATGGGGTCACAAGTTCGAATCTTGTATCGCCCACCATCAAAAGCGCAGGTCAGAGGTATTAAGCCTCTGGCCTTTTTGTTTTTGCCACCAAAGGTGACACCAAAAGTGACACCAAATTTTGCAACTTTATTAAAATGGGGCCTCCTTTTTTATTGAATATGACCCCTTCACAATTCCTACAAATGTATAAAATCACCTAACTAAAAGTTTTGTACCTCGGGTCTCATAGACTAAATGTAACTATGGTTTACGTTTTTAATGCAAGCGTGTATAAGTGTTTCAAACTGTTGCAGAGGTGTAACACTTTGCGGCTTTATTAGCTCTTGGCTATTAGTAGATTTGTAACCTCATCTCATACCGTCGCGGAAAGTTTTTCCAAAATTGTCCTTGCATCGTCGCCGGTGTTCCCGTATAGTACTTAATCGCACGGGGGCGTAGCTCAGCTGGGAGAGCGCTTGACTGGCAGTCAAGAGGTCAGGGGTTCGATCCCCCTCGTCTCCACCCGAGCATTGAAGAAGGCTCCAACGCAAGTTGGGGCCTTTTTTCATATAGGCACACAATTTAAGCTATATAAAAGAAAGAAGGCCAGAGATGGTGTCTGACCTTTTAGAAATTCTGGTGGGCCCTCCGGGATTCGAACCCAGAACCCAGGGATTATGAGTCCCCTGCGCTAACCGTTGCGCCAAGAGCCCTTGTAGTTAGTGGCTGCGATAGTAATGGCGGCTATCCATTTGCATTAGTTTCTCACCACGAGGAAGAATACTACCATGCACGCGATGGTCGTTCAACGCACGATCTTGTCGACCAGGAGAATCAGGCGTTCGCCTTTGTCCTTGCAGTCGATAGGAGGCCGTCTTGCCCGCTTCCGGGCGCCCCGAGCGGCTGCCGGGCACCGCCACACCGCCCCCGCAGAAGTTTTTCCAAAATTGTCCTTGCATCGTCGCCGGTGTTCCCGTATAGTACTTCTTCGCACGGGGGCGTAGCTCAGCTGGGAGAGCGCTTGACTGGCAGTCAAGAGGTCAGGGGTTCGATCCCCCTCGTCTCCACCCGAGCATTGAAGAAGGCTCCAACGCAAGTTGGGGCCTTTTTTCATATAGGCACACAAGGTCAAAGGCGGCACCATGATCCTCCTGGTCGACAAGATCGAAAAAAGCTTCGGCGCGCGCGTCCTCTTTAGCGGCGCGTCCTTCCAGATCAACCCCGGCGAGCGCTTCGCGCTCGTGGGACCCAACGGCGCCGGCAAAACCACCATGCTCAAGATCATCATGGGCATCGACAGCCCCGACGCCGGCCAGGTCCAGTACGCCAAGGATTGCCAGGTGGGCTACCTCGAGCAAGAAACCAACCTGGAGCAAAAGGACACCACCATCCTCGCCGAGGTCATGGCGGCGGCCAAGGAAATACGTCGCATGGGCGAGCGCGCCAACGAGCTGCAGGCCCAAATCACCGAGCTCTCCGAGCAGGGCAAGGACGTCGACGCACTCCTTAACGAGTACGGCCAGGTCCAGGACCGCTTTGAGCACTTGGGCGGCTACGAGCTCGAGAGTAACGCCCGCAAGATCCTGTCCGGCCTAGGCTTTAAGGTCACCGACTTTGAGCGCCCGTGCTCCGAGTTCTCGGGCGGCTGGCAGATGCGCATCGCGCTCGCCAAGCTCTTCCTGCGCCACCCCGACCTGCTGCTTCTGGACGAGCCCACCAACCACCTGGACCTCGAAAGCGTCCAGTGGCTGCGCGGCTTTATCGCCAACTACGACGGCGCAGTCCTCATCGTCAGCCACGACCGCGCCTTCATGGACGCTTGCGTCGACCACGTCGCCGCGCTCGAGAACCGCCGCGTAACCACCTACACCGGCAACTACAGCAGCTACCTCAAGCAGCGCGAGGACAACCTGGAGCAGATGCGCGCCAAGCGCGCCGCCCAAGAGCGCGACATCGCCCACATGCAGGTCTTCGTCGACAAGTTCCGCTACAAGCCCACCAAGGCAGCCCAGGCCCAGGAGCGCATCCGCAAGATCGAGCAGATCAAAAAGGAGCTCGTCATTCTGCCCGAGGGCCACAAGCACATCGACTTTAAGTTCCCCGACCCGCCGCGCTCCGGCGACATGGTCGTGGGCCTCGAGGGCGTCTCCAAGTCCTACGGCGACAAGCACATCTACAGCGACATCGACCTCAAGCTCTACCGCGGCGAGCACGTGGCGCTCGTCGGCCCCAACGGCGCTGGCAAGTCCACGCTCATGAAGATCCTCGCCGGCCTGGAGCCGCCCACCACCGGCACCCGGGACCTGGGCACCAACGTTGGCGTGGCCTACTACGCCCAGCACGCACTCGAGGGCATGACCGAGTCCAATACCGTCCTGCAAGAGATCGACACCGTCACGCCCAAGTGGACCGTGCCGCAGCAGCGCAGCCTGCTGGGCGCATTCTTGTTTAGCGACAACGATTCCATCGAGAAGCAGGTTCGCGTCCTCTCCGGAGGCGAAAAGGCGCGTCTGGCCTTGGCAAAGATGCTCGTGGCCCCCGAAGCGCTCCTGTGCCTGGACGAGCCCACCAACCACCTGGACATCGACTCGGTGGACATGCTCGAGAACGCCCTGCAAAACTTCCCCGGCACCATCGTGCTGATCAGCCACGACGAGCACCTGGTACGCTCCGTGGCCAACCGCGTGATCGACATCCGCGATGGCAAAGTTACGGTCTATGACGGCGACTACGACTACTACCTCTACAAGCGCGAGGACCTCGCAGCCCGCGCCGCCGCCGAGGCGGCAGGGGAGAGTGCACCGGCCACGGCCAAGTCCACCAAGGTCACCGCGGCCCAGCCCGATGCACCCGCCGCCCCCAAGCCGGCCGAGGGTAAAAAGACCAAGGAGCAAAAGCGCGCCGAGGCCCAGGCCCGCGCTGCGCTCAACAAAAAGCTCAAGGGCGTGCGTAACCAGCTCAAGAAGATCGAGACGGAGCTCGACAAAAAGCGCGCCCGCTATGACGAGCTTATGGAATTGATGGCAAGCGAAGAGCTTTATGCCGATCAAGACAAATTCAACGCCGCGCTGGGGGAATATAACGGCCTTAAGCAAGAGCTACCCAAGCTCGAGGACGAATGGCTGGAGCTTTCCACCCAGATCGAAGAGGAGACCGCGCGTGAACTCTCGTAAAGCCGCTGCCGTGGCGATGAGCATCATCGCCATCGCCTGTCGCATCTGCGGCATTTTTATGAGCGCGATGACCGTGCTGCTGTGTTTTAGCGGCCTCACCGCCAAGCTGCAGATCGTGGGCTTTGTCGTTGAGCTTTCGCGCGCGCTGCCGAGCGCCATCGCCGGCTACGGCGTCATCACATCGCCCTTTGGCGGCGTGTTCCGCCTGGATTACGCCATCGTTGCCGTAATTCTGTTTGTAGCCGACTACCTGCTTACGCGCGCCTCGCGCCGCGTCCGCTAGGGAGCGCTATGTCCAGCAGCTACATCATGAACCTGCTCGCCAGCGCCGTCGCCGTCATCATAGGTATCGTGATCCACGAGAGCGCACACGCCGCGGCGGCCTGGGTACTCGGCGATAAGACGGCCCGTTCGCGCGGACGCGTCTCGCTCAACCCGCTCAACCATATCGACCCGTTTGGCACCATCATCCTGCCGCTACTCATGCTTGCCGCCGGCGGTCCGGTGTTCGCCTTCGCCAAACCCGTGCCCGTCTACCTCAACAACCTCAAGCACCCCAAGCGTGACGAAGTCCTGGTGAGCGTGGCCGGCCCCGCGTCGAACATCGCACTCGCGTGCCTCGCGACCGCCCTCATGCACGCGGCATATGGCAGCCTCTATACCGGCATATCCTTTGCCGTGGCATCACAGATCATGAACTTCGGCGCCACGTTCATCGTGGTCAACCTGTCGCTCGCGTTCTTCAATCTCATCCCGATCCCGCCGCTCGACGGCTCGTCAATCGTCGTTCCGTTCCTTAAAGGCAAGGCGCTCGACAACTACTACCGCCTGCAGCAATACGCCATGCCCATCCTCATCTGCGTTCTGTACTTGCTGCCCATGTGGACCGGCATCGACGTGATCGGCCGCTATTTCGACGTTACCGTGTATCCGCTTGCTGAGCAGCTACTCAACTTCGCAATCGCCGGCATCTAAGGTAAACTTACAGGTCGACCGTGCAAAACGGTCGCAACATACACCCAAACCGCGCCGCGAAGGCGCCGTCAAAGGAGGTCGAAGATGTCGTATCGCGTGTCGACGCAGGTCTACAGCGGACCGTTCGACCTGCTGCTGCAGCTGGTAACCCGCCAAAAAGTAGATATCGGCGCCATCTCGATCAGCGAGGTGGCAGAGCAATACCTCGCCGAGGCCGAGCGCATCGAGGCGCTTGACTTGGACGTGGCGAGCGACTTTTTGCTGGTCGCGGCAACCCTTTTGGACATTAAGGCTGCCTCGCTGGTGCCCCAGGAAGCGCCGCGCAAAGCCGATGACGATGACGAGTTCGACGAAGACCTCGAGGAGCTCAGCGCGCTCGACGGCGACGCCCTGCGCGAGGTCCTGATCCAGCGCCTGATTGCCTACAAGCAGTTTAAAGGCGCGGCTGCGGCCCTCGGCGCCCGCATGCAGGCCGAAAGCCGCATGCATCCGCGCGTGGCCGGCCCCGATCCCGAGTTTTTGGGGCTCATGCCCGACTACCTGGCCGGCATCACCCTGCGCGGCCTGGCCGTCATCTGTGCCGACCTGGACGGCAAGCGCCAGACCTTCTTACTGGAGGCCGAGCACGTGGCGCCGCATCGCGTACCGCTCGACCTGACCGTGGCCTCCGTCGACCGCTTTACCATGGCGCACCAAACCTGCACCTTCCGCGAGCTGTTGGACGGCGATGCCACCACCGAGCAGCTCGTCGTTACCTTCCTGGCCATGCTCGAGCTCGCCAAGCGCGGCTCGCTCACGCTGAGCCAGGACGAGATCTTTGGAACCATCTGCATCAACCGAGTCGAGGGCGCCGAGGCATACGTGCCCGGCGAGGGCCCCGAGCTCACCGAATAGGAGCCGCAACCATGTCAACCCTTTCCACGCTGGAGGCAAACAGCCTCAAAGGCGCCCTCGAGGCGCTGTTGCTGGTGTCGAGCGACCCGGTGAGCGCGCCCGCGCTGGCAGGTGCGCTGGATATCGCCCCGGGCGAGTGCGCATCGCTGCTCGCCGAGCTCAAGGTTGAGTACGAGGAGGCCAACCGCGGCTTTCAGCTGCGCGAGGTCGCCGGCGGCTGGCGCCTGTTTACGCACCCCGCCTACCACGACGTGGTCGAGGCCTACGTGCTGAGCTGGGACACGCAAAAGCTGTCGCAGGCGGCGCTCGAAACCCTGTCCGTCATCGCATACCACCAGCCCGTGACGCGCGAAGTGGTCAAGGGCATCCGCGGCGTCAACTCCGACGGCGTCATCGCGTCGCTCGTGGACAAGGGCCTGGTGCGCGAGCTCGGCCGCGACCCCCAGCGAGGTCAGGCCATCATCTACGGCACGACCAACGCCTTCTTGGAAAAGTTCGGTCTACGCTCCACCCGCGACCTGCCCGATCTGGAGCAGTTTGCCCCCGACGAGCAGTCCCGCCAGTTTATCCGCGAGCGCCTGAGCGGCCGCAGCATTCAGTCCACGCTCGAGGAGCAGGCCGAGGACCTGGACGAAGAACGCGAGTTGCTCGATACCGATGTTGAGGATGTTGAGGCAGTCGAGGACGAGGACACCCTGGTCGTCGATGAAACCTCGGAGGATATGCATGACGAGAACTAACGAAACAGGGGAGATGCGCGTCGCCGACGCACCAGGCACGCCCGCGCCCGACGCCCAGCCCGTCTATCCGCACACCATGCGCCTGCAGCGCTTTTTGGCGCGCGCGGGCGTGGCGAGCCGACGCGGCTCGGAAGACCTAATGACCGCCGGCCGCGTGACCGTCAACGGCGAGGTCGCGACCGAGCTGGGCACCAAGGTCGACGTCGACCGCGACCATATCGAGGTCGACGGCATGCCCGTCAAGCTCAACCAGGGCGCCGTGTACCTGATGCTCTACAAGCCGACCGGCTACCTCACCACCATGAGCGACCCGCAGGAGCGCCCTTGCGTGGCCGATCTGGTCCCGCGCGACCGCTTTCCGGGCCTGTTTCCAGTGGGCCGCCTGGACCGCGACACCACAGGCCTTTTGCTCTTTACCACCGACGGCGACCTGTCGCAGGATCTACTGCACCCCAGCAAGCACGTCTACAAGACCTACCAGGCGCTCGTAGACGGCCACCTCACCGACCGCGACCTCACACCGCTGCGCCGCGGTATCGAGCTCGACGACGGCCTTTGTCAGCCGGCCATCTGCCGTGTCATCACCGCGCACGAGGCGGAGGCCGTGGCGCCCCAGGGCGTCAAGCCCGACACCACCGCTGTAGAGGTCATCATCCGCGAGGGTCGCAAGAACCAGGTCAAGCGCATGCTGAGCAAGATCCACCATCCGGTGATCCGCCTGCATCGCTGCAACTTTGCCGGCCTGGAACTCGAGGGCGTGGCCAAAGGCTCGTGGCGCGAGCTCACCGACCGCGAGGTGCAGATCCTCAAGGACGGCGGCATTCCGCCCAAGCAGGCCAGCGCCAAGCGCGGCGGCAAGCCCCAGGACAACCCTGCAAGCCGCACGCGCCACCACGGCAGCCACGGCTCCGCGCCCAAACGCAACACCTACCGCGAGCGCTACACGGGGTAGGCAACCTGCCGCACCCCAGCACTCGCGAACCATACCAGCACGTCAACCACCGAAAGGAAGCATTGCATGATCGTCGCCATCGACGGCCCCGCCGGTTCCGGCAAGTCCACTATCGCCAAGGAGATCGCCCGCCAGCTGGGCTTTAACAAGCTCGACACGGGCGCCATGTATCGCGCCGTCACCTTTGCCGCCCTCGACCGCGGCATCGACCTGGGCGACGAGGCGGCCATCGACGCCCTCGCCGAGCAGATCGAGATCCGCTTTACCAACGGTACCGGTGAGGACACGCGCCTGACCATCGACGGCACGGACGCCTCGGCCGCCATCCGCACCCCGCAGGTGGACGCCAACGTCTCCAAGGTCTCGGCCTATCCGGGCGTGCGCGCCGCCATGCTCATCCATCAGCGCCGCGCCGCCGAGGACCGCGACATTGTGGCCGAGGGTCGCGACATCGGAACCGTCGTGTTCCCCAACGCGCAGGTCAAGGTCTTCCTGACCGCTGACCCGCGTGAGCGCGCCCGCCGCCGCGTGCTGCAGCGCCACCAAAACGACGCTCAGCCGTTGACCGTCGATCAGCTCGAGGCAGAGGTCGACGAGACGCTCGACGCCCTTAAGCAGCGCGACAAGCTCGACAGCAGCCGCGAGGTCGCACCGCTTGTGCCCGCCGAGGATGCGGTGCACGTCGACTCCACCGCCCACACCATCGACGAGGTCGTCCGCATTATCGAGGACCTCATCAACCAGAGGAGGTAGCCCATGCGCCTGTTTAAGCAGACGCCCGAGGATTACTACAACGCCCCCTACGCCGAGTTCCCGGCGCTCATCCGCGGCACCATCGTCGTAGTCATGGCCATCCTTTGGGCCTTCTCCAAGCTCATGTGGCGTTGGAAGGTCGAAGATGCCGGTCTGCTGTTTGAGCGCCAGGACGACCGCGGCAGCGTGGTTATCTGCAACCACACCTCGATGGCCGAGCTCTTGGCCGTGGAGACAGCGCTGTTCTTTGGCGGCCGTCGCATTCGCCCCATTTTTAAGTCCGAATTTGCCAAGAGCAAGATTGTGCGCTGGGCCTTTAGCCGCGTTGGCGGCATCCCCGTAGAGCGCGGTACTGCCGATATGAAGTGCCTGCGCGCCGCCCAGCATGCGCTGCAGCGCGGCGAGGACGTCCTGATCTTCCCCGAGGGCACGCGCATCCGTTCGCGCGAGATCAAGCCCGAGGTCCACGGCGGTTTTGCGCTCATCGCCCAGATGGGCAAGGCGCCCGTTAACCCGCTCGCCATCTGCGGCTGGTCCGACATCACGCCCGCGGGCAAAAAGCTCATGCGTCCCAAGAAATGCTGGATTCGTGCCGGCAAGGCCGTCTCGCTTTCCGATGCACCGGCCGGACTTAAGCGCACGGAGCGCTTGGCCTGGTTTGAGTCCGAGGCCATGAACCGCGTCTACGCCATGCGAGACGAGCTATGCGCCGAGCATCCGGGCAGGTTCTAGCCATGAGCGAGGATGTCATGAACACTGCCGAGGCTGTGACCGACCAGGCCAACGCCCCCACCATCGAGATTGCAGCTCACGCCGGCACCTGCTACGGCGTACAGCGCGCGCTCGATATGGCCTTGGCGACCGCCCCGCAGGCGAAGAAGAACGCTCAGGTCCACACCCTGGGTCCGCTCATCCATAACCCCATCGTGGTGCGCGAGCTTGCCGAGGCGGGCGTGGGCTTGGCCGAGACCCTGGACGACGCGGCATCGGGCACCGTGATCATCCGCGCCCACGGCGTGGTGCCGCAGGTAATCGACGCTGCTCGCGACCGCGGCCTTACCGTGGTCGATGCCACCTGCCCCTACGTGAAGAAGGTCCACGTGGCCGCTGAGCGCTTGGTACGCGAGGGCTACCGCGTGATCGTCGTGGGCGAGCCGGGTCATCCCGAGGTTGAAGGCATTCTGGGCCACGCCGGCGATGACGCTCGGGTCGTGAGCTGCGCCGCCGACGCCGACGAGCTACCGCTCAAGGGCAAGGTGGGCTTGGTCGTGCAGACCACTCAGACCGCGCAGAACTTGGCCGAGGTCGTGGCCGCTATCACCCCGCGCGTGCAGGAGCTGCGTGTGATCAACACCATTTGCGCCGCCACGAGCGAGCGTCAACAGGCAGCAGCCACACTTGCCAACCGCTGCGACTGCATGGTCGTCGTGGGCGGCAAGAACTCGGGCAACACCCGTCGCCTGGCACAGATTTGCGCAGACGCCTGCGAGAGCACGTATCACATCGAGGAAGCTTCCGAGCTCCAGGCTGCGTGGTTTACCGACGCTCACCACATCGGCATCACCGCCGGAGCCTCCACCCCGCAAGAACACATCGAGCGCGCCGTAACGCGCATCAAGGAGCTTTGCCGCTAATCATGGACCAGACCGTACCCGCATACGCCGCCGAGGTGGCCGATTACGGGCGCAGCCGCGACCCCGAGCCGGGTGAGGGCGCGCTCGTAAAGAACGTGCGTCCCGAATCGCCTGCATGGGATGTGGGTATCGAGCCGGGCATGCGCGTGCGCACGGTCAACGGCGAGCAGCTGACCGATATGATCGTGTGGCTCTGGGAGGCCGACGACGACACCGTCGAGCTGGAGGTATTCGATCCGCGCGACGGCACCGTCACCCCCGTCGAGCTCGACCGCTTTCCCGGCGAGGACTGGGGCTTGGAGTTCGATGGCCCCATCTTTGATGGCATGCGCACCTGTGTGAACGCCTGTGTGTTCTGCTTTATGACCATGCTGCCCAAGGGCGGCCGCTCCACGCTCTATATTCGCGACGACGACTATCGCCTGAGCTTTTTGCAGGGTAACTTTGTCACGCTCACGAACCTTTCCGACGAGGACGTGCAAAACGTCATCGACCGCAACATGAGCCCCATGAACGTGTCAGTCCATGCCGTAAGCCCCGACGTCCGCCGCCGCATGATGGGCCGCAACGCCCAGCGCGGCATGGACGTGCTCGAGGCCATCATGGCTGCCGGCATCGAGATCCACGCGCAGATCGTATTGTGCCCCGGCATGAACGACGGGGAGGAGTTGGAAAAGACCCTGCGCTATTGCGAGGAGCACGAGCAGATCACGAGCCTGGGCATTGTGCCGCTCGGTTTTACCAAGCACCAGAACCGCTTTAGCTGGTCATACAGCGATAAACCCGAGCTCGCGCGCGAGACCATTGCCATGATCCGGCCCTATCAGGATCGCGCCTACGAGCGCTTTGGCCGCCACACCTTCCAGATGAGCGACGAGTTCTACCTGGACGCCGGCATCGAGCCGCCCGAGGCCGATTTCTACGATGGTTACCCGCAGTACTACGACGGCATCGGCATGATTCGCTCGTATCTGGACGAGACGGACGACGTCCTTGTCGCCGATGCCGAGCGCCTGGTCCGCGTTCGCGAAACCATCGCCGCCCGCGACCAGCACCTGCTGTGTCTCTCGGGCGCCAGCGCTCGCGACACCGTGGCCCGCTTTGTGGAGTCGCCCAAGGGACTCGCCGGCACTGTCACGGCCATCAAGAACCGCTACTTTGGTGGCAACGTGGACGTAACCGGCCTCATCGTCGCGTGTGACATTCTGGAGCAGCTGCCGCAAGACCTGTCGGGGGTTATGCTCTTTGTGCCTAAGCTCATGTTCAACGCTGACGGCATGACGCTTGACGAGTATCATCGTGACGATTTACTCGCAAGCCTTACCAGTCGCGGCGCCGAGGTTCATGTGGTGTCGACCATGCCGCATGAGCTGCTCGATACCCTGGAGCACATCCTTGGCATTGTGCCTGCCGACTCTAACACTTCCACTGTCCCTACCCATTAAAGGAGAGCAGATGAAACCTATCGTCGCCGTCGTCGGACGCCCCAACGTGGGCAAGTCCACGCTCGTTAACCGCCTGGCCCAGACCTCGGACGCTATCGTCCACGAGTCCCGCGGCGTCACGCGCGACCGCTCGTATCACACGGCCGATTGGAACGGCCGCGAGTTCACCATCGTCGACACGGGCGGTATCGAGCCGCTCAAGAGCGACGACGTCTTTGCCACGTCCATCCGCGACCAGGCCCTCGCCGCCGCCGAGGAAGCTGCCGTCATCCTGTTTGTGGTCGACGGCCGCACCGGCGTCACCGAGGAGGACGAGTCGGTCGCTCGCATGCTCAAGCGCTGCGACAAGCCGGTCTTTCTGCTGGTGAACAAGCTCGACAACCCCGATCGCGAGAACGACAGCATCTGGGAGTTCTATTCGCTCGGCATCGGCGAGCCCACGCCGCTCTCGGCCCTGCATGGCCATGGCACGGGCGACCTGCTCGACGATATCGTGGCCCTGCTTCCGGAGGAAGAGGACGAGGTCGCCGATGAGTTCCCCGACGCGATGAACGTCGCCATCATCGGCCGCCCCAACGCCGGTAAGTCCTCGCTGTTCAACCGCATCCTGGGCGCCGACCGCTCTATCGTGTCCAACATTGCCGGCACGACACGCGACGCCATCGACACGGTCGTGGAGCGCAACGGCAAGCACTACCGCATGGTCGACACCGCAGGCATTCGCAAGAAGAGCACCGTGTACGAGAACATCGAGTACTACTCGATGGTCCGCGGCCTGCGCGCCATCGACCGCGCCGACGTGGCGCTGCTCGTCGTCGACGCCTCCGTGGGCGTCACCGAGCAGGACCAGAAGGTCATGGGTCTTGCCATCGAGCGCGGCTGCGCCATCGTCGTGCTGCTCAACAAGTGGGACCTGCTCGACGACGACCGCAAGCGCGAGGCCTGCATGGAGACCATCGACCGCCGTCTGGGCGTCATGGCTCCCTGGGCCCAGTACCTGCGCATCTCTGCCCTCACTGGCCGCAGCGTCGAGAAGATCTGGGCAATGGTCGACGCCGCCGAGAAGACGCGCTCGCAAAAGATCACCACCTCGCGCCTCAACACCTTCCTCACCGACCTGCGCGAGTTCGGCCACACCGTGGTGGACGGCAAGCGCCGCCTACGCATGCACTACGTGACCCAGACGGGCGTCAACCCGCCGACGTTTACGTTCTTCGTCAACCACAGCGACCTGGTCAACGACACCTACCAGCGCTACGTGGAGAACCGTATGCGTTCGACCTTCGATTTTGCCGGCACGCCCATTCGACTCTTCTTTAGGAAGAAGGAGCAAAAGGATGCATAATCCGATTCTGCTGACCGCCATCTGCGCCGTGGTCTCGTTCTTTATCGGAGCGATTCCGTTTGGCCTGATCCTGGGCCGCGTGTTCAACCACACCGACATTCGTAAGGCGGGCTCCGGCAACATCGGCACCACCAATGCGCTGCGCGTTGCCGGCCCCAAGGTCGCGGCACTCACGCTGCTGCTCGACTGCCTGAAGGGCGCCATCTGTGTCCTCATCGCCCGCCCGCTCATCGCCGATCTGGGCTATGGTTTTCCGCCGAACATCATGGCGCCTGGAGCCCCCGGCGATTGGATGCTCGGCGTCATCTGCCTGGCGGCCGTATGGGGCCACATCTTCTCGCCCTACCTTAACTTCCACGGCGGCAAGGGTATCGCCGTTGGTCTGGGCGTGATTCTTGCCTGGTACTGGCCCATTGGCCTGTCGCTGCTGGGCATGTTTATCGTGGCCGTCGCCATCACCAAGTATGTGTCGGTGGGCTCGCTCGCCGCCGCCATCGGTCTTCCCATCGCTGCTTGCGCGGTCTTTCCGTACAGCAGCCTGGACCTCAAGTTCTGCATGGCGCTGATCGGCATCACTGTGGTGTGGGCCCATCGTGCGAACATCAAAAAGCTCATGACTGGTAAGGAGTCCAAGCTCTCGTTTACCAAGCGCGTCACCGAGCCCGACGACAAGTAGGAGAGAGTCATGAATGTTGCGCTGATTGGCTCCGGCTCCTGGGGAACCGCCGTCGCCGGCCTTGCTGCCGTGCGAGCCGAGCGCGTGACCATGTGGGCCCACAGCGAGCAGACGGCCGCCGGCATCAATGGCGAGCACCGTAATCCTCGCTACCTAGTGGACCATGAACTGCCGACCAACGTTTTTGCCACGACGGATCTGACCCAGGCGCTCGACGGCGCCGAGGCCATCATCTTTGCAGTTCCTTCGACGCACCTTCGCAGCGTGTGCCATCAGGCAGCTCCCTTTATCGCCGCCGATACCCCGGTGCTCTGCCTCACCAAGGGCATTGAGCCCGAGTCCGGCCTACTCATGAGCGAGGTCATCGCCAGCGAGATCGGCAACGAGCGGCGTGTGGCGGCGCTTTCGGGCCCCAACCATGCCGAGGAAATCTGCCGCGGCGGACTTTCGGCCGCCGTCATCGCCAGCAAAGATCCGCAGATAGGGGAGACCTTTAAGGACCTGCTCCTGTCCACGGCTTTCCGCATCTATCTGTCGCAGGACATGACCGGTGTCGAGGTCTGCGGCGCCATGAAAAACGTCATCGCTATCGTGTGCGGCATCTCCGCCGGCTCGGGCGCGGGCGACAACACGCTCGCCCTCATCATGACGCGCGGCCTGGCCGAGATCAGCCGTCTGGTGCACGCCCGCGGCGGTCAAGCTATGACCTGCATGGGACTTGCCGGCATGGGCGACCTCATTGCCACCTGCACCTCGGAGCATTCGCGCAACCGTACCTTTGGCTACGAGTTTGCCCACGGCGTGTCGCTCGACGAGTACCAGACGCGCACGCATATGGTGGTGGAAGGCGCCGTCGCCGCCCGCAGCGTCAGCGAGCTCGCCCGTTCACTGGGCGTAGACATTCCGCTCACCTTTGCCGTGGAGCAAACGCTCTACAACGGTGTTACTTTGGATAGGGCGCTCGAGATTCTTACCGATCGCGTCCCCTCTCAAGAGTTCTACGGACTCACCGACTAGCGCAGAAAGGCTTCTACCATGGGTTCCATTAAAATCGCTCCGTCCGTCCTTTCGGCCGATATGGCCAACCTCAAGGGAGAGCTCGACAAGATCGCCGGCGCCGACTACGTGCACTTCGACGTCATGGACGGTCACTTTACCGGCAACCTCACCTTTGGCGTTGACATCCTCAAGGCCGTCAAGCGTTCCACCGACGCGCCGGTCGATGCGCACCTCATGGTGTCGAACCCCGACGAGACGGTCGATTGGTACGCCGACGCCGGTGCCGACATGATCACCGTGCACTACGAGGCCTCCACGCACCTGCACCGCACGCTCACGCATCTGCAGCAGCGCGGCGTCAAGGCCGGCGTGGTGCTCAACCCCGCCACTCCCGTGTGCGTACTCGAGAGCATCATCGATGTTGTCGACATGGTGCTGCTCATGAGCGTGAACCCCGGCTTTGGCGGCCAGAGCTTTATTCCCGGTACCATTGCCAAACTGCACGAGCTCAAGGCCATGTGCGAGCGTCACGGCGTGTCGCCCCTGATCGAGGTCGACGGCGGTATTTCTTCCAAGAACATTGCCGATGTCGTCAAGGCCGGCGCCAACGTGCTCGTGGCCGGCTCCGCCGTATTTAAGTCCGAAGATCCCGCCGCCGAGGTTGCGCTGCTGCAGAAGCTGGGCAACGAGGCAGCACAGGAGGCATAAACCCTTATGACCGCAGGTCAAAACCGCATACCCGTGAATCTTGACTACGCCGCCTCGACGCCTATGCGCGCCGAGGCGCGTCTTGCGCAGCGTGAGTACGACGATAGCGAACTTGCCGGCGTCAACCCCAACTCGCTGCACTCGCTCGGCCGCAAGGCCGCCGCGCGCCTGGAAGTCGCCCGTCGCGAGATCGCCCGCAGCTTTGGCACGCGCGTCCGCCCGTCCGAGATCGTCCTGACCAACGGCGGCACCGAGGCCAACCAGTTGGCACTGCTCGGTCTTGCCGAGGGCGCCCGTCAGCGCGACCGCAAGCATAACCGCGTGATCGTATCTGCCATCGAGCACGATTCGATTCTGGACAACCTGCCGCTGCTGCGCGCCGCCGGCTTTTCCGTCGACCTGGTGCAGCCCTGCCGCGCGGGCTACATTGAGCCTGCCACGCTTGTCGATCTGCTAGGCGACGACGTGGCGCTCGTGAGCATCATGGTTGCCAACAACGAGACCGGCGTGGTGCAGCCCATCCGCGAGCTTGCCGCTGCCGCACACGCCGCCGGCGCCCTGTTCCACACCGATGCCATCCAGGGCTATCTGCATATTCCGCTCGATGTCACCGAGCTGGGAGTTGACGCCATGACTGTTGCCGCGCACAAGATCGGTGGCCCCGTGGCATCTGGCGCACTCTACCTTAAGAACCGTACGCCGCTGCGTCCACGCATCTTTGGCGGTGGACAGGAAGCCGGCCGTCGCGCCGGTACGCAAGATCTGCGCACGCAGCTGGCTTTTGCCGCTGCCGCTTCCGCGCTGTTGCCGAATGTTGCCCAGGAGCGCACAACGCTGCAGGCCTTATCCGACAAGCTCTACGCCACGCTTACGGCTCATCCGCGTATTCATGCCACCATGGGCGACTACGCACAGGCCGATCGCCTGCCGGGCATGGTGTCGATCTACATTGACGGCATGGACTCCGAGGAGCTCATCATCAAGCTCGACGCCGCCGGCTTTGAGGTATCTGCAGGCTCGGCGTGCTCGAGCGGCAGTATGGACCCCAGCCACGTTTTGAGCGCGATGGGCATCGGTCGCGAGCAGGCGCTGGGCGCGCTGCGCATCTCGTTCGATGACCGCGTGAACCCTGCCGACCTGGATGAGTTCGCTCATACGCTGCTCTCGATCGCAGGTGCCGCATGATCGTCGCCGAGCTTGAGCACGCGCTGCTGGCACGCTATCCCAAAGCGAACGCCGAGGGCTGGGATCATGTAGGGCTCTCCGTGGGAGATCCCGCTGCCGAGATTACCGGCGTGGCCTGCGCACTCGACGCGACCGAGGCCAACGTGCACCGCGCTCTCGAGGCCGGCGCCAACGTGCTGCTGACGCATCATCCCGTCTACATCAAGGCGCCCGAGGCCTTTTGTCCGGCTGATTCCGCGCGTCCCCAGTGCAGCGCCGCGCTGTACGAGGCGGCCCGTTGCGGCGTGAGCGTCATCTCGCTCCATACCAACCTGGACCGCTCGCACGAAGCGCGCGTTCGCCTGAGTGAGTTGCTGGGCGTCGCGCCCGTGAGCTCGCTGGAGCACGTTGACGACCCCGAGGCGACCGGTCTGGGCGCGCTTGCAACACTCAGCGCCCCCTGCAGCCTGCGCGACCTTGTCACACGCGCCGCCACGGCGTTTGGCAGCGACCCGCGCGTGTGGGGCGAGGCCGATCATCCGTGCCGCACCGTCGCCATTCTGGGCGGCTCCCTCGGCGACCTTGGCGAGCTTGCCATCGCCGCGGGTGCGGATGTCATCGTGACGGGCGAGGCGGGCTACCACGTGGCGCAAGACCTCGCCTTGCGCGGTCTGCAGGTGATCTTGCTCGGCCACGACCGCTCCGAGGAGCCGTTCGTGGATATATTGATGAACTCTGCAGTTGACGCCGGGGTCGACCCCCGTCATGCGATTAAAATACTGAACCCTTGCCAATGGTGGACTGTGACAAAAGGAGAGAACTTATGAGCGCCGGCGCTACGCTACTCAAGCTGCAACAGATCGATTTGGAGCTCGCCCGCAACAAGAGCGAACTTGCCAATATGCCGGAGCTCAAGGAGCTCGCTTCCAAGCGCAAGACCTACGTTAAGCTCAAGGCCGAAATGACCAAGCTCTACGCCCAACGCAAGGACCTGGATATTGAGCTCGACGATCTCAATACCACCGAGATCCAGACCAATAACGCCATCGAGGCCGCTAAGAAGCGCCACGTTGACGGCTCCGACTACCGCGAGGTACAGGACCTGGAAAACGAGCTCGCCACCCTGGCCAAGCGCCTGGACAAGATTGAGCACACCCGCAAGGATGTCGTTGTCGCCCACAAAGAGGCGCTCGACCGCGAGACCCGCGCGCAGGCCATCATCGCCAAGTTCGAGGAGGGCGTGAAGGCCGATACCAAGGCCGCCCGCGCCAAGGCTGCCGACCTGCAGGCTCAGATCGAAGCCGCCACGAAGGAGCGCACCGCTCTTACCGCCACGCTGCCGACCGACGTGCTCACCGACTACGAGCGTCTGCTCAAGCAGTTCCGCGGCCTGGCCGTCGAGACCATCCAAGGCAACATCCCCACGGTCTGCCACACCGCGCTGCAGGCATCGTCCATGAGCGACCTCAACCACGACGGTAGCGAGATTACGCACTGCCCGTACTGCCACCGCCTGCTGGTGCTCCCGAGCAAGGAAGCCTAGCGATGACGGCGGCATCCAACAATTCAATGCAACTTGAGGGAAAAACGATCCTGCTGGGCATTACCGGCGGGATCGCCGCCTATAAGTCGTGCAACATCGTACGCCTGCTGCAAAAGCGCGGCGCGCGCGTCAAGGTCGTTATGAGCGAGCATGCCACGGAGTTCGTGGGCCCGCTCACCTACCGTGCGCTCACCAATGAGCCGGTCGCGGTTGGGCTATTCGACGACCCGTCTGACCCCATCCACCACATTTCTCTGGCGCAGGAGCCCGATCTGGTGGTCGTGGCGCCCGCGACGGCCAATATCATCGCCAAGATGGCCAACGGCATCGCCGACGACCTCATCTCCACCACGCTGCTGGCAACGCCGCGCCCCATTGTGATCGCGCCGGCCATGAACAATGGCATGTGGAAAGCGCCGGCTACACAGGCCAATATGGCCACGCTGCGCGAGCGCGGTGTGCATGTGGTGGGTCCGGGCAGCGGCTACCTTGCCTGCGGCGACGTGGACACGGGCCGCATGAGCGAGCCCGAGGACATCGTCGAGGCTGTCTGCAGGGTGCTCAATCCCGTGCCGCAAGACCTGGCGGGCAAGCGCATCGTGATCACCGCCGGTCCTACGCACGAGCCGATCGACCCGGTGCGATTCATCGGCAACCGGTCGTCGGGCAAGATGGGCATCGCCCTGGCGGGGGAGGCCGCTCGCCGCGGCGCTGCGGTCACGCTCGTGTTGGGACCGACATCGCTCGACGTTCCCCGCGGCGTGGAGTGCGTGCGCGTGCAGACCGCCGCAGAGATGCTGCAGGCGGCGCTGAGCGCCTTCCAGACGGCCGATGTGGCCATTTGCGCGGCCGCCGTCGCCGACTATACCCCCGCCACCCCTGCGGACCATAAACTCAAAAAAGCCAACGAACGCCTCGATCGCATCGAGCTCGTCGAGACCGTTGATATTTTGGCTGAGCTCTCGCACCAGAAGGGCGAGCGGTGCGTGATCGGCTTTGCGGCCGAGACCGATAACGTTGTCGAGTACGCCGAGCGCAAATTGGCCCGCAAGGGCTGCGATGCCATTATCGCCAACGATGTCTCGCGCGCCGATTCGGGCTTCGGAACCGACACGAACAAGGCTTGGATTGTGAGCAAAACGGGCACGCAAGAACTTCCCGTGCTAACAAAACCCCAGCTCGCAGATACAATTTTGGACTTGCTTCAAAATTTGTAAAAAAGTTCTTGCACAAGTCTAAAGTTTCGGGTTAATATACTCCCTGTTGCGAGCGAGAGCAGAGCAACAAACAAAAGCTTCGGGACGTGGCGCAGCTTGGTAGCGCACTTGACTGGGGGTCAAGGGGTCGCTGGTTCGAATCCAGTCGTCCCGACCAGAAGTTTGCAGGTCAGGCACCTAGTGCCTGGCCTTTTTTGTTTTAAGCAATTGCTTAATTTTGATTAAGCAACAGGGTGCCAAAAATCTACCTATGCGATAACCGCTTTTTGCGGCTACTTGCGCGTTTTGCACGCGCTTGAGCCGATTTAATAACGCGATATGAATCTACATACGCGTAGCTGGTATACAGCCGAGTACAGGCTGTATTTATCGCGGCGATTTATATAAATATAGCAACTGTAACGAACAGGAGTGTCGCTGTCTTTATTCCAGCAGTTCACTTGATCGGTGGACGAGTGGGGTGTTGCAACGAAACGCCAAGGAGGATGGGCTCTATACGAGGACGCCGCAGAGGCAATGGCGGGGGGAGTGCGGCAGGCGCCCTGAGAGCCGCTGTATGACCCCATTTCTCCTCAAACCGATAACCTATGCCACAAACATCAAACCGTTCGAGTAACCGCCAAAAGAAAAGCCCGCACAGGCCGTGCGGGCTTAACAGATGAATCTAGAAGCACCAAGCTGGGCAGACGCGATTCGAGTTCGTCGCGCCGTAGTTGTACGACGGATCGCCGTTGCTGTTGACATAGAGGAAGAGCGCAGAGGCGCTCGGATTCAAGGAACGCTCCCACCAAGCGACGCCAACACTCAGGCAATCGTTACCCGAATAATTGTTCGTCACCTTACCCTTGAAGGCCTCGTACTGGGTTCCTTCGTTTCCGATCCAAGAATAACCAGACCAGCCGCTATAAGGGGTCTCGACGATTTCGGAATTACTGAGCATGAACAGCTTGTCCGAGGTCGCCGTCACGGCGGCATTCTTGTCGGTTCCATCAACGTTGTTCGTCAGCTTCCTGACCGGCTTCACCTTGGATTGGAAATCGGAGGGCATCAGGTTCCAGATCTCGCCGGAGTTCATCTTCGCGCGGAGTTCCGACTTCTCCCAGCCACCGGCATTGGTGTTGGTGGCGTTCACGCGAGATTTGATACCCGTCGAGGTGGCGAGGAACGTCAGGCCCGCCTTGCCGCTACCATCGGCCAAGTCATCGTGGTTGATGCCGATAATCTTGTACTCGAGCGTCTGACCATCGGTGAGCTTCATCGAGAACTTCGTCCCTGCATTCATCGCGGCCTCCGCCTTGGCGAAGGCGGACGATGCCTCGCCCTTCGCGGCGATGTCCTCGGCCACGGCCTTCTGCTCTTCGAGGGTCCAGTCCTTCGCGTCCTTGGCGATAGCCGCCTGGACGGTCGCGGAATCGGTACCTGCAGACCCTCCGCCGGATGCGCCTCCCTCGACGCCGCCAACCGTCCCATTGCTCACCGTGTTGCCGACCAGGTTGAACTGGTTGCGGATGGCCCCCGCCACGCCGGGTCCCGCGAACACGATCACCAGGCCGATGACCGCGATGATCAGGACGTACTCGATAATTCCTTGGCCTCCGGAGGCGGATACCTCTAGGAGATACCCCCCCCCGGAGGTTCTGCGCCGCTGCATGCATATGCGACACTCCCTTCGCTCAGGGTGAATAGAAACGAGCTGAGCGTAGGGTTATCGCGGGAATCTGTCTTTGTCTTGCCGCTGCGGCATCTTGACTATTGCCATGCCTTGGGAAGGATTACGCCGGGGACTTTCTTGTCGGAGTCGCTATGCAGTGTATTCGGGCTGATGTTCCAGTCGGAACAATCCAGATGGAGACTCCGGCACTGCTCGGACATTCCCGTTAAGTCATATACAGCACTGAAATCGCACTTGGCACCGAGACCAGTTACGTCCACATCCGCGTCCGGAACGAATCGAAGCGGTATCCCGTTTCAAAACGTATGCGTTTCACCATGAGAGAGGAATCTGTTATGAGCTGGAAACCGAGAAAATGCGTTATCGCCTTACTGACTTTGGCGGCTCTGGTGTGTTTCGCCGTCTTAATCGCCGCCAATATCAAACCGCAACACGATGCTTATCCCTCATCTTTGTCCATTAAAAAGGGTCAAGATTTCAGCCTCGGCCGAAACGTCAATTATTTTGACAAGCTAAAACCTAATGAGGAAAACATCTTGATGTTCTGGGCATCGTGGTGTCAGCACTGCGAATCTCTCATAGAAGATATGCAACAACTTGATAATTTCGCAGCCTTAAGGAAGAACCTTTTCACTGTTTCCGAGGACAGCACGATTGAAGAAGCCTCGGTCCATGAAGGAGACTTTCCCATATACATAGATTAAGATAAGACCGTGTATGACCAATATGAACTTGAGCATATTCCGTCCGTATTCATACTGGATGATCAAGGAAACATCATCGGCTTATCCGAAGGAGAGGAAGAACCTCTTGCCTTATTAAAGAAATACGCCAAATACAACGGATATAAAGCGGAAGGAGGCGACATCAAGTAACTATCAAAGGCCAGATTAAGGAGCCAGCCATGAAGAAATGCCTGCCCTCCATCGTCTCAGCAGCTCTTTGCCTCTCCCTTGTCATGACACCATTTGTGCCCGTTGCGGCAGCCCATGCCGACGAGGGATCTCCCGCCGAGAGCAGCGAGATCTACGTCGGAGACAACTACGACGAAAATTACGATATATCCCTTTTTTTGAGCGCGGGCGCTGCACGGATTCATATTCCAAGGCGTGGTGCGATTCTCACGGATCTGCAAATAACCGCACCGTCCCTCACAAGGTCAAGCTGAACGCGAAGGAGGAGGCTTGCCTGCGCGATCTCTAGCTTGCTGGCACCGCTGAAGTTATCGCCGGTCTCGTGACAACCGGTCCTAGCGGCGGCTTTTTTGCAACCGCAATGACATCGTACCGACTTTTCACTTGCATGTTCTGAAAGGAAGTTGCCATGTTGTCGCAAAATCAATCGAGATACTTGACCACAATCGGCTTTGCCCTGCTTGCATTACTCTTTGCTAGCGACCTCTTGCTGAAACCGCCCAAGGAACTCGTTTCGCTTGCCATAGCCTGCATTTCCGCCCTTTACTTTACGGCAACCCTATTCGTCGGACTAAAGGAGAGGAAAAAAGGCGCAGTCGTTGCATCTGCCGTAGGCGTGATCATAGCCATTGCCTCATTCTTTATCTGACACATTGGTGATCTAGGGGCGATATCGTAGGAATACGACCGGGAGAGCCGGGACCAGATTGCCCGGGTTGCCCGGTCGGCTCGCGCGACGGCGCGGCGGTTCCACAGAAAGCTCTCCGGACTTCACACCGTTTCTGATCGCATTGTAGACAGCCATCTCGTCTTCGCTGTCGGCGAGCACGCGGTGTGCGTCGTCGTTTTGGATGTCCAGTAAATCTCGAAGGTCCTCCATGCACCAGCGTCCGAGATTTGGCCATGCGCGTTGCGCGAGCTGATAAGTGTCGATTGCGATGTTGTAATTAAAGTCCAGGCCAAAGCCGTCCCAGGCAGAACGGCTTTGTTTCCTTGATTATCAACTTTATCCGGACACTTCCCGAATTCGTCCGTGTGTGTACGGATGAATGCGGGATTCGATACCCCGGTGGCTTGATCGGCAGGCCGCCGGGAACTCTCACTCCTCGATAAAAGCCGGCACTCGGTTAGTCCTGCGCATCTTGAAATCGCCAGTCTCGTGGGAGACGTAGAGAATGCCGTCCATCCCATCTCGCGATGCATATGAAAGGTGAACAGAACCGCAATCCGCTCCATCATTGTCGAGAAGATCGAACGAATTCGGGTCGCTCGTTGCGGCCAAACGACCACTCAGACAAGAGCCATCGTCATTACAGATTTGCCATTCCATGTCTTCGCCTGCAAGAATCGCCATAGACGGCCTGGTCGCGCCATCGTTGGCATACATCCCGTCTATGCCAAAACCGTTTTCAGCGCCATCGATGAACGACTGCTCGGACCTATACCTTGCAAATGATGCGCATAGCACCATTGCAAGACAAAGCACAAAGCCAACAATCGCTATCTTTGCATAGCTCTTGCCTATCATGTCATTCACCTCCCTCGTATGTATCGAGGTATTCCTGCTTGAGCGTCTGCGAGGACGACTTGATCTTTTCCACGAGCGTGCCGGCTTCGATGAAGTAGAACGAGTTGGTGAGGTCTGCCAGGTCGTCGAGTAGATGGCTTGAAATGAGCACGCTGCGTCCCCGCGCCACTTCGCTGCGCATCGCGTCGCAGGAGGTTTTCCGTTTTCCCGGATCGAGGCCGTTCAGCGGTTCATCGAGGATGAGGTACGGGCAATCGGTCGCTATCGCCATGGCAAGCTTTACCTGCTGCTTCATTCCTGTCGAGAGTTTACGGGTCGGCTTGTCGAGATATGGGGAGATTCCGAGGGAGTCGCAGAGCGAGTCGATGTCGGCGGCTGGTTTCCACGCCTCCCTAACGAAGGCAAGGTGCTCGATGGCCGATAGCGTGGGGTAGAGATCCGCGCTGCCCGAAGAGCTCAGGTAGACGAGTTCTGCAAATTCGGCTGATCGACGTTGGCGGATTCCGTCTGCCGCCAGGCTTCCCGAGCGGATGCGGGTGGGAAATTGGCCCGACAGCGCTTCAAGAAGGGTGGTTTTCCCCGAGCCGTTGGGAGCAACGAGGCCCGCCGCCGTTCCCGGGCTCAGGAAAAGCGACCCGATTGAAAGTATCGTCGTGCTTCCGTATCCCACGCTCACGTCCAGGAGCTCAAGCCCATGGTGCTTTTTAGCGGGTCCAGCCTGTTTGGGCGAACGCGTCACAACGGCGCCGACCGCGAAAAGGACCGCGACGTATGCCAGGGCCACGGCAAGCATCGATGCGCTGCCTGAACCGGAGCCAATGAATTCTGTCGGGAAGCATCCTACGTAACCCGTTGCCTCGATAGGCGAGAATACGGGCAGTGGCAGGAGCCCGAGCACGGCATTATGCCCCAGTGCCGAATCGGACAATAACGGGAATGCCGGGGCCGCGACAAGCAGCGCGGAGGCAAGGGGGCCCGCGAGGACGCGCCTCGTTGCGGTCGATAGGACGGCGGAGCAAACGGATATCAAGGTTCCGCCCGCGAGCAGCGCGAGAAGCAGGGCTGTGAAGACGTTTCCCGCGGTCGTGGTGGTGAGCGCGCCGTCATGGAAGAAGGCGATCGGGTACCCAATTTGCCCGAAGCCGTTTAGGACCAAGGCGTAAATGCCCCCGGGCGCGAGGCCGGCGAGGAGCATCGCGGTCCCCGCGGCGATTATCGAAAACACGATCTGGATAAGGCGCCGGAATTTGGGCACGGGCGCCTTTGCCGCCAGGGTCCCGGGCCTTGTGGCGCCGAGCACGAGTATCGACGAGAGAAGGAAGGGGATGAAGGGAAGGAAAGACGGCGCCGTGGCAATGGCGTAAGGCAGGAAGGAAAGGAATGGCAGGTCGTTTGCGGAGGCCGGGATATCCGTGATGCCGGAGCTGCTCAGGGCGCGGCAATATGCGAGCGCCGCGTCATTGGTCTCTCGGTCTCCCACGATGGACCCGGATTGGAAGCCTTCGCCCATGAGCGCGTAGTAGCTCTCGGCAGAATCGAGAAAGGCGGCGTCGGTTTGAGCGGCGAGGGCGGCGTTCGCGTATCTTGCAAGCTCAGCGTCATCTTGCTGCTCTGGCGATAGGTCTGTGCCGCTGGCCTGGGGCGCGCGCGTATTGAATGCGTCGACAAAGCCCTGCATGCCCTGCTTCATAAAGAAGGGCCCGTAGATGGGTGAATTGAACGCAATGGGGACGGAAAAGGCTGCAGCGAGAACGAGCGTACAAATCCATACGGCCCTGTCTCTTAGGATTAGTTTGAGAAGAAGTCGACAGTACATTCAGAAGCACCTACGTTCCTCAAAGAATTGTTAGATTAAAAGTAACAGACCGGATGAAGATACGTGCGACGGGGGCGAGGCGAATGGCTGAACGGTATCGATATGCGGGTTTAACGGCATATCGACCACATAGATTATTAACTCGCATTTCTAACAGTTAAGGAGACGGGTGCTTTACAGCGCACTCCTTCGATGATGCCTTCCGCTAGTTGCTATGCCGGTTTCAGCCAACAAAGAATGTGCCCGGGCGCTCAGGTTCACCGTTAGCGTTGGCAACATATGAGATGGGCCAGACCCTTACCGCGCGCCGATTGCGCGAGAGGTGTCGGGCTCCATGTTTATTCCACCTGCTTGTTATCAACCAGCTTCGTTCAACGTTAGACATTCAAGATGTCAGACGTCGAACCTGCGCCAAAGACGCAGCTGGGGCTACTAGTTGCCTACAATCGCTCGCGAAGCTCGCCTGTTCGTGCGTGAATATCTGACAGCTCCGTCAGACATTGTCGGACATTTGATTGTTCGACAAATGCGCACGTGGTCGCGTTCGCAAAGATTACTGAACGGTCGATGGGTGCGTTGAGACCGGAGCAAACGGCGGATGCCAGAAAAATGGCCTCACAGAATCGCACCCATGGATGATAAAATTGACCTCCCTGGCGCAAATACCCGGGCGGTCAATTCATCCCCTCGTTCGCGATCCTGTTGGGTTTTGGGGCTTTGACATGTTGTTGACGGATGGATCAGCCGTACAGCTTGATCTCCCGGGGTTCCATGTGGTCGTCCCCCCAATAAGACGTCCCTGATGTAGCTCTGCGGCAGGAACTCGACGGGCAGCACTGGGTCGTCGACGTAGCCGGGCACGGGGAGTAGGCGTGGCCTTTGGATATAGCGTGGCCGCCTGCCGGCGGTCGGACTGCCACTTCAGTCAAAAGCTCAGGCGCGCGCATTAAAATAATGGATATATCGCTTGATAGGCTTTTGACCAAGCATGAACATCGCAGGTAAATCCGTGTACCAATTTTTGGTATACGAATTTACCTGCGGTTTGCTGAAAGCTCTGACATGCGCTGTCGACTTCATTAAAATCGATTGCCAATCAAGTCTTCCTATATATGCGAGCCCTAAGAAGCTGCGCTGTGAACCTGAGACCGCTATCGATCGGCCCGGTGCACCGGGCCGCTGTCCTCGAGCCGGCATCAGCTTGCCGGTCTCAAAACGTATGCCGTCCGGTACGACCAACAGCCGAGTCTTGCGCCCAGTTCGAGCAGCGCCAGAGCCCCGTGCCGGAACCCACGCAGCCGATGGCAGGGGAATTCAGCCGCGGCCATCGAGGAGCCGACCCAGGGACGGCGCCCCCAGTCCTCGAAAGATTTCCACCGCCCCCTACAGGCCTGGATTGATTTAACAGTTGATTTAATCCGGCTGAACAAGCCGAGCATGGGCCGGTTGACAAAATGTAAGGTAAAATAGCAGATACGACCGTACGCCGGTGCGGGGTTCGGGTGATGTGATAGAAAGTAATACACGTATTACATCTAACCGGGAGGTGCATCATGGCAACCGCCACCGCAGCCCTGAGAACCCCCGAGGACCTCGCGAACAGGTACGACCGCCTGGCGAAGTCGACGGGCCGCACGAAAACCTTCTACATGACGGAGGCGCTTGCCGCAGAGATAGGCAGGCTCGAATACGAGTACGGCCTCATGAATTATCCGGGAAGCGTTTGGTTGCGAGGTATGCCAGTGTGAGGGCCTGATTCGTCAGGCCCCGCACAGGGGGACCGCGATGGTGGCCACCGCGCCGCCCGAGGGGCTGTTGGCGAGCGAGACGGAGCCCCCGTGGGCGCTCGCGGCCTCGGAGGCGACGTGGAGGCCGAGCCCGTAATGGCGGCCTCCGTCGCGCGAGGAGCGAGAGGAGTCGTCTGTGAAGAGGCGCTCGCAGCCGCGTTCGAGGGCGGCGGGAGAAAAGCCCGGTCCGTCATCGGCGACCTCGATGACGAGGTATCCACCAGCGACGTCGCAGGAGACCACCACGCGCGAGCGCGCGTGCTCGGCGGCGTTGGCCACGAGGTTCGCGGCGGCCCGCACCAGGGTGGTTCGGTCGAGTGGGGCCTCGGGCGCGCCCGCGACAGCGGGGCCCGTGGCTGCGTCGAGCGTCACGCCTCGCGCCCGGGCGATCTGGGCGGCCTCGGCGAGGACCTGCTCGCAGAGCTCGGCCGGCCGCATGGGGGCCCTCTCCGCCCCGCCGGACCCGCGCGAGGCCTCGATGAGCAGGCGCACGTAGCCGTCGAGCCTTTCGACACTGCCGGCTATGTCGCGCGCGGCGGCCGCGAGGTCGGCGTCTTTCTCGTCTTCCAGCTCCTCCGCCACGAAGTCGGCGTTGGCGCGCAGCACGGTGAGCGGCGTCTTGAGATCGTGGGCGAGCGACGCCACCTGCTCGCGCTGCCCCCGCTCCGCGGCCCAGCGGGCCTCGAGCGACTCGGCGAGGGAGGCCCGCATGGCGTCCATCGCGGCGAGGACGTCGTTCACCTCGCGCACGTTGGTGCTGCCGACCGCGAAGTCGAGCTCCCCCGCGCCGACGCGCCCCGCCGCCTCCGCGAGCGGCGCCATCTTGCGCGAGATCACGCGGCTCGCGCGGCGCGCCACGAGCGCGAGCGCGAGCGCGCTTCCCGCCGTGGCGCCGACGAGCATGAGGTTCTGCGGGTTGGGAAGCAGGCCGGCGAGATCGCGCGAGACCCACTGCGGCAGGTACTCGCTGACGAGCGCGCATGCCCCGCCGTCCTTGAGCGGGAACGCGGCGTAGGTGAGGCCCGAGCCCCCGCCCTCGATCTCCACTGTGCCCGGATCCGCGGCGAGTGCCGTACGGGCCATTTCCGTCGCGTCCTCGAGCCGCGTGCCCTCGAGGTCTGTCATCAGCACGTATCCGTCCTTGTTCAGGATGAGGTAGCGGTACGCCGTCGGCACGTCCTGCTGCCCGCAGACGCCGTCGCGTGCCAGGCCCTCCGCGACCTCGCGTGCATTGGCCGGCCCCCAGCTTGCCTCGTAGACGAAGCCCACATTGATCGCCGCGGAGAGCGCCATGAACGAGGCGAGCCACGCCGTGGCGACCGCCGCGAACGCGTAGGCGAAGTAGCGCGCGATGACGAAGGAGAGCGGCATGCCCCCGCGACCTCGCGCCCCGGTCCTCAGAGCTGCCACTTGTACCCCATCCCCCAGACGGTCGCGATCGGATCGGCGCCGGCCTCGGAGAGTTTCCTCCGGGCGCGGCTGACCTGCATGGATATGGCCGCGTCGTCGGCGTCGCTCTCCCAGCCGAGCACCGCCTCGCGTATCTGCGCGCGGCTCATGACCTGCCCGGGGTGGCGCGCGAGGTACTCGCAGATGGCGTACTCGGTGGGAGTGAGCGGCACGGTCTCGCCGCCCACGGCGAGGTCGCGCGCCCCGAGGTCGATCCGCACCTCCCCGAAGGAGAGGGCGTGCGAGCGCGGCCGGCGCTCACGGCGTAGATGGGCCGCGACCTTGGCGCGCAGTTCCGCGGCCCCGAAGGGCTTGCGGACGTAGTCGTCGGCGCCCAGGCCGTAGGCGGCCACGGCGTCCTCCTCGGCCACGCGCGCGGTCAGGAAGACGATGGGCCCGTCGAAGTCCGGGCGGATCTGCCGCACGAGCTCGAAGCCGTCGAGCCCCGGCATCATGACGTCGCAGAGCACGAGGTCGAAGCGCGAGAGGTCCATCCCCGGGACTGTCGTCGGGTCGGCCGCCCTGACGACCTCATGGCCGTCGCGGCCGAGGACGCGCGCGAGCGCGTCGAGGATCGCCCGTTCATCATCCACTGCCAGTATCCTCGCCATGTTGACCTCCTGAAACTCTCGTCGGAATTGTACTAGCGCCGCACTCAGCGGTCCAGAGCCCTGCGCGCAGCCGCGGGCGCCTCGGCCGCGTCGCACGCGCGGTAGCGCACGCCCGAGCCGCCGCGCGCCTCGATCTCGAGCCAGCCCTCGCCGTCCGACTCCCGCCCGAAGAAGATGAGCTGGAGCTCTCGGACATTGCCCCTGTCGTCCGCCGCGTCCACCAGGTAGACGTAGTTTGCCCCCGCCCCGGTGGCGTCGGCGTAGGAGCTCGCGTGGCTGCCGGGCTCGGGCGCGGGCGCCCACATGGGGATCTCAGGGTTGGGCAGCACGCGGTCTGCGATCGAGCGCAGCGCCGACCCCCAGCCGGCGTCGAGCAGGGCATTCCCGCCCAGAAGGAGCGCTGCGGAGAGGAGGGCGAGCATGGCGGCGAGCGGCCTCCTACGCATCTGCCCTCCCGTCCTCGAAGCGGCAGAACCAGGCGAGAAGGACGGCGTCGGCTGCCAGGGTGAGCACGAGGCCAGCGAGCGCAGTCGTGAGGAGTGGGCCCGCCGCGCGTACGGCGTCGATGAAGGCCTCCACCCCGAGCGACCCCAGGCGCGCGGGCCAGGCGAGCGGCACCCAGCTCAGGGGCGTCGCCAGGGCACCGGTGAGCTCGCCGGTCATGAGACCGTGCGCAAGTCCGCCCACCGAGAAGAACGCGAGGAGCATCCCCGCCGCGCCGGCGCCGATGACGGCGTTGCGGCCGAGGCGCAGGGCCGCGCCGAGCCCCAGCGCGTAGAGGGGCAGGCTGCCCAGCACGATGCCCGCCCAGGCGGCCGCAAGCGGAGTGGGCCCGAGCGGCAGGCGCCCGGCGACGGCGAGCACGGCCCCGAACACGCCGAGCGCCACGGCCAGCGCGCCCGCGCCGAGCGCCGCAAGGGCGAGCAGCTTCGCCGCGACGGCGCGCCCGCGCGAGGGGACCGCCGTGAGGTTGGCGAGGCGCCCGGCAGCGCGCTCCTCGTCCACAGCGAGCCCGCAGACGATGGCGGACATGAGTGGCATGAGAGCGCCGAGAAACTGGGCGTAGGCGTCCGCGCCCAGCGCCGGGTCCCATCGGGTTACGGAGAAGTACTCGCCGCAGGCAAGACCGGCTGCCAGGCCGCAGACGAGATGCACCGCCGTGAGCGGGGAGCGCGCCAGGCGCAGGGCCTCGGAGAGCAGGGCCCGCGAGAGAGTCATGCGCGGCATCGGGTCGGAGAGTCGTGTCATGGCCATCACCTCTCCTCGGAGCGCGCGAACCAGGCCGCGCCCGCCGCCGTGAGCGCGGCGAACGCGAGCGCGCAGACCGCAAGGCCCGCCAGCGTGAGCATGCCGTCCGACGCGAGCGCCCCGCCGAGCGCCATGTCCGCCGCGAGCGGCTCGCCGCTCGGCAGCACGGGGATGAAGCTCGTGGGGATGACCATGTTCGCCGACGGCGGAAAGAGCTGCGGCAGCGGCACCAACGACCAGGCGAACCCACCTAAGAGTTGCGCGGCGAGCGGGCAGAAGATGCCCGCGAGCATGCCGAGCCGCGCCGTGAGGAAGAGCCCTGCGGGGATCATCCACGCCGCGGTCACCGTGTTGACGAGCGCGCAGAGGAGCATCGTGAGCGTGCCCGCGGCCGTGAGGCCCTGCGAGGAGAACGCCGATCCCGCGAGGTAGATGCCGAAAACCACGAGGCTCGAGAGCGTGCAGAGCGCGAGGCACCAGAGCGCCTTGGCCCACCAGGCGCGCCCGAGCGGGAAGCCCAGGCCCAGAAGCCCCCGCATCCGCGTGCGAGCATCAGCCCGCGCGACGCACGCCACCACGAGCGAGAGACACACGGGCAGGAAGAGCGCGTACCAGTAGTTCCACGCGCTAAAGATCTGCACGCCCCGGTAGGGCATCGCGCCGAGCAGCGGCATCGGCAGCGCCATGAGCACGGCCAGGCGAACCGGTGCCGCGTGGCGCGACTTCAGGGCCTCGGCGCGCAGGCCCGCGAGCAGGCCGCCTTTCTCGCCCGTCATGCCGCCACCTCCCCGCGCGCTCGTCGCCCTTCCCGGCAGAAGCTCATGAAGAGTTCCTCGAGGTCCTGCCCGGGCCGAAGCGCATCCTCGTAGGCGAGGCGCCCCCCGTAGATGATGCCGATGGTGTCCGCCATCTGCTGCACCTCGGAGAGGATGTGGCTCGAGACGATCACCGTCGTGCCCGCCGCCGCGAAGCCGCGGATCTGGTCGCGCAGCTCCTCGATGCCGATGGGGTCGAGGCCGTTGGTGGGCTCGTCGAGCACGAGCAGGCGTGGCCGGGCGATCAGCGCCAGCGCGAGCCCCAGGCGCTGCCGCATGCCCATCGAGAAGCGCCCGGCGCGCTTCTTCCCGGTGTCAGCGAGGTCCACGGCGGCGAGCACCTCATCTATGCGGCTCTCGGGAAGGCCCAGCAGCGTGGTGCGCACGCTCAGGTTCTCGCGCGCGGTGAGGTTGGGGTAGAGCGGCGCCTCCTCGATGAGGCTGCCGATTGCGTAGAGGTCCTCGCGGCACCAGGCGTGCCCGGCAAAGAGGATCTCCCCGGCCGTCGGCCGCAGCATCCCGCAGATCATCTTGAGCGTTGTCGACTTGCCGGCGCCGTTGGGACCGAGCAGCCCGTACACCTCGCCCTCGCGGATATGAAGGCTCACATCGGCCACGGCGTCCTGCGCCTGGTCGCCGCGGCCGAAGCGCTTGGTGAGCCCACGCGTCTCGAGCATGTAACCCATGGGTTTATCCTTTCTCTTCCGGGAGCGCGGGCCGAGTCACCGTGCCCGCGCGCCTTACCTTTCGGGTTCACCATCCATAGTGGGGCGCGTTTCTAACGAAGCCATAACGGCCGTTGGGTTCTTTTGGCGCCAACCCTTCTCGACCCGCACATCATGATTAATTTGCTTAAGGCAACAACTTTCCCGATCGATGTAATCACCGAATCAAAACGTGTACATCACCCTCCAAAACCGACATTTTTCGGCATGTTTGGAGGCTGATGTACACGAATGTGAAATCCACCGCCGCCCAAAAGCGCCTTCCTCATGTCTGGACTCTCTATGCTTGCGCTGGATAGACATCGCCGGAACGGGTATAGTAGCGAAAGTTTTGTCGTTAACCAGCGGGGGAGTCCTGTGGGCATCAAAAAGAAGATCAAAAAGGAGCTTATCGGCACTTCCGATTACCCGTCGAATAAGATCTTTACGATCTCCAATTTCATCACCTTTACGCGCCTGATCCTCACCCTGGTATTTCTGTACCTGTTTGTGACGGATAACAACCGCGTCATCGCCATCGTTATCTACGCCGTTGCCGCCTCTACCGACTGGATGGACGGTCAGATCGCCCGCATGACCAAGACGGTCTCGTGGCTCGGCAAGGTCATGGATCCCATCTGCGACCGTGCGCTGCTGTTCACCGGCGTACTTGGGCTGGTGGTCCGCGGAGAGCTGCCCATCTGGGTCTGCGTGCTCATTATTGGCCGCGACATCTATCTGGGCATCGGCACGCTTATCGTGCGTCATTATCACCGTCGCCCCATCGATGTCGTCTTTCCCGGAAAGATTGCCACTGCACTGCTCATGACCGGCTTCTCGCTCATGCTGCTCGGGTTCCCCGTTATTGACGGCCTGCATCTTTTACCTTCAACCCTTACGGCCTTCCCGGGCCTCAACGGAAGCTCGGTGCCCCTCGGCATCTTCTTTGTGTACGGCGGCGTGATCTTCTCCATGCTCACGGCTGTCATCTATTCCATTAAGGGCGGAGTGGCCATTAAACAGGCTCTCGCGCATCCCGAGGACGAGGACATCGACTTTCTGAACCCTGAAATCGAAGACTGATTCGTTGGGGTATGATTACGTACGGTTCATTATTTGCGGCACGTCCGCGATAAGTTAGGGGTTGTCATGGACAACATGGTTAACAATATGCCTCAGAATGATAAGGCTGCTGACGCTACCTGCGTATTCCGCGTGCCTTCAAGCGACGTCACCGTTCCCGACCTCATGGCCAACGTGCGCATCACCGCACCCGTTCTGTCCATCGTCAAGGGTCCGCAGACTGGTGCCGCCTTTGAGCTCGAGGACGACGTGACCACCATCGGCCGCGATCCTGCGAACGGCATCTTCCTCAATGACATGACCGTTTCGCGTAGCCACGCGCGCATTATTCGCGAGGGGCTCGGCGCTCGCATTGAGGACCTGGGCTCGCTCAATGGCACCTGGGTCGACGGCGCCATTGTCAACGCGGCCCCGCTGCACGATGGTTCTTCCGTCCAGATCGGTACGTTTACGCTCATCTACCACGAGAGCACGCCGGAGCGCATCGAAACCGGTGAGTAGGGCATGGCCGAACGCAACTATCTGAGTATCGGCCAAGTCGTCAACCTTCTTCGAGGCGCATACCCCGATCTTTCGAACTCAAAAATTAGATTTCTAGAAGATGAGGGGCTCATTACCCCTCATCGTACGCCTAAGGGATACCGTCAGTACTCTAAGGAGGACGTTGATCGCCTGGAGGTCATTCTGCACTTGCAGAAGACCCGCTACATGCCGCTCAACGTGATTAAGCAGCGCTTGGAAAACGCCACGGACCTGTCAACGCTCGCCTACGAGGTGGGCTTGCTGTCCGATGTTCCGCTCAAGACGGAGCCCAAGGAGACCAAACAAAAGCTGCATCCCATTGAGACCATTCCCGATATGCTGGGCGTCGAGATTTCGTTTATCCGCTCGCTCGCCGAGAACGACCTCATTCGCATCATCAAGAGTCCGCAGAATCGTGAGCTCGTCGATGGTCGCGATTTTCCAATCATCCGCTACTGCTCCGAGCTGTCACGCTTCCATATCGAGCCCCGCAACCTGCGTCAGTACGTGTCTTCCGCCAACCGCGAGTCCTCGATGTTTGAGCAGGTGCTCGTGAGCATGCTCGGCATGGATACCTCCGATGACGAGCGCGACGCCAAGCTCGAGCGTGCGTTTAAGAAGCTTCACGACCTGACCGAGGGTGTGCACACTGCGCTGCTCAAGAACCGCGTTTTTGAGTCGCTCAACGCCGTGGTCGAGGACGCCGACATCGATGCACTCGATGAGGAAATCACTCGCTCCGAGTCCACCAAAGCCAAAAACGAAGAGATAGCCACGCCGGCTTCGCACGAGGATTCTCTCGTAAAGCCGCTCAAGGTCGTCGCCCCTTCGCACTCCGGCACCGCCACGGCGGGCAAATAACCGCTGCCGCTTATCCGGCAACCCATTGAAAGGTCATGCAATGTACGACTTCGAATCTCAAATCGTCGACATCCCCGACTATCCCGAGCCCGGAGTCATCTTTAAAGACATCACGCCGCTCTTTGGCAATCCCGAGGCGCTCAAAGCCATGACCGATACCCTCGCCGAGCACTTTGCCGGCATGGGAATCACCAAGGTCGTGGGTCCCGAGGCTCGCGGCTTTATGGTTGGCGTACCGGTGGCTGTAGCCCTTGGCGCCGGCTTTGTTCCCGCACGTAAACCGGGCAAGCTGCCGCGCGAGACCGTAAGCCAGAGCTACGAGCTCGAGTACGGCACCGATTCAATTGAGATCCATGCCGACGCTATCAGCTCTAAAGATACCGTGTTGATTCTGGACGACTTGGTCGCGACGGGCGGAACCGTCGAGGCAACAGGTAAACTGGTGCGAGATATGGGCGCAAAGCTTATCGGTTACGGTTGTATACTTGAGCTTGCGTTTCTCAACCCGCGCGAGAAGCTCACGCCGTCTGATGACGATGTGGAGCTCTTTAGCCTGGTGACGGTAGACTAGCCGTTACCCTTAGTTACTGGAAAGGAAGCTACATGCGCACAGCAAACACGCACAAAAACATGGCACGCTGCGCTGCTACGGCAACCCTCGCTTGTGTTTTGGGCTTGGGCCTCGCGGCTCCTGCCTACGCCGATACCGCATCCGACCTTGCCGCTGCTCGTACGAAACTCGAGCAGATCGGCACCCAAACCCAGCAGATTTACGATGAGCTTGCCACGCAGACGCAGGCGCTCGATCAGACTGCCGGAGAGATCACGCAAAAGCAGCAGGAGATCGCCGATGGTCAGGCCAAGCTCTCGACCTATGTCGCCGGCGAGTACAAAACCGGCGGTCTGAGCCTGCTTCAGGTTTTGACGGGTGTCGATGATCTGAGCGATATGCTCAATCGTCTGTTCTACTACGGCAAAGTTTCCGATAAGCAAGCTCAGACCATTCAAGAGGTCAAGGAGCTTAAGCAGCAGCTCACCGATAAGCAGGCCGAGCAGGAGAAGAACGTCGCTTCCACGCAGAAAAAGGTCGACGAGCTTAACGCTCAGCAGGCTGAAGCCCAGAGCGTCGTAAACTCCCTGGATTCACAGCTGCAGGCCGAGCTTGCTGCCGAGGCCGAGGCCAACGCCGCGCTGCAGGCCGGCATCAACGCCAGTACCGCTGAGAAGGCCACGGTGAGCAACGAGACTGCCGGTACGACCGAGAACACCAACAACGGTGGTCAGACCAGCAATAACAACAACCAGGGCGGCAACACTCCGGCTCCTACGCCGACACCCGCTCCGACGCCGCAGCCCTCCACGCCTGCTCCGGCTCCGACGCCTTCTGCTCCGAGCCAGTCCGTCGATGGCGGTTCTGTTGTCTCGCGTGCATACAGCAAGCTTGGTTGCGCTTATTCTTGGGGCGGAATTGGCCCGAACAGCTTCGACTGCTCTGGTTTTGTTAGCTATTGCCTCACGGGTCGCTATTGCCGCCTCGGCACCACTGGCACCTTTATGGGCTGGACGCGTGTGTCCGATCCGCAGCCCGGTGACGTTGTGGTCAACTCGTACCACACCGGCATTTACATCGGTGGTGGTCAGATGATTCATGCTTCCGACTACAACACGGGTGTCATCATCAGCTCCGTTGCCGCCGGCATGAACAATAACTACATCTTCGTGCGTTACTAAGTCATCTTACACAGCGTGTGAATGTGGACCTCGAGGCTTTAAGTCGCGAGGTCCATTCTTTTGTCTCTAATCTTGTACGGCTATCTAGTATTCAAAACTAGATAGCCGTACATTCAGTTTGCAAGATGGCTATAATTGTTGAAGAACAATTAGAAAGGACCCTCTATGAGCTGGGCACTTATCTCCGATTCAAGCTGCAACCTCCGCGATTGGCAACCGACCGCGCCCCATACCACCTTTGCATTTGCGCCCCTCAAAATTCGAGTGGGGGAGCGTGAATTCATCGATGACCTTTCGCTCGATGTTCATGAGCTCAACTGCGCTGTTCAGGCGGAGACGAACGCTTCTTCGAGCGCTTGTCCCAGCGTAGGGGAGTGGGCCGAGCTCTTCAAATTGGCAGACAAGACCATCTGCATGCCAATCTCTGAGGGCGTGTCGGGCAGCTACAACGCGGCAGCCACGGCTCGCGATATGGTTCTTGCCGAAGAGCCCAATCGTCAGATTCACCTGGTTAATTCGCGGGCAGCAGGCGGCAAGATGGACCTGATCTTCTTGCTGTTTGATCGTTATCTTGCAAGCAACCCGGATGTCTCATTCGAGGACGCTTGCGCATACTTCGATAGCCTTGAGCAGAACAGCAAAATCCTCTTCAGCTTGTGCAATTACGAAAACCTCGCCAAAGCCGGACGTATTCCTAAGGCAGCCGGCGTCATTGCCAACAAGCTTAATATTCGCATTTTGGGCACGGCGAGTGAGGCCGGTAAAATCGAACTCGTCGGGCACACGCGTGGCGAAAAGAAGATGCTCAACAAGATCATCGACACCATGGAAGCCGAAGGTTTTACGGGCGGCGAGGTCGTTATCGACCATGTCGAGAATGAGGCAGGCGCCCAAGCACTTGCCAGCCGAATTGTGGAGCGCTGGCCAGGCTCCAAGACTATCATCATGCCCTGTAACGGGCTAGATTCATACTATGCCGAAATGCATGGGCTCATTATCGGCTACGGCATGGGCGTGGCTTCGGGCCAATAACGTCCAACCAAGCTAAAATACGGGCGGAGCAAAGTGACAGATGACCCTTTGCTCCGCCCGTTTTATACGTCGGCTAGCTATTAAACCCATTAAACTTTAGATAGCTCATCAGGTACGCCTTCGAAACGAAGGATGAAACCGCACTGCGCACAAGCAGCGACTCACGCGTTACCTGATGCGCCGTATCGGGAACCGGCGTCTGCTCGACGGAAAACGCCGAACGAATCGATGCCTCGAGCTGATCGACCACATAATCGAAGGCCGTCGGGGCATCGTAGCTCAAACGCTGAATGTTAAAGAGTGCCTGCACCGCAGCAATAGGTAACACCTGCTTAAAGAGGCAGATAGCGATCAGGCGGGCAATCTGCTCGCGGCCATATTGCTTTTTGACCGGAGCAGGCACCAGGCCGACCTTCACGTAGTTATTGATCATCGATGGCGTAATGACAGGGTGCTCAACGCAAATGGACAGCGGCTCCATCCACAGCGCAACATACTCAATGACCTGGTCGCGGTAGAGCGTCACATTGGGCAACTGGTTATAGCGCGGCAGACTCAACGTATTGAGTTTACGCACGATATCGGACTGAATGAATGCATCGGGTAGCACCGTGGGCTGAATATCCTCGGGCTTAATGCTGACCGACGAATCGGACATCGGAATAACGTATTTAGCGTGGTTCATAAAGGTCCTCCATTCATTTTCTATATTGTATTCTAGATTATCTAGTTTTGCATACCACATAGCCGGCAAGAAAATTAGCGGGACAGCGCACTGATGCATCGTCCCGCCATTTAGTTAATTGATAGCAACCTTACATAAGATATATTATCGTACTTATGCGCGTAGGAAAGCGTATGCGCTGGTTGCCGCTATGGCTCCGTCCGAAACGGCGGTCACAACCTGGCGTAAACGCTTGGAGCGGATATCGCCGGCTGCGAATAAGCCGGGCGTACGGGTGGCCATCGAATCGTCGGTAACAATACCGCCGTCGGGAGCCAGGTCGACTAGATGCTCAACAAGCTCGGTATGTGGTTGCGTCCCCGTAAAGACAAATATGCCAAATGAGCCAGGTTCAAAGGACTCGGCATGCGTCTCGCCAGTTGCATTGTCCTTGAATGTGATTGTCGTGGGCATCGCTTCACCAGAAAGCTCAGCAATACTAGTTTGGTACCTAACTGAAATATTGTCCTTAGCAAGAACCTTATTCACAACGCCCTCGGGTGCACGGAACTGATCGCGACGCAGCACGATGGTCACGTTGCTGGCAATGTCGGACAGGAACAGCGCCTCCTCGCATGCCGAATTGCCGCCTCCGATCACAAAGACCTGCTTGCCACGGAAGAACATGCCGTCACACGTCGCGCAATACGAAACGCCACGACCGCGATACGTGTCCTCGCCAACAAAACCCGCAGGACGCGGCGTGGCGCCCATGCACGCAATGACACTCTTGGCCGCTGTGTCGCCCATATCATGATGGATGGTAAATTGAGCCGCGTCGGCATCGTAATCGACGCCCGTCACCATACTCCATTCAACCTGAGCCCCCAGGCCTTCAGCATGCTGTTGGAACCGCTCACCAAGTTCGGCACCGCTCAGCAGCGGAATGCCAGGATAATTCTCAATCTCGTTGCTCGTGGCGATCTGTCCGCCCGACATGCCCTGCTCAAGGACAGTCGTCGTCAGGTTGGCGCGCGCAGCATAAATGGCGGCAGCATAGCCAGCAGGGCCGCCACCGATAATCGCAACATCGATCGGCTGATCGGTAGTCATGAAGAGTCCTCTCGTCGAAACATTGACGTTCTTTGCGCTCATACCCAAATTTACGTGAACATGACACTCATGCACTACAATGATAAATCGCGTAACAAAGCTGAAGGGGAGTTGTCGATGAATCAAACGCAGACGAGCAATGACGCTCCCCTGCCTATGCAAGCCACTCCCCAACCGCGGCAAAAGGCTGTTGCACCTGCACAAAAGCCCCTCGTAACCATTGTGCACGCATCGGTTGGATCGGGCCACAAAGCCGCCGCTAACGCCATCGCGCAGGCATTTGATCTTATCCGTGGCACCAAAGGTATTCCTGAGGATATCGAAATTGAAGTACTCGATATCCTCGATTTTGGACGTATTAAATTCGACGGCAATAAGACCGCGGCGTCTTTTACCGGAGCCACGCGCCCGATTTATGACCTGACCTGGCGTTATACGTTTACAGGGCATCTGCTCTGGGGCGGCGGTACGGCTTGGTCACGAATCATGTTCCCCGCCTTCAACGAATATGTCCGTACCCGCAGGCCCATAGCCGTAGTCGCAACACACATTACGGCAGCCAATGTTGCTGTGGGCGCCCGCGTCATCACGGGTATCGATTATCCGGTCATTTGCGTGCCAACGGACTATGAAGTGGAGGGTTTTTGGCCCCACAAGGACACCGATCTGTTCTGCGTGGCTAACGAATTTATGGCCGAAACGCTGCGCCCGCGCAAGGTTCCCGAGGCAAAGATCCGCATTACGGGAATCCCCATTCGAGCCGGATTCGACACCGAATACCAACGTGAGGACGAGCTGGGTAAGTTCAATCTTCCCGTAGACAAGACCGTTGTGTTGGTGATGGCCGGCGCCAGCCTACCGCAACCCTACGTGCGCTTTCGCGCAGCGATGGAGCATACGCTCCCCTTCCTTCGCAGCTTCGAGGACATGCACTTTGTCTTTTTGCCTGGCAAGGACAAGGAATACGCCACTCGCCTCAAGACGCTCTTCGATGCCATGAAGCTCGAAAACGTCACAGTTCTGGACTACGTGGACGACATGGCGGCCCTCATGCACGGCTGCGATCTGGCTATTCTCAAATCAGGCGGACTCACCGTTACCGAGTGCCTATGCGCACACTTGCCGATGATCCTACTGGGAAAATCATACGGCCAGGAAAAGGCCAACACCACCATGCTCACCGGCATGGGCGCCAGCATGCACGTCACCACGGCACGTGAGCTCATCGTGACGCTCCGTCACCTACACGACCACCCCGAGTCACTCAAAGCCCTGCTCATCAACGGCGAAGTACTACGCCGCCCCCACGCAGCCGAAGACATCGCCATCGCAACGATGGAGCTCGTAGGTAAACCCCAAAAACGAAAACGAGCCTTCTGCCGCTTCTACTGGGGCGGCAAGCCGGCTCACATACGTTAGCGTCGGACTGTCCGCCGTGACTCAGGCCGCCCACACATATCATTCCATGCTCAAACATTCTCGCTTCGCTTCGCTCGCTGCGAAACTGCGCGTGGAACGATATGTGTGGGCGGCCTGAGTCACGGCTACACGTACGTACTAGCAGCCACATCAGTTACCCCACTAAAAACTGCGAAGGGGAACTCGAAAACAAGTAATCAAAGTAATCCGATCTGATAAAGGAGCTGTCTCTTTGTCAGATCGGATTACTTGTTAGACACAGCTTCTAAATAAGGCGTTCAACTTCTGATGGGAAGCTATTATTGATCGCGAACACGTAAACGCAGCTCACCCCTGGGGGCCCTATATATCGTCCCGCGCGCAGTTTCGCAGCGAAGCGAGAATGTTTGAGCACGGGATGATATATAGGGGCCCCAGGGGCGAGCGGACATTAGAACATGCCGATCAGCAAAATAGACTAAGCCACGCCGCTGGAGCCGAAGCCTCCGGTTCCTCGGTCGGTTTTGTCTAGTTCTTCTACTTCTACGAGGTTGACGGTAGGGACTTCTTGGATGACTAGTTGGGCTATGCGGTCGCCTTTGTTGATTTGGATGTTGTTGGTGGGATCTAGGTTGATGAGGATGACTTTGAGTTCGCCTCGGTAGTGGGCGTCAATGAGGCCGGGCGTGTTGACTATAGACAGGCCTTGTTTGATGGCCAGGCCGCTGCGGGGCTGGACGAAGCCGGCGTAGCCGTCGGGCAGAGCGATGGCCAGGCCCGTGGAGACCAGACGGCGCTCAAAGGGCTTCAGAACGCAGTCCTCGTTAGAACGTAGGTCCAGACCGGCGTCTGTGGGGTGAGCGTATTTGGGAAGCTCGACGGTGGGGTCGAGACGCTTTATGTTGACGGTAATGTTGGACATGGAATCACCTTAGCTTGTCGAGCTCTTGCAGAAACTCATCGACGTCTTTGAAATCGCGGTAGACCGAGGCAAAGCGAATGTAGGCCACTTTGTCGATCTTGGCCAAGCGCTTGAGCACCATGTCACCCAACTCATGGGACGTGACGGCCGTCAGTGTGCGAGAGCGCAGCTCAACCTCGATGTCGTCGATAATCTCATTGAGCTTCTTAGTGTCGATATCGCGCTTGATGGTGGCGCGCATCAAGCCGACGAGCAGTTTATTGCGATCGAACCGCTGCTTGGTTCCGTCTGACTTAATGACCTCGATTGGGTCTTCACATCGCTCAAACGTTGTAAAGCGGTAGCTACACGAGCAACATTCGCGACGACGCTTAATGGTGTTATTTGACTCCTGCATACGGGAATCAACGACGCGGGTATGTGCCTTGCCGCATTTGGGACAGCGCATGGTACCTCCTCTTAAACGATAACAAGGGTACCATGCGCAGCGCGATAATGATTACGAACGAGCGGGAACCTTAAGATGCGCACCGGCGGCGAGCGAACCATGCTCCAGATGATTGACGTTACGGATCATGTCGGAAGTCTCTTGCGTGGAAAGGCCTTCGATTGGATATTCCTCGGCAAGCGACCAAAGAGAATCGCCAGGCTGAACGCGAATAGTCTCGTAGGTAATGTTGGAAACGGACTCGGCATACGCAGCGTGACGAGCGTTAAAGACCGACGTAGCGAGGACAAAGAAGAGCGTAAGCGCAACGGCGACGGCGACAATCGTCGGAACCTTGAGGGCAACGTGGGCCGGCGCGACTACAGCCTGCTGATTGCGAGCAGGCTTTACGGTCAAAGGCTGAATGCCGGAGCGGCCACCCTGAACAACCGTAAAAGTGGGTTCTGCAGGCGTCTCGAGCTTAAGGGCGAGGTTTCCCTGGACCATATTCGTTGCGTTCATCATGTTCTCCTCTCGCGTGTTTTGCTGAGAACAGTTTTATCAAGCCGCGCGGACAAAAATGTCTAGCGCGAGAACGAATGTTCGGTTATTATTATCTTCGAACAGTTGTTCCTGTCAAGCAAAATTCGAACATTTGTTTGACATGGGTAGAGAGGATGCCCTGATGGCTCGCAAAATTACCAAGCGTCAGCAGCAAATTTACGACTTCATCAAGGAATATCAGCAGGAGAAGGGTTATCCGCCCAGCGTGCGCGAGATGGCTTCTGCCGTGGGCCTTTCCTCCCCCAGCACCGTGCACGCCCATCTCTCTGCCCTTGAGGCGCGCGGGCTACTCAAGCGCGATGCCACCAAACCGCGCGCCCTGGAACTCTTTAACGAGGATGGTTCCTCTGTCTCAATTTCTAAATCTGATGAGCCCACCGCACCTCGCGGAACGGTCTCGCTGCCGCTCGTTGGTCGCGTCGCGGCTGGGATTCCCATTCTGGCCGAGCAGAATATCGAAGACACTTTTACTATCCCGACCGAAATCGCGACTGATCAGGGTTCCTTTATCCTTGAGGTGCATGGGAGCTCAATGATCAATGTCGGCATTTTCAATGGCGATTACATCATCGTCCGTGAACAAAAGAGTGCCATGAACGGCGAAATTGTCGTGGCCATGATTGATGGTTCAGCGACCGTCAAGACGTTCTACAAGGAGCAGGGGCGCGTGCGCTTGCAGCCCGAGAACGACACTATGGAGCCCATCTATGCGACGAACCCCGTTATTTTGGGTAAAGTTGTCGGTTTAATGCGCCGGTTCTCGTAATGCAAAAACGCATCACCATCTTTGATACCGTCCGCGGGTTTACGATGATTTCTATGGCAGGTTTTCACGCTTGCTATGATCTCGCCTACCTGTACGGCTGGAATATGCCTTGGTTTACCCAGCCAGTCTTTCAAGACATCTGGCGCGCCAGCATCAGCTGGGTATTTTTGCTTATCGCGGGTTGGATGTGCACCCTTTCGCGCAACAATATCAAACGTGCCGCCAAATACGCCTTAGCAGCACTCGTCGTCTGGTTGGCAACAACACTTGTCTCAGTCGACGATTCGGTAAATTTTGGCATCATCTACTGCATGGCCGCATGTACCGGCATCGTGGCGTTGACCGATCCCGTCCTTAAGAAGATACCGGCGAGATGGGGAATGCCCCTATGCCTTGTGTTGTTCGCCCTCACCTGGAGCATCCCCAAAACGATCTACCCTGTCCCCTACCTGGCGTGGCTGGGATTTCCGAGCCCTGGGTTTGTATCAGGTGACTACTACCCCATCATCCCGTTTATCTTTATGTATCTTGCAGGATACTTCGCCGCACACATAGCGCAGGGAATCAATAAGACCGTCCCTAGCTGGGCCTACGCCAACCCCCTGCCGGCGCTCGCCAGCCTTGGACGCCATGCACTCCCCTTTTATCTGCTGCATCAGCCTGTCATCCTAGGCGTACTAGAACTCGTTTATTCCGTACGATAGCGCTCAAGACGCGGCGCGATTCGGGCCGGCAACTTCGCCACAATGCGAGCGCCGTCCTCGAGATATTCCTCATGCAGAAGGGTTCCCTGCTCATGCACCAGCGTGATGAGAGCGCCCTCGCGATACGGGATATCAGCGGAGAGCAACACATCGGTGGCAGCTGCCTCGCGAGCAATCCGGTCAACGAGATCGTCGAGCCCCTCGCCCGTTTGGGCCGAGAACAGAACGGCCTCCGGATAGCGACGACGGAAACTCAATCGATCGACGCTATCGAGAAGATCGATTTTATTGAATACGGTCAGCGTTAAACGCTCTCCGGCGCCGATCTCATCAAGCACGCGGTCGACAGCCTCCAGCTGCCGCTCATAGTCCTCGTCAGACGCATCTACGACTTTGAGAATTAGATCGGCACCCAAAACCTCGGACAGCGTCGATTTAAAGGCGTCGACCAGACCATGCGGCAGCTTTTGAATAAAGCCGACGGTATCGGTAATCGTCATGCCGCGACCGCCGGGCAGACGATACGAACGCGTCGTCGGGTCGAGCGTAGCAAACAGCTTGTCCTGCGAAAGTACCGTAGAGCCGGTCAGACGATTGAGCAACGTCGATTTACCGGCATTGGTATAACCGGCCAACGCGACGCGAAACGCCGGTGACTCAATGCGACTCTTGGATTGAACATCGCGACGCTGTTCAACCTGCTTGAGCTCACGACGAAGCGCAGCGATCTTATTACGAATGAGGCGACGGTCGACCTCGAGCTGACTTTCGCCCTGACCAAAACGTGAGCCGATGCCGCCGCGCGTCTGCTCCTTGGCGAGATGGCTCCACATGCCACGCAGGCGAGGCAACAAATATTGAAGCTGTGCCAGCTGTACCTGCAGGCGTCCCTCACGCGTCTGAGCATGCAGGCCAAAGATATCCAAGATCAGTGCTGTGCGATCAATAATCTTTACCGGCTCGCCCACGGCTTTCTCCAGATAAGACTGCTGCGAAGGCGTTAAATCGTCATCGAAGATAACAACATCGGCATCCATTCGATGCACCAGGCCGCACAGCTCTTCAACCTTACCGGAACCGATAAACGATTTAGGATACGGCTTTACCAAACGCTGCGACAAGCGTGCCACGCACTGGGCACCAGCTGTGTGGGCAAGACGCTCCAGTTCATCAAGCGAGCGATCGAGCGGCCATGCATTGTCGCGCCACTCAACACCAACTAAAATGGCACGCTCGGGCTCGGGTGCCGTGGGAACAAGGGGGAAACGGGCCATTAGGCAGCCTCAATACGATGCAGGATATCCTCAACGACCTCATCGATCGTCAATTCATCCATATCAAACCACGCGATACGGTCATCGCGCTTAAACCACGAAAGCTGACGCTTGGCATAACGACGCGAACGCATCTTAATGAGTTCGCGAGCCTCATCCATGCTCATCACGCCATTGAATGCATCAATGATCTCTTTATAGCCAATCGCCTGCATCGACGTCAGGGCATCTCCCAGCCCCTGGCCCATAAGACCGCGGACCTCATCGACAAGACCCTGCTCAAACATCAGATCGACGCGCTGGTTGATGCGCTCGTAGAGCACCTCGCGATTACGCGTCAGACCAAACCATAGGGCATGATAATGCTCGTGCGGAACACTAAACTGCGACTTTTGCTGCGCATAGGAGACGCCATCATCATTCATCTCGAGCGCACGAATCACACGGCGCACGTTATGGGGATGAATAACAGCAGCCGATTCTGGATCGCGCTCGGCAAGCAAGGCATGCAGTTCTTCCTCGCCAATACGCTCGGCAAGCTCCTGATAGCCCGCACGACGATCGTCCTCAAGTTCACCCGAGGGAAAGTCCATCTCATCGAGGGCGGCCTTGAGATACAGCCCCGTACCTCCGCAAAAAACCGGCAGGCAACCCGAACCAAGGAGACGTTCAACATGCGCGCGAGCGTCAGCCTGATAAAGAGCAGCAGAATATGCCACACCCGGCTCTACAATGTCAACGAGACGCAGCGGCGCCGTGCACTCATCGGGCGCCATCTTTGCGGTACCGATGTCCATGCCGCGATAGATTTGCATCGCATCGCACGACAGCACTTCGGACGAAAGACGAGCTGCCAAACGGTCGGCAACATCACTCTTACCAACCGCCGTCGGACCGACGATCGCAACGGCGGAAAGACCTGCCCCGGGAGAAACCATTAGCGCGGCTCGCCCACAACGGAACCGGACAAATACCAGGTCTTGGCAACGTCAACGTCAACATCAACGATCTTGCCAACAAGCTGATCGATGCTGTAACCCTCGGGGATAGGCGCATGCACGGTCTGATTCTTGGGACTCTTGCCCAGCAGGACCGCGTCGTTCTTTTTACTCGTTCCCTCAATGAGCGCCGGAACCACAGTATGAAGCTCGCCCTGGTTATACTCGTGTGCCGTGGTCTCGATAACCTTAACCAGGCGATTGAAACGCTCGAGAATAACCTCATGCGGCGTAGGATCGTCAATCTCGGCGGCCGGGGTACCGGCACGCTTGGAATAGATGAAGGTATAGGCCTGAGCATAGCGGACCGTCTCGGCAAGCGAGAGCGTCTGCTCAAAGTCTTCTTCAGTCTCGCCCGGGAAGCCAACGATAATGTCGGTCGAGAGCGCGATATCGGGCATGCGGTTGCGAATGCGATCGACAAGGCCCAGATAGTCCTCGCGTGTATAACGGCGATTCATCTCTTTGAGGATCCGCGTCGAACCGGACTGGACGGCCAAGTGCAGCTGCGGCATAACGGCAGGCGTCTCGGCCATAGCGTCGATGGTCTCGGGCAACAGGTCCTTGGGATGCGAAGACGTAAAGAAGATGCGCTCCACGCCCGTATCGCCCACGGCACGCAGCAGATCGGCAAAACGCGGCTTGCCAAACAGATCGCGACCATATGAGTTAACGTTTTGGCCCAGCAGCGTAATCTCACGCACGCCCTGGCGCACCAAACCGGTCACCTCGTCGACAATCTCCTCGAAGGGGCGGCTCTTTTCGCGACCGCGCACGTACGGCACGATACAATAGGTGCAGAAATTATTGCAGCCCGTCATGATGGGCACCCAGGCGTGATACTGGGTCTCGCGATGCCACGGCATGCTCATGGCGTCCGTATCCTCATGCTCATTGGTGCGGATATGACGCTTACCATCAAGGAACGCCTCGGCAATAAGCTCGGCCACATGTGCAATGGAATGCGTGCCAAAGATGACATTGACGTTATCGACGTTGATGAGCAGACCCTCGCCATCGCGCTGCGCGATGCAACCGCCAACGGCAACCACGCGCTTGCCCGAAGGCGAAGGCGGCAGGCTTTTGCAGGAATTGCACTGACCGTACAGGCGAGTATCGGCGGCCTCGCGCACACAGCACGTCATGAAGACGACGATATCGGCATGCGCAGGATCGAGCGCCATGAGGCAGCCATATGAATCAAGCAGACCGCTCACGCGCTCAGAGTCGTGCTGATTCATCTGGCAGCCAAAGGTGCGGATAAAGTAGGTTTTACCGGCAAGAATATCGCGTACGGAACGCTGGTCCATGTGCATAAGTCCTAACGATGGGGAGCGAAAAAAGGCAAGCAGAAGCTATGCCACAGGCTTAACATCATCCATGACGACGTTGTCCATAGCAGCTCGATTGATCTGGTGAACATAGATAGAAAGGCGGATGGCCGTGCGCGACTCCCCGTTAATGAGGATGTCGGAGAACACGGGCGCGCAGGAAATATCAAAACCAGTTGGAATCAAAAAACCGCGCGCGATAGCAACGGCCTTAATGGCCTGGTTGACGGCACCGGCGCCGACACACTGGATGTTGACGGGTACACCATCCTTGACCATGCCGGCGATGGCGCCGGCAACGGACGCGGGCGATGATTTGCTTGATACCTTCAGGCAATCCATGAAGAAACTCCTGCATTTAAAAGTACGTTTTAACTGCAATAACTGTATCGTACCGAGTGGACTCGGTAAAGGCACTATTCCTCTTTGGCAAGATCAAAGGTCACGGTGATTCGATCACGCGAAACACGGATCTTTGGGTCGCCGCAAAGGTTGAGATAGTACCGTGCGGCAAGGTCATTAAAGTCGCGTTCCACAGCGCGCGAAAACTGTGCCATGTCATCCTTGGCAATACGTAGCCCGCGACGATCCTTCGCGAGATCGACAGGAGCCGGCGCATGCGAGGACGAATCACGCTCGCGCAGCAAACGTGCGGTCACACCGCGAACGGGCTTAATCTGCCCTGCCAAAATGCGATGGGCCGTGCGCTCGGACATCTCAAGACCCAAACCCGAACAGATACGGATAAAGTCCTCGGCATCGGAAGCAAGGCCTAAACGATCGACAACCGGAAGCTCGCTCTCGTCATCAATGAACAGGAGACGAGACGTATCGAGCCGACTTGACGCCTGAGCATAAAGGGTCGCGGCAATCTCAGACGGAGAACCAAGATAGACATCGCAACCACGCAACTCCTCGAGCGCAAACTCACAAGCAGCGCGAATAATATTATGTGGACCGCGAGCGCAAACATAACGTCCGTCCTCATCCTTGACCGCCTGGGGCCAGCTGGACTGATCGGCACGCTCACTGAGGCGGTCGGCCGCGACGCTCACCTTAAAGGCTGAACCAAGATCGACACCGGACGTGACCACACGGGCCTCATCGGTGTTCTGCTTGATCGAAAACAATGCCATGCCACGACCGTGAACGCCCCAACGGTCCATCTTCATGCTCTCGAGCTTGGAGGTAACGCGGGCATCGAAGATTCGCTCTTGCATATCCTGCGGAACGCCCGAACCGTTATCCAGAAAGACAAGCGTGCGGACGCCGTCTTCCTTGGTCGTGGCGAGATAGACCTTGTCGGCGCCGGCATCGCGAGCATTACGGAGCATTTCGATGACGATATCCTCGACATGCTGAATGTCGTGCTTTGCCTGGCGCCGCTCGGCCTCCGAAACGCGGAGGCGGACATACCCCTTGCCAAGGTTCTCCTCGACGCGAAGGTTGCCCTCCCCCGACATCGACGCGATAAATGAGATGAGCTCGTTCGCGTCGCTCATGTTATTTAGCGATATCGACAGCGCGGCTCTCGCGAATCACGACGACGCGCACCTGACCGGGATACTCCATCTCTTCCTCGATCTGATGGGCGATATCGTGAGCCAGGACCGTGGACTGGGCATCGGAGATCTTGTCCGGCTGAACCATGACGTGGACCTCGCGACCAGCCTGCATGGCATAGGTACGCTCGACGCCGTCATGGGAGTTGGCGATCTCCTCGAGCTTCTCAAGACGCTTGATGTAGTTCTCGGCAGACTCGCGACGGGCACCGGGGCGAGAGGCAGAGACAGCATCGGCGGCCTGTACCAGGACATCGAGCACCGTGTTGGGGTCGACATCGGCATGGTGAGCCTCGATAGCGTGGACGATAACGGGCTTCTCGCCATAACGGCGGGCCAGCTCGGCGCCGATGACGGCATGCGGGCCCTCGACGTCATGGTCGATTGCCTTGCCCAGGTCATGCAGCAGGCCGGCGCGCTTGGCAGTCACAACGTCCAGGCCAAGCTCGGAAGCCATCACGCCGCACAGATCAGAGACCTCGAGGGAGTGCTGAAGCACGTTCTGACCAAACGAGGTACGGTAGCGCAGGGCACCAAGGGTCTTAACGATCTCGGGGTGCAGGTCGTGGATGCCGGTATCGAAGGCAGCCTGCTCGCCAGCCTCGCGCACGCGCTGCTGAACCAGGTCGGCGGCCTTGTGATACATCTCCTCGATACGGGCAGGGTGAATGCGGCCGTCGGCGATGAGGTTCTCAAGGGCGACACGGGCGGTCTCACGACGGACCGGGTCGAAGCTCGAAAGAACGACGGTCTCGGGCGTGTCGTCGATCACGAGGTTGACGCCGGAAACCTGCTCGAAGGTCCGGATGTTGCGACCCTCGCGACCGATGATACGGCCCTTGAGGTCATCAGAGGGAATGTGCACGGAGGTAACGGTGACCTCGGCAGTATGGTCGGCAGCGCAGCGCTGAATCGCCAGAGACAGAATCTCCTGGGCGGTCTTGTGGCACTCGGCGCGAACCTGCTGCTCGGACTCGCGAATGATCGTGGCGGCCTCGTGGGTGACCTCGCCGCGAACCTTATCGAGGAGCTCCTTGTGGGCGTCCTCGCGGGTAAGGTCGGCGATACGCTCGAGCTCGGAGGTCTGCTTTGCGCAGAGCTCCTCGAGCTCACGGGAGCGCTTCTCGACCTGACCGGCCTGGCTGGACAGCTGATGCTCGCGCTTGTCGAGAGCGTCGTTGCGGCGATCGAGGGATTCCTCGCGCTGCATCACGCGGTTCTCGAGCGTACGAATCTCGCTCTTACGCTGCTTGTCCTCGGCCTCAGCGGCCTGCTTGTTCTTGATGATCTCCTCTTTAGCCTCGAGTAGAGCCTCTTTTTTGAGGGTCTCGGCCTGACGCTTGGCATCACCGATCAGGGACTCGGCCTGTGCGTGTGCCGACTGGATTTTTTCGTCGGCCTCGTGAAGACTACCCTGCTTGGCGGTGCGCATGTAGGCAATGGCGGCGATGGCACCCAAAACGATGCCAACGAGCGCTGCGATGATAGGCATGCTCACTCCTTTTTATGGATTCGTTACACAACAAAGCGAACCGTCCTTACGAACGGCTCGCGACATTTGAGTAATATGGGCGCAGCTTATGCGGGTCGGATACAGATAAACATATAAACAAACTCATCACAGATGAGCACATATCACAAAGCAAATGACAGTGTTTATCGTACGTTGAACCACAACAACTGTCAAATAAATGGCCCCAGCACGGCGGCTAAAACGCGGTGAACGGCAGGGCCACAAAACGCATACGCCTAAACCGCACATTCCTCACGTTCGGCATCGAGACGTGCCTTAACGGCATCGGCGGCGATGTGATACGAAAAGCCCTTGCCCATCAAAAACCGAACCAGTTTTTCGAATCCGCGCGTCTCTGGAACACGCCGCTTGGAGAGCAGGGCTGACGCACGCGCCAAATCGTCTTCGACGGCAAAATAATCCTCGGGATAACCGGGAATATCATCGAGCACGACATGACGGCGCTTGAGCTCGGTCTCGATTTTACGCTGTCCCCAACCGCGCCGCTTGCGTTCCTCGATAAAGTACGAGCAAAAGCGGTTCTCGTCTAAAAAGCGATACTCGGTGGCGCGCTCGACGGCGAAATCGATCGCGGACTGGTGAAAGCCGTAGCGGGCCAGCTTGTCACGGACCTCACCCGTCGCATGGTCGCGGCGCGATAACATCTCGGTCACCATGGTAAGCGCACATTTACGCTCGATGAGCTGCACCGCACCACGAAAGTTATCCCAATCACAGGGAAGATCGGGGCGGTTTTTGGCATACAGCCGCGCGACCCGCACAGGGATCCAAATGGACCGCTCAAAACCGCCCTCAAGCTCACAATCGATATGTGCGCAAGGCTTTTTGGACGCATAGCCGCTCGAGAACGAGGAGGCCGCCTTCTTATCGGGAAAGACGACCGTGGCCTCGGTCACCGTATACGACATGAGCGTAACCGCTACTCGTCGTCATCATCGAGCATGGCGGAACCATCGATGGCGTAAAGCTCGTCAAACTCCTCAGGCGCAGGCTGATCGGTCAGCTCGACCTCGGACGGAGCATCGTCATCAAACTCAAGCCCGCAGGCAAGGCGGACCTTATGCTCAATCTCGTCGGCGCAATCGGGGTGTTCGCGCAGGAACGCCTTGGCGGCCTCGCGACCGTTGCCGAGCTTGTCCTCGCCATAGGCAAACCAGGAGCCCATCTTCTTGCAGATGCCGCACTCGACAGCCATGTCCAGAATCGAGCCCTCCTTAGAGATGCCCGTACCGTACATGATGTCAAACTCAGCAGAGCGGAACGGAGCTGCCACCTTGTTCTTAACGACCTTGGCGCGCACGCGGTTACCGATAACCTCATCCTTAAGCTTAATGCTGTCGATGCGGCGAATGTCGATACGCACCGAAGAGAAAAACTTAAGAGCGCGGCCGCCCGTCGTGGTCTCGGGGTTGCCGAACATGACGCCGATCTTCTCACGCAGTTGGTTAATGAAGATGCACGTCGTGTTGGACTTGGACAGCGAGCCGGCAAGCTTGCGGAGCGCCTGGCTCATCAGGCGAGCTTGCAAGCCGACCGTGGTATCGCCGATCTCTCCCTCGATCTCGGCACGCGGGGTCAGCGCGGCGACGGAGTCGACGACGATGGCATCGATGGCGCCGGAACGCACGAGCATGTCAACAATCTCGAGCGCCTGCTCACCCGTATCGGGCTGGGAAATCAGTACCTCGTCGATATCCACGCCAATGCGCGCGGCATACGTGGGATCGAGCGCGTGCTCGGCATCGATAAATGCCACCACGCCACCCATTGCCTGGGCCTCGGCCAGGATCTCGAGCGAAAGCGTCGTCTTACCGGAGGACTCAGGACCGTAAATCTCGACGATACGGCCGCGCGGCACACCGCCGATACCCAGAGCGGCATCGAGTGCCAGAGCGCCCGTGGGGATGGCCTCGACCTCAAGCTCGGGGCCGCCGTCACCATACCTCATGATGGAGCCTTGACCGAACTTCTTCTCGATCTCGGCCTTGGTGGTGGCGATCATCTCTTCGCGCTCTTTACCCGTCGTGGGTGCATGAACGGTACGTACGGGACCTGAATTCTTGGCCATGAATAGCCCTCCTCTTAACAACCTGCATCGATAATAAACGAACGGCTGTTCGTGGTCAACCGTTCAGGCCAATCATATGCAGGCAGTCTTTCCAAAACCCAACCAAACGCCGACCAAACACTGACCAAATGCTTGACCACAAAGGGCCGAATAAGAACAAGGAAGGCAAGAATACACCTATAACCAGCGCAAACGCTAAATTCGTCAGGGGTCCCTATCTCCACAATTAAGGGGCCCTAAGGCCCCTGAAAACACGTCTATTCCATAGAGTTGAGCACAAGGGCAATGCGTCCCAATGCCTCCGCGACCGCATGGGCACGAACACACGAACGGTCGCCCTCATAGTGGCAGCGCACAGAGTCCACGACCGGCACTTCCCCATCAGCCGCGCGATACGCCCAGCCAATATAGAAAGTGCCAGCCGGATCGTCCTCAGTGCCGCCGCCGGGGCCGGCATAACCCGTTGCGCTCACTGCAATATCGCTCTGGTACAGCTCCAGCGAACCCGCCGCCATCTCGCGCGCGGTCTGATGCGACACCGCGGTATAGCAGTCGAGCGTCTCCTGATCAACACCCAGCACGCGATTTTTGATCTCATCGCAGTAGGTCACCGCACCGCCACGCAGCACCGCCGAGGCGCCCGGGATATCCGCAATCGTCGAGGCGATCATACCCGCCGTCAGCGACTCAGCCGTCGAAACCGTCACGCCCCGAGCGCTCGCGCGCTCGACAATATCGCGCGCCAGCTCCTCGTTATGTGCGGAAATCTGCTCAAAAGAGTCCGTCATACCCACCAGGACCTAGACCGAAAAGACGATCTTGCGGCAGTTCCAGAAGTACTGGGCGCCCGAGATAACGGTCAGGACAACGGCAACGGCGTACAGGAAGCGCGAAACCGAGTAGATGCCGAGCGTCAGCGCCAACGGGCCAAGGTGCAAGCCGGTCATCGCAAAGACGCACAGGTAACCGCAGATGGAGACCATCGTGGTCGCCGTCTTGTACTTGCCAAGCTTATCGGCGGCAACGACCACGCCGGCGGCACTCGCAACCATGCGCAGGGCGCTTACCAACAGCTCGCGGAACAAGATGATGAACACGGACCAAACCGACACGGCACCAAAGTCCAAGAACAGCAGCAAGGCCGAGAACACGAGTAGCTTGTCGGCGATGGGATCCAAGAATTTACCGAAGTCGGTAATCTCGTTGCGCGAGCGCGCCAGATAGCCGTCAACTTTATCGGTGCACGACAGGATGACGTACAGAATGAAGGCTGCGGCGGCGAGCGGGCCGTCGAAGGTGCTCCAATCCGTACCGGCAACGCTCATGTGAGACAGCGCCGACACGATCATGAACACCGGGATAAAGACGATGCGCACACACGTCACGATATTGGCGGGCGTCCAGACACTCGTCAGTTCCTTATTGCTCTCGTTAGCCACAACGCGCTCCTACTCCACAACATGACCGATAAGCTCATAGCAGAAGCTATCGGTAAACTCGACCGTCAGAATATCGCCCACAGATGCCTCGCTGGCATCCAGATGCACCGCGCCATCGGAATCAGGCGCCTGGAACCAGGCATGTCCGATCAGCTCGGCGCCGTCCTCGGTCTCTTCGATACCGTCGACAATCACCTGGGCGCGCTCACCCACATGTGCGGCAGTTGCAGCAAAACCGAGCGACTCGGCCAGGTCCATGGCCTCCTGGGCGCGCTCGAGCTTGACCTCTTCGTCGACCTGGCCCTCCATCTTGGCAGCCAGGCTGCCCTCCTCCTGCAAGTAGGCAAAGACGCTCGTGTAGTCAAAGCCGACGGTGTCCATAAAGTCGATAAGGTCGCGGAACTCGTCGTCGGTCTCGGTCGGGAAGCCGACCATGGCCGTGGAACGGATCACGATGCCGGGGATGCGCTCACGCAGATCGCGGAACAGGTCCTCGAGCTCCCGGCGCGAACCGGAGCGACGCATGGCCTTGAGGATGCGTGCGTCGCAGTGCTGCACGGGGATATCGATATAGGGCAGCACCTCGGGCGTATCGCGAATCGTCTCGATAAGCTCGTCGGTCATGCCCTCGGGCTGCAGATAGAGCACACGGACCCAGACGTTCTGCGGACACACGGCCTCGGCGACGGCGCGCAGCAGCTGCGCCAGATTGCGCGGCGAGCCCTCGGCGACGTCACCATCCGCAAAGTCGGTGCCCCAGATGCCCGTGTCCTGGCCGATCAGCACGATCTCTCGCACACCGCCGGCAACCAGGTCGCGCACCTCGGAGATAATGCTCTCGGCACTACGCGAGTGATAGCGGCCGCGGATGTAGGGAATCATGCAGAAGCTGCAAAAGCGGTTGCAGCCATCGGAAATCTTGACGTAGGCAACGGCACCCTCGACGGTACGCTTGACCTGAGGGATATAGGCAGCGATCTCACGCTCGACACCCAGCACGCCATCGATGACCGCCACGATGCCGTCCTCCTCGTCGGCCTTCACAAAGGCAGCAACCTCGGGCAGCTCGTCAGGCAGGTCGTCGCCATAGCGCGACGGCACACAGCCGCACATGACGATGGGGCAAGAACGAACGCCGTCCTGAACCTCGTTGGCGAGCTCGAGGGTGGTCTCGATGCTCTCGGACGTTGCGGAAGCGAGGAACGAGCATGTATTGACGATGGCGATATCGGCATCCTGCGGGTCGAATGCCTCCTCGTAGCCCGCAGCGGTCAGCAGCGAACGCATGCGGTCGGTATCGACCTCGTTCTTGGCGCACCCGAGGGTGATGTAGAGCACGGAGCCCAACGGAGTATCCATGTTGAAGAGCGGTCCTTTCGAATGAATTAGCGGTAGTTGATAAACTGCAGCGGCTGACCGTAGTCCTGATCGCGCAGAAACTGGATCACGGTCTGCAGGGCATCCTTCGAAGCAGAGGAAACGCGCAGCTTGTCGGCCTCGATCGTCACCTTGACCTTGAGCTTCTGATCCTTGATGTCCTTATTGATCTTCTTGGCAGTCGTCTGGTCGATGCCCTCGACGATGTGACCGAGCACGCGCACGGTACCGCCCGATGCAGCCTGAGGCGCATCCCAGGACACGGCCTTAAGATCGATGCCGCGCTTGATGAGCTTGGAGCTCAGGACGTCGATGATCTGCTTGGAGACAAAGTCGGCCGGGGCGTTGATCGTAAAGAGCTTGTCGCCCTTCGAAAGCTCGATGGTGGCGCCGGAGTCCTTCAGGTCATAGCGCTGGGAAATCTCGCGCGTGGTCTGCTGGAAGGCATTGTCGACCTCCTGCATATTAACCTCGGACACGACGTCAAAGCTGGAATCTTTAGCCATGGTTAATCCTTTCGCTTACGAGCGGCTTAGTAGCTGTCGTACGAATAATCGGTAGAATCGGTCGTCGTTTGACCGTCGGTAGCGGTATCGGTGCCCTCCGTGGACTGGGCTTCGGTTCCATCCGCGCTGTTGGTATCATCGGTACCGTCAGTGCTCTCGCCGTCCTCGGAGTCGGTCGTCTCCTTCTTGGGAACGGTAATGGTCACGCGTGCCACGCCCGACGTCTTAGTGTCGTAGCGGACCTTTTCGCCGTTCTTGGTAACGGTGACATCGGAAGGCTTGGACGTGGTGATCTCGATCGTGGACTCGGGCGTGTATTCCTGCTCAAAGGGTCCGGTCGCCTGAGCGCCATAGACCGACTTGCCATCAACCTTGACCTCAATCCAAGCAGTCTTGCCCTTGGCAACGGAGATCTTGACCTTCGTTACCTCGTTTTCTTCCTTTTTAGCCGTCGTCTTGGTGGCGTCCGAATCGGTCGACTCATCCGTCACCTCATCGGTGTCTTCGTCCTCGTCGACCGTTTCGGTCTTCTTAGAAGACTTCTTGGGCGCCGTCTTGGTAGCAGTGGGCGTCTCGGGCGTGGTCTCGGGCGTCGAAGATGCGCAGCCACGCAGGAGCACCACGATGAGCACAATCAGCAGCAGCGCCACGGCACCGATACCGGCGTAAACGATACGAGGATCGAGACCGTTGTTCTGGGAAGCACGCCCACCGCCGCGTCCACGATTGGAACCACCGCGACCAGTGCCTTGAGGCATACGACCGCGGTTATTGTCGGAACGTCCGCGATAGCTACCCTGGCGCTGCATATTGCGCTGGCCCGAGCGGGGGGCGAGCTCGCCGCGACCCTGGTAGTTGCGCTGGCCCGAACGAGGCGCTGAGGAGCGCTGGCTATAGGGCTGCGACTGAGATCGAAGACGAGGCGTCACCTGCGTAGTATCGGCGTCTGCATAGCCGCCGCGCGGGCGACCGGAAGAAACGCCACGGTACCCGCGATCGGAATAGCCACCGTCGCCGTAGCCGGCACGAGGATCTCGTGCGACACCGCGGGCAGCGGGGAGTGCGCGCTCCTCGGGCGCCGGCGTGCTGCGAAAACGGTCGCGCTGGGAACGAATCTCCTCGCTCGAGCCAGACTCGGTAATATAGCCAGCCTGCTGAGGTCGCTGACCATAACGCGTCGAACGGCCGCCCTGAACCATCAGGAAGCGGCCGTTGTCGACCGAGGAACGCGAATTGACGTAGCCGGCGGCGTCCTGAAAACGACCGCCCTGCTGCGACGTCTCGCGCTCGTATGCCATCAGGTCGTCAAAGTAGGCATTGACGACCTCCCGCGGATTGAGGCCCAAAAAACGCGCATAGCTCGAAATCATGCCCTGCGCATAGCCGCGCGGAGGCATCGATGCAAAATTGCCATTCTCGAAAAACTCGATGATCTGCGGCCTGATTTTGATGGTGTTGGCGACCTGCTGAATGGAAAGGCCCATTCGGCGACGCTGCTCGAGCAGCATGTCACCAAAGCGTGCAGCCATCAGAATCCTCCAAACTCACGATCTTCACGTGCCATCTCGGCGTCGACAGATTCCAGCGCGGCAAGCCCCTCCTCGTCCAGCAGGACCTCGCGCGGCTTGGAACCGTCGGGCGGGCCGACGACACCCTTTTCTTCCAGCATGTCCATAATACGCCCGGCGCGCGCATAGCCAACCTTCAGACGACGTTGCAGGCCAGATGTGGAGCCAAGCTGCGATTCCACCACAATATGGGCGGCTTCCCAGATGAGCGGATCATCGTCTTGCGGCTCGGCGACTCCGGTGCGGACAATGCCGCCGCCACCCGCCATGGACATGGAAGCGGGCGCCACGGCGGACAGAATCTCCTCGTGGTAGTCGGGCTCGCTCTGCGACTTGACGAACTCGACAATCTCGTTGATTTCGTCGTCCGAGACAAAGCAGCCCTGGATACGGCGGGGCTTGCCCCAGTCGACCTTGGAGAACAACATGTCGCCCAAACCGGTGAGCTTCTCGGCGCCCATCTGGTCGATGATGACGCGCGAGTCAATGCCAGTGGCAACGTTAAAGGCGATGCGGTTGGTAATGTTGGCCTTGATGAGGCCCGTCACAACATTGGAGCTGGGGCGCTGCGTGGCAACGATAAGGTGAATACCGGCGGCACGGCCCAGCTGTGCAATACGCACGATCGAGGCCTCGACATCCTTACCGGCGACCATCATCAGGTCAGAGAGCTCGTCGATGATGATGACCAGGTAGGGCATCTTTTGCGGCGGGTTGTCGTAATGCTCAAACTCGCCGGCGGCCTGCTTTTCGTTGTAGGTCGAAATCTTACGGACGTTGAGGCGTTCGAATACCTTCAGGCGACGCTCCATCTCGGACACAGCCCATTGCAGAGCGCTCGCGGCCTGCTTAGGCTCGGTCACCACGGGCACATAGAGATGCGGCAGACCGTTATAGCCCGCAAGCTCGACGCGCTTGGGGTCGACCATGATCAGGCGAACGTCCTCGGGAAGGGCGCGCATGAGCAAGGTCGTGATGATGGAATTGATCATCACCGACTTACCAGAACCGGTCGTACCGGCGATCAACAGGTGAGGCATCTTGGCGAGGTCGGCGACAACAGGCGTGCCCTCGGCGTCGCGGCCGATGGCAAGCTCGAGCGGACCGCCCTTCACATAGGGCAGCACGTCGCCCAGATTGACGTTCTGGCGCTTGCGGTTGGGAATCTCGATGCCCACGAGCGAGGTGCCGGGGATCGGGGCAAAGATACGAACCGACTGGGCGGCGAGCGAAAGCGCAATATCGTCCTCGAGGCTCGAAATCTTGCTCACGCGCTCGCCCTCGCCAGGTTGCAGCTTAAAGGTCGTCACCGTGGGGCCGGCGATCCAGCCGACCACGCGGGCACTGCGGCCAAACTCAAGCAAGGTGGATTGCAGTGACTCAGCGGTCTGCTCCAGCTCCTTATCCGAAGACGCGGCGGAAGCCGACTGCGGGTTGGCATGAAGGATTTCGAGCGGCGGAAGCTTGAGGCCGTCCTCTTCTTCGCCCTCGTTATCTGCAGCGCCGTCGTCCACTCCCCCATCACGAGCCGCAACCGATTCGACAGCACTCGTGGCAGGCGCATCGGCAACCTTGGGATGCTTCAGGAAGTCGGGAATCTGAGGTGCGGCCGAGACGGGATTCACGGCAAACGGTGGCTCGGACTCGTCGATCTTTTCTGGATCGTCTTCCATCGAAAGCTGGCCGGTTACCTGACCGCGCTTTGCATGGCGACGCGGCAGCAAAGTTGTCTTTGCGGTCTCAATCGGAGCCTCGTCGTCCTCGTCATCGCCCTCGGTGAGCTCAATCTCGCTATCGGACCAAGACGGGTCGGGCTCACTCGTATTGAGCTTAGGCGCAGACTTGCCCTTCTTGGCATGGCGGCGCGGCAACAGCGTGGTCTTGGCGCGCTCGGCCTCCACAGCCTCGGATACGTCGACAAACGGGTCATCGTCCTCGTCGTCATCCAAAACCGGGTCGACATCGCCACCCATGACCGTGGTCACCGCGGCGTCAGTCCCCTTCTGGCGCAGAATGCTAAGGTGCGGACGGGCGACGCCGGGAACCGACAAGGCCTCTTCATCGCCCCACGGGCTCGCATTGACATCGGCACGTCGACGCTCGGCAAAATCGGCAGCGCGATCGCGTGCGGAGCGCAAAACGCCACCTACCGAAAAGCCGATAACGACCAAACCAACGACGACAAGCCCCAGCAAAACAACCATGGCGATAGGCTTACCCAGGGCATTCTGCAGCGCACTCGCAATAAACGCACCGATGTAGCCACCCGAGGCGGACAGATTTTGCGGCGTGAACATAAGGTCGCACGAGTCGCTCGTGCCCGGCACCATCAGCGAAAGAATGGAGACGACGGCGATAAAGACCACGGCGCCGCCCGCAACAGAGCGCACGTTGAGCGGCGAGTCCTCACCCAAAAAGAGCGTGGCGGCAAACAGCAAGATGACGATCGGCAGCACGTAGGCGCCCAGGCCAAAGCCCAGGTGATAGAACCCGGCAACAGCAGCCGTCACGGGCGCTGTTGCCGGTGAGATCACGGCAATGAAGGACGCGATCGCCAAAACGGCAATGACCACGCCGGCGATATCGCGATTGGCCGAAGGCTCGACCAAGGGCTCAAAATCGTCGAAGTCTGCCTCATGGCCCTTATTGGCACGCAGATGGGAACCGGCACCCTTAGCAGATGCCGGTTGGTTGTTGGCTTTATTGCCTTTGGCGTTTTGTGCAGATCCGCGCGCCAAACTAAACCTCCATGACGACCGGGATGATCATCGGACGGGTACGCGTACGGCTCCAAATGAAGTTGGAGAGCGAATCGCGCACGGCCTTGCGAATGGCATCGGAGCCGCTGCTGGTAAAGCTGAACTTGCCCTTCTCGATCGTCTTCATAATGGATGCGGAGGCATCCTCGGAGAACTGGTCGTCGATGGCAAACGAAACACCGCGGCCCGAGAACTCGATAGCCTCGATCTTCTTGTGCTTGAGCGAGACGATAGCAACGGCCGTGACCATACCGTCATTGGCGAGCTTCTGGCGATCGCGCAGGACGATGGGGTCGGTATCGCCGATACGCAGGCCGTCGACGTAGACGACGCCGGACTCGACGGGCGTACCACGCTTGACGATACCGCCGCGCATCTCGAGCGTGTCGCCGTTATCGAGGATAAAGATATGATCGTCCTTGAGACCCATCTTGCGGGCCAGCTGGGCATGGGCGCGCAGATGCACGGCCTCACCGTGAACCGGCATAAAGTACGTGGGCTTGGCCATGGCCATCAGGAGCTTGAGCTCCTCCTGGCTACCGTGACCGGAGACGTGGACGAGGGCGCGGTTCTTATCCCACACATCGCAGCCAAGCTTGGCCAGGCTGTTGACGACCTGCTGGACGGCCTTCTCATTGCCAGGGACCGGCGTTGCCGAGAGGATGACGGTGTCGCCCTCGTGGATGGAAAGCGTCTTGTGCTCGCCGTTGGCCATGCGCGACAGCGCCGACAGCGGCTCGCCCTGAGAACCGGTGCACATGACGACGATCTTGTCGTCGGGTAGGTTATCAATATCGAAGGCATCGATAATATCGGCATCGTCGATGTTGAGGTAGCCCAGCTCGCGCGCCACGCGGGTGTTAGTGAGCATGGAGCGACCGGTCACAACGACCTTACGGCCGCACTTGCGGGCGGCATCGCAGATCTGCTGCAAACGATGGATGTGGCTCGAGAACGACGCGACGAACACGCGACCCGGGGCGTTCTTGATGGCGTGCAGCAGGTTGGGACCAACCTCTGCCTCGGACTTGGTAAAGCCGGGAACCGTGGCGTTGGTAGAGTCGGAAAGCAGCAGGTCGATGCCCTGCTTGGCAAAGCGGCTGATAGCGGCATAGTCGGGCGTGACGCCGTCGATGGGCGTCTGGTCGAGCTTAAAGTCGCCGGTGTGCATAACGGTGCCTTGATTGGTGCGGATGAACACGCCCAGAGCGCCCGGGATGGAGTGCGTCATCGAGAAGAAGTCGAGCGAGATGCCGCCGAGGTTGACATGGCTGCCGCCCTTGACCTCGCGGAACTTGGGCGCGCGAATGCGGAACTCGGAGAGCTTGCCCTCGATAAAACCGAGCGTCAGCTTGCTCGAGAAGATGGGCACCTTGTTGTTGAGGTCCTGCAGCAGGTACGGAAGCGAACCGGTATGGTCCTCGTGGCCGTGGGTGACGATGATGCCGCGGAGCTTCTCCTCGTTCTCCAGAACATAGGTGTAGTCGGGAAGCACCAGGTCGATACCGGGCTGGGAGTCATCGGGGAACATGAGGCCGGCGTCGACAAGCACCATGTCGTCGCCGCACTCGAAGACCGTCATGTTCTTGCCGATACCATCAAGGCCGCCGAGCGGGATGATCTTCAAGGGAGATGATTTTTTAGCTGCCATAAGTGAGTGTTGTTTCCTTTCTTCGAAACGGGTCTGGAACAACCGACGGGGCGCTTCTGGCAAACCGACCGCCGGGAACGTACGAACATGCGTCACAGAGTCGACGCAGTAACCACAGTATGATACCCATTTGCACAACAACAGACCACCCATGCATCAAAGCCCCATCTGAACCGGTCTATCCCGCCGGTCTGGTCTCAGCGGGCCCGGCACGGGCTAAGTTTTCTGCTCTACAGTCCTGCGCAAGACGGAAAGCACATTAAGTGCTTTCCTTTGCGTG
>CATYZK010000006.1 GCA_958415665.1 uncultured Collinsella sp. | reverse complement strand
TTTTTGTATCTGGAGGACAAAGTGGCTACACTACAATCCGTTTGAGCAATAGATATATATAGGTAGTACCGTGGGGGCTGATGAAGATGGTCGAGTGGATCGTTCGTCGTGCGCAGGGCGACCGTGCGCGCGTGGGCACGTTGACGGGTGTGGTGTGTATTCTCGCCAATGTGGCCCTATGTACTGCGAAGGGTGCAATTGGCGTGCTGTCGGGATCGGTTTCGATTGTGGCGGATGCCATGAACAACCTGTCCGACGCCAGCTCGAATATCGTGAGCGTGCTGGGCTTTAAGCTGGCGGGCAAGCCGGCAGACCCCGAGCATCCTTACGGCCATGGCCGCTACGAGTATCTCTCGGGTCTGGTCGTGGCGGCTCTCGTGCTGTTGATTGGCGTTGAGCTGGTGAAGTCCTCGGTCGAGCGCGTCATCCACCCCGAACCTGTCGAGTTCTCGCTTGCCCTGGTGGCGGTTCTAGTACTTTCGATGGTTGTAAAGCTGTGGATGGCGGCCCTCAACCAAAAGCTCGGCGATCGCATTGAGTCCGAGACACTGCGTGCGACCGCTCAGGATTCCAAGAACGATGTCCTTGCCACAGGCGCCGTGTTAGCGTGCGCAATTGTTTCGCAGGTGACGCACATCAATCTTGACGCATGGGTCGGCCTTGCCGTTGGCGCCTATATTGGCTGGAGCGGTTTTGAACTCATCCAGGATACGGTGAGCCCGCTTTTGGGCCAGGCGCCCGATCCCAAGTTGGTCAAGCACATTCGAGACAAGATCATGAGCTACCCCGGCGTTTTGGGCGTCCACGACCTGATGGTTCACGACTACGGCCCGGGCAGGAAGTTCGCAAGCGCTCACGCCGAGATGGCAGCCGAGGCCAGCCCGCTGGAAAGTCACGACACGCTCGATAACATCGAGCAGTCGTTTAGGAACGAGGACGGTATGATCGTCACGCTCCATTACGACCCCATCGTGACCGACGACCCCAAAGTGGCGAGCATGCGCTTGCGCATTCACGCCATGGCCCAGGAGATCGATAGCCGCCTTTCGATTCACGATTTGCGTTGCGTGCCGGGCCCTACGCACACCAATGTGATTTTTGACTGCGTACGACCCTCGGATTTGGCGATGAGCGCCGAGGACCTAAAGCACGCGTTGGCGAAACGTGTCGAATCCGAATATCCCAAGTCGATTGCCAAGATCACGATCGACGAAGACTACGTAGGCCATACCCACGAGTAGGGCTGCGCCGGTAAAGCAAGTTATACAGAAGGGGAGAGCATGAAGCGTCTATATCTACTCCGCCACGGTCAGACAGAATTCAACGTTAAAAAGCTCGTCCAAGGTCGTTGCGATTCACCGCTCACCGACCTGGGCCGCCAGCAAGCGGGAATGGCAGCCGCATGGCTCAAGGACCACGACGTTGTCCCCGACAAGGTGGTCTCTTCGCCCTTAGGCCGAGCCATGGACACGGCAAGTCTCGTCGCAACCGAACTCCTCGGTCCGGATGCAGCAGTCGAGCCCTGCGAAGGCATCATCGAGCGCGGCTATGGCACCTTCGAAGAAGGCCCCCACGACGCGCTGCCCACCGACGTCTGGGATCCAGGCGAGGACTTGGTCCCCTTTGGAGGAGAAGGAAGCCGCGCGCTGCAGGAGCGCATGGTGGGCACCCTCACCAATCTCATGGGCGCCGAGGGTATCGAAACCCTCCTAGCAGTAAGCCACGGCAGCGCCAGCCGCCAATTTATCAAAGCTGCAGCCCCAGAGGGCTTCGAGCTCCCAGCAAAACTCCCCAACTGCGCCATCATGATCTTCGATTTTGACGAGGAAAAGTCGGGAGAAGAAGACGACGCGCCCCAATCCAAGTTCATCTTGCAGCAAATCATCGATCCTCAACAAAGTAATTAGCTGAGCGAGCAGAGTTAAGCAGACATCAACGTGTCGTCTCCCGAGCACGGCGGAGGGCCGGAGAAATATATTAAGGTCATCGCGAGTTCCGCACGCAAAGGAGAGCACTTAATGTGCTCTCCGTCTTGCGCAGGACTGTAGAGCAGGGACCTTAATATATTTCTCCGGCCCTCCGCCGTGCTCGGGAGCCATCCACGCACTTTACCTGCGTAAACAATGTGAGTGAAATATGAATCTCGATGGATACGCCCGCAGCCGTGTATACTAAACAGCTGTGTGTAACCAGGGGAGTATTCTGGCTGGACAAAATGCCTGCTTAATAGGGTTGTCAGGTAGTCCGGGCGAAATACAAGGCTGGGGAGCACGTCGTGTAAGTAGTGGTCCTCTAGGGGCGTACGCTCGGTGGTGTACGCATTGTCCCAAGACCACGCGAGAGTTGGGATCATATCTTGATCAGCATGATTCTCGGCCGCAAGATTGGCATGACCCAGGTTTGGGACGAGGACGACAACGTCGTTCCCGTCACGGTCATCCAGGCTGGCCCCTGCGCTGTCTCGCAGGTTAAAACTCAGGCAACCGACGGCTATGACGCCGTCCAGATCGGTTTCGGCGACATCAAGGCCAAGAACGTGAACAAGCCCATGGCTGGTCACTTCGCTAAGGCTGGCGTCGAGCCTGTCCGCTTCCTTCGTGAGGTCCGCGTCGAGAACGGCGAGGAGCACAAGGTCGGCGAGGTCGTCACCGTCGCTGATTTCGCTGATGTCGAGAAGGTCGACGTCATCGGTACCTCCAAGGGTAAGGGCTTCCAGGGTCGCATCAAGCGCTGGGGTCAGCGCCGCGGTCCTATGACGCATGGTTCTCACTTCCAGCGTCACCCCGGTTCTATCGGTCAGTGCGCCTATCCTGCGCGCGTCCTCAAGGGCGTCAAGATGGCCGGTCACATGGGTAACGAGCGCGTTACCGTCAAGAACCTTTCCGTTGTCCGCATCGATGCCGAGCAGAACCTCATCTTGGTCAAGGGCGCTGTCCCGGGTGCCAAGAATGGTCTCGTCGCCATCCGTATGGCCTAAGGGCCCAGCCCATTTAGCCCAGCGTCATACCAAGGAGAACACTTAAATGGCAAAGTTTGAAGTAAAGAACAGCGAGGGCAAGAAGGTCGCCGAGGCCGAGCTCGCCGCTGAGGTGTACGGCATCGAGCCGAACATCCACGTTATGCACCACATCGTCAAGTGCCAGATGGCCTCTTGGCGTCAGGGCACCCAGTCCGCTAAGGGCCGCTCTGAGGTTTCCGGTGGCGGCAAGAAGCCTTGGCGTCAGAAGGGCACCGGCCGTGCCCGCCAGGGTTCCATCCGTGCTGCCCAGTGGCGTCACGGTGGCGTTGTCTTCGCCCCCAAGCCCCGTTCCTACGCTAAGCGTATGAACAACAAGGAGGTCAAGCTGGCTATGCGCTCCGCGCTGTCCGCCAAGCTGGCCGATGGCGAGCTCGTGCTCGTCGACGACTACGGCTTCGAGAAGCCTTCCACCAAGGCTGCCGTCGCCATGCTCAAGGCTCTCGGCCTTGAGGGCAAGCGTCTGACCATCATCGTTCGCGATGAGGACGTCAACGCCTACCTGTCGTTCCGCAACATTCCCAAGACGTTCATCATCACTGCCGACGAGGCCAACACCTACGATCTCGTCAACAACAACGCTGTGCTGATGCCCGCCGACATCGCCGCTCACTTCGGGGAGGTGCTTGCATAAATGACCGCCCACGAGATCATCATCCGTCCGATCGTGTCCGAGCGTTCCTTCTCCGGCATGGAGCTGAACAAGTACACGTTCGAGGTCGCCAAGGATGCTAACAAGTATCAGATCAAGGACGCTGTCGAGGAGATCTTCGGCGTCAAGGTCGTTCGCGTGAACACCCTGACGGTCAAGCCCAAGACCAAGCGCGTGCGCTATGTCGCCGGCAAGACCCGTTCTTGGAAGAAGGCCATCGTTACGCTGGCCGAGGGCGACACCATCGAGGTCTTTGGCAACCAGGCCTAAGACTCGCTGCTGTTGAGTGAGCTCATGCCTCCCAAATAGGGGAGGCGGGAGCTCAAGGTTTCGGGCGTATAAAATGGACACGCCCGGAACCGTGTATACGTCCGGTGTCATCGCACCCGAGGCAGAACCTCGAATCCCTGTCTGCGATGGCTAACGGATTCCTATTGAAAGGGATTGTAATGGCTGTAAAGCACCTTAAGCCGACCTCCGCTGGTAGGCGTTGGCAGACGATCTCCGATTTCTCTGAGATCACCTGCACCAAGCCCGAGAAGTCTCTTCTCGAGCCCCTGCCCAAGAAGGCCGGTCGTAACAACAACGGCCGCATCACCACCCGCCACCAGGGCGGCGGCGTGAAGCGTCGTTACCGCGTGATCGACTTCAAGCGCAACAAGGACGGCGTGCCCGCCAAGGTTGCCACGATCGAGTACGATCCGAACCGTTCCGCTCGCATCGCTCTGCTGCACTACGCTGACGGTGAGAAGCGCTACATCCTGGCCCCCAAGGGCCTTGAGGTCGGTCAGACCATCATGTCCGGTTCTGACGCCGACATCAAGCCGGGCAACGCTCTGCCCCTCGCCGACATCCCCGTCGGTACGCTCATCCACGCCGTCGAGTTCCAGCCGGGCAAGGGCGCCGCTATCGCCCGTTCCGCCGGTAACTCCTGCCAGCTGATGGGTAAGGAGGGCAAGTACGCTATCGTCCGTATGCCTTCCTCCGAGATGCGCCGCATCCTCGTTACCTGCCGCGCCACCGTCGGTGAGGTCGGCAACGCCGATCACGCCAACATCGTCATCGGCAAGGCCGGCCGTAAGCGTCACATGAACGTGCGCCCGACCGTCCGCGGTACCGTCATGAACCCTGTCGACCACCCGCACGGCGGTGGCGAGGGCAAGAACCACACCTCTGGTCGTCCCTCTGTTACCCCCTGGGGTAAGCCGACGAAGGGCCTTCGTACGCGCAAGAAGAAGAAGGTCTCGAACCAGCACATCATTCGTCGCCGTAAGAAGTAATTTCGGATACCGAGTTTTAGGAGAAAGCACTTATGAGCAGAAGTCTCAAAAAGGGCCCGTTCGTGGAGACTCGCCTTCTCTCGCGTATCACCGCGATGAACGAGGCTGGCAAGAAGGACGTCGTGAAGACCTGGTCCCGCGCGTCCACCATCTTCCCCGAGATGGTTGGTCACACCATCGCCGTCCACGACGGCCGCAAGCATGTGCCCGTGTATGTTACCGAGTCCATGGTTGGTCACAAGCTCGGCGAGTTCGCGCCGACTCGTACGTTCCGTGGCCACAAGGCCAAATAGGGGGTTAACCGTAAATGGCAACTAAGTCTATTGAAACTGAGGCCACCGAGGTTCGCGCCGTCGCTAAGTACGTGCGTGTTTCCCCCAGCAAGGCCCGCCTGGTGGTCGATCTGATCCGCCGCAAGCCTGTCGCTCAGGCCTTCGACATCCTCCACTTCTGCGACCGCGCCGTCGCCGTGGATGTCGAGAAGGTTCTCCGTTCCGCCGTTGCGAACGCCGAGAACAACAACGGTCTGCGTGCCGACAACCTGGTTGTCGCCGCTGCCTATGTTGACGAGGGTCCGACGCTTAAGCGCATCCGTCCCCGCGCCAAGGGTTCCGCTTCTCGCATTCTGAAGCGTACTTCCCACATCACCGTCGTCGTTGCTCCTCGAAAGGAGGCGTAAAGCTGTATGGGTCAGAAAGTCTACCCCACCGGCTTCCGTCTTGGCATCACCGAGAACTGGCGCTCCCGCTGGTTCGCAGAGAAGGATTACGCTAAGACCCTCGGTAACGATCTCGAGATCCGCAAGTACCTCGAGAAGCGTCTTTCCCGCGCAGCTGTCTCCCGCGTCGAGATCGAGCGCGCTGGCGACAAAGTGAAGGTCATCATCCTCACCGCTCGCCCCGGCGTTGTCATCGGTAAGAAGGGTGCCGAGATCGATACCCTCCGCACCGAGCTCGAGAAGGTCGCTGGCGTCTCCAAGGGCCAGCTCTCCGTCGACGTTGTCGAGATCAAGCGCCCCGAGCTCGACGCAAACCTCGTTGCTCAGTCTATCGCCGAGCAGCTCGAGGGCCGCGTTGCCTTCCGTCGCGCTATGCGCAAGGCTGTCCAGTCCGCCCGCAAGGCCGGCGCTAAGGGCATCCGTATCCAGTGCTCCGGTCGTCTCGGCGGTGCCGAGATGGGCCGTCGTGAGTGGTACCGTGAGGGTCGCGTGCCTCTGCACACCCTCCGTGCCAAGATCGACTACGGCACGGCTGTCGCCAGCACCACCATGGGCGCTTGCGGCGTGAAGGTCTGGATCTACCTGGGCGAGAAGCTCCCGGGCCAGCCTGTTCCCAACCCTGCACTCGAGGGCTCTTCCCGTCCTCGTCGTCGTAACTCCGAGAGGAGGGGTCAGTAGTGCTTGCCCCTAAGCGTATTCTTCACCGCAAGGTGCAGCGTGGCTCCATGAAGGGCCAGGCCAAGGGTAATACCGAGCTGCATTTCGGCGAGTTTGGTATCCAGGCTCTCGAGGCCCATTGGATCACCAACCGTCAGATCGAGGCCGCTCGTATTGCCATGACCCGCTACATGAAGCGTGGCGGTCGTGTCTACATCACGATCTTCCCCGATAAGCCCATCACCAAGAAGCCTGCCGAGACTCGCATGGGTTCTGGTAAGGGTAACCCCGAGGAGTGGGTGGCCGTCGTCAAGCCCGGCCGCATCATGTTCGAGGTCAAGGGCGTGCCCGAGGAGGTCGCTCGCGAGGCTCTGCGTCTTGCACAGCACAAGCTTCCCATCAAGACCAAGATTGTTGCTGCCAAGAACGCTGAGCAGCGCATCGAGAAGGAGATGGCTGAGGAGGCCGCTCTCGAGGCCAAGTGGGCTGCTGAGGACGCCGCCGCCGCCAAGGAGGAGAACTAATGAAGCCCGCAGAGATTCGTGAGCTCTCGGACGCTCAGCTCGTTGAGAAGCTGAAGGAAATGCGCGCCGAGCTCTTTAACCTTCGTTTCCAGATGGCCACCAGCCAGCTGGACAACACCGCTCGCGTCAACACCGTGAAGAAGGACATCGCTCGCGTCCTCACGGAGCAGCGCGCCCGCGAGATCGCAGCGGAGAAGTCCGCTGTCGCCGAGTAGGACCTAAGGAGAGAACATGACTGATTCGCGTAACTCGCGTAAGGTCCGTACGGGTGTCGTTACCTCTGTCTCCGGTGCCAAGACCATTGTTGTCACCATCACCGAGCGCAAGCGTCACCCCAAGTACGGCAAGATGATGACCAGCTCCAAGAAGCTGCACGCTCACGACGAGGAGTGCACGGCTGGCGTGGGCGACACCGTCCGCGTTATGGAGACCCGTCCTATGTCCAAGATGAAGCGTTGGCGCCTCATCGAGGTCGTCGAGCGCGCTAAATAAGCAGTCGCTCTTACGACTTGTACGTTTCCGAAGATGTGCGTATGCCTGGCTTGCATACCACGGGCCGTATAAAGGCTGCGCACCTCTCTTCGGTTCTTAGTTCGGAGGAACATCTACCATGATTCAGATGCAAACCATGCTGAACGTCGCCGACAACTCCGGCGCTCGCAAGATTCGCTGCATCAAGGTGCTTGGCGGTTCCAAGCGTCGTTATGCAGGCATCGGCGATGTGTTCATCGGTGCTGTCCAGGAGGCTACCCCTGGCGCCAACGTCAAGAAGAAGGACGTTGTCCGTTGCGTCGTCGTTCGCACCGTTAAGGAGATCCGCCGCAAGGATGGCTCCTACATTCGCTTTGATGAGAACGCCTGCGTTGTCATCAACAACGATGGTTCGCCCGTCGGCACCCGTATCTTCGGGCCCGTCGCTCGCGAGCTTCGTGACAAGAAGTACATGAAGATCGTCTCGCTCGCTCCCGAGACCCTGTAGTTAGGGGAGATATATGTATATCAAGAAGGGCGATAAGGTCCAGGTTCTCTCTGGTAAGGATCGCGGCAAGCAGGGCGTTATCCTGCGTGCTCTCCCCGCCGAGAACAAGGTCGTTGTCGAGGGCGTTTCGGTCGTCAAGAAGGCCGTCAAGCCCAACGCTGCCAACCAGCAGGGTGGTATCGTTTCGCAGGAGGCTCCCATCGATGCCTCCAACGTTAATCTCGTTTGCCCCGAGTGCGGTAAGGTTACCCGCGTCGGTCACGAGAAGGACGGCAAGAACAAGCTGCGCGTCTGCAAGAAGTGCGGCCACAAGTTCTAAGCTGCCCGCAACATCAAGTTGCTAGCAAAGGCCCGGATGCCCCACGGCACCCGGGCCTTTTTCTATCCCCACTCATTGGGGACCGCTCATTGGGGACAGACTTAAATGAGTGAGAACACTCATTGGGGACAGACATAAATGCGGGGGGGGGGATACTGTTGGCAGTTAGGGGCTGTCCTTTGAGCTGCAGCGCGCCATGAGTGACGAGGCTAAGCGGATCATCCTGTCTTTTGAGTTCTAAGCATAAGCCCCTGTCTCTGAGCAATGACCAATGCGCATTTGTGCTTATTTGCGTGCGTGGGATTGCGTGAATATGCGTATAGAAGCGCCGTTTACGGGGCAAAAATGACCGTATAGCGGTGAGATACGCAAAAACGCGCATAGACGCGCGTGTTTGTGCGAATATAGAGCTGTCCGAAATGCAAGACGTTCTATGACACAGGAGGCACATGATGGCAGATTCCAAGCAGGCTCCGCTCGATGCCGCGGCAGCCGCCAAAGCAGCGTTCGCTTCGGTCCAGGACAAGCCGTTCCCCGACGATATTTTTACGGCTCCCGAGCTCCATTGGGCCGTGATCGGTTGCGGCGTTATCGCCAACCAGATGGCCCAGTCTCTCGCTCTTGCCGGCCGCAAGCTTACGGGTATCGCCAACCGCACGCTGTCCAAGGCTCAGGCTTTTGCCGATCAGTATGGCATCGAGAAGGTCTATGACACGGTTGAGGATCTCTACGCCGATCCTGACATCGACGCCGTCTATATCACCACGCCGCACAACACGCATATCACCTATCTGCGTGACGCGCTGGCCGCCGGCAAGCACGTGCTCTGCGAGAAAGCCATTACCCTCAATTCCGCTGAGCTCGACGAGGCGCGTGCCATCGCCGACGAGCACAACGTCGTCCTCATGGACGCCACCACGGTGCTTCATATGCCCTTGTATCAAGAGCTGCGCCGGCGCATGGATGCGGGCGACTTTGGCCGCATGAACCTCGCCCAGCTCAACTTTGGCAGTTATAAGGAGTACGGCGACCTGACCAACCGCTTCTACAATCGTAGTCTTGCCGGCGGTGCCATGCTCGACATTGGCGTCTATGCCCTGTCCGTTATGCGCCTGTTTATGGCCAGCCAACCCGCCGAGGTCGTGTCTCTGGGCAATACCTGCGAGACTGGCGTTGACGTCGCGGGCGGTATCGTCTGCCGCAATGCCGAACAGCAGCTGGGCGTTGTGAGCCTTACGCTCCACTCCAAGCAGCCCAAGCGCTCGGTTATCAGCTTTGATAACTGCTATATCGAGGTCAACGAGTATCCGCGTGCCGACCATGCGACCATCGTGTGGACCGCAGACGGTCATCGCGAGGAGGTCGCCGCGGGCACCGAGGCTTACGCCCTATGCTACGAGATGGCTGACCTCGAGAAGGCCGTCGCCGGCGATGATTCCAAGCGTGAGCTTCTGGATTATGCTTCTGATGTTATGGAGCTGATGACAAAGCTCCGTGCCGATTGGGGAGTTGTCTACCCCGAGGAGGAGTAAGCGATGCTCGCGGAAGATAGGCTCAATGCGATTGTCTCGATGGTGCAGCAGGCTGGCTCAGTAACGGTGCCAGAGCTTGCCGATGCCCTGGGTGTGACGGCTTCTACCATTCGACGCGACCTGCAGACACTTGACCGAGCACACCGCATCGCCAAGGTGCACGGTGGCGCGACAAGCCTTGAGCGCGCGCACGTGACGCGCGACTTAACGATCAGTGAGCGCAGTGATCTCCATAACGACGACAAGGAGCGCATCTGCGCTCGCGCCGCGGCGCTCGTGGAGCCCGAGAGCTTTGTGTACATCGATTCGGGTTCGACGACGCTCAGGCTCATCGAGCATCTTCCGCGCCTTGACGGCGTCACCTATGTGACCGACTCCGTGCTCCATGCTCAGCATCTCGCCCTGCGCGGCATGCACACCGTGGTGCTGGGTGGCGAGCTCAAGCCCGAGACCGAGGCGCTCGTTGGCCCCGATGCCTTGGCAACTCTAGACCGCTACAACTTCAACTGCGGCTTTTGGGGTTCCAACGGCATTGCTGCCGAGCAGGGCTTTACGACGCCCGATATCGAGGAGGCACAGGTCAAGCGCATCTCGATGCGCCATACGGCCAAACGCTTCGTAATCTCGGATGCCAGCAAATTTGGCATGGTGGCGCCCGTCAAGTTTGCGGACTTCCGCGACGCAACGATTATCACCGCGGGCGAGGTGCCCGCCAAGTACCAGGCGATGGAAAACGTCATCACGGTCTAGCAACGGGGCGAAGTAAGGCCAAAACCATTTAGTTTTCTCAATAGAAAAGCGGCAACATCCATTACGGGCGTTGCCGCTTTCGTTGTCTGCCGGTTTGTCTAAATCTGTAACAACCAGACCGTTAAAAGCAGGCTAGATGTTACAGATTGAGATTGTTTGGGGCGACGCTGGTGGTTTGTCTAAATCTATAACAACTGAGGCTGATTTTGCCGAGTTACTGTTACAGATTGAGATTTTCCCTTAAGGGGGATTTGAATGTCTCGATCTGCAACAGATAGACCGGAAAACGGGCTCTAACTGTTACAGATCGAGACGTTTTGGGACTGCGGCTGAGCCATTGCGGCAAAACCACCATAAAGGTGCCTGTCCCCTTTGTGGTGGTTTAGGGCTCCCAGGGGCAGGGGGCTTCGATGTGGATGTGCTCGCCGGTTACGGGATGCGTAAAGGACACGCTGTGGGCATGGAGCATGAGGCCGCAGGGGCGCGGCGTTCCGTACAGGTCGTCGCCAACCAGGGGATGATGCTCGCTTGCCAGGTGCACGCGAATCTGATGCTTGCGGCCGGTGAGCAGCTCGACATCGATATACGAGCGCGTGGGCAGGCCGCGGCGGCTCTTAAGGCGCTTGAGTACCTTGACGCGCGTCTGAGACGGCTTGCCGCTGGCGCCAACGCGCATCTTGCGGCTATCGTGGCGGTCGCGGGCGATAGGCTTGTCGATGAGCTTCTCGTTCCAGTCGATTTTGCCCTCGGCGAGCGCCAGATAGTGCTTTTCGAATGCGTGGTCGATGACCATCTGGTCAAAGGCGGGCTGCGTCTGCTTGTCGAGCGAGAACAGCACCACGCCGGTGGTGTTGCGGTCCAGGCGATTGAGCGGCTGCATGTCGGTCGCGGCAAAGCCGTCGCCCATCGCCAGCAGCAGGTCGCTGGCGTAGTCGGTAAGTGTGCGCTCGCCGGTGCCGTCACCGTGGACGATCATGCCGGCGGGCTTGTCGATGGCCATGAGCCAGGCGTCGCAGTAGAGGACTTGAGGTTCTTCGTTCACGTGTAAGCCTTTCGGTTAGCTAATTCCCACAAACATGCAGCCCGAGGTAGCGCCGCGCAGGCGGGCAGCGGGCTTGCGGCCGGCTTGCGCGGCCTCGACGGCGCGACGGACGCGAGCGACGGCACGGCCAATCTCATCGGCCTCGAGCAAGGTTCCGTCGACCATAAGACGGCGCACGCCGGCGTCGAGCAGCTGTGGAACCTGCGGCGTGAGGTCGATGGGGTAGGCGTCGTACAGGCGAGAGCGGCCGTGGATGTCGGTGCGGACGGGCATGACCTTTCCGTCGATATTCTTGAGCGAGAGCTTGCGGGCACGCAGGCGGCAGTTGGCACAATCGTGGATGCAGCCGTTGGCAACCTGCAGAATGCAATGCTCGCTTGTCATGACGCGCGGGCGGCCAAAGACGGTGATGCCTAGAGCCGCGGGCGCGGCGGCGCCGAGCGAGACAATCTCGTCGAGCGTGATCTCGGGCGAGAGCCAAAACGCACCGGCTCCGCGCTCGGCAAGCGCCTCCATGCAGGGCGTGTTGTGCACCGGCAGGCAAGAGCGAATCTCGGCCGTGGCGCCAACCTGGGCGGCCAGGGCAAGCTCAGAGATGTTACCAATAGCGACCGTGGCGCCGGCAACAACCCATGGGTCAACGCGGACGTGGTCAACGGCGCGGCAGACCTCATCGAGCACGGGTACGATGCCCTGCTCAAACGTATCGGCGGGGGAGAGCTTGGCCGCATCGAGCGCGTCGGTGGTCATGTAGATGCGCGTTGCACCCTCCGCCCGCGCTGCCTCGGCGGCCACGAGCGAGGTGACGGTGGCGCAGATCTGCGGCTCGTCGCGGTGGTGCTCGGGCGCGGGGCGGGAATCACTGGTGACAATCGCCGGCAGCTCGAGCGTTTTCGCGCGCTCCGCGTACGGCGCCAGAATGGCCTCTTCCAGCGCCTTGCAAACGGCGGCGCGCACCTTGTGCACGGCGGAAAAGCCCATACCGCAGCCGGCGTCGAGCGAAACGTCAAAGCTTGCGGCCTCAAAGGGAGAGGAGCCCATGCGCCCGACGTGCTCAACCAGATCGGACGCCTCGACCGCGCGGGTCTTGGCGGCTTCGACGGTAAAGCCCGTGGCCGTGGCCGTAAGCGAAGGGTCGTCGCAGCAGGTGAGCGTAACGGTAAACGGCTCGCCCAGACGCGCCACGACGGACACATCAACAGCTCGGCGGCGCAGCACATCGCGCTTGAGCGCGGCGCCGGCGGCGTCGATGGCACGCTGGCTGCGAATCACGCGGACGCGGCAGCCCTCGGGCATGCTGCGGGGTACGCGACATTCGATGACTTCACCGGTTGCGGCATCATCGGCGGCAATGGTGGTCAGGAACTGGTCAAACTCGTTATCGTGGCGAAGCTCCAGCAGGTCGCCCTTGCCCACGGGCTCAAACAGCTCAATGCGGGCGATGGCGGCGCGGCGACGGCGGTCGTCGGGCTTGAGGCCGCGCACATCGCGGTTGGCCGGGCGGCTGCCCAGCACCGTGCCCACAATCTGGCCGCGGTTGTTGGAACGCTCATAGCTCATCATCTCGTCGCCCGAGGTGCCGTCCTGATAGGCGTGCGTAAAGTCGCGGTTAAAGCAGCGCTTGAGCTGGCGCTGGCGGGCGGCTTTCTCGTCCTTGGCAACGGAGGTTCCGGCCAGCATGTCATCAATCTGATGACGATACACGTCGACGATGGAATACACGTAATCGGGCGCCTTCATGCGGCCCTCGAGCTTGAGCGACGCAGCGCCGGCGTCATACAGGCGGCGAACAAGTTGTGAGGTGTTGGTGTCACGCGGGCACAGCGCGCGCTCGCGACCGGCAGGGGAGAGCGAGCGACCGTTCTCGTCGATCAGCTCGTAGGGCAAGCGGCAGGGCTGGGCGCACATGCCACGGTTGGCCGATCGTCCCGCCATGGCAAAGCTCGAAAGCAGACACAGGCCAGAGTAGCAAAAGCAGATGGCGCCATGGCTAAAGACCTCAAGGTCCACATCGGGCGCGGCATCGTGAATGGCGGCAATCTCGTCGATGGAAAGCTCGCGCGAGAGGGTCACGCGGTCGGCACCCTGCTCGCGGCACCAAAGGGTTCCGCGGTCGTCGTGGATGTTCGCCTGGGTCGAGATATGCGTCTCGATGCCGGGCATGGTGCGCTTGACCTCAAAGAACAGGCCCCAGTCCTGGATGATGAAGGCGTCGGCGCCCAGCGTGGAGCAGCGATGGATGAGCTGCAGCGCATCGCTCATCTCAGATTCCTTGATGACGATGTTGACCGTGACGTAGACGCGCGAGCCGGCCAGATGCGCGGCGCGGCAGGCCTGCTCAAAGGCCTCGTCGGTAAAGTTGGTGGCCTTGCGGCGTGCGTTGAAGCTGCCCATGCCGCAGTAGATGGCGTCTGCCCCGGCGGCGAGTGCGGCGGCAAAGGGCTCGGGCCCTCCGGCGGGCGCCAAAAGCTCGGGTCTGCGGTTGGTGGTTCGACTGGCGGTTGCGGTCATATCCTGCCTTTCAAAATGCTCAGATACTCAAAAGTATAGTGGTGCCGTCGCGGCAGGCGATGCCCGTGCTCCAAGCGGGATAAAGTCTTCAGCAGCTTGGACTGGCTGCTCCACACGAGAACCGTTCAGCGGTCCGGGGAAACCGTTGGGCGATAAAATATTCTCGCAACGTGATAATAATCTTGCATCGCGCGGAAACCTTGAGTACTATCCCAATCAAGCGCGGTGTTCAGACCGAACTGTGCCTCCCGGTGTGAACGCCGCGCTCCCGTTCCCTTTTACTTGTAAGGAGATAAACATGAGCAAGACCGTCGTGTCTTCCGATAATGCACCCGCAGCCATCGGCCCGTATTCCCCCGGCATCCAGACCGGCAACATGGTGTTCCTGTCCGGCCAGCTGGGCATCGACCCCGCAACCGGCAAGATGCCCGAGGGCGTCGAGGCCCAGGCTAAGCAGTCCCTTGCTAACGTCGAGGCCCTGCTGACCGCTGCCGGCGCCACCTTTGCCGATGTCGTTAAGACCACGGTCTACCTGGCCGACATCGCCGACTTCGCTGCCGTGAACGAGATCTACGCCTCCAAGTTCGAGGCCCCGTTCCCCGCGCGCAGTGCTTTCCAGGTTGCCGCCCTTCCGGCCGGCGGTCTGGTCGAGATCGAGGTCGTCGCCGCTCTCTAAGGCGTTGGCCACAACTAAACATGACATGCAAAAAGACCCTGCAGCGCGTGCGAGCTGCAGGGTCTTTTGTCAAGTGACGAATCGCTTGTGGAGTCGCGCTCCATTTTGCTCGTTAGCCCTCCTTGCGGACTTTTTGCAGGTAGCGGTACACGCTGGGCTCCGAGATGCCCAACGCGGTGGCAGCGCAGGCCACGGCGCCCTTGAGCATGAACACCCCGTTGCCGTTGAGGTGGCGAATGACGTCCACGCGGTCACTCTGACCAAGCGACGCTACATCCAGCCCGCGCGCGCTCAGCAACTCGGCAATGCTGCGGTCGATGAGCTCCTGGGTGGACTCCGAAAGGCTTTCGACCTCGATAGGGGCGGGCTCCGTGCGCGTCGGCGCCGCGTCGAAGCACGCCATGAGCTGCTGCGCCATGGCGTTGATGGAGCGCACGGTCGAGAGGTCGGTGTTGACGCAGAGCATACCGACGATCTCGTCATTCTCGCGGATAAAGTACGTCGCTGACTCCAACGTCTTGCCGCCGGCACCGCGCCCCTCGTAGCCCGTAATAAACGGCAGGTCGCGATACTTGGCGTCGTGCATGATCTTGAGTGCCAGATCGGTGGCGGGACCGCCGACCTTGCGGCCGCTCACGATGCCGTTGCGAATATCGACGATGGCGTGGTCGGGATCCGAGAAATCGTGCAGCACGATTTCGCTGTTTTTGCCGAGTATCTGCTCCAGAAAATCGACCATCGGCAAAAAGCGACGTACGGTCTCGTTCACGGGCAACTCCTTTGGGTGAAATCGGAAATGTTCATAACAATTTTTTCTCATGGTAACACGCTGCCCATCATCTCGTATATCCGCAGGTACATTGCGTAATGCAGACGAACGGTAGGAATTTAGCGGTAAACGGTTGACCAAAAGAAAAGTTAGATGTTATTTTGACCAGACACTTTCCTGACCTGCGGAAATGAGGTATTTCAGCTCAAGAATAGTCTGATAACAAAAAATTATTATTGAGAATGAGAATCATCTTTAATACGATATGCAACGAAGGCACAACCTCACCCCCGCACTGCGTCACAATAGAGCGTTAGATGCGAAAACAACTACTTCGAGGATTGGTGGTCAAATGGCCCAGGAGACGGTTACGAACGGCACTGAAGCCCTGTTTACTCGCGAGGGCATGCCGCCCGTTAAGGAAATGATCCCGTGTGCCCTTCAGCACGTACTGGCATCGTTTGCCGGCATCATTACCCCGGCGGTCATCATGGCCGGCGTCTACGGCTTTAATAGCCAGCAGAGCACCGACATCATTCAGGTTGCGCTCATTCTTTCGGCAATCGACACGGCCCTTCAGGCCTTCGCTCCCTTCCGTCGCATCGGCGGCGGCCTGCCCATCGTCATGGGCGTTTCGTTCGCGTTCCTGCCGGCCCTGCAGGCCATGGGTGCCTCGGGCTTTAGCTTTGGTGCGCTGCTGGGCGGCGAGATCGTCGGCGGCGCCGTCGCGGTCCTCTTTGGTCTGGCCTACAGCAAGATCAAGTGGCTGTTCCCGCCCGTCGTGACCGGTACGGTCATCTTCTCCATTGGCGTCTCTCTCTATCCCACGGCCGTCAAGTACATGGCCGGTGGCATGGGCACGCCGCTGTGGGGCACCCCACAGGCTTGGTGCGTCGCTCTTATCACCTTCGCCGTTGTCTTTGCGCTCGCCAACTTTGGCAAGGGCACGCTCAAGCTGGGATCCGTGTTCTTTGGCATGATCGTTGGCATGATCGTTTCGATCCCCTTTGGCATGATCGACTTCTCCAGCGTCGCTACCGCCCAGGTCTTCGCGCTTCCCAAGCTCATGCCCTACGCGCTTGAGTTTGATCCCGAGGTCTGCATCACCCTCGCCGTTGTGTTCCCCATGGTCGCCATCCAGGTTATCGGCGACGTCTCCGCCGCCTGCCTGGGCTCCATCGACCGTATGCCCACCGAGCGCGAGCTCTCCGGCGCCATCGTGTCCCAGGGCCTTACCTCTATGGTCGGCGGCCTGCTGGGCGGTCTTCCCACCAGCGCCCTTGGCCAGAACGTGGGCATCATCTGCTCCAACAAGGTCGTCAACAAGTGGGTCTTTGTGATTATCGCGGCCGTCTTTGCCATCGCCGGTCTGTTCCCGCAGCTCTCTGCCGTGCTCTCCGCCATCCCGCAGCCCGTCATCGGCGGCGCTACCGTCGGCGTCTTTGGCACTATCACAATGAACGGTGTGCGCATGTTTACCCGTGAGGGCCTCACGCAGCGCACTACCACCATCGTCGGCACCTCGGTCGTCTTTGGCCTGGGTATCTGGATGGCCAGCGGCTGCCTCGCCGGCGAGGGCATGCCCACCTGGGTGTCCACCGTCATCGGCTCCAACGCCGTGACCCCCACCGCCATCATGGCCATTGTCCTTAACCTGATCCTTCCGCAGACGCCGGTCGTGGCTCAGCACATCGATGCCGCCAAGGACGCTGCCGTGGATCTGGTCTTGCCCGAGAGCAAGAAGTAACCAATTCGGTGCTATTCGTCGGCGGACGCATCGCCTCGTCCGCCGACGTCATGCGGTGCCAAACCGCACTTCAAAGGGCTTGTCATGCGGTGCCAAACCGCACTTCAAAGGGCTTGTCCCTTTGGTGAAGCGTTGACGGGAGAGGGCCCGTTTCCGGTGTAGGCCGGCGCTTCGCACTTCCGCTATGTCAGAGGTGTCAAACCCCGCCTCTGATGTTGAAGGGAGCATCTATGCTTCTGGTCGCAAACGGTTCCGTCTTTACCCGCAACGCTCAGACCCCGTTCATTCCCAACGGTGCGGTCGCCATTGACGGAGATACGATCGTCGAAGTGGGCCCCGAGCGCGAGCTCAAGGCCAAGTACCCGGATGCCGAGTACGTCGACGCCCAGGGCAACCTCATCATGCCCGGACTCATCAACTGCCACACCCATATCTACTCGGGTCTGGCCCGCGGCCTTGCCATCAAGGGCTGCAATCCCACCAACTTCCTGGAGAATCTTGAGCAGCAGTGGTGGAAGATCGACGACAACCTGACGCTCGACGGCACCAAGGCCAGCGCCTATGCCACGATCTTGGATTCCATCCGTGACGGCGTCACCACGATCTTCGATCACCACGCGAGCTTCTGCGAGATTCCGGGCAGCCTCTTTACCATTAAGGACGCCGCTCAGGAGCTGGGTATGCGTTCGTGCCTGTGCTACGAGGTCTCCGACCGCCGTGGTCAGGAAAAGTGCGATCAGGCCATTGCCGAGAACGCCGAGTTTGCCCAGTGGGCTGCCAAGGAGCGTCGCGACAACGACAACCACATGATCGCCGCTATGTTTGGTGGTCATGCTACCTTTACGCTGTCGGACGAGACCATGGACAAGATGGCCGAGGCCAACAACGGCCTGACCGGTTTCCATATCCACGTGTGCGAGGGCATGAACGACGTGTGGGACTCCCGCCTCAACCGCGGCGGCATCAGCCCCGTCGAGCGCCTGCTACAGCATAACCTGCTCGGTCCCGACACCATGCTCGGCCACTGCATCCACGTGACGCCTGCCGAGATGGATATCGTCAAGGAGTCTGGCACCTGGCTCGTCAACAACCCCGAATCCAATATGGGCAACGCCGTGGGCTGCGCACCCGTGCTCGAGTTCTTCCGCCGCGGCATCCCCGTGTGCATGGGCACCGACGCCTACACCCACGACATGCTCGAGAGCCTCAAGGTCTTCCTGATCATCCAGCGCCACAACGCCGCCATGCCCAACGTGGGCTGGTGCGAGGCCATGACCATGCTGTTCGAGAATAACGCCAAGATGGCCAGCAAGTACTTCGATCGCAAGCTCGGTGTGCTCGAGGCCGGCGCTGCCGCCGACGTCATCGTCATGGACTACAAGCCCTTTACGCCGCTGAGCGAGGAGAACATCGACGGCCACATGCTCTTTGGCATGATGGGCAAAAACTGCCGCACCACCATCATCAACGGCCGCGTCCTGTACAAGGATCGCGAGTTTGTCGGTATCGATGAGGACAAGATCAACGCGTGGACCATGGCTGAGTCCAAGAAGCTCTGGAGCACGCTCAACGATCGCGCCTACTAATTACAAGTAGATTCACGCGCGTCGGATGTTTCGCCGCATCCGACGCGCGTATAGGCGACCTCCGCGGGGTCGCCGGCGCTTGTGCTAGCGCTACACCGTATTTGCGCCCGCCGCGCGGTCTCGCCGGGCGTTACAGAGAGGAGCTCACTATGAGCGACATCATGAGGCCGATCCCGTTTTCGCAGCTGATGAACTGGATCATCGAGGAGCATAAGACCCAGGACGCCATCTTTGGCGTGCGCAAGATGGTCACGGCCAACCAGGAGGGCGCGCTTCCCATTTTTGACGAGCGCATCGAGACTCCGTTTGGCCCGGCCGCCGGTCCCAATACGCAGCTGGCCCAGAACATCGTGGCATCCTACGTGGCCGGTTCCCGCTTCTTTGAGCTCAAGACCGTCCAGGTTATGGACGGCGAGGAGCTCTCCAAGTGCGTCAACAAGCCGTGCATCGTGGCTCAGGACGAGTGCTACAACTGCGAATGGTCGACCGAGCTCGAGGTTCCGCAGGCCTTTGCCGAGTACGTGAAGGCATGGTTTGCCTGCCACCTGATCGCTCGCGAGTACGGTCTGGGCAGCCCGGATGGCTTTGTCTTCAACATGTCCGTGGGTTATGACCTCGAGGGTATTAAGAGCGCCAAGGTCGACGCCTACATCGAGGGCATGAAGGACGCCAGCGGCTCTGACGTCTGGAACGAGTGCCGCGCATGGGCGCTCGCCAATCTGGACAAGTTTGAGCATGTCGACGCCGCGTTTGTCGAGTCCATTCCGGCGCGCGTGTCCAACTCCATCACCGAATCCACGCTGCATGGCTGCCCGCCGGCGGAGATTGAGCGCATTGCGACCTATCTGATCACCGAGAAGGGCCTCAACACCTACATCAAGTGCAACCCCACGCTGCTGGGCTATGAGTTTGCCCGCCAGCGCCTCAACGAGCTGGGCTTTGACTACATCGTCTTCGATGACACGCACTTCCGCGAGGACCTGCAGTGGGCCGACGCCGTGCCCATGTTCGAGCGCCTGATTGCCCTGTGCGCCGAGCGCGGCCTGGAGTTTGGCGTCAAGCTGACCAACACGTTCCCCGTCGACGTGACCAGGAACGAGCTACCTTCCACCGAGATGTACATGTCCGGCCGTTCGCTGTTCTCGCTGACCATCGAGGCTGCTCGCCGCATTACCGAGCAGTTCGATGGCAAGCTGCGCATCAGCTACTCCGGCGGCGCCACGGTCTACAACATCCGCGCCCTGTACGATGCCGGCATTTGGCCCGTCACCCTGGCGACCGACGTGCTCAAGCCCGGTGGCTACGAGCGCTTTAGTCAGATGGCCGGCGAGTTCACCGACCTGGACGGCAAGCCGTTCGCGGGCGTCTCGCTCGAGGCCGTGACTGCGATCCAGACCGACTCGCTCACCAACCCGCTCTACAAGAAGCCGCTGCGCCCGCTGCCCGACCGCAAGGTCGCCGGCAAGAGCCCGCTTTCCGACTGCTTTACCACGCCGTGCCGCACGAGCTGCCCCATCCAGCAGGACATTCCCGCCTACCTGGCGGCTGTTGACGAGGGCCGCTACGAGGACGCACTCAACATCATCATCGAGCGCAACGCCCTGCCGTTCATTACCGGTACCATCTGCCCGCATCCCTGCGGCCGTGCCTGCGAGCGTGCGTTCTACGAGCCCGAGGGCGCCCAGATTCGCGCCAGCAAGCTCAAGGCCGCCCGCGAGGCCATGACCGCCGTGCTGCCCAAGCTGCGCGCCCAGGCCATCGCCAACGACGGCGAGTACAACGTTGCCGTTATCGGCGGCGGCCCGGCCGGTCTGGCGACGGCGTTCTTCCTGACGCGCGCCGGCGTGCCCGTCACTATCTTCGAGGCCCGCGATTCGCTTGGCGGCGTGGTCCGTCACGTCATCCCCGAGTTCCGTATCGCCAGCGACGATATCTCCCACGACGCCGAGCTCTGCCTGGCCTTTGGCGCCAAGGTGCAGCTCAACGCTCGCGTGGATTCCATCGACGAACTCAAGGCCCAGGGCTTCACCGACGTGGTCGTGGCAACCGGTGCCTGGATGCCCGGCTCTGCGGGCCTGGGCGAGGGCGCCGAGCTCGACGTGCTGGAGTTCCTCGAGGCCGCCAAGAAGGGCGAGAAACTCGAGCTGGGCGAGGATGTCGTGGTCATCGGCGCCGGCAATACCGCTATGGACGCGGCCCGCGTGGCCAAGCGCCTGGCTGGCGTGAAGAACGTGCGCCTGGTGTATCGCCGCACCAAGAAGCAAATGCCCGCCGACGAGGAAGAGCTCGATCTTGCTCTTGCTGACGGCGTTGAGTTCTGCGAGCTGCTGGCGCCCAAGGCGCTCAACGGCGCCGTGCTGACCTGCGATGTTATGGAGCTTGGCGAGCCGGATGCAAGCGGCCGTCGCAGCCCTGTCGCCACGGGCGAGACCGTCGAGCTTCCCGCCACCACGGTGATCTGCGCCGTGGGCGAGGGCATCGATGCCAGCCTGTACGATGCCGCGGGCGTCGAGCACGACCGTCGCGGCCGCCTTGCCGCCACCTCCACCGGCGTCGAGGGCGTCTGGGCTGCCGGTGACTGCCGTCGCGGTCCGGCCACCGTGGTCGAGGCTATCGCCGACGCCGCCGAGGTCGCCCGTGCCATCGCTGGCGTGGACTTTAACAAGTACGCCGACCAGAATGCTCAGGCCGGTCGCGAGGACGCCTGCTACGAGCGCAAGGGGTCGCTGTGCCGCGACAAGCGCAATTGCACCAAGACCCGCTGCCTAGGCTGCGGCTCGGTGTGCGAGGTCTGCTGCGACGTATGCCCCAACCGCGCCAACGTGGCAATTAAGGTGCCGGGCCTGGCCAAGCATCAGGTCGTCCATGTCGACGGCATGTGCAACGAGTGCGGCAACTGCGCCGTGTTCTGCCCCTACCAGGAGGGTCGTCCCTACAAGGACAAGCTCACCCTGTTCTGGAGCGAGCAGGACATGGAGAACTCCGAGAACGAGGGCTTCCTGGCCGTGGACGAGGATCACTTTAAGGTCCGCGTCGCCGGCACGGTCCGCACCGTCTCGGTCGATGCCGTCAACACCGGTCTGCCCGAGGCCGTCCGCCTGACCATCAAGGCCGTGCGCGACAGCTATCCGTACCTTCTTAAGAAATAGGCGAGTCTCTTATGGCCAAATCCATTCAACATAACGTGGCCTACGTTGCCTGCGGAAGCGGTTGCGCCTCCGCAGGCGGCGACGCCCGCTGCAGCGAAGGCTGCATTGGCTGTGGCGCCTGCGTCACGGCCTGCCCCTACGGTGCCATTGCGCTGGTCGACGGCATCGCCCGCGTGGATCGCTCCAAGTGCACGGGCTGTGGCCTGTGCGGCATGGCGTGCCCGCAGCGCGTGATTGCCTTCGTGCCCGGCTACCAGAATATCCTGGTGCGCTGCAACAACACCGATAAGGGCGCCATCGCCCGCAAGATCTGCGACACGAGCTGCATCGGTTGCGGCATGTGCGCCAAAAAGTGCCCCGCCGGCGCTATCCGCATCGAGGACAACTGCGCCCATATCGACGGCGCGGACTGCCTGTCGTGCGGCATGTGCGCTGTCGTCTGCCCGCATGGCGCCATCCACGACCGCACCGGCATCGCCGCCGGCGTGTAGAAGGGAATCACCATGGCACAGGAATTCACTTTTACCGTTAACGGCGTCGAGCGCACGACGACCCAAAACAAACCGCTGCTGCGCTACCTACGCGATGACCTGCATATCCATTCCGCCAAGGACGGCTGCTCCGAAGGCGCTTGCGGCACCTGCACCATCCATGTGGACGGTGCGGCCGTCAAGGCGTGCGTACTGACCACCGCTCTTGCCGCCGGCCGTAACATCGTGACCGTTGAGGGCCTGCCCCAGGACGTGCGCGAAGCCTTTGTGTACGCCTTTGGTGCCGTGGGCGCCGTGCAGTGCGGTTTTTGCATCCCCGGTATGGTCATGGCGGGTGCAGCGCTCATCGCCGAGGACCCCGAGCCCACCGAGGAGCAGATCAAGTACGCCATTCGCGGTAACGTCTGCCGCTGCACCGGCTACAAAAAGATTATCGAGGGCATCTCGCTGGCCGCTGCGGTGCTCCGTGGCGAAAAGCAGATCGACAAGGACCTGGAGCGCGGCGATGACTACGGCGTGGGCAAGCGCGCCTTCCGTATTGACGTGCGCAAGAAGGTGCTCGGCGAGGGCAAGTACCCCGACGATATCGACGAGCTCGATCAGCCGGGCCTGACCTATGCCAGCGCCGTGCGCTCCAAGTATCCGCGCGCCCGCGTGCTCTCCATCGACACCTCCAAGGCCGAGGCCCTGCCCGGTGTGGTGGGCATCCTGCGCGCCGAGGACGTGCCGGTCAACCAGGTCGGCCACCTTATCCAGGACTGGGACGTCATGATCGCGGCGGGCGATATCACCCGCTGCGTGGGCGATGCCATCGTGCTGGTGGTTGCCGAGGACGAGGCGACGCTCGAGAAGGCCAAGAAGCTCGTAAAGATCGATTACGAGCCGCTGGAGCCCGTGCGTAACATTGTCGAGGCCAAGGCTGCCGACGCCCCGCGCCTGCATGACAGCTTCTTTGCCTTTGGCAATACAGTGGAGCTCAAGGACAACGTGTGCCAGAGCCGTCGTGTGACGCGCGGCGACGCCGCCAAGGCGCTGGCAGAGAGCGCGTTTACCGTGACGCAGCGCTTTACCACGCCCTTTACCGAGCATGCCTTCTTGGAGCCCGAGTGTGCCGTTGCCTTCCCGTACAAGAACGGCGTCAAGGTGCAGTCGACCGACCAGGGTGCCTACGACACGCGCAAAGAGTGTGCCCACATGTTTGGCTGGGATAGCGAACCCGAGCGTGTGGTCGTCGAGACCATGCTCGTGGGTGGCGGCTTTGGCGGTAAGGAGGACGTTTCGGTCCAGCACCTGGCCGCGCTCGCCGCATATAAGTTCCAGCGTCCTGTGAAGTGCAAGCTCACGCGTGCCGAGTCGCTCGCTTTCCATCCCAAGCGTCATGCCATGGACGGCACCTTTACGCTGGGCTGCGACGCCGAGGGCATCTTTACCGGTCTGGACTGCGAGATCAACTTTGACACCGGCGCCTACGCGTCGCTGTGCGGCCCGGTGCTCGAGCGCGCCTGCACGCATGCCGTCGGCCCCTACAAGTACCAGAACACCGACATCCGCGGTTTTGGCTACTACACCAACAATCCGCCCGCCGGCGCGTACCGCGGCTTTGGCGTTTGCCAGTCCGAGTTTGCACTCGAGAGCCTGATCGACCTGCTGGCCGAGAAGGTCGGCCTGGATCCGTGGGAGATTCGTTACAGAAACGCCATCGAGCCGGGCGAGGTGCTGCCCAACGGCCAGATTGCCGACTGCTCCACGGCGCTGAAGGAGACGCTGCTCGAGGTCAAGGATGCCTACTATGCGCACCCCGGCCACGCTGGCATCGCCTGTGCCATGAAGAACGCCGGCGTGGGCGTTGGCCTGCCCGATGCCGGTCGCTGCAAGATTCGCGTCGAGGGCGGCCGCGCCGTGGTCTACGCCGCCACGTCCGACATCGGCCAGGGCTGCAACACCGTCTTTTTGCAGGACGTTGCCGAGGCCTGCGGTCTGCCGCTTCGCTGCATTGCCAACGGCGAGTGCTCGACCGAGAACGCCCCCGACTCCGGTACCACGTCCGGCTCGCGTCAGACGGTCGTGACCGGCGAGGCCGTGCGCGGTGCCGCCTTCTTGCTGCGCGACGCCATGTTTGGTGTCGAGGCCGGCAAGCCCGCGCCTGCTGCCCCGGTTGCCGCCCATGGCGACGGCGTCAAGATCGAGTACGACGACGGTCGCGCCTATCAGCTGCGCTCGCAGGAACTCGTCGCCGGCCAGGGCATGCATCCGCAGGATCCTGCGACCGCCATCAAGGCGCTCGAGGGCTGCGAGTTTAGCTACGTGTATCTAGAGCCCACCGACAAGCTGGGTGCCGACGTGCCTAATCCCAAGAGCCACATCTGCTACGGCTTTGCCACGCACGTGGTCATCCTGGACGACGACGGCCGCGTGAGCGAGGTCTATGCCGCGCACGATTCCGGCAAGGTGGTCAACCCCATCTCTATCCAGGGTCAGATCGAAGGCGGCGTGCTCATGGGCATGGGCTACGCGCTTACCGAGGACTGGCCGCTCAAGGACTGCGTGCCCCAGGCCAGGTACGGCACGCTCGGGCTGTTTCGTGCGCCCGAGATTCCGGATATCCACGCCATCTACGTGGAGAAGGACGAGCTGCTGCCCGTGGCATACGGTGGCAAGGGTATCGGCGAGATCGCAACGATCCCCACGGCGCCCGCCGTGCAGAACGCCTACCGTGCGTTTGACGGCAAGCTGCGTCCGGATCTGCCCATGGTGGATACGCCCTACAGCCGCGCCCGTCACCGCGGGTAGAGTAGAGCACGGACGGCATTGCTGACGGGCCGCCCGCGCTCAGCATCAACTACATACGCTGCGCCTTTGGCCCCGGTTCCATCGCGAGCCGGGGCCTTTTGTTTGGAGCGGAAACTGCGTCCCGGAATCTATGCCCGGAGTGGGATGCGCTTTCCGGAACGGCTATGAAGCGGAAACTGCATCCCAGAATCAGGTCTCAGAATGGGACACGCTTTCCGGATCAACCCTCAAGCGGAAACTGCGTCCCGGAATCCGCGCCTGGAATGGGACGCGCTTTCCCTTTGGCATGGGTTTCGGAAAGTATGTCCCGGAATTCGGCTTCAGAATGGGACGCGCTTTCCGGACAGGCCCTCAACCAGAAACTGCGTCCTGGATTCGGACCTCAGACCGGGGCCCGCTTTCCGGAGCGCTTTTGCGGAGGTTGTTTTGCCTCCAAGGTTCTCCTCAATCGCCAATCTTAATGCGAACTTTAACCTACATATGTTTGATAACTAACAGATGTGGAATAATTAGAGCGAACTACCAGCTGAGCGTTATGGAGGATTGAGGTTGAAAGAGAAGCTATTTCGATGGATCGTAAAGCACCGCAAGCCCATCATCGCGTTTTATGCGATGGCGGCGCTGGTGTGCCTGTTCCTGCGCCAGTTTGTGGGCGTGAACTACGACATTACGAGCTATCTGCCCGACGAGGCGGCGTCGACCGTTGCTCTCAATACCATGGGCGACGAGTTTAAGGGCGACATTCCCAACTGCCGTGTCATGGTGCCCAATGTCTCGATTACCCAGGCACTGAAATACAAGGACAAGATCAAAAAGGTCGACGGTGTCGAAGAGGTCTTGTGGCTCGACGATGCGGCCGACATCGATCAGCCGCTTGCCACGCAGGATAAGAATACCGTCGAGACGTATTACAAAAAGAATAATGCCCTGTTTACGGTGACGGTCGATTCCGAGAAGGAGATCGAGGCCACCGATGCCATCCGCGATATCGTGGGCGACGAGGGCGCTATTACGGGCTCGGCCATGTCCAACGCGCTTGCGACCACGTCGACCGAGCAACAGATCAGCATCATTACGGTCGCCGTAATAGCGATCATCTTTGTGATTCTGGTTATCACGACCACCAGCTGGGCCGAGCCCATTCTGGTGCTGCTGGGCCTGGGCGTCTCGGTGTTTATCAACTGGGGCACAAACCTTATCTTTGGCGAGATCAGCTTTGTCACCAACTCCGCTGGCTCGATTTTGCAGGTTGCCATCGCACTGGACTTCTCGGTCTTTTTGCTGCACCGCTTTAACGAGGAACACGGCCATCACGGCAGCGTTGCCGAAGACATGGTGCAGTCGTGCTGCAAGTCCTCGGTCGCTGTGTTCTCGAGCGGCTGCACGGTCTGCATGGGCTTTATCGCGCTGACCGCCATGCAGTTTAAGATCGGCCCCGATCTTGGCCTTGCCCTCGCAAAGGGTATCGCCATCAGCTTGGTATCGGTCTTTACCTTTGTGCCCTCCATGTTCGTTCAGTTTGACGGCTTTGTGCAAAAGACGCAGCATAAGCCGTTTGTTCCGCCGCTGGGCAAGTTTGCCCGCTTGGTACTTAAGGTCTGCATTCCCGCTGCCGTCGTGATCCTTGCTGTGGTCTATCCCGCGCGCGTGGCATCGACCTCCAGCGACATCACGTACTACTACGGCACCTCGCATATTTTTGGTTCGGATACGCGCCTTGGCCAGGATATGGACAAGGTCAAGGAGATCTTTGGCAACTCCGATACTTACGTTGTGCTCGTTCCCCGCGGTGAGGTGAGCGAGGAGCAGGCACTCTCCAACGAGCTCAAGGCACTCCCCGAGGTCAAGTCTATCCAGAGCTACGTTGACGTCGCGAGCCCCTATATCCCCACGGGCATGGCCGAGAAGAACGTGCTCGATCTGGTGGAGGGAGAGCATTACAGCCGCTTGGTGCTCACGGTTAGCGTGCCCTACGAGGGCCCGAGTACGTTCAAGTTGGTCAAGAAGATCCGCGGTATCGCTGATAAGCATTACCCGGGCAAGGCAATGCTCGCCGGCGAGGGCGTGAGCACCACCGACCTTAAGGACACCATCACCGTCGATAAGGGTAAGGTCGATCTTATCGCCGTCGTGGCTGTGTTCGTGGTGCTGCTGCTTGCCACCAAGTCCATCAGCCTGCCGGTCATCTTGGTGCTTGTGATTGAGACCTCGATCTGGGTCAACTTTGCCGCACCGCTCTACACCGGAATGCATGAGTTCTTTCTTGCCTATCTAATCGAGAGTTCCATCCAGTTGGGTGTCGCCGTCGACTACGGCATCCTGATCGCCGACCGTTATCGCGAGGACCGCAAGATTATGCACAAGCGCGAGGCGTTGCTCGAGACCATGGAGGCTTGCACGATTCCTGTCCTGACGTCTGGATCGGTCCTGCTCATTAGCGGTTTCTTGATCCATGCGATTTCGAGCCACGGCGTGCTCAAGCAAATCGGCTGGTTCTTGGGTGTCGGTGTGAGCATCTCGCTGGTCGCCGTGCTCTTTGCGCTGCCGGGCTTCCTGTATGTGCTCGACGGTCTTATTGGCAAGACCACGCTCAAAGCGCACTTTTTGCCTAAAGGTGCCCAGGCTCCGGTTTCGGATAGCGCCGAGGCACCCGTTGCGGACGGCTCCGCTCAGTAACGTTTAACAAAGTAGTTGGAAGGAATACCGCAATGCATACCCATACCACTGATACCGCTTCGAAAGAGCTCGACGCTCAGCGCGATCTCGTGCGCCGTCCGCGTAAGCGCATTGCCGCACTCGCTCTTGCCGCCGGTTTGACCGTGGCCCTTACCGTGCCCGGCGCCGTTGTATTCGCTGATGGCTTGGGGTCGACAAACGGGGCTTCGGCTGCGACCGAACAGGTCGCGACGAGCTCCAATAGCACCGCGCCGGGTTACAAGAAAAACCAGGTCGTGTACGTTAAGACCGATGCCGATGGTAATCGCACGGGCGTTTACGTGGTCAACAGCTTCGAGGCCAACAAGGGCGTCAAGATTGACGACTCCGGCACCTATGACAAGGTGACCAATCTGTCGACGACTCAAAAGCTAACGGATGACAACGGGTCGGTTGCCGTTACAGGCCAGGGCGCGCAGGACTTTGTCTACCAGGGCGATCTGGACAAGAACACCCAGATGCCGTGGAACGTGACCGTGACATATCAGCTCGACGGTAAGGATATCGACGCCAAGGATCTGGCGGGCAAGAGTGGCAAGCTCACCATGAGGCTCAAGGTCGAAAAGAACGCGGACTATACCGGCGGCGATTATGCCGATAACTATCTGGTCCAGATTACCGGCCAGCTTGAGGATGCCGAAGCACACGATATTGAGGCCGAGGGCGCCACGGTTGCAGCCAACGGTTCCAACACGCAGCTCACCTACATGGTGATTCCCGGTACCACCGGTGACTACACCATTACGACCGATGTCGAGGACTTTGAGTTCGACGGCTGGCAGATTGTCGGCGTGCCGCTGAGCCTTGCCATCGATGTGGACTCAAGCAGCATGGATACGAGCCAGCTCGTGGAACTCTCTAACGGCATTGCCACGGCCAACAGCGGTGCGGGCCAGGTCGCCGACGGCGCCAAGACCCTCGCAGCCTCGCTCGCCACTGCCAATACCGGTGCCGGCACGCTGTCCAGTGGCGCTGCCGCGCTTGCGGCGGGCACGAGCCAACTCAATGCGCAGGTTCCCACGCTGGTCGAAGGCGTAAGCAGCCTTAATACCGGTGCCGAGGGCGTTAATGCCGGCGCTGCAAAGCTCAAAGGCGGCGCGTCCGATCTTTCGACGGGCCTTACCAAGCTGCAGGGGAGTGCGCAGGAGATCTCGGGCGGCATCAGCGGAATTGCCGCCGGCTCCGATACGTTTGTTAATGCGCTGAAGCTGGGCAAGCAGGCTCAGGAGGTAAACCTTGCCAAGGCGCAGGGTGCAACCAAGACGGCGCAGGACGCCGTAACCGCTACGTCCGGTAGCGCCTACGGCGCGCTGTACGGTCCGCAGGGCCTTACGGCGGCACTCAATGGTGAAGGACAGTACCTTGCCGGAGCTCAGCAGGCGCTCGGCGGGGCGAAGCAGGTTGCGAGCGCCATGGGCAACGATGCCGCCAAGACCAACGCTGTAAGCGCTAAGGACAGCGCAGAGAGTGCCGCTGAGTCTATTGCTGCTGCCAAGGCAACGGTCGCCGAGGCTCAGAACGCACTGGAGAATGCAGCCGACCTCGATGCCGCCAAGGCCGCGGCTGCCAAGCTAAGCGAGGCCACGGCGCAGCTGGATGCTGCCACCGCAAGTGCCAGAAATGCTGCTGCTAGTGCGGGAGAGGCCGCCACGGCGGCGTCGGGCGCCGATGCGACGGGCCTTACCACATATCTCGATGCCGCGTCCAGCGCCGTTACGGGAGCCCAGGGCCTTAACGGCCAGGCGTCTCAGGGTCTTGAGGGCGCTAAGCCCATGTTTGGCACGCTCACCGATCAGGTTGCCGCATTGGCGCAGGCGGCCGGCACCCAGGGTGGCGCCCAGGGTGCCGTCGGCGCGCTCGATAGCGCCATTCAGGGCTACACTACCGTTCAGGATGGTCAGCAGCTGAGCCTGGCCGGGGCCATCGCCTATATGAACAGCGCGATCAACCCTGCAAGCCCCACGGCAGAGAACCCCGGTCTTGTCGCCGGCGTCGGCTCTGCAGCCACGGGCGCGGGCCAGTTGAGCGACGGCGCCACGGCCCTTGCCGCGGGCACCGATCAGCTTGCCGCGGGCACGCAGCAGCTTAACGGTGCCACGCCCGCTCTCGCTAACGGCGTCTCGCAGCTTAATGGCGGTGCGGCGCAGCTCAAGGCGGGAGCAGCCACTCTTGCCAGCGGCATGAACCTCCTCTCGTCGGGTGCGGGTACGCTCGCCAGCGGCGCATCCGAGCTCGGCAGCGGTATGCAGGAGCTTACCGACCGTACGAGCGACCTCGATACCCAGGTCATCAACACCGTTAAGGACAAGATCGAGGAAATGCTCAACCCCAGCTTTACGCCGACGGACTTTGTTAACGGCGAGCAGGGCGGGCACATGAACCGCGTGCAGTTTGTCTATATGACGGGCGCCATTAGCAAGTAGGCAGCCACGTCCTTGTGGCGATTGGCATCGATGGCAAGTTTTGAGGGGTCGTCGGGCAGCGTCTCGACGGCCCCTCTTTGCTGTCGGCAGCTCCTACTGCCTTTCTGCGGAAAGTGCGTCCCGGAATTTGGCTCCAGAGTGGGACACGCTTTCCGGAACGGTTCTCAAGCGGAAGCTGCGACCCGGAATCGACGCCCAGAATGGGACGCAGTTTCCGCCAGTCGCTCGTTTGGAAAATGCATCCCAGTTTGAGCGTCTATTCCGGGATGCCGTTTCCGCCGAAGGCCTCAACCGGAAAGCCCGTCCCACTCTGAACCCCGATTCCGGGACGCGCTTTCCGCCGAAGGCCTCAAGCGGAAAGCGTGTCCCAGATTGGCGGGCGTGAGGGCGCAGGTGTGGACGACTTGTCGCTCAACAGCCCTACAGGTCCACCTCGTTGAGCCATGTTGGCAGCGCGGTTTGCCTGACGCCTGCTGTCTGCAGCTTTTTCGCGAGCACTCCTGCCGAGCGGACCTCGTTCATGGTAAAACGCAGCAGAGGGTGACCGTAAAGCGACAGATGCGCTTCGCGTTGCCGCTCTGCAACGAGCACCTCGGCCGTGGTTTGCCCGGCAAGCATGGTCTGGTCGGTATATTTGACGAGTCCGTCGAGTTCGCCCAGCGTCAGCTCCCTGGCGTAGCGCTCCCAGGCAAAATCCGTCCGTATGGGCTTGGTCGAATCGAAGGGATCCGTCAGCTCGTATTGAAGCTGGTCGGGTGCAAAGCCCGTTTCGATCATGACAGCTCGGGCGACCGATTCCCCGCCACTCTCGGCGCGGGCGTCGGCATATTGCAGCGTGGTGAGCGCAGTACGCACCGCGCGACCGTTGCGAGCTCCCGCCCGTTTTTCGACTGTTTCCATCAGCTGCTCTCGCGTTAGACCGAGCTTTGAGATTGCCGAATCGGCAATGGGCATACCGTCGGCAAAACCGGTCTGAAGCAGGCAATCTGTAACCGTTTGGATGGGCGGCGTGAGCAATATGCCGGCCCTACGCACTGTGTCGGCAGACTCAATCTGGTGCCGCTGAATATGCGCGCCCGGGCGAGCCGACGGCTTGGTGGCGCTGCAGACATGCACGACGTTCAGATGCCGCCACGAGACCTCGAGCCCCAGCAGGCAGGCGGCTGAGAACGAGCAGAACGTCCAAGCGGGGTGGATGATCGCAAGGGCGCGGATAATCTCGCAATGACGCTGTGCCCGGTTGAGTTCATCCCAGAGCGCCTTGCGTGCAAACAGCCCCGGCATGGGCGAGACGACCGTGTCGCCGGTGCGCCGCAGCAGCGCTTTTCGGATTGCCGTGCTCGGGGGAATAAGGCATCGCCCCTCCCGCTCGGCTTGGGTTAGTAGTTGGTCGATGAGTTGGTCATTGCAATGGGTCATGGGCTACCGCCTCCTTTTGGGTAGCAAAAACGTATCAGCCGCAACTTGCCGCTCAGCTGACCAAAAGCTGACCAAAATCTAACCATGCAGGTAGATAGCCTGTTTTGACGTCGTTTTTTGAAACTGAATCGGTAAGCGGTAATCGGCACCCCTGAACGGTCGAAAGTTATGAAAACTAGGTAAGTTTAGGGACGTGTACTTTTCCGAAAAACGGCAGTTTTCCTGCTGTATTGAAACTGTTGAGCACATGCTCAAGGACGTGTGATATGAGCGTTGGGCCGGCGGCCAGAGTGGGATGCATTTTCCCAAAGAGCCCGCTCGGGAAAACGCGTCCCAGAATCAACCCTCAGAATGGGACGTACTTTCCCGCTGAGGCCGCTCGGGGAAACTACGTCCCAGAATCGAGTCTCAAACCGGGACGCGCTTTCCCCTTTAGGCTCGTCTGGGAAAGTGCATCCCAGAATTCGGCTCCAAAGTGGGACACCGGGGACCAAAGAGCCCGCTCGGGGAAACTGCGTCCCATTTCTCGGTCCCAGAGCGGGACACGCTTTCCCAAAGTGTCCTCAAGCGGAAGATTCACCCCACTTTTTCGATGGGGCCGCGACGTAATTCCTGGGTGCAGTCTCATAACGTTATAGCTGGCTATATTATAAGCAGCTATAATATAGCCAGCTATAACGTAAGGGATAAAAGGTCCGCCCATGTTTATCGGCAGAACAGCAGAAATGTCCGAGCTCAATCGGCTCTACAACTCAGATTCCTTTGAGATGCCCGTGATTTACGGCCGCCGTCGCGTGGGCAAGACGCGCCTTATCACGGAGTTCATTCAGGGAAAGCGCGCCATTTACTTTCAGGCTCGTCGCACCAATGCGGAGGCGAATCTGCAGTACTTCAGCCAAGCGATACTTGCCGGCCAGACGGGGGCAGCGGCCCTGTCGTTCCGATCTTTCGACGAGGCATTCGATGCGCTTGCTGCCATGTCTCGCGACAGCCGCCTGGTCGTTGTGATCGACGAGTATCCCTATCTTGCCCAGTCGTGCCCCGAGGTCAACTCGCTGCTGCAGGAAAAGATCGACCACTTGTACAAAGAGACCAAGCTCATGCTTATCTTGTGCGGATCGTCGCTTTCGTTTATGGAAGAGCGGGTGCTGGGCTACGAGAGTCCGCTCTACGGCAGGCGAACGACGCAGTCCAAAATCATGCCGCTCGACTTTTTGACGACGCTCGAATTGTGGCACAGCATGGATCGCGAGGACGCGGCGGTTTGTTATGGCATGACGGGCGGCATCCCCGCTTATGTCGAGAAAGTCGACCCGTCGGCATCTCTTAAAGACAACATTACGCGCTTGTTCCTTAACCCCTCGGGCTATCTCTTTGAAGAGCCAAGCAACTTGTTGTTGCAAGAGTGCCGCAACCCCGAGCAATATGATGCCATTGTGCAGGCAATCGCCCAAGGCCGCTCGAAGCTCTCGGAGATCTCTGGCGCCGCGGGAATCCCGGCAAGCAACGTAAAAATGTATGTCGATAAGCTGATATCGCTTGGCATCGTCGAGCGCGAGTTGCCGCTCAACGAGACGAGCAACAAGCGGGCTGTGTACCAGCTGTGCGATCAGATGTTCAGGTTCTGGTATCGGTTTGTGCCGCAGAACATAGGGCTGATTCAAAACGGCATGGCCGAGATGGCGTATGGTCGCATCGAGCCGCACCTATCTGATTATATGGGTGCGGTATTTGAGCTTATCTGCTGGCAGTACGTGTATGAGCTTGCGCGCGCAGGCGAGCTCGATGTGGTGCCGGCAACCGTTGGCCGCTGGTGGGGAACGGACAACCGAACGCGCACGCAGGAAGAGATCGATTTGATTGTCGATGACGGAGAGGGTACAGCGCTCTTTGCAGAATGCAAATGGCGCAACGAGCCGGTGGGCGAGGATGTTCTTGAAAAGCTCGTGTACCGAAGCGAACTCTTTAGGCGGCAGCGCAAAAGCTACGCGATCTTCTCGAAGCGCGGCTTTACCCAAGGGTGTCAGGAGACTGCAGCGAGCAGGGGAGACGCCAAGTTGATTTCGTTTGCTGAGATGTGCGAGCGGAGATAACGAAGCGTGCCCCGGAAATGCTCGGAATGGGATGCGCTTTCCCTTTAAGCTCATTTGGTCCCGCGCATCCCAGAATTCGGCTCCAAAGTGGGACGTCGGGGACCGAAAGGACCGCTTGGGGAAACTGCATCCCATTTCTCGGCCCCAGAGTGGGATGCCGTTTCCGGATCGGCCCTCAAGCGGAAACTGCATCCCAGATTTAGCCTCCAAACCGGGATGAGCTTTCCCAGTGGCACCTCTGCCGGAAACTGTGTCCCGGAATTGAGTTTCAGAGTGGGACCCATTTTCCGTTAGAGGCATGGGGCGGAAAGCGCGTCCCGGAATAAGGGCGATTTAGTGATCAGGTGGTTGAGCGAGCGTCGCGCCAAGGATGCCAAGCGTAAAACCTACATCGAGAATGGTGTAAAACCTACATTGAGAACGGCGTAAAAACTACATCAAGAATGGCGTAATTTCGCAGGATAGCGTCGCCCGCTGGTGCTACAGGGCGGTTGACCTGCAAACCTTGGGCTTTCGGACGAGCTTGCGCAAGAGGCAGCAAGCCAGTACGTACGCTCGAAGGCCCGCGTTCGCGTGCGTCCCAAGCGTTACTTCTGCGACCCGTCGCTTGCGACGGCGTTGCTGGGGGCTACTCCTGAGCGGCTGCTTGGCGACATACAGACGCTGGGGATGTTCTTTGAGAACCTCGTCTTGCGCGACGTGCGCGTGTTCCTTTCCACTTACGGTGGCGTTGACAACAGCGTTCATTATTTCCGCGATGAGAAAGGCCTTGAGGTCGATCTGATCGTCAAGCACGACGGGTGCTGGGGAGCCATCGAGGTCAAGCTGGGCGATGCGAAGGCAGACGACGGAGCGAGAAACCTCAAGGCACTGGAGAGGAAAGTGCTCTCCAATCCTGCCGCCCAGAATGTCGCGCCGGCGTTTTTGGCGGTCGTGGTTGGAAAGGGGAGCATCGCCTATACGCGCGACGACGGCGTGGCGGTGATTCCCATGGCGGCGCTTGGGGCGTAGTGGTTTGCGGGGTGCGGGGTGCCGTGCCTCCATTACCGAAATTCCATTTGTTAAACCCGGCGCCCGTGGGTAGAATGGTGTCGACGGCAGCCCAAGTTGGGTAAGCTGGGCAGCGCCGTTGCTTAGATTAGGGGGTCAATGCCTTAATGGCGTCGACCCCTTCTGCTATGCTTCGAGCACTGCTTAAGCGCCTCGGAAAGTCCGATAAGCGCCGTGAGGAGCGAGACCAGAGCGGTCAGGAGCTTCACGAAATCAATCAGATCGGTCATGGGCATCACCTCCCGTCGCATGGAGGGCGCTGCCCGGCACATGGAGCTGCCGTCAACAACAGCCATTCTATCAAATTGCAGGTAAAAATACGAATGTCTGTTCGATAATAACAACAAGGTGAGACTCCCAAAACGCAGCTTCCCACAAGGGCGCCAGAGGGCCGTGCTGGGCGCTTTCATGTCCGCACGGGCGCCTATCCTTACGGCAATGTGGCCGCCAATGTAACGAGCGGCAGTTGACGGAGAAAGGCCCTAACCGTGCCAGACAAAAAGACGCCGGGTATCTTGGCTATCGATACGACGAATTTTGCGCGCCAGATCGTGCTCGACTTTGAGTTTGCGTCGGTGCCAAGGCAGCACCAGCGTCGCGGGCTGCGCAACGAGATTATCGAGGTCGGCGCCGTCAAGCTCGACTACCACGGCAACGTTATGGGCGAGTTCTCGCAGTTTGTGCAGACGGAATATGCCGAAGGCGTTGCGTTTCCCGTCCGCGAGCTCACAGGGATATCGGCCGTGGACACCGCGATGGCCGATCCGCTCTATGTGGTGATCAAAAGGCTCAGCGATTGGATCGGTCGCTACTCCGCCCAGATAGTTTGCTGGAGCGGGGCGGATCGTCGACAGCTTTTGACCGAGTGCCAGGCAAAGCACATCGATCTTTTTGCATTTCCTACGGACTGGGCCGACCTGCAGGCGTTTTACACCTCGATCATGGACGTGGGCAGCCACGGGCGCGTCTCGTTGGGCGACGCGGCGACGTGGTTTGGCATCGAGTTTGACGAGTCGACGGGCCATGTCCACAGCGCCCTTGCCGATGCACGCGTGACCGCCAAGTTGCTCAAGCAGATGATGGACGGGGACTACCGAGTGAGCCCGCGCGCCCAGGAAGTCCGCCAGCGGTGGGGGATAGGCGAGCGACCCCAGACACGCCTTTCCAGTAAGTGCCCCGAACTGGGCGACCTGCTGCTGAAGCTGAAGGCGGAGGGGAGGTAGGGGCGTTAGTTGTCTGCATGGCGCGTGCCTGTCGCGTATCGCTACTCTTCCTGCTGCTTGGCAGGTAAGATGTAGACGTTCTCGGCGTCCACGGCAATCTGCGTGGGACGGTTGTAGAGGATGTCGATCTCCATCACACTCTGCCTGAACGGTGCGACGTCGGGCGTCTTTGCCTGGTGGAGCTTCTCAATGAGTTTCTCGGATTGCTCGTCGTTGAACCTGCTGATGTCCTCTCCTGCACCCTCAAGCGCCTCGTCTATGGGCGTGAGCTCGCCGATGGGCGTCGCCGCGATGGCACGACCGAGCATCTTGCCTGCGGAGGCGATGCCGCCCAGAAGCGCCACATCGATAGTGTCGGCAGTGCTCGCCTCGAGTGCGTCGTAACATTCGGTGTAGAGTTCGCGGTACGCAAGCGAGTCCGCCTCGATTTTTGCGGCAGCGTCTGCGAGCTTTGCAGGTTTGAAGTTCTGGGTGAGCATGGGCTCGAGGAACAGCGAGAACGCGTGGATATAGGTGGCGAGCTGGTAGTCCTTGAGATAGTCGAGAACCTTGTCGAGGCGCCTTTTCACGTCGTCTCGCACCTCGATGAACCCTTTCTTTTTCAGGTCCGCTTGTGCTTGCGAACGGAAATGTTCCATGTCCTGCACGGAGGCCTGTTTGATGTCGAGTACCTTCATATGGGCATTGGCCATGTAAACGGCTTTGTCGTAGTTGAGGCCGTAGCCGTTGAGGATGTCTGCAAGTGTCTTGAGGTTGCCGCGCATGTTGGCCTTGTCACGCTGGCGCATGTACTCGAACATTTCGTCGACGGACTCCTGGATGGAGTCGAGCTTTTGGTTTATCTGCGCGATTGCGGCTGCCATGAACAGCGACGTCGGGTCGTAGGGCACTTGCGTGACACTTGTGGCGATGTCACCCTCGACAACGTGGAAGCGAGCCTGCCCAAAGCCATTGACTGCGTCGCGGTAGGACCCCATGAGGCCGCTGCCGTCCTTGAACGATTGGAGTATCGACGGATCAAGCGGATTGCCAAACTTGTCGGTTGGCTGGAGCAGCATAGGCACGCTCACCGTATTGGTGACGGTGCGGAATGTCGAAGGGAGTGAGGCGAGCGCTATGCCGAGCTGGGGGACTCGTTCGAGCGGGAGCTTGATGGCGTCGGAGACGTCCGCCCGCTCCTGAGTGAGCGCGAGGTGGATTTTGGTGGATGCGAGCTGTTTTGCCACGAGTTCCTCTCGGCTGCCGTCCGTCGATGGTTTGATCTCGTTGTCTGCCATAGCGTGCTCCTTGCTTACGTTAATAGTCGCGGGAATTATCTCACCGTTGAGTGGCCTGCTGGGGCGGGGCGGACCAGTGGCGGTTCGAGGACGATTAGCGGACGAAGCGCGTCAGCCTTGCTGGCTTTCCTACGGACTGGGTCGATCTGCAGGCGTGTCGCTCCTCGATCATGGACGTGGGCAACCACGGGTGTGCCTCGTTGAGTGATGCGGCAACGTGGTTTGGCATCGTTTTTGATGAGTCGACGGGCCATGCCCGCAGCGCCCTTGCCGATGCGCGCGTGACTGCCAAGTTACTCAAGCAGGTGATGGACGGAGACTATCGCGTGAGTCCGCGCGCCCAGGAGATCCGCCAACGATGGGGGATGGGCGAGCGAGCTCAGACGCGCCTCTCGATGAAGCGTCTCGAGCTGAGCGATTTTCTGTTGAAGCTGAAGGGGAAGGGTAATCTTAATATGAAAAGCGCCTTATTGGGGGAGGCGTTCTGGATGGGTTCAAGAACGTTGGAAAGACCGCCACATGCCAAAATGGTTAGTACCACGAAGATGAACAGGATGAGGGGGATTTGATGAGGCGCATTGAGTCAATTCATATTGAGGGATTTAAAAAATTTAGCTTCTTTGACGTTTCTTTCAATCCGCACATGAATATTCTGGTTGGAGAAAATGAGGCTGGCAAAAGCACTATTCTTGAGGCAATAAGGGTTGTTCTCAACCAGCAGTATCGCAATGCCGATAAATCAGTTCTGTCTGATTTGTTCAATGCTGAAAATGTCGCCGCGTTTAAGGCTAAGCCAAGTGTTCAAACCCTTCCGAAAATCGTGATTGAACTATTTTTCGATCTAGATGCCCACAAAAAGAACGACTCGTACTTTTACGGAGAAGTCTATGGCGGTAGAGGCCAGAAAGATGAAAAATATGGAATTCGATTTGAGTGTAAGTTCGATACCGAACTTGGCTCTGGACTAGAAGGCTTTATCGGTGAGGGCAATTTACCTCTTGAGTATTACTCGCTAACATGGACGACTTTCGCAAACAGTCCATACAGGATGGTGAGACGCCCCCTCAACTTCCTATTTATTGACACGGCTGCAAGTGCAACTGGTCCCTCGTTTAACTATTTCAACAAGTCGCTGTTTAACAGTAAATACGATAGCGAGACTCAAGCAAGAGCTAAGAACGAGTTCCGGGCTAAGCTCGACGATGCCTTTGATTCTGTTGCTCTAGGTCCTATTGACGAGAAGAGGACGTTTGGAATTGATGGAAAGAAGGTACAGCTTGAAAACATCATTTCCGTATTTGAAGACTCTATTCCACTCGAGAATCGTGGCAGCGGGATGGGGAGTCTCATTAAAACTCAGATCGCTTTCGATAAAGCAAGCGCGCTAGATGTAGTGATAATGGAGGAGCCTGAGAATCATCTATGTTTCACGACTATGAGGAAAATGCTGCATGAGATTTCCGACAATGAAAAAGATACTCAGGTGATCATAACGACCCATAGCAGCATGATTGCCAGTACGCTCGGCTTGAGTAACGTGCTTTGGGTTACTGAGAGCTGTGCGCAGTCCTTGAGAGACGTTCCTGATGATGTTTCAGAGTTCTTTACAAAAGCAGATGACAACGCTTTTTTGCAGCTGCTTTTATCCAAGAAAGCTATTCTGGTTGAAGGAGCTACGGAATTTATCATGCTGCCGAAGGTCTACGAACAGCTTACTCAGAGAACCATTGAGCAGGATGAGGTTGCGATTATTCCGTGTGGGGGTGTTTCATACAAGAAATACCTTGCAATAGCAGAGAGTGCCAACAAGAAGGTTTCTGTCATCACGGACAACGATAAGGATTCCGATAAAATCTCTAGAGCTGCCGATTATAACAGCTTGCACGAGGACCAGCACGTCTTTATGGACCAGGCAACTGAAGGCTGGACATGGGAGGTGTGCTTTTACAGGGAGAACGAGAAGGCTCTTACTGACCTTATTAAAGTTCGTCCCAACGCAAAGTATCTGTTTCGCGGGGAGGATTATGGCCCCGTTCTTGGCAGGATGCTGAACAATAAAGCCGACGTCGCATACCAGATGCTGATGGCGGAAACTGAGTTTACTGTGCCCCGATATGTACAGGACGCGATCGCATGGCTAAACGAGTGATACTTGCGGTCGCCGGCGCTGGCAAGACTTACCACATATGTCACTCCGTCGACCCAGTAAAAAGAAACCTGATACTTGCTTTCACTCATGAGAACGTGTCGAACATCAAGAGGGAGCTCATTGACGCATTCGGTGCAATACCTGAGCTAACAACTGTTTCAACCTTCGATTCGTTTGTCTACCGCAACCTCATTCTTCCCTATGAGACGAGTATTGGTGCTCATTTTGGCTGCGACCAGTTTGTTAGTAAAGGGATTACTATGATTGATCCGCCGCCTCAGCGTATTAAGTCTAGTAGTGGGAAGGCGATTCCGAATAAACAGTACTTCGCTAAAGATAAACTGTGTCATTACGTTGATAACGGCCTAAGGTATTACTGTGCGACATTATCTGAGCTTGCTCTCCAGGTGAAGTGCGGTAAGGTTGCGCTTTGCACTAGGGCTGCAAGGCGCATTAATCTTTTTTATGACGAAATCCGCATTGATGAATTTCAGGATTATAGAAAGCATGATTATGACCTGATATTAAGGCTTTCAAAAGTGCTTAATAGTGTGACTTTAGTCGGAGACTATTATCAGCATTCAGTTTCTGGCCAAAACAACAGCGGAAAGCCCTTTATGAGGGACAAGACTGCAATTGGGTATCAGGAGTTTCTGGAGAAGCTCAGGAAAGAAGGATTCGAGACAGACGAAATAACGCTAAACGAATCACGGAGATGCACTCCTGCTGTCTGTTCGTTCGTCAGCGAGAAGTTGGGCATTCAAATCAATTCTTCGGGAGAAAATAAAGGAAAAGTGGTCTGGGTCGAAGAAAACCCCGATGCTATTCTGTCGGATGACAGAATAGTCAAGCTTGTTTACAACAACTCCGATAACTATGCTTTTCGTTCTGTTAATTGGTCGTATTCAAAGGGCGACACCATGAATTCAACATGTGTCATTCTTACGGATGGGTTTGAGAGGCTATCGGAAGATGGCTTCTCACTCGAGAGGTTGCCAAGGGCTACGATTAATAAGCTGTATGTTGCCCTTACCAGAAGCCGTGGAGACGTGTATTTAATGAAGGCATCCGTATTTAAATCAGTTAGGGATGGATACAGACGGTCTTCATGAAAAAAGCTGCCTACTTAATGGCCCCTAAATCTTCTAAGGCTTGGCAGGCCGACGGGTGCAATTGAGAACAGACGCCCTGATGGAGTCGCACGAAGATATAGAACCTGATAGTGATGCTGGAGCACGCTAACTCGTGACAGAATCACCCAGCCCGGCAAGGGCGTGGCTGTTGGGGGTTGTGGGTTATTCTGATGTGGAGGGACCCGTCTTTTGTTATGTAGTCGTCTCGCTCTTGGCGCCTACTGTTCGGTTGTTCCGCTGTGTTTTGTTGCTTACGTTTCGGGCGATCTTGTACGAGTTTTCTACCTGCCGCCTAGGCCACATTGATAAGGATGCCGCTCTGTTGGGAACCCTACGACATGACCGTTAGAGTCACGTACGTTGCCCATGACGTTTCGAGACTGATCGACTTTCATGATGGATGCACAAAGGAAATCGAGGGCATTCCGTTCGAGTTTCGCTTTATGACGTACGTCGATTTGCTCAACGCTGCTGGCGGCATCGATGTCGTAATCGGAAATCTGGCGGATTTTAATGAGTTGATTCATCAGAGGATCTCGAGGCTTCCCGATGCGTATACGTTGAAGCGGCGCTATCAGGAGATTACTGGATTGGGATTATCCGAAAAGAGATTAGCTGCTGAGGCCCGCGTTCCGAGCTGTGGCGGTTCGGAACGCGGGCCTCTCCGTGCTTCCATGTGGCACAAGCGCTCGTGTATCTGTGTTTATTCTGAAGTGTTGGATTCATTAGAGATGGGTGCGAGGTATTTGATGACGGGCTAAAGCCTGATGCTGATAATGCCAATGGTACTGGCGAGAAGAACGAGGGCTATCAACGCAATCACAACTGCCAAAACTGCATACAACCGCTTCATTTTGCCTCCTACCGAACCGGAAGAAATGGGTGCAATAACTGCTGATAGAATTCTACCAGCAGATTACTACTCAACGGTATGAGTGAGGTTTGTTTTGGAACATAACAGACACGAGAGGGACATTCAGCCCGAATGTACCTCCAGGCATGATGAGTGTGTGGAAGCATCCCGAAAAGAAGCGGCCGAGGCGAATGACAAATGGGGCAAGAAGGTTGCCAAGCTTTTTGGAAAGCTGTCGACCAAAGTAAAGATCGCTTTGGTCGTGGTCATAGCGGTGGCCCTTGTCGGATTTTTCGGCTTCATCCTCCCTTCAATGCTCGATAACGACGAAACTCAGTACCTCACGACATCGGATCTTAAGTCTGCTGTAGATATCGACAGTCTTTCTACGGTTGATTACACCTACCACGGCATCGTCGAGAAGCACGGCAGATTCCTCTGGATGGATCGCGTGGACTATCGCGTTAAATACGAGGCTCATATTCGTGCATCGTATACGATGAGCGACATCCAGTTTGGCATTGACAAAGAGAATAAGGTCGTTACCGCCTATCTCCCCAAAGCGCAGGTCGGCGAGCCTCAGCTCGACAATAGTAAGTTTGGCTACCTTCCCGAAAACGCAACTGCAGATATGAAAGATGTCCTGTCACTTTGTCGTAAAGATGCCGCAGACGAAGTCGATAAAAAAGAGATTAAAAAACAGGCGGACACGAGCTTGCGGGATACCGTAAAGGCGCTGACGTTGCCACTTATCGAGGGTGAGTACAAGCTTGATTTCAAACCGTTGGCCGATTACAAGGGGGAGGCTGACTCCAATGCGTAAACCATGGTTGGTATGCTTTGCCCTCGTGGCGGCGCTGTCACTTACTGGGTTATCGGGTTGCGCCGGAAAAGACGAAGAGCCTGATTTTTCGGGTTATACGAAGATTGCCGAGCTTGCTACCGTTGAGTGCAGATTCCATAACGTCGCGGAAATCTATAACGACGGCACCAATATGTTGTTTGGGATAAACGTGGGATACAAGAAAGCGTGGTTCGAGTATGACGGAACGGTGCAACTGGGCGTTGATGTCTCCAAGGTAGATGTCAGTAAGCCGGATGAGAACAATGTCGTAACTATCACAGTCCCTAATGCGCAGGTCCTCGGTCAGCCCCAAGCCGACGAGAGCACCTTTTCTGATATCTATAGTGATACCGGACTGCTAACTCCTATTACGACAGTTGATCAGTCCGCTGCGCTTGAAGAAGCCCAAAATGAAATGATAAAAAGTGCCGAGGGCAATTCAGCATTGATGAGCAGCGCCCGTGAAAGAGCTAAAACTCTCTTGAGCCAGTACGTCACAAAGATTGGTGATCGGACGGGCAAAAAGTACGAAGTTCAGTTTAAGGATGCCGAATAGGCTGACTTACAATTGCCTTGCTTGAGAGGGGCTTCGGATATGAAGGGCCTCCCATTTCTGGTTGTGTTAGAGATGGGAGGCCTCTTTTTGTATTCAACATCTCTTTACTGCTGCGTATCTAGCCGCGGCATCAATAAACTTCGCTAGCGCTTTCGGACTGTCAAAGGCATACACAAGTGTCAGTCTTTTGACATCGTGGGATTTGAGGGGTGGCGTGCGATGACTGCACGTCATCATGATGCATCTTGCGTTCGTCTACGCCCCCGCAATCCCGCGGGCCACACTCAGCAGCTCGTACTCCCTCTGACTCCACTGGCGCAGCTTGGCCGTGCGTACGGCGTCGCGGCACAGTTCCAGGAACACCTCAGCTCCCTCGCAGAAGCACTCGCGGGCAAAGGCGCCGGATCCGTCCGCAACGCACGCGCCGTCGGCAAAGAGCTTCCAGCTAGACGGCTCACGCGAGTCGTCTCCGAACAGCTTAATCTGCAGTACATGCGGATTGCCAGCAGCACAGAGCTTTTCCTCGAGCTTCTGTACCGTAAAGCGCATCTGGTGGGAGAGGCTGCTCTTGACCATGGCCGAGGCGTAGCCGTTCGGCTTGTCCAGAAGATGCATGTGATTCGGTTTGACGACCAGGTTGTGGAAGTTGCGCTCGCTGCGCACGGAGAAATTGTCCATACGGACTCCTTTCATCGATGTTGGCAGGGCCACCGTGCCTCTTGGCCGGTTGGCGTCGGGATCGTGGAGCCAACTCTCTACCCCGACTCTGGATAAAACGCGCCCGCTCCTTGCAGGCACGATGGAGTCTATCAACGTGTACGGATAGAAATCAAGCGCCATCCGCGAAATGACGCGCGGATGGCGTTGGTTTCCCAAGTGATTATTCGGCCTTCATCCGGAAAAGTGTTGAAATCAGCCGTGTAAAAGTACGGAAAAGTGTCGAAGATAGGCACCTTAAAACTTCGGAAAAGTGTAGCTGGATAACAAGACAGCACTTAGAAGCCGGTGCTGGATGCGGGATCCTGCGGCCGCCTTCAGCTCTCGCTACTCGTCGTCTCCGTCGTTGGGGTCGCCCTTGAGGGTGTTGATGTCCAGGTACTCGTCATCGTTCTCTTTTTGCTGGGTCTCCGACTCCGCTTGGGTGGGGCCGGAGAACAGACGGAATCCCTCAAACGCAATGACGCCGAGCAGGGCAATGACAATGGCGATAAAGGCAACCTTGACTGCCTGCGGAAATTCCGAGAAACGCAGCGCCTTTTCCTCGGCGTAATAATCGGCGAAGCGCTCTTCGCCCGTGCTTTTTGTGTACGCCGGCGCGGACACAGCTTCCGGATCATATTCCGGTGCAGGCGTGGCAGCGTATGGGTCGTCGACGTAATCGCTCGATGCGGCGCCGTAATCCTCGGTCTCGATACGACCGGTACCGGCATAGCCATCGGAATTATCGGAATATGCTGCACCGTCATCATATGCCACGGCACTTGTATCGGCAGCATACAGAGGGTTAACCGGAACGTCGAGCGCCGGCATACCGGTAGAGGTCTCGTCCAGATCGGCTGCAGCCCAAGAATCGTAGGCGACCTGATGGCCTGCGGGGTCGTCGAGCCTCATGACGGGCGGCTTGCGTGCCGCAGGAATAGGCAGCTGCTGGGCACTGTACATAACGGTGCTATCGGCCGATTTGCCCCGCGTCGCCGCAGCGAGAAATGCCGCCGTCTCTGACGGGTCGGTTGCGGGGCGGGGAGCGGGCATGGGCGTCGGAGCAGGCGTGGACGTCGGTGCGGCCACGGGTGCCGAAACAGGCGATTGCACAGGTGCCGCTGCGGGTTTCGGCGCGAGCGAGGGATCGGGGCTCGACGGGCGAGCGCCGCCGCCCATGAGTTCGTCGGCAGTCCAAGGGCGGTCACTCATCACGTCATCAAGGCTCAGCGAAAACAGATCGTCTTCGTCTCCATCGAACATGTGGTGCACATGTCCACCAATTGCCGGAGTCACTCCGCGACCGGTGCACGATGCCTTGCTCAACGCCATTCTGTTCCACCCTTTCGAAATGCTTATCCCATCGATTATATGGAACTTGCTATGCAGCCGAGTCTCGGATTCGTGCATTCCAGAACTCACACCCAAAAGGGTAGGGGTGTGGGCGGGCTGCCTCATTGAGGTAGCTATAGAAGCTGTACTTGGAGATGCCAAAGAACTCGCAGGCGCGTTCGCTCGACTTGGAAATGAGGAAGGCGCCGCGACGGTCGAGGTAGCCAATGGCGCGAATGCGCTCGTCTTTGGTCATGAGCGCCGCGGGCTTGCCTACATATTGCTCGCACTCGCGCAGCAGATCCTCGAGCAGGTCGCCGATGTTTTTGGTAATGGGCTCGGGCTCGGTGTAGCCCGTGCCGCCGGTGCCGGTGAAAGCGTCGAGCGAGCGCTCAAAAGCCTTCATAAGCGTGATGTCAAAGTTAATGCCCAAAATGCCGACGGGCTTGCCCTCGTCGTTGCGGATAAAGATGGTCGAGGACTTGAGCAGCTTGCCGTCGGTGGTTTTGGTGAGGTACGGCTCGCGGTCGCGTACGTCGGTGGCACCCTCGTGCATGGACTCAAACACAATATGACTGGGGCCATCGCCCAGCTTGCGCCCGCTTACGTGGCCGTTTTCGATCACCACGATGGAGTGGTCCACGTCCTCGGTCTCCAGGTCGTGGACGACAACTTCGCAGTTGGGGCCAAATTGCAGCGCCAAACCGTGTGCGAGACGCTTATAAAACTCAATCTGTGCGGGGGTCATGGGTGCCTTCCTAAAAATTAGTTTGGGCACACTTTGCCATAAACCCCACTTGTTCGCAAATAACGAAAGTGTCGCTGCATTATGTGACCGTTCGGCGGCGAAAAGGTACCGATTACGGCAACAAACAATTTGTTAGGTTTTCCAATCGAAAAGTGTGATAGAACATTGCTAACAAACTTTTTGTTTGGCATCCACATAAAAGTTCAGCCGCATGAATGGGAATGAGCTGAAACGCGTATGCGGGGGCCGGCAAGAGAGGACTTAAGGAGTTCACCGTATGGCCGATAAGATCCAGTGGGCGAGCAACACGATGCCCAAGAGCGATGACAAGCACTTGGGAATCATGAGCCTCGACCACGTGAAGAAGGCCCGCGCCTTCCACCAGTCGTTCCCCCAGTACACCGTCACTCCGCTTGCCCGCCTGGACGGCCAGGCCGCGCGTCTGGGCCTGTCCAACCTGTGCGTTAAGGACGAGAGCTATCGCTTTGGCCTCAACGCCTTTAAGGTTCTGGGCGGTTCGTTTGCCATGGCCAACTACATTGCCGACGAGACCGGCAAGGACGTTGCCGACTGCACCTTCGATTACCTGACCTCCGATCAGCTGGCCGAGGACTTTGGCCAGGCTACCTTCTTTACCGCCACCGACGGCAACCATGGCCGCGGCGTGGCATGGGCTGCCAACAAGCTGGGCCAGAAGGCCGTCGTGCACATGCCCAAGGGTTCCACCAAGCCCCGCTTTGATAACATCGCCGCCGAGGGCGCCACGGTGACCATCGAAGAGGTCAACTACGACGAGTGCGTGCGCATGGCCGCCGCCGAGGCCGACGCCTGCGAGCGCGGCGTCATCGTCCAGGACACCGCCTGGGAGGGCTACGAGAAGATTCCGTCCTGGATCATGGAGGGCTACGGCACCATGGCTTCCGAGGCTGCCGAGCAGCTGCGCGAGATGGCCATCAATCGCCCGACGCACGTCTTTGTCCAGGCTGGCGTGGGTTCGCTTGCCGGCGCCGTGGTGGGCTACTTCACCAACCTGTATCCCGATAACCCGCCTACCTTCGTTGTGGTCGAGTGCGCTCCTGCCGCCTGCCTGTACAAGGGCGCTGCCGCCGGCGACGGCGATCCGCGCATCGTGGACGGCGACATGCCCTCCATCATGGCTGGCCTGTGCTGCGGCGAGCCCAACATCCTGGGCTGGGATATCCTGCGCAACCACACCACCGCCTTCGTGTCTTGCCCCGACTGGGTTACCGCTCGCGGCATGCGCACCCTGGGCGCTCCCGAGAAGGGCGATCCGCGCGTCATCTCCGGCGAGTCCGGCGCTGTGACCACCGGCCTGGTCGAGACCCTCATGCTCGATCCCGAGTACGCCGAGCTCAAGGAGCTCATCGGCCTGGACAAGACGAGCTCCGTGCTCTGCTTCTCCACCGAGGGCGACACCGATCCGGATCAGTACCGTCGCATCGTCTGGGAGGGCGAGTATCCGACTTGCTAGCAGACTGACCTGTCCGGGTGGCGGAGCATATGTTTACTCCGCTGCTCGAACAGTCCTGCGCAAGACGGAAAGCACATTAAGTGCTTTCCTTTGCGTGCGGAACTCGCGACGGAGCAAGCATATGCTCCGCCACCCTACGTTTACTTGCTTGCCGGATGCTCGACCTCACTCTGCTTGGCACAAGTGATCTATCTGAAATATCTACCTGTAGGTAAACCCTTGTAGAAAGGTTAACTGTTATGACTAAGGAACTCGATTTCGAGGCAATTAAAAACGCTGCTGAGTCCCATCGTGCTGATATGACGCGTTTTCTTCGCGCAATGATTAGCCACCCCTCTGAGTCCTGCGAGGAGGGCGAGGTTGTCGCTTGCATTAAGGCTGAGATGGAGAGCCTTGGCTATGACGAGGTCAAGGTCGACGGCCTGGGCAACGTTATGGGCTTTATGGGCGAGGGCGACAAGATCATCGCCATCGACTCCCACATCGACACCGTCGGCATCGGCAACATCGAGAACTGGGATGCCGATCCCTATGAGGGCTACGAGACCGACGAGATCATCTACGGCCGCGGCGGCTCCGACCAGGAGGGTGGCATGGCTTCTGCTACCTACGCTGCCAAGATGATGAAGGACATGGGCCTCATCCCCGAGGGCTATAAGATCATGGTCGTCGGCACCGTCCAGGAAGAGGACTGCGACGGCATGTGCTGGCAGTACATCTACAACAAGGACGGCATTAAGCCCGAGTTCGTCATTTCCACCGAGCCCACCGACGGCGGCATCTATCGCGGTCACCGCGGCCGCATGGAGATCCGCGTCGACGTTCACGGCACCTCCTGCCACGGCTCCGCTCCCGACCGCGGCGACAACGCCATCTACAAGATGGCCGACATCATCGCCGACGTCCGCGCCCTCAACAACAACGGCTGCGACGAGTCGACCGACATCAAGGGCCTCGTCAAGATGCTCGACCCCAAGTACAACCCCGAGCACTTCGAGGACGCCCGCTTCCTGGGCCGCGGCACCTGCACCGTCAGCCAGATCTTCTACACCAGCCCCAGCCGTTGCGCCGTCGCTGACTCCTGCGCCATCTCCATTGACCGTCGCATGACCGCCGGTGAGACCTGGGAGTCCTGCCTGGACGAGATCCGCAACCTGCCGGCCGCCAAGAAGTACGGCGACGACGTGAAGGTCTCCATGTACATGTACGACCGTCCGTCCTGGACCGGCGAGGTCTACGAGACCGAGGCTTACTTCCCCACGTGGATTAACAAGGAGACCGCTCCGCACGTTAAGGCCCTCGTCGACGCCCACAAGGCTATGTTCGGTGACGAGCGCATCGGCTGCGAGCCCAGCATGGACAAGCGCACCGGTCGTCCGCTGTGCGACAAGTGGACCTTCTCCACGAACTGCGTCTCCATCCAGGGCCGCTATGGCATCCCCTGCGTCGGCTTTGGCCCGGGTGCCGAGTCTCAGGCCCACGCTCCCAACGAGGTCACCTACAAGGACGACCTGGTCACCGCTGCCGCCATGTACGTGGCTGCCCTGAACCTCTACGATCCGAGCCAGGCCGATGGCGATGCCACCGTGTTCCGCGCCGGTCTGACCAACAACAAGATCGATTAGTCCCATTCTTCGATTTTGTTGAGCCGGGGGCCGCTCGTGTCCCCGGCACCCCCTGTTGACTTGGGGCCCGCAGTCGTTATCTCCCATGCTTCCTCAACGGTGGCGGGTCCTCGTCATAGTGCTCTGCATGTTCTAGCCACACGCGCATGCCGGAGCGCATCTACTCATTGCAATCGTTTCATCTTTGGAAAGGATATTTACATGGACGCCAAGTTTACCGAGCTCGTCGAGCAGTTGAACGGCCTCGATTTTAAGGGCATGTACGGCAGCGACTTCCTGCACACCTGGGATAAGACCACCGATGAGCTCAAGGCGCTCTACATCGTTGCCGACGCCCTGCGCGAGCTGCGCGAGAACAACGTTTCGTCCAAGATCTTCGATTCGGGTCTGGCCGTCTCCCTGTTCCGTGACAACTCCACCCGTACGCGCTTCTCCTTCTCTAAGGCCGCCAACCTGCTCGGCCTTGAGCTGCAGGACCTGGACGAGAAGAAGTCCCAGATCGCTCACGGCGAGACCGTCCGCGAGACCGCTACCATGATCTCCTTCATGGCCGACGTCATCGGCATCCGCGACGACATGTACATCGGCAAGGGCGACGCCTACATGGCCGAGGTCTCCGAGTCTGTCCAGCAGGCCTACGAGGATGGCGTTCTGGATCACCGTCCCACGCTCATCTCCCTGCAGTCCGACTCCGATCACCCCACGCAGTCCTCTGCCGACATGCTCTACCTCATCAACGAGTTTGGCGGCCTTGAGAACCTCAAGGGCAAGAAGGTTGCCGTCACCTGGGCCTATTCGCCCTCTTACGGCAAGCCGCTGTCCTGCCCGCAGTCGCTGATCAGCCTGCTGCCCCGTTTTGGCATGGACGTCACCCTGGCCCACCCCGAGGGCTACGACCTCATGCCCGAGGTCGTCGAGCGCGCCAAGGGCTATGCCGCCGAGTCCGGCACCACCTTTAAGCAGGTCAACACCATGGTCGAGGCCTTCGAGGGCGCCGACATCGTGATCCCCAAGAGCTGGGCTCCGTTTGCCGCCATGGAGAAGCGCACCAACCTGTACGCCGAGGGCGACGACGCCGGCATCGCTGCGCTCGAGAAGGAGCTGCTCGCTCAGAACGCTACGCATCAGGATTGGTGCTCCACGACCGAGCTCATGGAGAAGACCGCCAACGGCCAGGACACCATCTTTATGCACCCGCTGCCCGCCGACATCTCCGGTGTCTCCTGCGAGCACGGCGAGGTCAACGCCGACGTCTTCGACATGCACCGCGTGGGCATGTACAAGGAGGCCAGCTACAAGCCGTACGCCATCGCAGCCATGATGTTCCTGCAGAAGGTTGCCGATCCCGCCGCTACCCTCAAGGCCCTCGACGAGCGCAACACCGCCCGTTGGTTCCAGGCTTAAAGCTGGGCTGAGGTAAACCATGTAAAGGGGGCGCTCTGCCAACCGGCGGGGCGCCCCCTTTTGCAAAGTGCCGGGCGTGTGGGGCAAGCGCCGTTGTGTGAGGCAAGCGCTGTGTGGGACAAACGCCGATGATGCGCGTGCCCCGCGATGCGAGTTATGGGTACGATGACTTCTAAGGAGGTATCGCCATGAAACTTGGTTGCGTGATCATGGCCTCGGGAGAGGGCAAGCGGTTTGGCTCCAATAAGATGCTTGCCGACATTTATGGCAAGCCGTTGATTGCCCGGACCATCGATTCGGTTCCCAAAGGCTTTGACGTGGTGGTTTCGACGCGTTGGCCCGAGGTCGCTCAGATTTGCGAGGACAAGCATTGCCCGTGCGTGCTGCACGATGGCGAGCTCAGGAGCGAGAGCGTTCGCGCGGGCCTTTCTTGGGGCGCCGAGCGCAACTGGAAGGGCTGCCTCTTTTTGCCGGGCGATCAGCCGCTCGTGAGCTCTGATTCCTTTGAGGCGATGGTTCGAGCGTTTGACGAGCGCGGCCGCAAACATCCGGTGCGCTTGGCGTGCAACGGTGAACCCTCGAGCCCGGTGCTCTTTCCAAGGCAACTATTCTCCTCGCTCATGCTTCTCGAAGGCAAGGACGGCGGAGGGTCGGTCCTTAAGGGTCGCACCGACATTGCGCTGGTTGAGGCGCGTGCCTACGAGCTGTGGGATGTCGATACCGCCAAGGGGCAGCGCCGCATAACGGAGCATATCGCGGCCTGCTCGTATTTTGATCGCGTGGCCAACTGCATCAATCAATAAGGAGCAATTATGATCATCATCAAAAACGGCGCGCTCGTGACGCCACAGGGACTTCGCCGCGCCGATCTTGCCATGGATGGCGATAAGATCGTGCGGATCGCCGCGGCGATTGAGCCGGCCGAGGGCGATACCGTCGAGGATGCCGCGGGCTGCTGGGTGTTTCCCGGCTTTATCGACGGCCACACGCACATGCAGTGCTGGACTGGCATGGATTGGACGGCCGATAGCTTTGAGACCGGTACGCGTGCGGCTGCCTGCGGCGGCACGACGACCATTGTGGACTACGCGACGGCCGATCGCGGCGTGACCATGCCCGATGCCTTGGCCGAGTGGCATCGCCGCGCCGACGGGACCTGCACGGCCAACTACGCTTTTCATATGGCGCTTGCCGAGTGGAACGAGCGCAACCGCGCCGATCTTTCGGCCATGCGCGAGGCGGGCGTGTCGTCGTTTAAGACCTACTTTGCCTATGACCACCTGCGCCTGGACGATGCCGAGACGCTCGAGGTGCTGGAGGAGCTCAAGCGTATTGGCGGCATCCTGTGCGTGCATTGCGAGAACGGTACGTTGGTCAACGCGCTGCAGAAGCGCGTGTTTGAGCAGGGTATCCACGGGCCCGAGGGCCATGCGCTCAGCCGTCCGGACGTGTGTGAGGCCGAGGCCGTGAGCCGCCTGCTGTATCTGGCGCACTTGGCCGGGGACGCTCCGGTCAACGTGGTGCACCTTTCGACCAAGCTGGGGCTCGAGGCCATTCGCGCTGCCAAATCGCGCGGGCAGAAGAACATCTATGTCGAGACATGCCCTCAGTATCTGATGCTCGACGACACCTGCTATCTGGAGCAGGGCGAGGACGGCTTTGCGGGCGCCAAGTACGTGATGAGTCCGCCGCTGCGCCATGCCGGCGACCGTGCGACACTGCGCGAGGCGCTTGTGGCCGGCGAGATCGATACGATTGCGACCGACCACTGTAGCTTTAACCTGCACGGGCAAAAGGACCGCGGGCGCGACGACTTCCGCGCGATTCCCAACGGCGGACCCGGCGTGGAGCATCGCCCCGTCGCGATCGCTACGAGCTTTGAGGGACAGCTGGGTCCCGAGGATCTGTGCCGCCTGATGAGCGAGAACCCGGCGCGCGTCTTTGGCATGTATCCGCACAAGGGCTGTCTTGCCGAGGGCGCCGATGCCGACGTGTGCGTGTGGGATCCCAAGGCGCGCTGGACGATTAGCGCCGCGACGCAGCATCAGGCCGTGGACTACACGCCGCTCGAGGGCTTTGAGGCGCACGGCCGCGCCAAGGCCGTGTTTGTGAACGGTGTACTGGCTGCGCTCGACGGCGAGCCCACCGGAGCCCAACCCGGCCGCTACGTCCCCCGCTAACAGGAAGGATGCCGGATTCCCTTCGCAGTTGCGGTGAAATAGTTCCTGTTTAGCCGCCAAATAGGCCGTTTCAGGAACTATTCCACCGCAACTTATATGTCTGGTGGGGCAGCGCCGGCTATTTGAGGCTGCTGGCGACGATGGGGCGGCCGAGGGCGGCCTCGAAGCGGTCGGCCATCGTGGGGTCGCTGAGCGTGTCGGTTTGGTTGAGCATGACGCGTGCGGTGCTGAGTCCCAGCGCCTGCATCTCGGCATTGAGCACCTGGGCGACGCGCTCTGGGGTGGCAGCGTCGGTGGGCTCGCAGCCGCAGCGCTCGCAGAAGAGCTCAGGGCGGTGGACAACCTCGGCGACGGGCTTGCCCAGCCCCGAGGCGCCGACGACCCAGACAACGTTTGTCGCGGCGGCGGGAATTACCGGCTCCCAGGCGGCATGCGCCTTGAGCGGGAGTCGCTTGCTGCCATCTGCCTCGGCCAACACATAGTCAAAGCGCTGCGCCAGCTCGTTGAGCGGCTCGGCGGGGGCGGAGAGCTTGCCTATCTCCGGGTTCAAAACACCCGCCTGGCAGATACTTCCGCGGACAAGTCCCGCGCATGCCTCGCAGGTGCAGCCGGGAACATGTAGGGCCCCCGGCTTCCAAGGCGCGGCGTCCAGGCGACGGCTCGACCCGTCCCATGGCACGCCGGCGACGGGAAACATGTGCGTGGTGGTGCAGAGGAGCACGCGGCCGCCAGTGCGCATGAGCTCGAGACCCAGCGTCTTCAGCAGCGTCGACTTGCCGCCGCTGCCGATAATCGCGGTAATGCCCGGCTCGATCTTGAGCGCAGAGGCAAGATTGCCGCTAACCGTTTCCATCTGGTCACCGCCGTATAATACTGTGATAATAAATAATCATCAGAGTAGCGGCCGAACCGCTTTTGCTCTGCTCAAACCGTAGCACAGGGAGGTGCCCCGGGAATGCTCGTTTATGTTCGCGGCGCCGGCGATATCGCCACGGGCGTCGCCGCTCGCTTGGTGCGCGCCGGCGTTTCGGTCGTTATGGCCGATATCGCGGTTCCCACGTGCATCCGCCGCACAATCTGTTTTTGCGAGGCCATTCGCCTGGGCGAGGTCGAGGTCGAAGGCATTCGCGCTCGCTTGGCACAGACGCCGGCTGAGGCGCTTGAGATTACCGAGGCGGGGGATGTCGCCGTGGTGGTGGACCCCCAGGCCAAGATGCTCGACGAACTGAAACCCGCGGCTGTGGTCGACGCGATTCTGGCCAAGCGTAACTTGGGCACCACGCGCGACATGGCGCCTGCCGTTATTGCCGTGGGACCGGGCTTCACCGCGCCGGTTGACTGCGACGCCGTGGTCGAAACCATGCGCGGGCATTTCCTGGGCCGTGTCATTACCCAAGGTTCGCCCCAGCCCAACACGGGCGTGCCGGGCATTATCGCTGGCTATGGCAGGGAGCGCGTTATCCACAGCCCCGCCGCCGGTGTGTTTCGGTCCGACCGCGCGATCGGCGACATCGTGAGCGCCGGAGACGTGATTGGCTACGCGGGCGATACGCCCATGTGCACGCAGATCGATGGCTGTCTGCGCGGGCTTTTGGCGAATGGCGTGCAGGTGACTGAGGGCTTTAAATGCGCCGATATCGATCCGCGCGGCGATGCCAGCTATATCAACTACATTTCGGACAAAGCGACGTCGGTCGGCGGCGGTGTGCTCGAGGCACTCGCTATGCTCACCGATGTCTTTAGAGGATAGAAGGCGGCAATGGAAAAGCTCGATGTTGTGAATGCGGCGCTTGCCGCCCTGCGTGCTGGCGAGACGTGCGAGCTCGTGGTCGTGGCCGGCACGGCGGGGTCGTCGCCGCGCGGCGTGGGCGCCTGGATGGCCGTCTTTGCCGACGGTGGCCAGGCGGGCACTATCGGCGGCGGCAAGATTGAGCTCTTTGCGCTGGATGAGGCGCGCGAACTCCTGAGCGCGGGACAGTCGCGTCTGGTCCGCTACACCATGGGCGGCGAGAACTCCGATACCGGCATGATTTGCGGCGGAGCCATCTGCCTGTGCTATCTGCACCTGGACGCGACCAAGGTACCGTTGCTCCAGTCGGTTGCCGACGTCTTGGCGTATCGACGCATCGGCGACTTCGTCATTGACTTTGAGCCGTTTATCGCAAGCGCGCTCGAGGGCGATGTGGCCGAGTACCATGGCGAGGCATCGCGCCGCACCATTGCCGGCTGCCCCGAGCTTTCGCTGGTTGAGGAGGGGAGTAAGGTTACCTACACCAACGCCGCCTCCGAGATTCCTCCCGCGCACATCGAGACGCTCTGCCCCGAGGGCCTGACCTACATCTTTGGCTGCGGACACGTGGGCGCCGCGACGGCGCGCGTGCTCACGGCGGCGGGCTTTGCCGTCATGGCTTGCGACGACCGCCCCGGCACGCTGACCCCCGAATGGGTGCCCGGTGTCTACGACCGTCGTCTGGTCGACTACAAGAACCTGAGCAAGCAGTGCCCCATCGGCCCGCGCGACCTAGTGGTCGTCGCCACGGCGGGTCACAAGTCCGATATCGACGTGGTGATTCAGGCCATGCGCGCCAAACCCGCCTATCTGGGCTGCTTGGGCTCGCGCCGCAAGACGGCCTTTGTGCGCGCCCGCCTGGAGCAAGAGGGCTTTACGCAGGAGCAAATCGACGAGCTGCACCTGCCGATCGGTGTCGCCATCGAGGCCGAGGACCCCGAGGAGATCGCCATCTCCATCGCTGCCGAGATGATCCACCTGCGCCGCACCAAGCTCGTCCCCCGCAAGCGCTAGTCGCATCCCCATCAATAAGTTGCGGTGAAATACGGACTGTTAAAGCCTGTTAAGCCGTCAAACGGTCCCTATTTCACCGCAACTGCCATTTTCCTCCGTCCCCTAGGGATCAATATGTGCGGGGGAGTTGTGGAGTTGTGCAGGCAGACGAGGTTTTTCTGGAAATACGCTCCCGATGCGCGTATAGTACCGATTGTTTTGTCGGCTCCTGCTGCGTCGAGTCCAAACCGCGAAATGCCATGAGCGGCGCGGATGCAGCCAGGAGGCACGAGGACAACCCATCGTGGCCACGCCCCGTGCTTAAAACCCCAAGAAGGAGTGAACAATGGCAGAAGAGAAGTATGTGCCGCGTCTGAAGACCAAGTACAACAACGAGGTCAAGCAGCAGCTTCAGGACAAGTTCCAGTACGAGAACGTCATGATGATCCCCAAGTTTGAGAAGATCGTCGTGAACATGGGTGTCGGCGAGGCCGCTACCGATTCCAAGGCCATCGACGGTGCCGTGCGCGACCTGCGCGCCATCACCGGTCAGCAGCCGATGATCACCCGTGCCCGCAAGTCCATCGCTACCTTCCGCCTGCGCGCTGGTATGCCGATCGGCTGCAAGGTTACCCTGCGTGGCGACCGTATGTGGGAGTTCTTCGATCGTCTGACCTCCGTCGCGATCCCCCGTATCCGCGACTTCCGCGGCATCTCCGCCAAGAGCTTCGACGGTCGTGGTAACTTCTCCATGGGCGTCACCGAGCAGCTCATCTTCCCCGAGATCGACTTCGACTCCGTCGATCACCAGCGTGGTATGGACATCACTTTCGTGACCACCGCCAACACCGATGAGGAGGCCAAGGCCCTTCTGGACGCCTTCGGTTTCCCGTTCAAGAAATAGGTTCACCTGCCCTATGAGCGCCGTTCCCACAAGGGGGCGGCGCTTGGGGCGAACAATACTCTATGTGAGGAGGATATAAGTGGCTAAGACATCGATGATCGTCAAGTGCAATCGCAAGCAGAAGTTCTCTACTCGTGAGTACACGCGCTGCCAGCGCTGCGGCCGTCCGCACTCTGTGTACCGCAAGTTCGGCCTGTGCCGTGTCTGCTTCCGCGAGCTTGCACTCAAGGGCGAGCTTCCCGGCGTTAAGAAGGCCAGCTGGTAAGTCACTACCAGCGTTTCAAGCATCAGTTTGGAACAGGGAAAACGCGCTAAAAAGGCTTTGCCGTTAAGGGCGGCGAAGAACCAAGAGCACGTGTTCATCAAGAACGAAGGAGAATCTGTATGAACCTTACAGACCCGATCGCAGATATGCTTACGCGCATCCGTAACGCTAACTCTGTGAACAAGGCCACGGTCTCCATGCCGAGCAGCAAGAAGCTCGTCGAGATCGCTCGTGTTCTGCACGAGGAGGGCTACATCGAGGGCTACGATGTCGAGGACACCGTTCCCCAGAAGACTCTGCACATCACGCTTAAGTATGGTCCCAAGAAGGCTAAGGTCATCAACGGCATCCGCCGCATTTCCAAGCCGGGCCTGCGTAAGTACACCGGCGTTGCCGACATGCCCCGCGTCCGCGGTGGCCTTGGTACCGCCATTATTTCCACCAGCCATGGCGTCATGACCGACCGCGATGCTCGCAAGCACAACGTCGGCGGCGAGATCATCGCTTACGTCTGGTAATTCGCTCGGTAGGTAGAAGGAAAGGAGATCACCGTGTCTCGTATCGGTAATAAGCCTGTCCAGATTCCCGCCGGAGTCGAAGTGGCAGTCAACGGCAACAACGTTGTCGTCAAGGGCCCCAAGGGCCAGCTCGAGCTCGATGTCTTTGAGAAGCTCGCTATCAACGTCGAGGACAACGTCCTCACCGTTTCCCGTCCCGACGACGAGCGTGAGACCCGTGCCCGCCACGGCCTCACCCGCGCCCTCATCCACAACATGGTTGTTGGCGTTTCCGAGGGCTTCGAGAAGAAGCTCGAGCTCGCCGGCGTCGGTTACCGCGTGCAGCAGAAGGGCAAGAACCTCGAGTTCTCCCTGGGCTTCTCGCACCCCGTGATCGTCGAGGCTCCCGAGGGCATCACCTTCGAGGTTCCCGACAACACCCACGTGAACGTCAAGGGTATCAACAAGCAGCAGGTCGGTCAGATCGCCGCTGAGATCCGCGGCCATCGTCCTCCCGAGCCTTACAAGGGCAAGGGTATCCACTACGTTGGCGAGCACATCCGCCGCAAGCTGGGTAAGGCCGCCAAGTAGTCGTAACCGACTCACTCGCATAAGACCAGCACCCCGTCAGGTGCTGGCAAGATCAACCTTTTTAGGAGTTTACGTATGAACAAGCATAAGGCGAAGCTGGAAGGCCTCAAGCGTCGTCAGCGTCGTGTTCGCGGCAAGGTCTCGGGTACCTCCGAGCGTCCGCGTCTTCGCGTGACCCGTACTAACGCCAACATCTATGCCCAGATCATCGACGACAGCAAGGGCTCCAGCCTGACGCTCGTCTCTGCCTCGACCCTCGAGGCCGAGTTCAAGGGCACCCACACCTCGAACAAGGAGGCTGCGGAGAAGGTCGGTCAGCTCGTTGGCAAGCGCGCCATCGAGGCCGGCATCACCAAGGTCGCCTTCGATCGCGGTGGCCGTATCTACCATGGCCGCGTCAAGGCCCTCGCCGACGGTGCTCGTGCCGCCGGTCTCGAGTTCTAGGAGGTATGTAGCACATGGCTCGTAATCAGAAGCAGCAGCGCGAGGCCTCCGAGTTCGAGGAGCGCGTCGTTTACATCAACCGCGTGTCGAAGACCGTCAAGGGTGGTCGTCGCATGAGCCTCGTCGCTCTCGTCGTCGTTGGCGACGGCAAGGGCAACGTCGGCGTTGGCATGGGCAAGTCCGCTGAGGTGCCCCTGGCCATCTCCAAGGCGTCTCTCGATGCCAAGAAGAACATGTTCCACGTGCCGGTGACCGAGCAGGGCACCATTCCGCACGAGGTTCTCGGCCACTTTGGTGCCGGCCGCATCATCATCAAGCCCGCTGTCGAGGGTACCGGTGTTATCGCCGGCGGCGCTGTGCGTCCCCTCTTCGAGCTTGCTGGCATCAAGAACGTCCTGTCCAAGTCCCTCGGTACCGACAACGGCCTCAACATCATCAAGGCCGCCGTCGAGGGCCTCAAGGAGCTCTCCAGCCCTGAGGACGTCGCGGCTCGCCGTGGTCTGACGGTCTCCGAGATGTTCGTCGGTAAGGAGAACTAAGCATGGCTGACACCATCAAGATCAAGCAGGTCCGCAGCACCAACGGTTGCAAGCAGGACCAGGTCCGTACTGTCCGTGCCCTCGGTCTCCACAGGATCCGCGAGGTTCGCGAGATTGCTGACAACGAGTCCGTCCGCGGCATGATCTTCAAGGTCAAGCACCTTGTCGAGATTGTAGAGGAGTAGCAAATGCAGCTTCACGATCTTACTCCCGCGCCCGGTTCCACCAAGAACCGCAAGCGCGTCGGCCGTGGCAATTCTTCGGGTCACGGCACCACTTCTGGCCGCGGTCAGAAGGGCCAGGGCTCTCGCTCTGGCGGCACCAAGGGTGCCGGCTTCGAGGGTGGCCAGACTCCGCTGGCTATGCGCCTGCCCAAGCTTCCGGGCTTCCGCAACCCCCGTCGTATCGAGTACACCGCTGTTAACGTTGAGCGTCTCGAGCGTAAGTTCGAGGACGGCGCTGTGATCGACGGTGCCGCTCTTAAGGCCGCTCGCATCACCAAGAGCGAGTTCGAGCCCGTCAAGGTGCTCGGCAATGGTGAGCTCACCAAGAAGTTCACGGTCAAGGTCGACAAGGTCAGCGCTTCTGCGCAGGCCAAGATCGAGGCCGCCGGCGGAAAGGTCGAGCTGCCGTGCTAAATGGTCTTAAGAATGCTTTCCGCATCAAAGAATTGCGCGAAAAGATTCTTTTTACCATAGCTATGCTCGTCGTGTACCGCATTGGTGCGCACGTTCCTGTGCCCGGCATTCCCTTCCAGGGGATGCTGGGCCTTTTCTCGACCGATAACAATTCGGTCGCCGCAGGTGCTATGGCCCTCCTGAATCTTTTCTCTGGCGGCGCGTTGAGCTATGTGTCGGTGTTTTCGCTGGGCATCATGCCTTACATCACCAGCTCAATCATCCTCCAGATGCTCCAGGCCGTTGTGCCTTCCCTGCATGAGCTTGCCCGCGAGGGCGAGGTCGGTCAGACCAAGATTACGCAGTATTCGCGTTACCTCACCCTGGCTCTGGCAATCCTCAACTCCGTGGGTTACCTCTTCCTCTTTAAGAGCTTCGGCATCAGCTTCAATGGCGCCGGCGCTCCCGAGATCATCTTCGACCTCATGATCGTCGGTACGCTCACCGCGGGCGCCATGCTGATCATGTGGATTGGTGAGCTCATCACCCAGCGCGGTATCGGCAATGGCATGTCGCTGATCATCTTCGCGAATATCATGGCCGGTCTGCCGCAGGCGATCTTCTCCAGCACCGAGGGCAATGCCGGTGGCATCATCACCATGGTGATCATCTGCGCCATCATCTTGCTGGTTATCCCGCTGATTGTTTTCCTTGAGCGCGGCCAGCGCCGCATTCCGGTCTCCTACGCCAAGCGCGTTGTGGGCCGCCGCATGATGGGTGGCCAGACCACCTACCTGCCCATCAAGGTCAACACCGCGGGTGTCGTGCCGATCATCTTCGCTTCGGCGCTGCTGTACTTCCCAGCTCAGATTGCCGTGTTCTTCCCCGGCATCGGCTGGATTCAGGCAGTTGCCTCCGCGCTTTCGAGCGGTTGGCTCAACTGGGTGCTTAACGTTGTCCTCATCGTGTTCTTCGCGTACTTCTACACCTCCATGGTGTTCAACCCCGATGACACGGCCGACAACCTTAAGAAGCAGGGCGGCTTTATTCCGGGCGTGCGTCCGGGTAGGGCTACCGCGGCCTACATCAAGAACGCGCTCAACAAGATCACGCTTCCCAGCGCTGTCTTTTTGGCGCTCATCGCCATCGTGCCTTCGATCATTTTCTCCTTCACGGGTAACCATCTGATCCAGGCATTTGGCGGCACGTCCATCCTCATCATGGTCGGCGTCGTGCTCGACACGGTCGATAAGCTCGAAGGCCAGATCAAGATGTATGATTACGATGGATTCTTTAAATAGGCTAGAGGAGGATTGCTCATGAACCTCGTATTGCTCGGAGCTCCGGGTGCCGGTAAGGGCACCGTTGCACAGGAGCTCGTCGCCGAGTTTGGCGTCGCCCACATTTCCACGGGCGACCTGCTGCGTGCTGCCGTCAAGGGCGGCACCGAGCTTGGTATTCAGGCTAAGAAGTACATGGACGCTGGCGAGCTCGTTCCCGACCAGCTCGTGATCGACCTTGTCAAGGAGCGCCTTGCCGCCGATGACGCCCAGCAGGGCTTCATCCTCGACGGCTTCCCGCGCAACACCGCCCAGGCCGTGACGCTCGATTCCGAGCTCTCCGCCATGGGTCGCGAGATCGACTGCGCCCTTCTGGTCGACGTGGCCCCCGAGGTCATCATCGATCGTCTGTCTTCGCGTCGCACCTGCCGCGCCTGCGGTTACACCGGCACCGCTGCCGATGCTACCTGCCCCAAGTGCGCCGGCGAGATGTATCAGCGCGACGACGACAAGCCCGAGACCATCAAGAACCGTCTCGACGTCTACGAGAAGTCCACGAGCCCGCTCGTCGACTACTATCGTGGCCAGGGTCTGCTCAAGTCGGTCAACGGTGACCAGGCTCGCGAGACCGTGTACGGGGATGTCAAAGAGGCTCTCGGTCTATGATCAAGATTAAGTCTGCAACGCAAATCGAGCAGATGAAGAAGGCAGGAGCGCTATCTAAGATGGCGCTCCGCCACGTTGGAGCCATGGTTCGTCCCGGCGTTTCGACCTTTGAGCTCGATCAGCTCGCGGAGCAGATTATCCGCATGCATGGCGGCACCCCGGCCTTTAAGGGTTACGGCGGGTTCCCGGGGACCATTTGCGCATCGATCAACGATGCCGTTGTCCACGGTATTCCCAACCCCGACATGATCCTGCGCGATGGCGATATCATCTCCATCGATACGGGAGCCGTTGTCGACGGTTGGGTTGGCGATAACGCTTGGACGTTTTTCGTCGGTACCCCTACGCCCGAGGCCAAGGCCCTGTGCGAGGTCACGCGCGATTGCCTTAAGGCTGCCATCGAGCAGGCTGTTCCCGGTAACCATATCGGGGACGTCGGTTATGCCGTTCAGTCTCTCGCCGAGTCTCACGGTTACGGCGTGGTTCGCGACTATGTGGGCCATGGCATTGGCCGTGTGATGCACGAGGACCCCAACGTTCCTAATTATGGAAAGAAGGGGAGGGGCGTTCGCCTCCAGGCCGGCATGGTCATTGCCATCGAGCCGATGGTTACGATGGGTTCCAACCATGTGAGCACGGGCTCCGACGGTTGGATTGTTACGACCAACGACCACCTGCCCGCCGCGCACTACGAGAACACCGTCGCCATTACCAATGACGGTCCGGTGATTCTCACCACCGACGCGCAAGGTGCTTGGTGTTCGCTCCAAGGCGGTGAAATGTAAAAGTCGCCGCCCCCTGATGCCCAACCTCGCCTTTCAATTTCGAAGGCATGACCCCAAGGTCTATGCCTTCTCATTTCAAGGCGATCTTGGGCATCAGGGAACGGCTTTGTTTTACATTTCGAATGTAACAAGTTCCACTTAGTTGTGGAGCCATTACGAAGATATTACGATGCGTGGATACGTATTGTAGAATACTCAATCGCTGTCGTTTTCTAGAGAAAGATGATTGCTTGTGAAGAAGGAAGACGCAATTGAGCTCGAGGGTACGGTAAAGGAACCGCTGCCCAACGCCATGTTTAAGGTCGAGCTCGAGAACGGTCATTCGGTCCTGTGCAACATTTCTGGCAAGATCCGAATGAATTACATCCGTATTCTCCCCGGTGACAGGGTTGTCGTGGAGCTTTCCCCGTACGACCTGACCCGCGGCCGCATCACCTATCGCTACAAATAGCGGCACGCATACACGCACTCCATTTCCGACTGCAGGCTTAGCTCAACCTACGGTCGGATTGTGTGTGAAGACCAGCCATAGTTTTAAACGCCTGCGGCTGGGCGAGTAGATAGTAGGGAAGTAGTTTGAGCGCTACCGAAAGGAAGAACGATGAAGGTACGTCCTTCGGTCAAGAAGATGTGCGATAAGTGCAAAATCATTAGGCGCCATGGCAAGGTCCTCGTCATTTGCGAGAACCCCCGTCATAAGCAGCGTCAGGGTTAAGAGAGGAGACTACGTTGGCCCGTATTAATGGTGTCGACCTCCCGCGTGAGAAGCGCGTTGAGATCGGTCTGACCTACATTTACGGCATCGGCCGCACCACTGCGACGAAGATCTGCGTCGAGTGCAACGTTAACGTGGATACGCGCGTTAAGGACCTCACCGAGGATGAGGTTAACGCCATCCGCGATTATATCGATAAGAACCAGATCATGGTTGAGGGCGACCTCCGCCGTGAGCGCAACCAGAACGTCAAGCGCCTTATGGACATCGGCTGCAACCGCGGCCTTCGTCACCGCAAGGGCCTCCCGGTCCGCGGCCAGCGCACCCACACTAACGCTCGTACCCGCAAGGGCCCGAAGCGTCAGATCGGTGCTAAGAAGAAGAAATAAGGAGCGCTAGATAGATGGCTACTGCTAAGAAGAACGTTCGCGCTGCCCGTCTGAAGCGCGCGGACCGTAAGAACATTTCCGTGGGCCAGGCTCACATTCGTTCTACGTTCAACAACACGATCGTTTCGATCACCGATCCCCAGGGCAACGTCATTTCCTGGAAGTCGGCTGGCCAGGTGGGCTTCAAGGGCTCCCGTAAGTCCACGCCGTTCGCTGCCCAGATGGCTGCCGAGGCTGCTGCGAAGCAGGCCATGGAGCACGGCATGAAGAAGGTTTCCGTCTTCGTCAAGGGCCCCGGCTCCGGTCGTGAGACCGCCATCCGCTCCCTCCAGGCTGCTGGCCTCGAGGTCTCGAGCATCCAGGACAAGACCCCCATCCCGCACAACGGCTGCCGCCCCAAGAAGCGTCGCCGCGTGTAACTGAAAGGATCGTATCAATATGGCAATCGACAGGACTCCTGTTCTTAAGCGCTGCCGTCAGCTCGGGATCGATCCCGCTGAGCTCGGTTACAGCAGCAAGAAGGAATCTATCCGTCAGCCCAAGCGCCGTCGCAAGGAATCTGAGTACGGCATGCAGCTGCGCGAGAAGCAGAAGGTCAAGTTCATCTATGGCGTTCTGGAGAAGCAGTTCCACGGCTACTTCAACAAGGCCCGTAAGATGAACGGCGTCACCGGTGAGAACCTCATGATCATCCTTGAGTCTCGCCTCGACAACGTCGTCTTCCGTCTTGGCTTCGCCCGCACCCGCAAAGAGGCTCGTCAGTCCGTCCGTCACGGTCACTTCACCGTGAACGGCAAGCGCGTGGACATCCCGTCCTACCGCGTCAAGGCCGGCGACGTCGTCGCTGTCGGCGAGAAGTTCCGTGACCTCCTCCCCATCAAGGAGGCCCTGATTTCCTCCGAGCGCTTTGAGGTCCCTGGCTGGCTCGAGGTCGATATCGAGAAGCTGTCTGGTAACGTGCTCGCTCTGCCGACGCGTGAGCAGATCAGCGGTGATATCAACGAGCAGCTCATCGTCGAGCTCTACTCTAAGTAGTCCATCCGGGCTGCTGAGGCTGGAGGTAATACATGTCAGAATTCATTAGGCCTCAGGTTCAGGTCGAAGAGATCAACGAGACGTCTGCTCGTGTCTCCGTCGAGCCGCTCGAGCGTGGTTACGGCGATACGCTGGGTAACTCCCTTCGTCGCGTTCTTCTGTCCTCGCTCGAGGGTGCCGCCGTCGAGGCTATTCAGATCGATGGTGCGCAGCACGAGTTCATGACCATCCCTAACATGGTCGAGGATGTCACCGACATCGTCCTGAATGTCAAGGGTCTTGTCTTCAGGGCTCTCGGCACGACCGACGAGGCGACCGCCACCATCTCGGTTGACGGCCCCTGCGAGGTCACCGGTGCGGACTTCTTTATTCCGTCCGAGTTTGAGCTGGTCAACCCCGAGCAGCACATCGCTACGCTCACCGAGGGTGGCCATCTCACCATGAGCATGCGCATCGGCTATGGCCGCGGCTATGTTTCTGGCGAGGCCAACAAGCGCGACAACGATCCCATCGGTGTGATCCACGTCGACTCGCTGTACTCGCCGGTTTCCCGTTGCGCCAAGCTCGTTGAGGCTTGCCGTGTCGGTCAGCACACCGACTACGACCGCCTTGTCCTCGAGATCGAGACCAACGGCTCCATCGCCCCGCGCGACGCCGTGGTCCAGGCTGCCAATATCATCAACCAACATATGGCCGCCTTTATGAACCTTGCCGAGACCCCCGAGGTCGAGGAGGAGGCTTCGATCTTCGCTCCCGAGGTCACCAACGACAACGCCGAGCTGGACAAGCAGATCGAGGATCTGGACCTTTCCGTCCGTTCCTACAACTGCCTTAAGCGCGCCAGCATTCACTCGGTCCGTCAGCTCGTTGAGTTCTCGGAGAACGATCTGCTCAACATCCGTAACTTCGGTGTTAAGTCGATCGAGGAAGTGAAGGACAAGCTTGAGTCCATGGGCCTGAGCCTGAAGGCTTAATGCTTCGCATATTTGAGGAGAAACTAGACCATGCGTCACAACGTTAAGAAGGGCCTGAAGCTCGGCACCGATGCGAGCCACACCAAGGCCATGAAGAAGAGCCTTGCTAAGGCCCTCTTCGAGAACGACCGCATCAAGACCACCGAGACCCGCGCTAAGGCGCTGCGTTCGGTCGTCGATCCGATCATCACCTGGGCCAAGAAGGGCGACCTGCACTCTCGTCGTCTGGCTATCGCCAAGCTCGGCGATAAGCAGCTCGTTGCCGAGATCTTCGACAAGGCTGCTCAGGGCATGTGGCAGGACCGCAACGGCGGTTACACCCGCATCATGAAGCTCGGTAATCGTAAGGGCGATAACGCTCCCATCGTTATCATGGAGCTCGTCACCGAGCCTTGCACGCCTAAGGCCAAGAAGGCTGCTCCGGCCCCCAAGAAGGCCGCTGCTCCCAAGAAGGTCGAGGCTGTCGAGGAGACTGCTGCCGAGGAGACCGCTGAGTAGACATTCCGTCTGCATAGGCTATATTCGAGGGGTACGTTCGCGTACCCCTCTTTTTTTGTCGCGATACCGTTGCTTGTTTGTTGGGAGCGCCCATGACTGCGCCGTCTGATTTCAATTCGATTTCCGAGCTTGACGCCACACTCGTATTTCGCGTGGCCTATGATGGCTCGTCGTATAGCGGATTTGCCGAGCAGCCGGGACAGACGACGGTTGCGGGCGAGCTACGTCGAGCCATCGAGACGCTGCTTCGCCGCCCGATCGATCTGACGTGCGCGGGGCGTACCGATGCAGGCGTGCATGCCGTGGCTCAGTACATCAGCGTGCCCGCAACGGACGCTGAGCTCGCTTGTACGCGCCGTAGGTGGCTGCGGGCTATGGATGCCCTGCTGCCCAAAGATATCGCCATAAACGAGGTCTACAGGGCCCGTAAAGGCTTTTCTGCGCGTTTTGACGCGCGTTCCCGTACGTATACGTACCGTATTGCCGATCGAGATGCGCGCCCCGTGCTGTCCCGTGGTGCCGTGTGGTGGCATCGCTATCCCTTGGATGTTGAGGCTATGTCTGCTGCCTGCCCTGCGCTGCTGGGCGAGCAGGACTTTAAAAGCTTTTGCAAGGTTGCTTCGGCCGTTGGCAAGCCCACACATCGCTGCGTGATGCGTGCCGAATTTGGCCATGAGGTTGCGTTTGGCGAGGACATCCTGACGTTCACCATCGAGGGCAATGCGTTTCTGCATTCGATGGTCCGTACGATCGTGGGCACACTTGTCGAGATTGGCATGCATCGCCGTGAACCCGAGTGGATGCGCGAGGTTATCGATGCTTGCGATCGCACCGCTGCGGGCCCCACGGCTCCTGCCTGCGGCCTTACGTTTATGGGCGTGGATTATGATCCCGCCGAGCTTGTCGTGCTCGACTAGGGGAGGGCTCGACGTGTCGTGCGTCGACACCTGTCATCTGTGGGCTGCGCGTGTGCAACATCTGTTCTTGGCGTGCAATGCAACCGGTGTCTCATTGCTTTTATTGCCGGGGTGTACCATGAACCACGGTTTGATTCATTGCTGTCGAGAGGACGGATAAATTTGGTTCGACGTGGCTCGCATCCGCGACTTTCGGTGATCCTTGTGGTAGAAGGTTCGCCCAGCTATGCGATGCGTGCGCTCGAGAGTATCCAGAACCAAGACCTCTACGATTTGCAGATTGTCGTTGTCTGCCGCGATGCTGCGCCCGGTGTGCGCCATTCGCTTCAAGTTGCTGCCGACAGGGACATCCATATTGATTTGATTGACGTCGAGGACGCGACGCGCGGCGCGTGTCTTCGTGCCGGTTTTGCTGCTTCGCGCGGCTCTCAAATCATCGCCATGAACGCCGATGAGTGGTTTGCTCCGCAATCCCTTTCCAAGATGGTCGATATCGCGTGCGATACTGCGGCAGACATAGTGTTCCCCACGGTGTCGCTCGACCGCTATGATGCACATCGAGAGCGCCATTCGCGCGTCTTGGATGCTACTCATACTTCCATTGATAGCAAATCTTCGATGGTGGCCGGGCTGCCTCAGTTGATTTTAGGCGGCTTGGTTGCTCAAGTCTCTGGCGTGATGTATAGCCGTCCGCTGTTTGAGGCATGCCTTTTGTGCGACAAAGCGTTTCGCACAGTTGGGTTTATGGCATGCGCGCTCTCGCAGGCGCAGCGTGTCTCCGGATGCGGCGACGCTTGTTTCCACGCGGTAGCGCCTAAGCTTACAGATGCCTTTGATCCCACCATGTATGCCAAGGTATCCGATGACACCCGAGCGCTCGATGAGCTTGCGGACTCACTCTCGGAAGCAGATAGCGGTGGTCGGCTCAAACTGGCAAGCCAAAAGTTCTACTTTGCCGGACTGGTCGCCTGCATCGAGAATTTGTGTCTGAGCCCGCATGGGGTGTCGTCAATCGAGCGTTCCGCCCGCATGCGTGATATGCTCGAGGCGCCTCGAACCCGTCAGATGGTCGCCGCGCTCAAGGACAACCATCGGGGACTGGGTCTGTTGTTTGGGCCGATCGCCAGCGCTAAGCCCGCGCGCTGCGTGATGTGTACGCATCTGGCAGCTTTTCTTAACCGGACGGGCGCAAAAACCGCCTAAACGGCTCATTACGAAACAAACTTGCATAGAATTGTTTCGAAATGCGTTCTTATACACAAAAGCCTTCAAATAGCGTTAAACTATTCAATCACTGATTGATTGTCTCCGCCATCTTTTGGAGAGAGGGTTTGTATGGCTAAAAAACGCAATGGGCGCCAGGATGCCATTAGAGATATTGTGCGCAATAAGGATGTCCGCACGCAGCGCGTGCTGGTTGATGAGCTCCGTGCTATGGGCTTTGATTGCACGCAGGCGACTGTCTCTCGCGATATTGCCGACATGGGGCTGCGTAAGCTCCCTGAGGGCATCTATGTTCTGGCAGAGGACTTGCACCTGCAGCGTATGGTTTCCGAGCTCGTAACGGGCGTTCTGCGTACCGATAATCTGGTTATGATCAAGGCTCAGCCTGGCACGGCTTCCGGCATCGCCGCCGCCGTTGATGCGGCAGAGTTGCCCGATGTGCTTGGCTCGCTTGCCGGCAACGATACGATTTTGGTTATTGCCCAGACGGCCGAGGACGGCGAGCGTCTCGAGGCGCTGATCAATAAGCTGAGCAATTCTCGCAAGTAGGCGTGCGGGTCGTGCGCTCGGCATTGTGTGCGCTGACATAGTGGCTTGTAAGGGGTATCGACGTTGGTCGGTACCCCTTTTTGTTTGCCGGTATAAAGACCGCCCACCAGGTCGCTTCAAACTAAAAGGCCCCGAGCAGTTCAATAAGCTGCTCGGGGCCTTGTTGGCTTTAGTCGCGTACTTCTTAGCCGACCGTATCGTCAGGCGTGGGCGAGGGGTCGGGAGTGGGCGTAGGCGTAGGCGTGCCGCCATCGCCGCCGGTCGAACCACCAGTGGAGCCGCCCGTCGAGCCACCGGTCGTACCGGTGCCGCCGGTGGTGTCGCCGCCCGTGGTCTCGGTGGTCGTGGTCGTCGTGGTAGTCGTTGTGGTGGTTTCCTCTTCCTCTTCCTCTTCGTCCTTGTCCTTGTCGTCGTTCTCCGACTTCTTGGTGTTATTGGTGCCGTAGAACTTCCAGACGCTGTTGCTCTTGTAGGTGGGCGCCGTTCCGGTCGCAAACTCCTCGCGCTCGGTACCGGTCAGAACGGTGTTCATAAACCGCTTAAAGACAGGCAGGTTGGTGCTGTCGCCCAGCAGGTCCGTGCCGTACTTTTGGATGGGGATCTCGCCCGCGGAATAGCCGGTCCACAGGGCGCACGCCAGCTGCGGGGTATAGCCGCAGAACCATAGGTTGGTGGTGTTGTCGGTGGTGCCCGTCTTGCCGGCATAGGGCTGGTTGACACTCAGGGCGCCGGCAGCACCCGTACCGCTGCCCTTCATGACGCCGGACAGAACATCGGTGACCGCGGCGGCCTCGCCCTCGGTAAGCACCTGTGAGGGATTGTCGGTGTGCTGGTACAGCACCGAACCGGTACGAGAGTCAATCTCGGTGATGGCGATCGGCTGGCGATAGTAGCCGCCGTTGGCAAACGTCGCGTAGGCGGCGGCCATCTCGAGCGGCGAGATCGAGCCGGTGCCGAGGGTCATGACGGGAACGTCCTCGATGTTGTCCTTGGCGGGGTCGATGCCGAGCTTTTTGACGAGCGAGATGATCTTGCTGTTGCCGACGGCTTCCGCCACCTGGATGTAGCCGGTGTTGGAGGAGTATGCCGTCGCCTGCTTAAGCGTGATGTTGCCATAGCTCTGGTTGGCGTAATTTTGGACCTCGGTCGTGGTGCCCTTGGCCTTGAGCGGCGAGTTGCAGTTGAGGGTGACGTTGGGGTTCATGCCGTTTTGGATGGCAGTTGCCAGCGTAAAGGCCTTAAAGGTGGAGCCGACGGGACGCTTGGCCGTGGCATGGTTTACGTGGTTCTCGTCGGCGTTGTAGTCGTAGCCGCCCACCATGCACTTGATGTAGCCGGTCTTGGGGTCGACGACGACCATGCCCATGTCCAGGCCGTCGAGCGAGAGCGTGTCGAGCTGCTCGCGGACGGCATTCTCTGCCACCTGCTGCATCGTGGGGTCGATGGTGGTCTTGACGGTCAGGCCACCCTTAAAGAGCACGTCGGTCGAGAACTCCTGCTCCAGCAGCTGCTTGACGTAGGAGACAAAGTAGGGCTGCGAGTAAACGTCGACGCCGCTGCCCGAGATTTCGGTCACATTGAGGGTGATGGGCTCGGCCTGTGCGGCATCGTGCTCCTCCTGGGTGATGTGGCCCAGGCGCAGCATGTTGTCGAGAACCTTGTTGCGGCGAGACAGTGCCAGATCGGGATTGACCGTGGGGTCGTACTGCGAGGGCGAGTTGGGAAGGCCGATGAGCAACGCGGCCTCGCTGAGGGTGAGGTCGGCGGCGCTCTTGGACAGATAGGTCTCGGCTGCGGCCTCGATGCCGTAGGCGCCGTGGCCGTAATAGATGGCGTTGAGGTACATCATGAGGATCTCGTCTTTGGAGTACATGTCCTCCATCTTGATGGCGATGTAGGCCTCGCGCACCTTACGCTCAATGGTCGAGTCGAACTGCTCCTCCTGCAGGATGGTGTTGCGCACAAGCTGCTGGGTGATAGTCGAGGCGCCTTCGTGCCCGCCGCCGAGGGTTGCCACCGCAGCACGCGCGATACCCCACAGGTCGATGCCGCCGTGCTCGTAGAAGCGCTCGTCCTCGACGTCAACGGTGCCCTGCAGCACGTAGGGGGAGACCTCGTCCTTGGTGATGGACTTGCGGTTTTGCGTGTAGAAGCTCGCGATCTTGTTGCCGTTGCAGTCGACGATCTCGGTGGGCTCGCTCACCAGATACGCGTTGGCGTCGGTGTAGTCGGGCAGATCGGACAGCCAGCGGTTGACGTTGCCGACCATGCCGATGCCAAACGCCACGCCCGCAATCAGCAGAAAGCCCAAAAACGAGAGCAGGATTATGGGCAGGGCGTGCGTCTTTGAACGGCTGCGTCCCTGTCGTTGGCGAGGACCCATATATTGACCTCCAGGTATGTCGTGCCGGACGGCGGATGTGCCGTCGGGGCAGGATGGACATAAGTTATTACACGATAAACCAAACGGGGCGCGCGAGGCCTCGTGTATGCTGGAAGACGGCATTTTTCAGAGTGAATGCATACCTTGGTAAGGAGTTTGTCGATGGCGATTCGGGCGATGGGGCCGAGCGGACAACACAAGACTGGATTGGATGCTGCCGGTGCGGCGCTACCCGAGCTGCTGGCGCCGGCGGGCGGGCTCGACCAGATGCTTGCGGCCATCGCCGCGGGTGCCGATGCCATCTATGCGGGGTTGGGCGGCTTTAACGCCCGTGTGAGCGCCCATGGCTTTACGGATGATGAGTTTGCGCGCGGCTGCGCCGTGGCGCATACCCATGGCGTGCGTGTGTACGTGACGCTCAACGTGTTCGTGTTTGACGATGAGTTGTCCGACGCGGTGGCGTTGGGAGCTCATGCACTGAAGCTGGGCGCCGATGCTCTGATTGTCGCCGATGCCGGGCTGGCTTGTGCGCTGCGCGCGGCGATTCCCGGGGTCGAGATTCACCTGTCCACGCAGGCGGGCGTTCATAGCGAAGGCGCCGTGCGGCTTGCCGCCGATGAGCTGGGGGTCGAGCGCGTGACGACGGCACGCGAGCTGACGGTCGACGAGATTGCGGCGCTCTGTGTCACGGGCGTGCCCATCGAGGTATTCTGCCACGGCGCGATTTGCATCGGCTATTCGGGGGCGTGCGAGTTCTCGGCCCTGCGGCGTGGACGATCGGCGATGCGCGGCGACTGCACGCAGCCGTGCCGTCTGGCGTACGACCTAGTGGACGAGGCGGGGCAGAGTGTTGTTGCTGTCGAAGGGGACCGCCTGCTGTGTCCGCATGACTATCTGGGTATTGCGCATCTGCCCGAGCTTGTAGATGCCGGCGTTGCGTCGCTCAAGATCGAGGGGCGCATGAAGAACCCCGATTACGTATTCAACGTGGTGCGGGTTTGGCGCCGGGCGCTCGATATGCTGCGCGACGGCGCGTGGGACCCCGGTACCGTGGAAGAGCTTGAGCGCGAGCTGGGAAGGTCGTTTAACCGTGGGTTTACCGATGCGTACCTGCGAGGGCGTTCGGGTGCCGAGCTGATGAGCTTTGAGCGTGCAATTAACCAGGGCGTGCGCGTGGGGCGCTTGGTCGCTGTGGGCCACGAAGAGGTGACCGTTGAGCTCGATGCCGCCGTGGCGGCGGGTGACACGCTCGAGATTCGGTTCTATCCGGGCGTCGACGCGCGCCCCGATGTGCCCAAGCGCTGGCCGCAGGTGCCTTGCCCCGTGGATGCCGCAGCGGGGAAGCGCGTCGTCGTGCATTGCAAGCGTAAGGTGGACACGGGCTGCGAGGTATACCTGATTCGCAGCGCCGGCGTGTTGGATCAGACGGCGGCGGTGTTGGAGCGCATGCGGGCCGAGGCGGATGCGATTGCGCCCGTTGCGCGCGCCGTTGAGGTGCTGCCCTTTGAGGACGTTGCGGTGGATGGCGGTGCGTCGACGGAGTTGGTGGAGCGCGCGGTTCCCGCTCACATGGTTTTTGCTTGGCAGCTGATGGATTCCGATCCGCGCGGAGAACGCGATTTGTCCGACGCCGTTGTGGTGCTGGACGAGGTGTGCCGCACGGGTGACGCTGATCGGACCCGCTCACTTATGCAGCGTGCCGGGCGCGTCGTCTGCCGCAACCTGGGACAGGTGGTGATCGCTCGCGAGCTGGGCATGACGTTTGACGTGGCGGCGCCGGTGTTCTGCGCGAATCGGGTCACGCTTACCTGGCTGCGCGGACTCGGGGCGGGGCGGGTGTACTTGTCGGCCGAGTTGCTCGGCAATGATGCGGAGCGTGTTGCCGAGCTTGCCGCTTGTCCCGGTGTCTTGGGGCCTGTCGACGCCGACCGTCCCGAGCTCATGGTGTGCGAGCACTGCCTGCTGACCGCCGAGGGCGTCTGCGCCACCGATGCGACGGGGCAGGTCCGTTGCCGCGGCTGCTTGCGTCGTCGGCAGGTGCGCTATCTGGTCGAGCGTGACGGCACGCGTCTGCCAGTTGCCATCGACGCATGCGGCAGGACGAGGATTTTCCTGTCGTAGGTGCTGCGTCGCGTCAGTTTGTTATCATAAGAGAGTTTATGGACTTCCAGCACCGCCGTATCCGGTGAGGGTGCTATAGCAAAAGGAGGATACCCAATGCTGTCTGTCGACGAGCAAATGCGTATCATCACCTCGGGCGCTGCCAAGATCGTCCCCGAGGCCGACCTTCGCAAGAAGCTTGAGAAGGGCGAGCCCCTCAACATCAAGCTCGGCGTCGACCCCACCAGCCCCGACCTGCACCTGGGCCACGCTGTGCCGCTGCGCAAGATGCGTCAGTTCCAGGACCTGGGCCACAACGTCACCCTCATCATCGGCAACGGTACCGCGCTGATTGGCGACCCTTCGGGCAAGAATTCCACCCGTCCGCAGCTTTCGCAGGAGCAGATTGAGGCCAATGCCGAGACCTATGTGAGCCAGGCCATGAAGATCCTGGATCCCGAGAAGACCACCATCGTGCACAACGGCGACTGGATCCTTTCGATGGATCTGGCCGGTCTGCTTCAGGTGTGCTCCAAGTTCACCGTCGCCCGCATTCTTGAGCGCGATGACTTTACCAAGCGCTACCAGTCTCAGACGCCGATCGCCCTGCATGAGTTCCTGTATCCCGTGATGCAGGCCTTCGACTCCGTTCAGATCAAGGCCGACGTGGAGATGGGCGGCACTGACCAGCTCTTCAACCTGCTCGCTGGTCGCGAGCTCATGGAGAAGATGGGCATGGAGCCGCAGATCGCGCTCACCATGCCGCTGCTCGAGGGCACCGACGGCGTGCGCAAGATGTCCAAGTCCTATGGCAACTACATCGGCCTGACCGATGCTCCCAAGGATATGTTCGGCAAGACCATGTCCATCCCCGACGAGATGATCGGCAAGTACTATCGTCTGGCCAGCTCGTTCGCCCCGGCCGAGGTCGACAAGATCGACGCCGCCCTGGCCGACGGTTCTGCCGACCCCTACGAGCTCAAGCGCGCTCTGGGCCGCGACCTGTGCGATACCTACCACGGCGCCGGCGCCGGCGACGAGGCCCAGGCCGAGTTCGACCGTGTGTTCAAGGAGGGCCAGCTTGCCGACTTCCCCGAGAAGCACGTTGAGCTGACCGTCAACGACGAGGGCCAGATTTACCTCGCCGGCCTGCTCAAGGACCTGGGCCTTTCGGCCAGCGCCGGTCAGGCCCGCCGCGACATCGACGGCGGCGGCGTCAAGATTAACGGCGAGGCGGTGGCTCCCAAGAGCTACAACATCGACCCGAGCGCCCTCAAGCTGGGCGACACCCTCTCCGTGGGCAAGCGCAAGGGCTTTAAATTGGTCTAACGAGCAAGTTGACCTCACAAGTGCAGCAAGGCCGCAGCCGGGATTCCCGACTGCGGCCTTTTTGGTTACGACGATCCCTTGGGGACGGAGGGATCATTTGGCGGTGCCGTTAAGCGGAAGGGGTGTTAGCGGGACTTTCTTTTGGGCATACAATGGCTATTGGCTTGCTGCGGTGAAGGCCTGTCCGCTCCGCAGCTGTTTTCTACGGTTAAAGGAGTATGTATGTCCGTTGAGGTCATGAGGTCTGTGATCGAGGCCGCCGAGGGCCGCGTGCCCGTCGATACGCTGTTTGCCAATGCGCAGATCGTCGACGTGTATGGCCAGCGTGTGGCGCCCGGTAGCGTTGCCGTCAAGGACGGTGTGATCGTCGGCGTGCTCTACGATGGTCGCGACGATGCTGCTGGCACCTACGAGGCAACTGAGGTCGTCGACTGCCAGGGTCGCTATCTCGCCCCCGGTTTTATTGACGGGCATCTGCATATCGAGTCTTCGAACATCCGTCCCGCCGAGTATGCTCGCATGGCCGCGACGCGCGGTACTACCACCGCCATTGCCGACAGCCACGAGATTGCCAATGTTGCCGGTCTCGACGGATTGCGCTTTATGATTGAGGACGGCCGCCGCGCACCCATCTCCATCAAGTACATGATGCCCTCGTGCGTGCCCGCGCTGCCCGACGAGCAGGCCGGTGCCGTTATTTCGGCTGCCGATATGCAGGCGTTTTTTGCCGAGCATCCGGGTGATGTCTTTGGTCTGGGCGAGATGATGAACCTGCCGGGTGTCTTTATGGCCGATCCCGAGACCTGCGCCCGCATCGATGCTGCTAACCAGACGCCGTCCAAGCAGGTCGACGGCCATGCGCCGCTCGTTGCCGGTAAGGACCTCAACGCCTATGCCGCAGCGGGCATTATCGCCGACCACGAGTCGACGATTCCCGAGGAGGCGCTCGACAAGCTATCCCGCGGCATGTATGTGATGCTGCGTGAGGGCACGTGCAGCCACGACCTGGCCAATTTGTCCCCGATGCTGCTGGAGAATCCCGCGCGCGCCCGCCGCTGCTGCTTTGCGACCGACGACCGCGCTCCCTCCGATGCTCTTTCGACCGGCATGATCGACAATGCCTGCCGCGTGGCCATCGAGGCCGGTATCGACCCGGTGGTCGCTATTTCCATGGCTTCGCTTTCTACCGCTGAGGCGTTTGGCCTGGATCATGGCTGCCGAAATCCGCACGAGCTGCGTGGCGCTATCGCCCCGGGCAAGCGTGCCGACCTGCTGGTGCTCAATGACCTGGCGTTTGCCACGGCTCCGCATCGCGTATATGCCGCCGGTGCTCTGGTGGCGCAGGACGGCACCTTTGTGGGCGAGATCGCACCCGAGATGGCCGAGGTTGCGGCCCTTGCCGATGAGCTACGCGCCTCCGTTAAGCTGCCGAAGCTTTCGCTCGACGTGTTTGACTATGCCTTTAAGCCGGGCGAGGCCGTGATTGACGTGGTGCCGGGTAAGGCCATCACGGGTATGGTTCGTCCCGAGACTGACGAGGACTTGCGTCGCATTATGCTGATTGAGCGCCATGGCCGCGGCGTGTCACTGCAGGCCGAGGGCGCCGACGGTGACGGCCCCGCGGGTCTGGGCTTGGTTGGCAAGAATATCGGTCGCGGCTGGGTGCGCGGCTTTACCATCACGGGTGGCGCCATTGCCTCCACGATTGGCCACGACTCGCACAACGTGTGCGTGGTGGGCGACAATGCGGCGGATATGATGGCTGCCGTTGAGGCCGTGGGTCAGGGCGGCCACGTGCTGGTGCGCAACGGCGAGGTCGTGGCGCGCATTCCGCTGGCGCTCGGTGGCCTTATGAGCGAGGGCACGGCCGAGGATGTCGCCGCGCAGCACGACGACTTTATGGTCAAGGCGCGCGCCATGGGTATTGAGCCGCCGCTCGACCCCATCATGGGCATCATCTTCCTGCCCCTGCCGGTCATCCCGACGCTCCGCATCCGCCCCGAGGGCATGTTCGACGTCACAACCTTCACCTACGCCGACTAGTCATCGGGGACGTTCTTAAACGACTGGCCGTCGGGGTGGCGTGTCGCCTGACGCCGCGACCGTGAGACCTCTGGCGCGCGTGAGCTATTTGCTAGGTCCATGTAACGTTTATGACTACGGGGTCTTATTTGAGCTCCCTTTGGGTACGGTGTTTTCAGATATACATCTGTTTTCACTACTAAGCCCGAAGGGAGCTTTTCTATGTTTAAACTGATTGCATCCGATATGGACGGCACACTGCTTGACGAATACGGCCAGGTGCCTCCCGAGACCTACGAACTGATTCTGGCGCTACACGAGCATGGCGTGCATTTCGCCGCATCGTCAGGTCGTCGCTACGATCGCCTGTGCGAGTTCTTTGCGCCCGTTCGCGACAAGATGGACTTTGTCGCAGCTAACGGCGCCCAGGTCTACGCCGACGGCAAAATGGTAGACCGTGAGGTGTATTCGCACCTGGCGATTCGAAGGCTCGCCCAAGCCGTCAGGACGTTTCCCAATCTGCATCTTGCGCTCTTTGACCGAACCAAGTCCTTCCTGCTCGATGACGAGTGCAAGTTCGTGCGTGAGGTCGATAAGGACCTTCCCAATGCCGAGCGTATTTGGGAGCTGCCCGATCCCAGCGTAAATATCATCAAAGCGAGTATCTTTTGCGACGACAGTGCGGTTATGGACAGTGCGTACGTGCTACAGCGCGAACTTGGTCAGCTCTTTACTTTTGCGCCTTCGGGCAACGCGTGGATCGATGCCATGCAGCCTGGTGTGTCGAAGGCCTCGGGTATCGCGCAGCTCGCGGAGCATTACGGCATTGGTCGCGACGAGGTCATGGCGTTTGGCGACTCGATGAACGACTACGAGATCATTCGCTTTGTCGGCACGGGCTGCGCGATGGAAAACGCGCGCCCCGCGCTTAAGGCGGTGGCCGATCGCGTGGTGGGTTGTAACCGCGACCACGCCGTCCAGCAGGAGCTCCGTCGCGTGCTGGAGAGTCTCTCCTAATCCGGCAGATGGGGACGTTCCTTTTCTGCCGACAGTGGGGGACAGTCCTTGCAGCTTTTTGCGAAGAGTGTCCCCAGTGACTAGTCGTTTAAGAACGTCCCCAATGACTGACCAACGACTAGACGAGGGCGGCCATGATGGTGCGGGCGACGCCGTCGTGGTCGTTGTCGTATTCGGTGATGGCGTCGGCGGCCTCGCGGTCTTCGGGCTCGGCGTTGATCATGGCCATGCCGTGGCCCGCTGCCTGCAGCATGGGGATGTCGTTGATGTTGTCGCCGAACGCCCAGGCGTCGGCGAGACGCTCGCCCAGGTGCTCGCATAGCCACGTGAGGGCCGTTCCCTTGGTGGCGCCCTCACCCATGACCTCGATATTCATGGCGTAAGAACGCGTGACCTCAATGCCTCCGAGCGTGTCGAGCTCAGCCGCGATGGCGTCGCGATCGGCCGGGTCGTGCCAGTACATGGCGATGCGTTCGAGCGTCTCGACCCCGTCGATCTTGCTGTCGATATCCATGTCGATCGGTGTTCGTGTGCGCTTGAGCGAAGCCGCGATGTGGGGGTCGCCGCCGCAGAATTCGTCCAGGCGCTTGTAGCTCGAGCGGGGGAGGAAGCACTGCCCGTCCGCGAAGATATCGAAGGTCACATCGTGGCCGGCGGCGATGCGATGGACGCGATGGGCAATGCCGCGATCGAGCGGACGGCTCAAAATGCGCGTGGCGCGCGAGGCATCGGCGAGCACATCGTCGTCGAGCTGCCAGACGCTGGCGCCATTGGCGCAGACGGCATAGTGCACGGCGGGATGGGCGAGGATGGGCTCAAAGATGCCCGACAGCGGACGTCCCGTGCAGGGCACAAATTCAATTCCGCGTCGAGCGAGTTCGTCGAGCATCGACCAGGTGGCATCGCTCATTTGCTTATCGCTCGTCAGCAGCGTTCCGTCCATATCGGAAAACACAATCATTTGATGCAGCCCTTTCTGCTGGCATAAAAAGCGTGGCCGAGGGCGGCGATGCCCTGGCCACGCTTGAGTTCTATAACGGTCCGCGTCCTAGCGGTCGGCGAGCGGCTTGTACTCCAGCGGCTCGATCACCGGACGGTATGCCGGGCGGATGATGCGATGCGCGCAGAAGAGCTCTTCCATGCGGTGTGCCGACCAGCCGGCCATGCGGGCGACGGCGAATAGCGGCGTAAAAAGCGTCTCGGGTACGCCGAGCATCTTGTAGATAAAGCCCGTGTACAGGTCGATGTTGGCGCAGATAGGCTTGGTCATGCCGTGGTCGCGCATGACCTGGGGTGCCAGGCGCTCGATGCGCTCGATGAGTGCGAACTCTTCGCCCAAGTCCTTCTTGGCTGCCAGTGAGCGCGCGTAACGGCGGCAGACCTCGGCGCGCGGGTCGCTGAGCGTATAGACGGCGTGGCCCATGCCGTAGATGAGACCCGTGCCGTCGAAGGCCTGCTTGTCGAGGATCTTGCCCAGATAGGCCGCGACCTCGTCCTCGTCCTCCCAGTTGGAGACATGCGCGCGGATGTCCTCGTGCATAGACACGACCTTGGCATTGGCACCGCCGTGGCGCGGGCCCTTGAGCGAGCCGATAGCCGCGGCGTAGGCGGAATACGGGTCGGTGGCCGAAGACGACAGCACGCGGCAAGCGAAGGTGGAGTTGTTGCCGCCGCCGTGCTCGGCATGCAGCATGAGCATAACGTCGAGCAGCATCGCCTCATCGCGGGTGAACGCCATACCGCCGCGCAGGACCTGTAGGATGGTCTCGGCGGTGGAGAGACCGGGTGTGGGGTGCGGCACGTGAACCTCGGAGCCGCGAAGCTTGGCGACCGAGGCCATGTGTGCGAAGGCGGCGATGCGCGGGAGACGTGCGAGCATGGAAATGGCGACGTCGATTTCGTGCTCGGGCGTGATCACGTCTGGTTCGGCATCGAAGGCGTAGAGCAACAGTACGGCGCGCTGGAGCACGTTCATGATGCTCGACGACACCGTGGTCATAGGGAACTCTTTAACGTACTCGTCGCTCAGATGTCTAAAGGCGCCTAGGCGCTCACAAAAGCCGTCGAGCTCTTCCTTGTTGGGCAGCGAACCCGTGATAAGCAGATAGGCGACTTCTTCGTAGCCGTAGCGATTCTCGGCCTGGGCATTGTTGACCAGATCCTCGATGCTGTAGCCGCGAAGCGTGAGCTTGCCCTGATCGGGCACGACCTTTCCGTCGACCTTGTTGTAGCCGTGCACATCCGAGATACGAGTGAGACCCGCGACCACGCCCGAGCCGTCAGCATTGCGCAGGCCGCGCTTGACATTGTGCTCGACAAACAGGCCCTCTTCATAAGGGTCGGTCGGAAGGCCGTGGTAGAGGCTTTCGCTCTCAGACGAAATCTGGCGGCTTGCTTCGTAATCCAGAACCAGTCGGCTCAAGTGGTCATCGAAGCGGTAATAGATTTTCTTGGCGTCGTAGGCCATGCGCGCTCCTCTCCGGGCCGCATCGGGGTGGCTTGCATGGGCATGCGCGTGTCAGGCAATCCCCGGCGGCTTGCTCGCTACAAGCGGTACATAAAGTTAAAGACGTCCTCGCGCTGGATGGACACGTTGACGCCCGAAAGCTCGCCGGCCTCGGCCAGCGCCTTCTGCAGCTCGGCGAAGTCGAGCTTGGACTCGGCGGTATCGGCCAGCATGGTCATGGTGAAGATGTCCTCGATAATGGACTGCGTGATGTCGCGGATGTCGACGTTGGCCTCGCCTAGGACACGGGTGACGCCGGCGACGATGCCGGGGCGGTTCTTGCCAAGGACGGTGATGACGATACGGGAGGACGAGATCTCGGCCATGGGAAACCCTTTCGCGTGATTGCGGCGCGCGCGGGGCGCTCCGCTACGGTACAGTGTTCATCATTGTACCTGTCTGGCGCCAAAAGGGGTGTGCTTACTGCGGCGTTACACGTCTGCAACATGGGAGAAGGGGCAACAGGGTGCGTGTCCGCTGCGGTTGGCCACGCCGTGTTGCACAAAGACCGTGAACCTTTTGTGGGACGCGCGGCGCCGTGGTACCATAGCCAAGTTTGTTGTCTTGGTCGGAAACCAAGACGCCTTATGCGCTGATCGGTAACCAGCGCCTGACCAATAAGGAGTCCTACCATGAAGCAGGGTATCCATCCCCAGTATGTCGAGTGCACGGTGACGTGCTCCTGCGGCAACACCTTCAAGACGCACGCTACCGTGTCCGAGATGAAGGTCGAGCTTTGCAACGAGTGCCACCCGTTCTACACCGGCCAGCAGAAGTTCGTCGACACCGGTGGACGCGTCCAGCGCTTCGCCGACAAGTTCGGTGGCGCCGCTGCCGCCCAGCTCAAGAAGGCTGAGGAGGCCAAGGCTGCCAAGGCCGCCAAGGCTGCTGAGGCCGAGGCCGCTCGCAAGGCCGCCGCTGAGGCTAAGGCTGCCGAGAAGGCTAAGCGTGCTGCTAAGTTTGCCGAGGAGGCTGCCAAGCAGGCCGCAGAGGCTCCCGCAGAGGCTCCCGTCGAGGAGGCCGCTGCCGAGGCCGAGACCACCGAGGCTGCTGAGTAAATAGCTCGCCGCGGAATCACTCGCATTCATGGCATGAGGGCCGTGCATCCATTTGGGTGCGCGGCCCTTTTCTTTTTATTGGTGCAAGCTAACCTGTCCCCGTGGCACCAAATGGCAGAGAGACGGCGTTTGCTCAGATAAAACCTGCCAAAATAAACCTGTTCCATTGCGGCAGGTTGGTCATAGTTATTACGTGGCGGTCGAGGTCGACCGTATAGGCCGCGCCTTGTTTGGCTAAAGTACAATCATCTGTGTTTAACTCGCCCGCAGCTGCACGGCGTGGGCGATGGCCAAAAAGGAAAACCACATGGGATTCATGTCAAAGCTGCTGTCCTTTGGATCCGATAAGGACCTTAAGCGCTACTACAAGATCGTCGACCAGATCAACGGTCTTGAGCCCCAGTTTGAGAAGATGACCGAGGAGGAACTCCGCGGCCAGACCGATAAGTTCCGCGAGCGTTACGCCAACGGCGAGTCGCTCGACGACATGCTCCCCGAGGCCTTTGCCACCGTGCGTGAGGCTTCCAAGCGCACCATGGGTATGCGCCACTTTGACGTGCAGCTCATTGGCGCCATGGCACTGCACGAGGGCCACATCGCCGAGATGAAGACCGGCGAAGGTAAGACCCTCGTCTCCACGTTGGCCGGCTACCTCAACGCTATCGCCGGCAAGGGCGTGCATGTCGTTACCGTCAACGATTACCTGGCAAAGCGCGACTCCGAGTGGATGGGCCGCATCTACAAGTACCTGGGCATGACCGTCGGTCTGCTCCAGAACAACATGCCGCTCGAGCTCAAGCGCCCGGCCTACCAGGCCGACGTCACCTACGGCACCAACTCCGAGTTCGGCTTTGATTACCTGCGCGACAACATGGTCACCCGTCCCGAGCAGCGCGTGCAGCGCGGTCACAACTACGCCATCGTCGACGAGGTCGACTCCATCCTGATCGATGAGGCTCGCACCCCGCTCATCATCTCGGGCGCTGGCACCAAGTCCGCCAGTACCTACAAGGACTTCGCGCGTGCCGTGCGTGGCCTTGAGCGCGGCGAGGACGTGTCGCACGACATGCTTACCGCCACCGAGGACGTTGAGCCCACGGGCGACTACGTCATGGACGAGGCCAAGCACACCATTGCCGCCACCGAGCGCGGTCTTAAGAAGATCGAGCGCCGCCTGGGTATCGATGACATCTATGCCGATCTCTCCGGCCAGTTGGTCAACCACCTGCAGCAGGCGCTGAAGGCCCAGTACATGTTCCACCGCGACAAGCAGTACGTGGTCACCAACGGCGAGGTCAAGATCGTCGACGAGTTCACCGGCCGCATCATGGAAGGTCGCCGCTACTCCGAGGGCCTGCACCAGGCTATCGAGGCAAAAGAGGGCGTGCTCGTGCGCGAGGAGAACCAGACGCTGGCCACCATCACCCTGCAGAACTATTTCCGCCTGTACGACAAGCTCTCCGGTATGACCGGTACGGCGCTCACCGAGGACGCCGAGTTCCGCGAGATCTACAAGCTGCCCGTCGAGGTCATTCCCTCCAACAAGCCCGTGCAGCGTGTTGACCACGAGGACCTGGTGTACCGCACCATCCAGGCCAAGTACAACGCCGTTGCCGACGATGTCGAGCGGCGTCACGCCAAGGGCCAGCCGGTCTTGGTGGGCACCGTCTCCATCGAGAGCTCCGAGAAGCTTTCGGCCGCCCTTGCCAAGCGCGGCATCGCGCACGAGGTCCTAAACGCCAAGCACCACGAGCGCGAGGCTCATATCGTCGCGCAGGCCGGACGCTACGGCGCCGTGACCATCGCTACCAACATGGCCGGTCGTGGTACCGACATCCTGCTGGGCGGCAACCCCGACGAGC
>CATYZK010000005.1 GCA_958415665.1 uncultured Collinsella sp. | reverse complement strand
TCCCTTTTCTCGAACCTTAATTTCAAAGTCCAAGAAATGGGATGCAGTTCATTTGTGGTGGTTTTCGGCTCTGGTGGCAACTGTCTCGATCTGTAACATTTAGCGGCCATTTTCGGTCCCAGATGTTACAGATCGAGACAAAGGGGCTGGCAGTCGACCGTTTATCTTGATCTGTAACAATTACTCGGCAAACAAGGGTCTACCTGTTACAGATCGAGACAAACAAAAACCACCACAAAGGTGCCTGTCCCCATTGTGGTGGTTTTCGACAAAGATGCCGCCCCAATAAAAGAGGCGGCATCAAGCAAGTCTATTTTTAGCGTCCCTCAAGACCCAACGAGAACGCACAAACGTAGCCCGGGGCTTACCCTTTGCCGAACGCGACCCTCGCGAAGCGCGTGAGCGGGCGGGAAAGGGTAAGCCACGGGCGGACAAGTATGTGAGTTACTCGGCAGCGGCCTTGAACTTGTTGTAGTTGATCAGGCAGCCGGCCTTGACGATGGCACGTTCTTCGGCCGTCATATCGGCAATGTAGAGCTCAATCTGCTCAACCGCACCGTCGACACGCACCACGTAGGCAGCGATGTTCTTGAGGTCGCCATCGAGCGCGGCACGGATACCCGGCACAAAGACGTAGTCGCCTACCTCAAAGTTGGGCTCGGCCTCCATCTGGAAGGGCACCATGCCCCAGTTCATCACGTTAGAGCGATAGCGCTTGGTGGCGTACTCGTGGACGATGTTGGCCAGGCCGCCGATCACGCGCTGGCAGCTCGCGGCCTGCTCGCGGGCGGAGCCGTCGCCCGGCTTCTTGGCATAGAGCATGGAGCCGTACTCGGTCGCCTTGGCATCGGCCGCGACGCCCGCGCCGGCCAGCGCCTCAAACACACCGGCAAGCTCGGCATCGAGCGCGGCCAGGTCGCCCGCGGCCTCGCCGGCAACGCGGCGCTTCTCCACGACATCGACCTCCTTGGAGCGGCCCACGTAAGCCGGATCGCGACGGCTGAGCGTAAACTCGGCCAGGCCCAGCGGGTTGGAGCGGAAGGAACTCGTCTCGCCCGAAGGGATCAGCTCGTCGGTCGTGGTGACTGGGTCCATGATTTTGGAGCACACCTTGAGCAGGATATCGTCGCCGAGCGGCTCCATCGCGGGCCATGGCTTGATGTTGGGACCCTCGACCAGCTCGTCGGCAGGCTCAGCCTTGCCAAAGCCCCAGTACACGCGCTTCTTGTACGGCGCGTCGTCGAAGCTGTACTCGCAGGCCTCGTCCCAGGTGTCCTCGGGCAGGTCGGTCGCCGGCGTCAGGACGCCGCCGTTGGCAGCCGTCGCCGCGATGGAGCGGGCGTCCATCAGAGCCACGGCGCTCAGCTGGCCATTACCCGGCTTGGAACCCTCGCGGTTGGGGAAATTGCGCGTGGTGTGGCGGATGGACAGGCCGTTGTTGGCAGGCGTGTCGCCGGCGCCAAAGCACGGGCCGCAGAACGCCGTGCGCACGATCGCGCCGGCCTCCATAAGGTCATAGATATAGCCGCGACGCGTGAGTTCGAGCGCCACGGGCTGGCTCGTGGGATAGACCGACAGCGAGAACTCGCCGCAGCCGGTATTGGCGCCCTTGAGCACGCGGGCAGCCTGGACCACGGAGTCGTAGTTGCCGCCCGAGCAGCCGGCGATAACGCCCTGCTGCACGTGCAGTTTGCCGTCGACGATCTTGTCGAGCAGGCTAAAGTGCGTCTTACCCTCGCCGATCTTGGCGGCCTCGAGCTCCACCTCGTGAAGGATGTCCTCGAGATTCTCGTTGAGCTCGTCGATCTCAAAGCCGTTGGAAGGATGGAACGGCAGGGCAATCATGGGCTTAATGCTCGACAGGTCGACCTCGACGCAGCCGTCGTAGTAGGCGACATCAGCGGGCTTGAGCTCGCGGTAGTCGTCGCCGCGGCCGTGCATGGTCAGAAATGCGTGTGTGTCCTCGTCGGTGGCCCAGATGCTCGACAGGCAGGTGGTCTCGGTGGTCATGACGTCAACGCCGTTGCGGTAATCGGTCGTCATGCTCGCGATGCCGGGGCCCACGAACTCCATGACCTTGTTCTTGACGTAGCCCTTGGCAAAGACAGCGCGAATGATGGCGAGCGCCACGTCATGCGGACCGACGCCGGGGCGCGGGGCACCCGTGAGGTAGATGGCGACGACGCCGGGATAGGCAACGTCGTAGGTGTCGCGCAGCAGCTGCTTTGCCAGCTCGCCGCCGCCCTCGCCCACGGCCATGGTGCCCAGGGCGCCGTAGCGGGTGTGCGAGTCGGAGCCCAGGATCATCTTGCCGCAACCGGCGAAGTTCTCGCGCATAAAGGAGTGGATGACGGCGATATGCGGCGGAACGAAGATGCCGCCGTACTTCTTGGCAGCCGAGAGGCCAAAGACGTGGTCGTCCTCGTTGATGGTGCCGCCCACCGCGCACAGCGAGTTATGGCAGTTGGTGAGCACGTAGGGCAGCGGGAACTGTTCCATGCCCGAGGCACGCGCCGTCTGGATGATGCCGACAAAGGTGATGTCGTGGCTCGCCATGGCGTCGAAGCGGATCTTGAGCGCCTCGGGGTCGCCGGACGTATTGTGTGCCTGGAGGATCGAATACGCGATGGTGCCACGCTTGGCATCCTCGGGCGTCTGCGTAATGCCGCGCTCAGCAGCCTCGGCCACAGGCACAACCTCGCTACCGCCGCGCAGGTAGATGCCGTCCTCGTACAGCTTGACCATACTGTCTCCCACTCTGCCCAAAACGATTTGGGCGCATAGCATACATTCGTTCATTATCGTGCCATAGAACGGTTGCGAGTGGGTTACGAATCTCGGCGTTCACTTTATCTAGGTAAAGTAAAGGACGTGCCGGTCGAGGGCCGGAAGATTTTGTGCAAGAGCGTCCCTTTCGACTAGTCATTTAAGAACGTCCCCAATGACTACCCTACCGCATCCGGAGCAAGGCAACGCCGCAGGCAGAGGACGGACAGCGAGCGCCGTCCAGAGCGAACAAGTTGGCATGAAAAAGGCAAGGCATAGACCTTCTGGTCATGCCTTGCCCTTTGAATGACAAATTGTCGCTCTGGACGGCGCGCAGCGTCAACTGGTCCGCCGTTCGTCAGAACGGCGGAACCTAGAGATCTCCGCCGGCGCCCAGTAGCTTGCGCATGACTTGCTCGGGGTTAACCGAGCCATCGCGCGGGGCCAGGGCGGTGATCTTCTTCTGCATCTTGTACTCGTGCAGCTCATCCTCGAGCTGGCGCACGCGAGCGCGGAGCTTCTCGTTCTCGCGCTCGCGCTCCTCGGCACGCTCCTTCATATCGAGAATGCGCACCACGCCGGCAAGGTTGATACCCTCGTCAGTCAGCTGGTTGATGAGCTCCAGACGCTCGATATCGGCACGCGAATACAGGCGTGTGTTACCGCCCGAGCGCTGGGGGTTCACCAGGCCCTTAGACTCGTAGACGCGCAGAGTCTGCGGATGCATGCCGGTCAGCTCGGCCGCCACGCTGATCATGTACAGCGGTTTGTTCCTATTGTCCTCGGCCATGCTACCTGACCCCTTTCCGTCTCGTTATCGTCCATCATAAGCCCGCGGGCGCGGGCGCGCGCCGCGACCGCCCTAGTACGTCGCCTTGTAACGGTTGACCTTCTCGCGATAGTCGCGCGTGTCGGCCTCGCGCAGCTTGGTCATGGCATCGCGCTCGTCATCGGATAGGTTCGTGGGGACCTGCACCTTGATCTCGACGAGCAGCGCGCCTGTGCGGCCACGGTGCTTAACGTCGGGCGCACCCATCTCCTTAAAGCGGAACTTCTTGCCCGTCTGGGTGCCAGCGGGCACCTTCAGACGAACCGTCGCGCCGCCGGGCGTGGGCACATCCACCGTGCAGCCGAGCGCCGCCTCGTAGACCGAGACCGGTACCTCCATGGTCACGTCGGCGCCTTTGCGCTTAAACAGCGGGTGCTCCTCCACATGCGTGGTCACAACCAGGTCGCCGCGCTCGCCACCCGCAACGCCATACTCGCCGCGACGCTTGTAGCGCAGCTTGCCGCCGTCGACCGCGCCCGCGGGCACCGAGACCGTAATGGTCTGCTGCTCGCCTGTCGAGGGAATGCGATAGGTGACCTTGTGCGTCACGCCGCGAAACGCATCCTCGGCCGTCACATCGACGGTCAGCGATAGGTCGCCGCCCTTGCGAGCGCGGCTGCGACCCGCGCCGGCACCGGCAGCGCCCGCAGCCCCGGCAAAGCCCGAGCCCCAATCGCTACCCCAGGCACCATTGCCGCTAAAGATGCTGTCGAAGATATCGCCCCAGCCGCTTGCGCCAGCGCCGGCACCGTAGCCGCCGCCATACGCACCGCCCGCGCCCGGCATGCCGCCGAACATGAGCATCTGGTCGTACTCTTTGCGCTTCTTCTCGTCCGAAAGCGTCTCGTAGGCCTCGCTGATCTCCTTGAACTTGGCCTCGTCGCCGCCGGCATCGGGGTGATATTTTTGCGCGAGCTTGCGAAACGCGCTCTTGATCTCTTTGTCGGAGGCGCTCTTGGATACGCCCAGGATGTCATAGAAGGTTTTGCCTGCAGCCATCGTAGCTCCTCTCCTGTTTCATCCGCCGCCCCTGCGGACGACGGCTCATGCTTTCATATGGCACTAGGCCAGAAAGGGCCCCGGGTGTTGCCCCGGGGCCCTTCTCAATTACTCCTCGGTGCTCTCGGCCGCATCGGCCGCAGCATCCTCGGGCGCCGCTTCGGGCTCCGGTGCGGGGCGCTTCTCGCCACCGTAGGTCACCGTCACCATCGCGGAGCGCAGGATGCGGTCCGCCATGCGGTAGCCCTTCTGGTACACGTCGTTGACGGTCTCGTCGTACTGCGATGCGTCCTCGACGCGACCCACGGCCTGGTGCTCGAGCGGATCGAACGCCTCGCCCTTGGGGTCGATGGGCTCAACGCCCTCGTGCGCAAACACGTCGAGCAGCTTGGCATGCACCGCGTCAACGCCATCGACGAACTGCTTAAAGTCGTCGGAAAGCTCCTGGCCGCGGGCATGGTCGATCGCACGCTCGATATCGTCGACCACCGGCAGCAGCGCGGTGACGAGCTTCTCGGTCGCGCGCTCGCGCTCGGCGATACGCTCGTTGGCGGTGCGGCGGCGAAAGTTCTCCCAGTCGGCCTGCAGACGGGCGGTGCGCTCGGTGGCGTCCTTTGCCTTGTCCTCAGCGGCCTTCTGAGCCTCAGCCGCGGCCTCGAGCTCATGGCGCACGTCGGCAAGCTCCTTCTGAGCCTGCTCGAACTTAAGCTTAAAGTCGTTGTCGGCGGCTTCCTCACCGGCGCGGATAGCGGCTTCCACCATCTCGTCCTCGGTCATCGTCGCCTCCTTGTTGGAATCCTCTACCTGGTTCTCGGCAGCCTCGGCGGCCTCGGCCTCGTTGGCCTCGGTATCGTCGACGGCCTCTACGGGAATCTTCACGTCCTTCTCCTCAGAGTCAACGGGGGCGGCGCCGGCGGCAGCCGCCTCCGTGCGAGCTTTACGGGCGGACATGATTACTTGTCCTCGTCGTCCACAACCTCGTAGTCGGCGTCGACCACGTCATCGTCGGCAGACTGGGTGCCGGCGGCACCGTCGGTCTGCTGCTGAGCGTCGGCGTAGACAACCTGGGCCAGCTCGTAGGCCACGGACTGCAGGGACTCGCCAGCGGCCTTGATGGCCTCGACGTCAGAGCCCTCGAGCGCCTTCTTGGCGTCGGCGATAGCGGCCTCGGCCTTGGACTTCACGTCGGCGGAAACCTTGTCACCCAGCTCGTTGAGGGTCTGCTCGGTGGAGTAGCACAGGCTGTCGGTCTGGTTGCGGACCTCGACCTCTTCCTTCTGCTTCTTGTCCTCCTCGGCATGAGCCTCGGCGTCCTTGACCATGCGTTCGACTTCGTCGTCGGACAGAGCGGTGGAGCCGGAAATGGTGATCTGCTGCTCCTTGCCGGTGCCCTTGTCCTTAGCGGAGACCTTGACGATGCCGTTGGCGTCGATGTCGAAGGTGACCTCGATCTGCGGCACGCCGCGGCGGGCAGCCGGGATACCGGTCAGCTGGAACTTACCGAGCGACTTGTTGTCGCGGGCAAGCTCGCGCTCGCCCTGGAGCACGTTGATCTCGACGCTGGTCTGGTTGTCGGCAGCGGTGGAGTAGACCTCGGTCTTGGAGGTCGGAATCGTGGTGTTGCGGTCGATCATCTTGGTCATGATGCCGCCCATGGTCTCGACGCCCAGCGACAGCGGGGTCACGTCGAGCAGCAGGATGCCCTCGACGTCACCGGTGAGCACGCCGCCCTGAACGGCAGCGCCGTCGGCAACGACCTCGTCGGGGTTCACGGACATGTTGGGCTGCTTGCCGGTCATGGTCTTGACCAGGTCCTGGACAGCGGGCATACGGGTGGAGCCGCCGACGAGGATGACCTCGGTCAGGTCGGAGAGCTTGAGCTTAGCGTCGCGCAGGGCGTTGGTGACAGGCTGCTTGCAGCGCTCGAGCAGGTCGCGGGTGATCTTCTCGAACTCGGCGCGGGTCAGCGTGTAGTTGAGGTGCAGCGGGCCGGACTGGTTCATGGTGATGAACGGCAGGTTGATGGTGGACTGCTGGGCTGCGGAGAGCTCCTTCTTGGCGTTCTCGGCGGCCTCCTTCAGACGCTGCAGGGCCATGGGGTCCTGACGCAGGTCGACGCCGTTCTCCTGCTGGAACTTGTCGGCCATCCAGTCGATGACACGCTGATCCCAGTCGTCGCCGCCCAGGTGGTTGTCGCCCGAGGTGGACAGAACCTCAAACACGCCGTCGGCGAGGTCGAGGATGGAGACGTCGAAGGTGCCGCCACCCAGGTCGAAGACCAGGATGCGCTGGTCGGAGCCCTGCTTGTCCAGGCCATAGGCCAGAGCGGCAGCGGTCGGCTCGTTGACGATACGCTTGACGTTAAGGCCGGCGATCTTGCCGGCGTCCTTGGTGGCCTGACGCTGGGCGTCGTTGAAGTAGGCCGGGACGGTGATGACGGCGTCGGTGACGGTCTCGCCCAGATACTTCTCGGCGTCGGCCTTCATCTTGGCGAGCACCATGGCGCTCACCTGCTCGGCGGTGTAATCCTTGCCCTCGATGTTGACGACGGCACGGCCGCCCTGGCCCTCCTTGACCTCATACGGCACGGTCTTGAGCTCGGAGGTGCACTCGGAGTACTTGCGGCCCATGAAGCGCTTGATGGAGAACACGGTGTTCTTGGGGTTGGTGACCGCCTGGTTCTTAGCGGCCTTGCCCACGACGCGGTCGCCGTCGGCGCGGAAGCCAACGACGGACGGGGTGGTGCGGTCGCCCTCGGCGTTCACGATGATGGTCGGAGAACCGCCCTCGAGGACGGCCATAGCGGAGTTGGTAGTACCAAGGTCGATACCAAGAATCTTACCCATTAGAAATTCCCTCTCTCTTGTGCGTTCGCGCCGCGTCGGCGGACTGCCGCGCGACGCTTCGGCTTGTCTTTCAGGATGTAGTGTATCCCCTTATGGGCCGGAATATACAAAATCTAAGTCAATTCATATAAGATTTCTTATCTCTGCGAGTTTAGGTTCTCAAAAGCGCAGGTAGATGCGCTGTTTGAGTTCTCGGCAGATCTATTGAGATCTATGTAGAGTTGACTGAAGCTTGGGGCTTGAGCTGTGCGGGGGGCCTTGGGGCCGCCCCGGGGAAAGCGCATCCCGTTCTGGGCGGCGATTCCGGGTTGCGCTTTCCGCAAGCGCGCTCAATCGCCCAATATTACAAGTCACCTTTAGCTAACATTTGCGCAGCTCAACGGCCTAACCTGCGTGTTTTTTAGTAAGCCGTGGCATACTCGGCGAACGGTATGAAGATGCCGGTCAGAGGGTATTGCAAACGGTCGCTGCCGTGGTATGTTTTTGCCCGAATCAAACCGACGCGCATCGCCTGTAGCGTCGGTCAACAGAGAGGAAACTACCATGGCTCATCCCGTAATTGATGCCGACGAGTGCATCGCTTGTGGCGTTTGCGTCGACTCCTGCCCCGCTGGCGTTCTGGAGCTCCAGGACGTCGCTACCGTCGCTGACGAGGACTCCTGCGTCGCCTGTGGCGCTTGCCAGGACGCTTGCCCCGCTGGCGCGATCACCGAGATCGTCGAGGAGTAACAACTCCCCCACTTGCACACTCAAAAGTACACCGTGCACAAAAAGGAGGCCTCCGCATCGCCGCGGAGGCCTCCTTTTGTTTACACGGGCAACCACTATAGCAACGCCGCAGGTTGAGCATAAGTCAGCGAAAACGCCCATAAGCGAGCAAGGTGACGTGAAAGAGGAGGGAAGCGTACTCTGGTACGCGACCGACGATTGAACGTCAGATTGCCGCTTAGGGGCGTTTGCAGCGTCGGCTAAGACAAATCATCCTCATAGGGCATGATCTCGGCCAGGTAGCCCTTCTCTTTGAGCATGGTCTCGATCTCGTCGAGGGTTTGCTCGTCTTCTGCCGCAATGCGATGGAAGTGATAGCCGCTGGTCACCGTCAGCAACGGAAAGCTCTTGCCGCTGGCGATGTCGTGCAGGTAGCGCTCGATATCGCGGCGGTTGCGGATGTCCAGGTCGGCCGTGATCTTGCCGTACACGCGATGGTTGACGATCACGTTGAGCACGGCGCCGCCCGCATCGACGATGCTCGTGAGCTCGTCGCCCGCCTGCTCCACGCTGTGGCGCACCTTGACCAAGCGCGTGGGCACAGCCGGGCTGCTCTCGGCTTCCTGCAGCACGTAGCCGCGGTTGGTAGCGACGATATCGTGCCCGTCGGCGCGCAGCAAGGCAATGTCCTGCACCACGACCTGACGGCTCACGCCCACCTCGCGGGCAAGCGCGCTGCCCGAAACGGGATCTTTAGCCCCCTCGAGCACGGCCATGATGGCACGGCGACGCTCGCGGGCGTTCATTATTTACCGTCCAGCAGACGCAGGTGCTTAAGCGAAAGGTCGAGGATCGGCGCGGAGTGCGTCAGGGCGCCCGAGCTAATAAAATCGACGCCCAGATCGGCCAGGGCGCGAATGTTGCCGGCGTCCACGTTGCCCGAGCACTCGGTCTTGGCGCGACCGTCGATAAGCTCGATGGCGGCGGCCATATCGTCGTGGGTCATGTTGTCGAACATGATGATGTCGGCGCCAGCCTCTACGGCCTCGCGCACCATGTCCAGATTCTCGCACTCGATCTCGACCGTCGTGGTGAAGGACGCATGGGCGCGCGCCATCTCGATCGCGCACGTCACGCCGCCGGCGGCGTCGATATGGTTGTCCTTGAGCATGACAGCGGTCGACAGGTTGTAGCGGTGGTTGCTGCCGCCGCCGATCTCGACTGCGGCCTTCTCGAAGACACGCATGCCCGGCGTGGTCTTGCGTGTGTCGACGAGCACGGTCTTGGTGCCTTCGAGCGCCGCGGCCATCTGATGCGTATAGGTGGCGATACCGCTCATGCGCTGCAGGTAGTTGAGCGCCACGCGCTCGCCCGAAAGCAGTACGCGCGCATCGCCGCGCACCTGGCCCACGTGGTCGCCGGAATGCACCTCGTCGCCATCCGCGACGTCGAACAGCACCGAGCTCTGCGAATCCAGCAGCTCAAAGGTGCGGGCGAACACGTCCAGACCGGCGATGATGCCGTCGGCCTTGGCGATGAGCTCAACGGTAGCGGGACGCGCCGTGGGGCACACGCTCGCCGTGCTCACGTCCTCAAACGTGATGTCCTCGCGCAGGGCCTGCAAAATCAGATCATCGACGACGAGCTTCATGGTAATGGGATTCATGGTCTACTCCTCCACGGCCTGCGTGCCGGCGGCACGGGCCAAATCATCGATTGCAAGGGTATCGGCGCTCAGGGCGCGGTGACGTCCGTCGAGCGCGGGCTCGCCCGCCTGCTCCACGGCAAGCGACTCGCCGGTGCGCATACGCCAAGCGGCGCGGCGACCCCAAACCAGGGACTCGAGCAGGCTGTTAGAAGCCAGGCGGTTCTTGCCGTGCACGCCGTTGCAGGCCGTCTCGCCGGCGGCGTAGAGCTCGGGCATCGAGGTGCGGCCGTCTTTGTCGACCCACACGCCGCCCATAAAGTAGTGCTGCGTGGGCGTGACGGGAATGGGCTCGTCCAAGATGTCGCGGCCGTCCTCCAGGCAGCGCGCGCGGATGTTGGCGAAGTGTCCGGTCACCACGTCGCGCTCGACGGGAGCAAAGCTCAGCCACTCGTGCTCGGTGCCGTCCTGCTTCATCTGCTCGCGAATAGCGGCGGCGACCACATCGCGCGGCTGAAGCTCGTCGGTAAAGCGCTCACCGGCGGCGTTGAGCAGAATCGCGCCCTCGCCGCGGCAGCTCTCGCTGATCAGGAAGGTGCGGCCTGGCTGCGGCGAGAACAGTCCCGTGGGGTGGATCTGCACGTAGTCCAGGTGCTCCATCTTAATGCCGTGCTCCTGAGCGATATAGCAGGCATCGCCCGTGAGCTGCGGGTAGTTGGTCGAGTGATCGTACACGCCGCCGATGCCGCCCGTTGCCCACAACGTATGACGGGCATGGATCTTAAACGGCTCGCCGGCATGCACGCCCTCGGCGGCATTTGCCAGCTCGTCGGCGGGGCGAACCGAGTTGTCCTCGTCCACGGGAACGGCGACGACACCGGCACACACCGTGGCGCCGTCACGCTCGCCCGTCAGGATGTCGGTCATGGCCACGTGCTCCAAAATCTGCACGTTGTCCAGCTTGCGAACGGCCTGAAGCAGCTTGGTCGTAATCTCCTTGCCCGTAATATCGGCATGGAAGGCGATGCGCGGGCGGCTGTGCGCGCCCTCGCGGGTAAAGTCGAGGCTGCCGTCGGCCTTGCGCTCAAAGTCCACGCCCATGGCCAGCAGGTCGTTGATGACCGAACGGCTCGAGCGGATCATGATGTCAACACTCTCGCGGCGGTTCTCGTAATGGCCGGCGTGCATGGTGTCCTCAAAGAAGGCATCGTAGTCCGAGCCCTCGGGCAGCACGCAAATGCCGCCCTGCGCGAGCATCGAATCGCACTCGTCGACAGCGCCCTTGGAGAGCATGACCACGCGCAAGCTCGTCGGCAGGTTGAGAGCCGCATACAGGCCCGCTACGCCGCAGCCGGCAATAACGACGTCGCACTCCATATCGGGGTATTGCTTGGTTTCCACAGGAATCCTCTCCCTTGAATGTGACATAAGGGACCGTCCCTCATGCCGCATTGTTCTAGCGCGCTGCGTACTCGAGCATGCGGTCGAGCGTGAGCTTGGCCTGATCGGCGGCCTCGTCCGACACGCCGATCTGCACCTCGCCCTCGCCCGTCTCCAGGCAGCGCACGAGCTTTTCGAGCGTGATGAGATCCATGTTGACGCAGGTGGGCTGCACCGCGGGGAAGTAGAGCTTCTTGCCGGCGTCCTGGCAGCGGCGCTCGAGCTCGTAGAGCACGCCGCGGACCGTCACGATAATGAACTCGCTCGCGTCCGACTCCTCGGCGTACTTGATGATGCCGGCGGTAGAGCCGATGTAGTCGGCCTCGGCAAGAACATCGGCCTTGCACTCGGGGTGCGCCAGCACGAGCGCATTGGGGTGCGCCTCCGTCGCATCGACGATCTGCTCGACGGTGATGATGTGGTGGCGCGGGCAGTAGCCCTTGTTGAGGATGACATGCTTTTGGGGCACCTGCTCGGCTACGAAACGACCAAGGTTTTGGTCGGGAATGAACAGGATGTGCTGCTGCGGCAACTCGGAGACGATCTTGACGGCATTGGAGCTGGTAACGCACACGTCGCTCCAGCTTTTGATCTCGACCGTCGAGTTGACGTAGCACACCACGGCCAGGTCGTCGCCGTACTCGGCGCGGGCGGCGTCGACCGTCTCGCGCTTGACCATGTGCGCCATGGGACAGTCCGCGCCCGGCTCGGGCAGCAGCACAGTCTTGGTGGGATTGAGCAGTTTGGCGCTCTCGCCCATAAACTCCACGCCGCACAGCACGATGGTCTGCTGCGGCAGGCTCTTGGCAAGCTTTGCCAGATAGAAGCTGTCACCGACGTAATCGGCCACAGCCTGGACCTCGGGCGCCACGTAATAGTGTGCCAGGATCACCGCGTCACGTTGGGTTTTAAGTTGCTGAATGGCCTCGACGAGCTCTGCGGGCACCAATGCCGCGCGCTCCGTTGCCGTCGTTGCCGATGCCAGGCCGGCCGCAATGTCGCGTGCAAGCTCCGATGCATCCATGTTCGCGCTCTGTGCCATCAAGGCCCCTCTCTTTTGGCGAATCTTGGGGCTTTAGTATGACACCTAGGTTTACAGCTGACAAGACAGCTGTAAACCTAGGTGTAAAGTTGTAATAAAGATTCAATTTCAGGGCGACCCATTTTAGGCTTGGCAAGCTGAAAAGAGCCGAAATGGCCTCTTTCTAATAATTTGACCCCCTGTTTGATGCCCCAGTTTGAGGGCCGTGGGCAAAAAAGGGCAAATATGAGTACTGTTACCAGATTAGTAGCAGCGGTTTTCGGTCCGTCAGCCCCATAAATCGCATTTTTGGACTCCGAATCCAGCGGCAGACATCCCAAAATCACGCTCGCAACGCTCCCCAGACCCGTTTTGAGCCTCATTTCGCTGTTACTAAAATAGTGACAGTACTCATTTTTGGCATTTTTTGCCCACCAGGTCCCGCGGCGACACAAAAAAGGGGCCCGGATGGCGAGATTCGGGCCCCAAGGGGATAAGGAGGCGACTAGGCGCGGCGCCTCATGGCGTATGCCAGCAGCAGAACTGCCACGCCGGCTACAAGTACGCCACCAGCCATGGCGTACGTTCCATCGCCGACCGAAGGCAAGGTGCCCTTGCCAGTCTTCTTCTTGGACTTAGAAGACGTGGTCGTCGTGGTGGTCGTGGTCTGGCTCGAGCCGGGCGTCGGCTTGGCGGCCTCGGCGATGGTAAAGGTCGTCTCTGCCGTGCCCGTGGTCGAAACCACGCTCAGCTTATGCTCACCCACACCAAGCGTCTTCACGAAGCTCGTCTTGAGCGTCACGATCGTGGAACCCTCGGTGAGCACGTAGTTCTCGGCATCGACTTCCTTGTCGTCGACCAGCACCTTCTGGAAGTACTTGATCGGCGCGTTCGAGCGGAAGCTCAGGTCTTTGGCGGTGTCGACTGTGATCGCCTGGCCTGCGCCCTCGATAATCGTGGGTGCCAGGATCGCGATGTCCTCGGTTGCGCCCTTCTCGCCGCAAGCCGTGCACTCCTGGTGCCTCTCGCCCTTGGCCTCGACCGTCGCCGGCTTGTCGACAACCCACTCAAAGGTGTGCTCGGCCTTGTCGAGAACCTCGCCGCAACGGCAGATATGCCAGTGGTTCTTGGCGTCGTGCGCCCAGCCGGAGCCGTCGGGCTCGTGCTTGAGCACACCCTCGACCGTCACGTTCACATCGCCCTCGACGTCCTTGAGCTCATAGGTGCCGTCGTCAGCGAGCTTAACGGCCTTACCGTTGACGTTGACAGCATAGTTCTTGCCCGTAAAGTACGCGCCGTCGATGCTGATGGCGAGCTTTGCGGAGCCGTGCCAGTCGAGCTCGGTTGCCGTCGAGGTGAGCGTGTAGCCCACCTGATTACCCGGCAGCGTCACGACGAGCTTGCGGCCCGCCTTCACGGTGACCTCGGTAACGGCAGAGGCGTCGTAGTTGGCCTTAGCCTGGTAGCGCACCTCGTACACGCCGGCAGCGAGGTCCTTGAGCTCGGTCACGTCCTTGCCCACGGCCTGGTACTCGGCGGCACCCTGAGCGCGCCACTCCATGGTGCCGTCGGCGCCCGTGATCTTGCCGTCCTTCTTGCCGCTCACGGTCTCGGCCTCGGCCTGGACCACCGGCGCGTCCTGCGCGGCGTTCTTGATGGAGAATTCGCAGGTCAAGCCATCGGCGGGCAGCGCGTAGTTGCCCGCGGCCTTGCCCGTCAGCTCGGCGAGGGTCGCCGTATAGGTACCGACCTCGGTCTGGGAACCGTCAACGAATGCACCAAGGTCATCCTTGCCGATGACGTTGCCAAGCTCTGCCACGGGGCAGTGCTCCTTGCCGTCGTAGACGAATTCGGTGGTACCCCACGTCACGGTGAGCGGACGCTGGTTAATGATGAACGTGCCGTCGATGAACGTAATCGCGTAGTTGGGGTTCGCGCCCTCGGGCTGCGTCAGGCGCAGAGCATAACCGCCCTCGCGCACGTCGTCACAGTCCTCGCGCTCGATCTCAAGTTCAAGCGTATCGTCCCCGACGAGCTCGCCAGAGGTGACCGACCACTCAAAGACGGGGTCTTTCTCGCCGTAAATCTTGGAGGCGTTCTGAGCGGTGACCGTGATCGCACGCGGTTTGACCTCGAGCGTCACCTGGCCTTCGACCGTCGCACCGCCGATCATCACCTTATAGGCAACATCCAGCACGCCGGCGTCCTTGATCTCGGGGGCAGTGGTAGACCAGGTCTTGCCGTCGTCGGTACTGTACTCGGCCGTCGCACCCTCGGGCAGCGCCGAAGCATTGACCGTGTGATACGCGCCGTCGTATTCGCCGGTGTAACCGGAGATAGCAGCAGCCGGAATCACCTCGGAGGCAAGGGCGTACCCGCAGACGACGCACTGACGGTGACCGAAGCCCTTCTCGGTCGCCGTGGGAGGCGTGTCGACAACCCACGTAAAGGTGTGTGCGGCCTCGTCAATCTTGCCGCCGCAAGTGCACTCGTGCCAGTGCGTATTGTCGTCGGAGATCCACGTATCGCTCACAGCCTCGTGCTTGCACACGCCCTCGACCGTCACCCTCACGTCGCCCTCGACGTCCTGGACGATGAACTCGCCGCGTTCGTTGAGCGTCACGGCGTCTCCATTGACCTTGACGGCATAGGTGAGGGAGTCGGCAAAGTAGCCGTCCTCGATGCTGATAGTGAGGGTGGCAGAGCCATGCCAGTCGAGCTCGGTCGCGTCAGCCGCGAGCTTGTAGCCGACCTGTTCGGCGGGCAGCGCCACAGCGAGCTTGCGGCCCGTGGCAACCGTAACCTTGGTCGCGGCGGAGACTTCGTGGTTGTCATCGGCGCGGTAACGCACCTCGTACGCGCCCGCGGCAAGGCCGCTGAGCTCGGTCGCGTCTTCGGGCACGGCCTGATACTCGCCCGAGTCCTTGGCGCGCCACTCCATGGTGGCGTCGACGCCCGTGATCCTGCCGTCAGCCTTGGCGCTGACGGTCTCGGCCACACCTTGGACCACCGGCGCGCCCTTGGGCGCCTTCTTGATGGAGAACTCGCACGTCAGACCCGTGGCCGGCAGCTTGTAGTTGCCCTTGTCGGCGCCCGTCAGCTCGGTGATCTCCGCCGTGTAGGCGCCGGCCTTGACCGCGCCGCCGTCGACGTACGCGGAGACGTCGTCATCGCCCATGACGTTGCCGAGCGTCGCCGTGGGGCAGTGCTTCTCGCCGTCGTAGGTGAACTCGGTGGTAGCGTCCCACGTCACGGTGAGCTCACGCTGGTCGATGGTGAACTTACCATCAACGAACGTAATCTCGTAGTTGGGGTTGGCGCCCTCGAGCTGCGTCGCCGTCACGGCGTAACCGCCCTTGCGCACGGTCTCGCCGGCCTTGCGGGAGACGGTGATACCCTCAAGGGACTCGCCCTCGACGAGCTCGCCCTTGGTGACCTTCCAGCCCAGTTCGGGATCATCGTTACCGTACGTCTTGGAGGCATCGGACGCCGTCACAGTGACCTTGCGCGGCGTCACCACAAGCTCCGCCTCGCCCTCGATAGCGGCGCCGTCGACGGTCGCGCTGTACTTGAACGGCAGGGTGCCGACGTTCTTGATCTCGGGGACCGTGGCAGACCAAGTGACGCCACCGTCGATGCTGTACGTGACCGCCGTGCCCTCAGGCAGGGCCGAGACATCGGCAGCGTGGACCTTGCCGTCATACTCGCCGGAATAGCCGGCAACAGAGGCTGCCGGGATTACAACCTTCTCGGAGGAGTTGTAGTCACAGACAGTGCAGTGCAAATGCTTGGATCCGGGCTTCTCGACCGTAGGCTTCTCGTCGATTACCCACTCGAAAGTATGCTCGGCAACGTCAATCCGCTCGCCGCACGTGCAAACATGCCAGTGAGAAGAACCGTCGCTCTTCCAGCCGGTGCCATCAGGCTCGTGCTTGGCGATACCCTCGACAGTGATCTCGGTGTCTTTCTCAACCTTAGAGAGCTGGTAAACACCCTGATCGTTAGGCTTGATGGTCTTGCCGTTTGCCTTAACAGCAAGATCCTTGGTCGCGTAATAGCCGTCCGCGACCGTAAGCTTAAGCGTCGCAGAACCGTGCCAGTCGAGCTCGGTCGCGTCAGCCGTGAGCGTGTAGCCCGTCTGCTCAGCCGGCAGCGTCACTTTGAGCTTGGGTCCAGCGGCAACGGTAACCTCGGCGTCGGAAGAGGGGTCGTAGTTGGTCTTGGCCTGATAGCGCACCTCGTACGTACCGGCAGCGAGACCCTTGAGCTCGGTTACGTCCTTGCCCACGGCCTTGTACTCGGTGGCGCCCTGAGCACGCCACTCCATGGTAGCGTCGACGCCCGTGATCTTGCCGTCAGCCTTGGCACTAACAGTCTCGGCCACAGCCTGAACCTTCTTCGGCACGTCCTGCGTGGCGTTCTTGATAGAGAACTCGCACGTCAGACCCGTGGCCGGCAGTTTGTAGTTGCCCTTGTCGGCGCCCGTCAGCTCGGTGATGGTCGCCGTGTGCTTGCCGGCCTTGACCGCGCCGCCGTCGACGTACGCGGAGACGTCGTCATCGCCTATGACGTTGTCGAGCTCCGCCTCGGGGCAATGCTTCTCGCCGTCGTAGGTGAACTCGGTGGTGGCGTCCCACTTCACGGTGAGCTCGCGCTGGCCGATGGTGAACTTGCCGGGCTTAAACGTAACCTCGTAGTTGGGGTTGGCACCGTCGGTCTGCGACGCCGTCACGGCATAGCCGCCCTCGCGCACGGCCTCGCCCGCCTCGCGGGAGACGGTGATATTCTGGAGGCTCTCGCCCTCGACGAGCTCGCCCTTGGCGACCTTCCAGCCCAACCCGGGATCATCGTCGCCGTACATCTTGGAGGCGTCCAAAGCGGAAACCGTGATCGCGAGCGGCTTGACCTCGAGCGTCGCCTGACCCTCGACCGTCTCGCCGTCGATCGTGACGTGATAGTCGACCATCACCTTGCCGGCGTCCTTAATGCTGGGCGCAACGCTCGTCCAACCACCATCAGTGGCCTTGTACTCAACGGTGGCACCCTCGGGCAGCTCCGAGGCATCGGCAAAATGGTCCCTGCCGTCATATACGCCGGAGTAGCCCTTAACAGTCAAAGCGGGAATTTCGACCGCACCCGACTCATGGCCGCATACAGAACACGTTCCGTGCTTGGAGCCGGCCTCGGTGACCGTCGGCTGCTTGTCAGTCGTCCATTCATAAGCATGCTCGGCGTACATCTTAATCTTGCGGGTCGCCGGATTGCCGGCGGCATCCGTAGCCACGATTACGTGCTCGGCGCCAGCATCACCCTCGGCGGCCTTGACCGTATACCTACCGTCCTTGCCAGCCTTGAGCTCCACACCGTTATCGGTGACCGTCACCGTCTCGTCACGATCATCGAACACGTCAAACGAAACACTCTCGCAATAGGCGCTGTCTTCTACCCAGATGTCATAAATGGTGGGCGCTTCAGTGTCAACGTAGGTATAGGGCTCTGTGAGATACCACTTATTGCCGCAAACCCTGCATACCTTTTGACGGACACCAGCGCTGTCGGGCGTTGCCGCCAAAATGATCTCGTGTTTCCACCTGCAGCTCTGACGGTCTAGGATCTGATCGCAGTTCTGGCAACGCTTAACGTGCTCCCCTGGATCGTTCTTTTTCCAGGCAGCGTTGGCAGCATCGGAATGGGGTCCCTTCTCAATACTAACCTCGGCATCGTCCGACACATTGTGGTTGTTGTCCTCGGCATAGCGGACGTAGTAGGTTCCCGCCGAAAGCCCGGTTAACTTACCGTCAGACGCAACCTTATAGTAATCCCCGCTCTTCCCGCGACGATATTCCATTTTCTCGGTCGCGCCCAAGACGGAGCCGTCCTGGCTCTTGCATGTAGTGCAGTTATTGCCCACGAGGTCAGCCGGCGCTTCCTGGTCGGCCTTGGAGATTTTCACGGTCGCTTTGCCCGTAACGGTCAGGTAGTCAGAAGCCATCACGCGGTAGTGGGTCGTGTACTCGGCCGCAATGCGATAGGTCGGCTTTTTCGTCGACCAATCGCCGCCCTCTTCGCGGTACTCGATCTTCATATCCGTCGGCTGGGGGTCATTCTTAACGTTAACCGTAATGCCGTGCTGTTCGCCATCGTAGGTACCATTGAAGTCAGTGACCTCAAGGTCGAAACGTTCAACGTCAACGATCTTCCACTTGAGTTCGAACCAGTTGGCATAGTTACCCTTGCCATTAACGTAGCACGTATACTCGCCCGGATCGGTCTTGACCAAGTCTCCGCTCAGCTCAAAGTCCGTTCCCTCTACGAGCTTAATTTCCTCGCCGGCACCGTTAGTGAACGTTGCGCTCGCAATGATCGGCCTATGCTCTTTTTCGTCGTAGGTGTATTTGCCGTCATTCTTGAGGGTGAACTTAAAACCGCCCTTATTTTTCCTAAGATCACGCGGTACGATTTCGAAAGCCGTCTTGCCCTGGAGTGTCGTGCCGCTGGACGTCTTGTACGACACCACCAAGTAATAATAGCCCGCATCCTTGGGCGCACTCTTGAGCTCGGTGCCGTCCTTAAACGCCTCAGCCTTTTCCTTCGTCTGGCACTTATACCACGTCGCATCAGCAGATGTGACACCCATCATTGCAAGGTTGTCCTGCTGGTACTTGTCCATCGACAACTGAATCGGCTCGCCATCGTAAACGTATCCGGTCTGACCATTATTGTTCGGAGATTTAGTAGACATAGCGAGTGTATACGAGGCGGTAAGCTTGTTCCTATAGGGACACTCGTTGCTATTGACCTGCCCCACACATTTGGCCTCAATGTAAAGCCCAGTCACCGAATCAGAATCAATCTGCCACACGCACTGGTGAACGGGCTTGCGGAAGGTAAGATCGCCGTTGAGATTCACAATCTCATAGTCATTGGTATAGGAGCCAAAGCTTAACGGACCGTCTGCCTTAATCCCCTTAATCTCGTTGTTCGAGTCGCACCTGCCGAGGAAGCGCGATGAAAAGGGATCATCGCCTTCAACCTCAGCAACGGTCACCAGAACCTGCGTAACATCAGAGGAGGGAGCGCTGAATCCGCTTGCAAGATTGATTGCGGGAACGGAAGCGTCCGTATTCTTTTTCTTGGGAACGTAAATGCTCTTTGCTGTGCCAGTCGCAACATCGGCGTCGGTATACCCATCGCCCTGATTCGTATCACCGGCGAAGGCGTTCTTGTGAAAACTTACGATCTTTGGCTTGCCGTCCAGCGTCAAGGAACCAGCAACATACACCACGCACGTATTGCCGCGCGCACCGTAGCGTTCAATCGTGCCACCGTTTATGTTGCAGCGAGCGCTTCGGGCGATATTGAGAGCATCAACCGTCAAAGTGCTGCCTGGCGAGCTCGAGCGTGTGCTGTGGAAGTTATTCATCGTGCAGTTGTTGAGGTTGACCGTAGCGTTGGTGACGCCCATCACACCTGCAACAGCATAGGTATTAAGGATAGAGGAATTCTCATAATAACGAGACGCTTCGACCGACTTATAGCTCTTGTTCGTCTGTCTGACACCCAAGTTCTCCCCATTGCCGCCGCCCTCGTGGCCACTGAAGCTGCAGCTGTTGAACGTCGCTGTCAACTTTGCGACAGCGCTTCCATCTTTGGGCATCTTGAAGCTGCTGTTGCCGTCGACGGAAACAGCACCATTGAAGTCTCCGGACGTATCGTAGAACTCGCATTTGGTAAAAGTCGCCGTAAAGGAGTTGGTGTTGCCGCCAGTCGTACTCCGACCCTCGCGGAAGAGATGTACGGGGACGGCGTATTCTTGGGCATTGCCCGCCACTGCGCGCGAATTGCCAGCATAGTCATGGATCTTCAGCTTTTCGAACTTGGCGGTCAGCTCGCCCTCGGTGCTGCCCAGAGAAATCGCGGGCACCTTTTGGTCTGCCCCACTGCTGTACGAGAGGGAAAAGTTTTTCGAATCGTCGCCGAGCTTTAGGCCAATCGAGATGTTACCCGATGCATTCTTGTAGCCCCCGTCGTAATAACGATCGGTCAAAAACCCGCTTACGGACTTACGCACTTCACTCTTATCATGGAAGCTGAGGCATGGATTGTTGATACCGACGAACTCGATATTGCTGCCCTGCTTGATGTTGAACAGCCATCGTTCTTGCAAAACCGAATTGGGCATCTTGTCGTTCACGTAAACCGTGCCATCGATGTAAATCGTAACGGGGTTATACGAAGTCGCGTTCGGGACGTCGATGACGTAGCCCGCAGACGGCGTGGTCTGATTCTCGCTCGTCCTGAGAACATAGCCACCAGGCTCGGTGATTGTAACAGGCTCTTTGCCAGGCTGTCCAAGCGACAGAACCTGCGTATTAGCAGGCACCTGCGTCTCGGCGCTGGCCACCGCCGGCGACGCCACGAGTGCGCATGCCACGGTGGCGATACCCAGCAGGCGCGTCAGAGCGGCGCGCATTCCCGTCTTCTTCTCCCTCATTGCAGCTCCCCTTACCCCTATGCGTTCGCGATGTTTGTCATCGCTTGGCGCTGGCGACCGGCATGTTCCCCCGACCGGCCGCCAGCTCTAATTGACACAAATACCTACTGGGCATTTTGCGGCCACACTTTCTAACACCCTGCCGCTTGGCGCGAGTTGCACGCCGTGGGGCGCAAATGGGACGCGCCTCCGTAAGCGGCAGGCACCCGATGTGGCAAAATCGAAGTACTAAGGGGGCCCGAATGCTCAAGATTATTGCCTGCGACGACGACGTCGCTTTTCTAGATAGACTGCACCGGATGATCGACCGCTGGTCGAGCGAGACGGGCACGGCGGTCGACCTTGCGCTCGTCACGCGTGGCGAGGACCTGCTGGCCCGCCATGCCGCATCGCGTGCCGACATCATCCTGCTCGATATGATCATGCCGCTCGTCAACGGCATGGACACCGCGCGCGAGCTGCGCCAGGCCGACACCGCCGTGCGCCTGGTGTTTCTCACCTCGTCACCCGAGTTCGCACTGGAGTCCTACGAGGTCCGCGCCTTCGACTACCTGCTCAAGCCCGTAGCCTACGAGCGCCTGGCGCAGCTGCTCGACGAGCTTTCGAGCATGCGTCCGGCGGCGACCGACGAGCTCGTCATCAAAACGTCCTTTGGCTACCACGCCCTGCGCCTGTCCGACATCGAATATGCCGAGGCGCGCAACAAGCACGTGGTCTTCCATCTGCGCGACGGACGCGACATCGAGGCACTCGAGTCGTTCCGCAGCGTCGAGGACCGTTTGGCGCAAAATGCCACCTTCTTTAAATGCCACCGTAGCTACCAGGTCAACTTGCGCAACATCGACCACTTCGATCGCACGGACATCGTCATGCGCTCCGGCGTGTGCATTCCGCTGTCGCGCAGCAGCAAGCAGGGGTTCCAAGACGCCTACTTTGCGGTGCGCTTCGAAGGCGGGCGGCGCTGATGATCTCCTCGGTCGAAATGGTCCTTTGGGCAATCCACCACGCCACAACGCTACTCTTTGGCGTCTTTGCTTCGGCAGCGCTGTGCGGTATCGAAATCAATCGACGCCATGCACTCGAGTTGGTGGGGGTCGGAGCCGCAACCGGCGCTGCCTTTTCGATCGCCAACGTCGTTGGCGGAGAGCTTTTTGCCCGTCAGGTCTATCCGCTCGTCGTGCACCTGCCGCTTACCGTCTACCTGTGTGCGCGCTACCGTCTGAGTCCGCTGCTCGCGGCATTGGGCGTCACCAGCGCCTACCTGAGCTGCCAGTTTAGCAACTGGATGGGTATCGCCGCATTTGCAGTCACCGACTCGCAGGTTGCATACTACCTTGCGCGCATTGCGACCACGCTCGGCGTCTTTGCCGTCCTCCTGCACTGGGCCGGCGATATCGGCCCGCGCCTGGCGATTAAAAGCCCCACCGAGCTGGGCATTCTTTTAATTCTGCCTCTCGTCTACTACATCTTTGACTATGCCACCAACGTCTACACCACGCTGTTCCACTCGGGCTCGGTGGTGACCGTTGAGTTTTTGGCCTTTGCCCTTTGCGCCTTCTACCTTATGTTTCTCGCCGTCTATCTGCGCGAATACGAGGCAAAGGAAGTCGCCGAGCGTGAGCGCTGGATGCTCGAAACACGCGACAGCGCGGCCATAAAGGAGCTCGAGGCCTGGCGCCAGTCCGGACGCGAGCTGTCGATTCTTCGCCACGACATGCGGCACTTTTTGCGCGGTTTGGCCGTTTTAATTGAGGAGGGCCACACCGACGAGGCGCTCGATCGCATCGATGAGCTCTGCAAGACCAACGACCGCACCGCCGTGCGCCGCTACTGCGCCAACGAGACCGTCAACATCGTGCTTTCGTCATTTAGCTCGGACATCAACAAACACGGTATCACCGCTGACCTGCGCGCCGCCGTGCCCGGAACCGTTCACGTGGGCGATGCCGACCTGTTCAGCGTGCTTTCGAATGCTTTGGAAAATGCCATCATCGCCGCAAGCGCCGCCCCCGAAGGCAAACGCTTTGTCGACCTCGACCTGCGGCTTGAGGACGGCCAGCTGCTGCTTTTGGTTTCCAACACGTTTGGACGCGCGCCGCGCATGGTCGACGGCATGCCTGTGAACCAACATGCCGGTCACGGTTTTGGCACCAAGAGCATTAAGCTTGCCGTTGAGCGCATGAACGGCAACTGCCAGTTCCGCATCAACGGCGACCGGTTTGAGCTGCGCGCTGTGATGTAAGGGCGCGGGCGCGACGGATTTGCGTTCCGCGGGTACGGCTCGCCCGCTCGGGGTCGTTTGTCGACGCGGGCTCGCTACAGCGGCGCGGCCGCCGGGGTCAGCTGCTTGATGTAGGCCCACATGCGCTGCTTAGCGGCCTTGTCGGTGAGTGCCGCCTCAAAGCCGTCGAGCGCGAGCACGCGGCGGCCCTGCACATGGGCGACCAGGCCGGGCTTGAGCATGGCGGTATCGAAGTCATCGATCGCCACGAGCATATCGGCGTAAGTTTCGCGCATGACATCGGCCGCGCTGTTATCGAGCAACAGCACCGCCTCGGGGTCCAAGGCCTCAAGCGCCTCGCGGAACAGCTCGCACGGCAGAGTCTCGCCCACCGTGACCGCTCCGTCACCTGTGCCGGCGACGCTTGCCAGCACGCAAAAATCCTCGGGCGCGTAGCCGATGGCCCCAAGCGCCTTGCGCAACGCCGCGCCATCCGGGCCGGCGGCAAGCTCGCCACCCGAACGCTCGGCCTCGTCCAAATCGCCTTTGACCAGCACGATCGGCGAGCACGCGTTGCCCACGATGCGCACGCCACGGACCGCAAGCGATGTGAGCTCCTGCTCGGCCGCCTGGGCGATGGCTTCTTTTTTCTGGCTTTGTGACGTGGACATGCGCTCTCCAATCGTTTGCGTGCCCACCATTATATAAAAGAGCCGCCTGCGAGTGGTTGCTTTGCGGGCGGCTGGGTATAAGCACGGTCGTACTGAGTTTTACGCGGCCGAGCCGTGTCGCATTATGGAGGTCACCATGGCTGACATTAAGCAGATTACCCCCGAGAACTTTGATTCCATCGTTAACGACAACCTGCCCGTGCTGGTTGATTTTTGGGCGCCCTGGTGCGGACCCTGCCGATCGCTCTCGCCCATCGTGGACGAGGTCGCCGACGAGCTGTCCGGCAAGCTGGCCGTTGCCAAGTGCAACGTCGATGACAACCAGGACCTGGCCATGAAGTATGGCGTCATGAGCATCCCCACGCTGATCGTCTTTAAGAACGGCGAAGAGGTCGACCGCTCGGTCGGCGCGCTGCCCAAGGCGCGGCTGCAGGCGCTGCTGGAGAAGCATCTGTAATACGTTTGTTACGCATCTGCCGTCCATGAGCGGTTTTGCACCGCTCGCCGGAGCGCCGGGTGCAGGGCGCGCGACCACGGATAGTATGGAAGACACAAACAGCCCCCAGTGAACGGGTGCGGGTCAGACGGACTCGCACCCGTTTTCTTATGCGGCGGCGCTCAGGGCGGGCGTAGTAGAATCTGAACCACTAGATTGCCCCAAACATAAGGAGATTTCCCATGCATGACGTTGGAATGAACATGAGCCAGCTTGCCATGAGCGTCAAGCAGGTCGACGACACCATCGAGCTCGCTCACGAGTGGAGCCATCAGCTGCTGCATGCGACCGAGAATTTTGACATGGAGCGCATCGGCGCCAAGCTCGAGGCTGCCATGGCCGCGCTGCACGAGGCGCATGCCGCGCTCGAGGGCTACGAGGACGCCATCGAGGCCGACCACAACTCCGTCGGCTCTGTGAAGCTGGTGTAGCGTGGCCGAGCACGAGCACGACTGCGACCGCGATCATACGCACGGTCCGGCCGACCAGGCGAGCTGCCGTTGCGCCGGCTCCAGCTCCGAGCTGGTCCGCTTTTCGGTCACCGCGCCCGATGACCTGCTTCGTCGCTTTGACGAGCAGATCGCGCGCCGCGGTGACGTGGCCAACCGCTCCGAGGCCGTGCGCGACCTGATTCGCGCCTCGATCGCCAAGGAGCAGATGCGCACGCCCGACGAACAAGTCATCGGATCGCTCACCATGATTTACGACCATCACACCGGCGACCTGACGCGCCGCCTGGACGAGGTGCAGCACGACTACACCGACGAGATCGTCTCGACCATGCACGTGCACCTGGATCACCACAACTGCTTGGAGATTCTGGCGCTCAAGGGTCGCGGCGAGCGCGTTTACGAGCTGGCCGACCGCCTGCTGGGCCTTCGCGGCGTTAAGCACGGCGAGCTCACCTGCGCCGCCACCGGGCAAAGCTTGGGGCTGTAGCGGGATTTTCCAGCAGCGCACCTGCCAAAAAGGGACAGGTTTGTTTTGGCAGGTCTAACGTTTTACCTACCAAAATAAACCTGTCCCTTTTTGGTCGGTTTTGATGAGGGAGAGCCGCATGCGACATGTGCATATTCATGTGACGGGCATTGTGCAGGGCGTTGGCATGCGGCCGTTTGTATATCGCGAGGCCATGGCGCACGGTATCTGCGGCTGGGTGCTCAACGCGGGCGACGGCGTGCATGTCGAGGCGCACGCTTGCGCCGAGGCGCTCGACGGCTTTGTCGCCGCGCTGTCGGACCACGCGCCTGCGGCAGCCCGCGTGGAGCGTATTGACGTTGCGGATTTGGAACCAGGCACTTGGGATGCCGCCGACGAGCAGGGCTTTCGCATCGTGGCGTCACAGGATCAGACTGCGCATACGACGCTCATCTCGCCCGATATCGCTACCTGCGACGACTGCCTACGCGAGCTGTTCGACCCCGCCGACCGACGCTATCACTACCCCTTTATCAACTGCACCAACTGTGGGCCGCGCTTTACCATCATCCGGTCGCTGCCCTATGACCGAGCGGCCACGTCCATGGACTGCTTTCCCATGTGTCCCGAGTGCGCAGTGGAGTATGCCGACCCACTTGACCGGCGCTTTCACGCGCAGCCTGATGCCTGTTTTGACTGCGGGCCGCATATTACCTGGCGCGAGGCGGCGGGCGGTATGGAGCTCGAAAACTCGGGAGCGATGCCGGCTGTCGGCAGCACGCGCGAAACCAGCGATGCCATTATCGAGCGCTGTGTCGAGCTGCTGGCAAGCGGCGGCATTGTCGCCATCAAGGGACTGGGAGGATTCCATCTGGCATGCGACGCCGCCAATGAGCAGGCTGTGGTTGAGCTGCGTCGTCGCAAGCGCCGGAGCAATAAACCACTTGCCGTTATGGTGCGCGACCTTGGCGGCGCCAAGCGCCTGTGCCATGTCGATGATGCCGAGCTCGACTTGCTGACCGGCAGCATCCGCCCCATCGTGCTGCTGCGCCGGCGTGGTGCTGGCGAGGGAGATTTCTCCGATGCTCTCGAACTCGCACCGTCCGTTGCGCACGATCTGCCCGAACTCGGCGTCATGCTCCCCTATACCCCGCTTCAGCATCTGTTGCTTGCCGCGGCAGAAACCCATGGCATGCACGCACTTGTCATGACCAGCGGTAACTTGAGCGAAGAGCCTATCGAGACCGACGACGGTCTTGCTTGGGAGCACCTCGTTGCCGCCGGTATCGCCGATGCGCTGCTCGGCAATGACCGCGCGATCCTCTCACGCTACGACGACTCCGTAGTACGTGTGGTCGACGGTGCCGTTATGCCCGTGCGCCGCGCTCGCGGGTACGCCCCGCAGCCGTTGCCGTTGCCGGCACTCGCCAGCGCCGCGCCTTGCGTACTCGCCTGCGGCCCGCAGCAAAAAGCCACGATCGCACTCACGCGTGAGGACTCGGACGGTCCTGCGGCTTGTTTTGTGTCGCAGCATATTGGAGATGTCGAAAACGGCGCGACTTTCGATGCGTGGAACGCCGCGCGTGCGCGCCTGGAAGACCTTTTTGATCTGGCGCCTGCCGCGCTGGCCTGCGACCTACACCCCAGTTACCTATCGAGCCAGTGGGCACGCGAGCAGGCGCGGGAACAGGGCCTGCCGCTTATCGAAGTCCAGCACCATCATGCGCACATCGCGAGCGTGATGGCCGAGGCTATCGCTGCGGGCCAGTTTGCGCCCAATGCGCGCGTTCTGGGTATCGCCTTCGATGGCACAGGCGCCGGCACCGACGGGACCATTTGGGGCGGCGAATTTCTTGTCGCCGGCCTCACCGATTTTGAGCGCGCCGCGCATCTGCGTACCTGGGCGCTCCCCGGCGGCGCCGCATCCGTGCGCGATGCCCGACGCAACGCCTTTGCCCTGCTCAGCGAACTCGGCCTGCTCGAACATCCGGGTGCTGCCACGCTTTTGGATAGCATTGACGAGCAAACACGTAGCGTGACGACCACGATGATCGAACGGAATATCAACAGCCCGCGCACGAGCAGTATGGGCCGTCTGTTTGACGCCGCGGCGGCAATCTTGGGCATCTGCGGCACTGCAACCTACGAGGGTGAACCCGCCATCGAGCTCGAGGCCGCCGCTTGGCGCGCTCTTGACGACGAAAACAGCCATTCCACTGGCAATCAGGCGGGTGTATCCGCATCCGTCTCAACATCGCTGGACAGTTTGTTCAGATACGTATTAACTACAGACCCCCTATCCGACATTTCTGACTCGGATTTGACCAAAAAGGGCTCTCCAGACACCCCGTTTGCGGCAAGCATGCCCGGTGCAGGCCCAAAATCGACCCATTTGGGGTGTTCGCAGACGGCTTTTGCCACCCAGAGCCCATCACAAAAATACGTATCTGAACTAACTGTCCAGGCGGCCTCGGATAGCTCCCTCGTTTTGGACCAAAGACCATTTTTTGAGGCGCTTTTGGAGGGAACTGAGGCCGGCGCGCCGGCCGACAAGCTCGCGCTCGACTTCCATATCGCCATTGCACGCGCATCGGCCCGCATCGCAAGCGAAATCTGCGCCCGCGAAGGCATCGACACCGTCACGCTCTCGGGCGGCGTGTTCATGAACCGTCTTTTGCTTCGGCTCCTCACCCGTAAGCTTGAAGACGCAGGGCTTACTGTCTTGGTTCCCCGCACCGTGCCCGTCAACGATGGCTGCATCGCCTACGGCCAGGCGGCGGTCGCCCGCGCTCGGCTCGCGCAGGTCATACCGCAGTAGGCTGTTTGGCTAGCCCATGCGCCGCCGTCTCACAGGTGTAACGCGTTTGCCCGCAACCCCCGCGAGCGCTACCATCAACTGATGGATAATTAAGCGCCTATCCAGCGCTAAGCGTATAAAAGGGGAACATTATGTGCCTTGCCGTTCCCGGTAAAGTGGTCAAACGCGACGACGACCTCAAGGCCACCGTCGACATGATGGGCATTGAGCGCCCCATTTCGCTGCGCCTCGTGCCGACGGCGCAGGTGGGCGACTATGTTCTCGTACATGCCGGCTTTGGTATCCAGATTGTCGACGAGCAGGAAGCTCAAGAGACGCTCGATCTCGTCAACACCATGACCGAACTGGTCGAAAAGGATCAGCTCGCCACCAACCCGGCCGAGGCGTACTAGTGGCGGCGGCGCAGCCGGCTCGCTCCGGTATCGACGTTTCGGCATTCCGAGATCCCAAACTCGCTCGCGAGCTCATCGACCGCATTCATGAGCTTGTCGGCAACCGCACCATCAACCTGATGGAAGTCTGCGGTACGCATACCGTGAGCATCGGGCGTTATGGCTTTCGCTCCATTATGCCGACGGGGCTCAAGCTGCTGAGCGGTCCGGGCTGCCCCGTCTGCGTCACCGCCAACCGTGACATCGACCACGCAATCGCACTCGCCAAGATGGATGGCGCCATCATCACCACCTTTGGTGACATGATGCGCGTGCCCGGGTCGTCTACCTCGCTCGCCGCACAGAAGGCGGCGGGGCGTGACATCCGCATCGTCTACTCGCCGCTCGACGCGCTCGATATTGCCGAACACAACCCCGACCGCCCGGTCATCTTTATGGGTGTGGGCTTTGAGACCACGACGCCCACCATCGCCGCCGCCATTTTGGAGGCAGATGTGCGCGGGCTCCAGAACTTCTCGGTCTATTGCGCTCACAAGACCACGCCGCCGGCGCTGCGCGCGATTGCTAACGACCCCGAGACGACCATCGACGGCTTTATCCTGCCGGGCCATGTCGCCACCATCGCTGGGCTTGCGCCCTTTGGCTTTTTGGTCGACGAGTTTAAGACCCCGGGCGTGGTTACCGGATTTGAGCCGGTCGATATTCTGCAGGGCATCTGCATGCTGGTTCAGATGGTTGTTGAGGGACGGCCCGCAATCGACAACGCGTACCGCCGCGGCGTCAATGCGGACGGCAATCCCGTGGCGCGCCAGCTGGTCGAGCAGGTATTTGAGCCGTGCGATACCACATGGCGCGGGCTGGGGCCGATTGCCGCCTCGGGTCTTTCCATCCGTCCCGAGTTCTCGCGTTTTGACGCCGGCGTCCGCTATGACGTGCCGATCGAACCGACGGTCGAGCCGCGCGGATGCCGTTGCGGCGACGTGCTGCGCGGGGCCATTGCACCGAGCGACTGCCCGTTGTTCGGCCACGCCTGCACGCCCGAGCATCCTGTTGGCCCGTGCATGGTGAGCTCGGAAGGCAGCTGTGCGGCGTACTACCGTTACCAAGGCTAGCCCGAACATCCCCGATTGGAGTTTTCGATATGTCTCGTACTGCTACCGATAGCACTGTCCTGCTGGGCCATGGCTCCGGCGGGCAGATGATGAAACGCATCATCGACGAGGTCTTTCTGGATGCCTTTGGGTCGCCCGAGCTGCTCGAAGGCAACGACGCCGGCGTCGCCGCCCTGCCCGGCAGCGGGCGCATCGCCATGTCGACCGACAGCTTTGTGGTGACGCCGCAGTTCTTCCCCGGTGGCAATATCGGCAGGCTCGCCGTGTGCGGAACCGTCAACGACGTCGCGACCTCGGGCGCCAACGTGCGCTATCTTTCGTGCGGTTTTATCCTCGAAGAGGGCTATTCCATGGATAAGCTACGCCAGATTGTGCAGACCATGGCCAAGACGGCGCGCGAGGCGGGCGTCAAAATCATCACCGGCGACACCAAAGTGGTCGAGCGCGGCGGGGCCGACGGCGTCTACATCAATACCGCTGGCGTGGGCGAGGTGCCTGCGGGCGTGGCGCTCAGCGGTGCAAACTGCCAGCCCGGCGATGTCATCCTGGTCTCGGGCACGCTGGGCGACCACGGCATCGCCATCATGAGCCAGCGCGAGGGCCTGGCGTTCTCGAGCAACATCGAGAGCGACGCCGCGCCCCTCAACCACCTGATTGCCGACGTGCTGGCCGCCGCCCCCGACACACGCTGCTTCCGCGACCCCACGCGCGGCGGCCTGGCGTCCACGCTCAACGAGTTTGCGCAGGCCAGCGACGTTGCCATGGAAATCGATGAGGACGCCGTGCCCGTGCGCCCCGACGTGCAGGCCGCCTGCGAGATGCTCGGCTACGACGTGCTGCAGGTGGCAAACGAGGGCAAGATGGTCGCCGTGGTGCCAGCCGAACAGGCCGACGCGGCGCTAGCAGCCATGCGCGCCGCCCGCTACGGCGAGAACGCCGCCATCATCGGTCGCGTGCTGCCGGTCGCCGAAGGCGCTCGTCCCGCCGTGCGCGTGCACACCGGCTGGGGCTCGACCCGCATCCTCGACATGCTCGTGGGAGAGCAGCTGCCGAGGATTTGCTAGCGGCAAAGGGCCACATCCGCCGCAGCGCAGCTCGAGGCTGCTACAGATATTCAGATTCCAGGCACGCCCGACACGCAAGCCCAGTATCATGGGGTGCGCTTTACAACTCAAACGGCAGGAGCACCCATGGCAGCAGCCTTTTCCCATGTGATCTTTGATCTGGACGGCACCATCCTCAATACGCTCGAGGACCTGGCGGCCGCCGGCAACCATACCTGTGAGATGCACGGCTGGCCCACGTTTGCCGTGGACGAATACCGCTACAAGGTGGGAAACGGCATGCTTAAGCTGGTCGAGCGCTTTATGCCCGCCGAGTACGCGGGCGACGGCCGAATGTTTGAGCAGACGCTTGCCGAGTTTAGGGCCTATTACGGCGAGCACAAGGAGGATCACACCGCTCCCTACGATGGCACGATCGAGATGCTCGACCGCCTGCGCGCCGCTGGCATTCAGCTTGCCGTGCTCACCAACAAGGACCATATTTCGGCGGCCCCGCTTATCGAAAAGTACTTTGGTCCCGATCGTTTTGCGCTGGTGCAGGGTCGCGTCGACGCGTATCCGCCCAAGCCCGAAGCCCCCGTCACGCTGCATGTGATGAATGAGCTGGGCGCCGACCCGGCGAACACGCTCTACGTAGGCGATTCGAATGTCGATGTTCTGACCGGCCACAACGCCGGCCTTAAGAGCGCCGGCGTCACCTGGGGCTTCCGCGGCCGAGCAGAGCTGGAGGCCGCCGGCGCCGACTACGTGGTAGACACCCAGGACGAACTCGCCTCGCTGATCCTGAGCGAGTAGCGAGCCGCCGCGCTACGCAGTCACGGCGATTGTGACGTGCGGAAAGCGCATCCCGTTTTGACACCTCAAACAGGGATGCGCTTTCCCACGGGCAGCTAATTTGGGACGGGGCTCTTTTAGCTACCCCATGTTGAGCGAATGAGTCGAGATGATTTTTCTGGGACGGGGATGAAATAATCATTGTGTACCTAATGATTATTTCATCCCCGTCCCAGAAAAATCATCAGGCAGGTAGAGGAGGGGGTAGCTAAAAGAGCCCCGTCCCAAATTAGCTGCCCCTCAACAACGACAACGCCGCAGGTAGAGGACGGACAGCGAAAACCCGCCAGAGCGAGCAAGGTGCCTTGAAAGAGGAGGGCATTGACCTTCTGGTCATGCCCGACGATTGAAAGGCAGATTGCCGCTCTGGCGGGTTTGCAGCGTCGAGCAGTTACGGCGTTTGGTAAAACGCCGTAACGAACTAGCTCAGCATCGCATCCATCATCTCGGAGTTGACGGAGTCGTCAGCAGACCACTCGCCGTCGTCGTTGCAGGTGTACTTGAAGATAACCGTGGTCTTCCTGGGCTCGGTGGCCTTGGTCACATCGACCATCACCTCGCCAGCCATCTTGTACAGCTCATCATCGGAAGGCATCGTATCGAGTGCAGCGACCTTCTCCTGATACTGGGTGGAGAAATCCTCGACGATCTTGTTCATGGACTTGCAGGTGATGGAGACCTCGGCGGTTGCAACGCCCTTGTCCTCGTCGACCGTCACGTCGCCGATCTCGTAATCAAAACCCTCGAGATAGGTCTTGGCATACTCCTTGGGATCGATGCCCAGCTGCTCGAATTCGTCGCCCGAAGCCTCTTCCAGACCAGAGAGGAAATCGTCGCCACCGTTTTTGACCTCATCGAACTGAGTCGTAAGGTCCTCGGTGATGAGTTCTTCGATCGAGGGGCCTCCGCAACCGGAAAGCACGACCACGCATGCAACCAAGACGGCCATGAGGGGCGCAAGCAGCAGCTTCTTTTTCATGTTGTCCTCCCAATAAGCGGCACCGTGCTTCCCAACACGGCGCACGTTGTAATAAGTAAGCTCATACTATCCACTTATGAACACCCCCGACAGCACGAAAGCGCGGTCGGTTCGTTTTAGCGTCCGAACGGTCTGCGAGTCCGCTCAGCGTGCAATAAAGCGCATCGGTACCGTGCAATAAAAAAGGGTGGCCGGACAATCCGACCACCCCAAAACATCCTGTGAATGCCGCGATTTACTTGCGGACAACCTTGACGATAGCATCGCCGGCGGCGACAGCGGAGTCGGCCTCGACGGCAAGCTCGACATCGGCGAACTCGGCGGTGTTGGACACGGCCACGACGACGCAGTCCTTGTAACCGGCAGCGGCGATCTTGGCGCGGTCGATCTTGAGCATGGGCTGGCCGGCCTTCACGACATCGTCAGCCTTGACGAAACCCTCGAAGCCGTCGCCGTTCATGTTGACGGTATCGACGCCAACGTGCACCAGAACCTCGATGCCGCTATCGGACTGCAGGCCCACGGCGTGACCCATGGTGACGGTCACCTTGCCGTCGCAGGGAGCGTAGACCAGATCGTCCTCGGGCCACACGGCGCAGCCCTTGCCCAGGACCTCGCCACCAAAGACGGGATCGGGCACGTCGGCCATCTTGATGACCTTGCCCTTGACGGGCGAGCACAGCACGTCGGCGCCGGCAGAAGCAGAGATGGAGGCCGGAGCAGCGGCGGCCGCGGGCTCAGCCTTCTTCTTGAACATGTCAAACAGACCCATACGTTTTCTCCTCTTGATTAAGCGCAACGTTATGCGCATACCTATGGTGATTATAGTGCCAAATGGTTCAAATGCTAAGGTGGGGACTCGAATCGCGAGCCCATCCCAACGCTTTTCCCCGGTGGCACTCATATTGTCGATTAATCCTCGATAAGCCCCAGATGCACAAAGGCGTTCCAGATGCCGTCATCATCGACGTCGGTGGTCACGTAATCGGCCGCCGCCTTGCACTCGTCGCCGCCCGATCCCATGGCCACGCTCGTCGCGCACGCTTCGAACATCGGGATATCGATCTTGGCGTCACCGAAGGCCACGGTATCGGCACGGTCGGCGCCCAGGTGCTCGAGCAGCGTGTTGACGGCGTGCGCCTTGGTGATGCCGCGCACACCCATGTCACCAAAGAGCGCCGTCTCGCCCGCACCGCCCCAGGTGTGACACTCAAGATCGGGGAACTCCTCGATGCTATCCAGATGGTCCTGATAGCTCGACAGGATAAAGCTTACCTTATTGAGGTCATCGCGGTAGAGCGGCGCGCCGTAGACCATGCCATGCATGACGTCGTCGGTCTCGAGCTCGTCGGCACCCTCCACGCCCTTGCGACCGACATAGGTCCTCAGCACCGGGCGCGCAGCTTCGCAGAAGTTCTCACTCGCGAACAGGCCGTTGTTGCTCTCGAGATAAAACTCGAGGCCACGGCCGTGCAGCCAGTCTACGATATGGCGGCACTGGTCAGCCGTAATGAGCTGGTGCATCACCACCTCGCCGTCGCTCTCCACATAGGAGCCGTTGCCGCCGAGCATGCCGTCGAAACCGATGGCCTCAAGCTCGGGCGGCACCTCGGCTTTGCTGCGACCCGTGCACATATAGGCCAGATGCCCGTTAGCGCGGGCGGTCTGGATGGCCGCCACGCAAGACGCGGGGATATTGCCCTCATAGTCGGTGATCGTGCCATCGACATCAAGGAACAAAATCTTACGAGAAGACATGGTGGGAACCCCTTATTCCAGGCCCTCGGCACCGTTGGACTTGATGATCTTCTGGTAGGCGTAGAAGCTGTCCTTGCGGCGTCGCTCGTAGGTACCGGTGCCGTCGTCGTACTTATCGACGTGGATGAAGCCATAGCGCTTGCGCATCTCGCCGGTGCCGGCGGACACCAGGTCGATGGGACCCCACCAGGTGTAGGCGATCAGGTCGACGCCGTCGGCAATGGCCTCGCCCATGGCCTTGATGTGGCTCTGCAAGTAGGCGATACGATACGGGTCGTGGATGGAACCGTCCTCCTCGACCTCATCGTAGGCGCCCATGCCGTTCTCGACCACCATCAGCGGAATCTCGTAGCGGGCGTAAATCTCGTTGAGGGCGATGCGCAGGCCCAGCGGATCGATCTGCCAGCCCCAATCGGTGGACTCCAGATAGGGGTTCTTGCCGCCAAAGGTCATGTTGCCCTCGGTCATCTCGTGATCCTTGTGGGTGCCCACAGTGCCGGACATGTAGTAGCTAAAGGTGTAGAAATCGACCTTGCCGTCGGCGATATCCTGCAGGTCGCCGTCCTCCATCACAAGCTCGACATCGTTCTCGGACCAGAAGCGCTTGGCATAGAACGGATACTTGCCGCGCACCTGCACGTCGGAGCAGTACCAGTTCATGGTATTCATCTCCTGCTGCGTGGCGAACACGTCGGCCGGATCGCACGTGGCGGCATAGGAGAGGATGAAGCAGTCCATGTTGCCCATCTTAAACTGCGGGTAATGCTCGTGGGCATAACGCACGACGCGGCCGCTGGCGACAAACTGGTGATGCAGCGCCTGCATACGAGCCTGCGGCGTAGTATGGACCGCCGAAGCCGGGCCCTCAAAGCCCTGAATCATGCTGGTCTCAAAGAGGTTGCCCATGTCCTGAGTGCCGCAGTTGATCTCGTTGAAGGTGAGCCAGAACTTGACCTTGTCCTGATAGCGGTCGAAGACGGTCTGGCAGTACTTCTCAAAGAAGCCGATGAGCTCGCGGCTCGCCCAGCCGTTGTATTTCTCGACCAGGTGATAGGGCATCTCGTAGTGCGACAGGGTCACGAGCGGCTCGATATTGTGAGCGCGCAGGCAGTCGAAGACGCGGTCGTAGAAGGCGAGGCCGGCCTCGTTGGGCTCGGCGTCGTCACCGTTGGGGAAGATGCGGCTCCAAGAGATGGACATGCGGAACATGGTAAAGCCCATCTCGGCGAACAGCGCGATGTCCTCCTCGTAGTGATGGTAAAAGTCGATACCGTCATGGTTGGGGTAGAAGCGGTTGGGGTCGATGTCGATCGTAATCTGGCGCGGCTCCTTGTAGCTGCCGCCCAAGAAATGGTCGTCGACGGAAGGACCGCGGCCGTCCACGTTCCAAGCGCCCTCAAACTGATTGGCGGCCGTGGCGCCGCCCCAATAGAAACCCTCGGGGAATCCCATAAGTGCCTCCTCGCTCATGCGTGTTGCTGATGAAACGAGTATGCCGCCGAGTCGCTCCAAGCCAGGGCGAAGGCGCCGATTTGGACACTTCTTTTCGCAGACGCGCGCTGCAACAGCGCTGCAGCTGAAACTTTTTGACACCGAAGGAGCGAAGACGATCCGCCCCGCGCTTACCGGCGGTATGCCGCGGGGGTGCAGCCATACTTGTCGTGAAACTTACGGTAGAAGAAGCTCATGTTTTCATAGCCCACCGCATGCGCAGCCGCCCCGGCCGTGGCGCCACCGCGCAGAAGCTCGGCCGCACGTACCAGACGTCGCTCCTGCACAAGCTGCCTAAAGGTCTTGCCCACATGCCGCTTGAGGAGCGCCGTCGCATAATTAGGGCTCAAGCCAAACTCCGCCGCCATCCCCTCGAGGGAGCACGCGGCGAATTCGCGATCGATATAGCCAAGCATTCCCGTCACCAGGGCAGTGGGCCCCGCCGCGCCGTCCGCCGCGCCGCGCACCAGCTCGCGCTCGTAGCAATCCATGAGCTCGGCCAAAAACAGCTGAAACAGACGCAAGACGATCTCGGGACCGTTGGGGCTCGGGTCGTACAGCTCGCAGAGCATCTCCTGCATGTAGCGCCGAATCCGACGGCTCTCGCCGCAGTAAAAACGGACATGGCCCCGATGGTCCGTCTCGCTGTTGAGCGCGTTGAACAAAAACCGCGAGACCGCGCTCTCGCGCGAGAGGCTCGACTCGAGACTCCGGCGCAAAAAAGAGCGTGAAACGGTCATGCTCAGCATGATGTCGTCCTCGCCGAGCGCCGCCACGGCATGAGGGCAAAGGGCGTCGAGCAAAAGCACCTCGTTGCGGCGCAACTCGAGCCTCTCCCCCGCCACCGTCTGCGGGCAGCGCCCGCGATACACATAGCTCATCTCCACGTAATCATGCACGTGCTCGGGAACTGCATTAAAGCGCGAGTTTTTCCTTATCGTCAGGCCACGCGGCATGCCGGGCTGGGCATAGGCAAACCCTGGCTGCCCAATCTTGCGCACTGGGCATCCGTCGATTTCGACATGCTCGGTCATAATCGACCAATCAAATGCCATGCCGTCTTTATAAGCGATCTCACTGGCGCTCAGTTCGCTGAGCCTACGCTCGAGCTCGTCGATCTCCATGGCTTGCCAATCGTTGATTTGGTCATAGTTCGTCGTGATTCAGATATTAGCAGAACGCGCCGACGCGTCCATAATCTGTGCTATGCAGCAGATCGATCGAGCCAAGGAGGATCCATGACCGCGTACTATCAGCAGGTGCTCGAGGGCACATACGACAACCACGTGCTTCCGTTTTTGTGGATGAAGGGCGAGAGCCATAAGACCATTGCCGAGTATCTGGAAAAGATCGCCGGCGCCGACATCCACGAGGTCTGTCTCGAAAGCCGCCCACACCCCGATTTTTGCAGCGAGGGCTGGTGGCGCGAATTGCGCTTTGTCATTGACGAGTGCAGGCAGCTGGGCCTTAAGCTCTGGATCTTGGACGACGCGCACTTCCCCACGGGCTTTGCCAACGGCGCCGTCAAGGAGGCCGTGCCCGAGCTCCGCAAGATCGTGCTCACGCACCGCACGTTCGACATCGTGGGCCCCACGTCCGCCGCGAGCATCGCGCTCGCCAACATGCTCGACAAAACGGAGCGCTTCTACGGCGTGACATTTATGCAGGACGGCAGCCCCGTCGACGTCGCTTACCGAGTAATCGACGATGCAGACGGCAACCCCAGCCGCCTGGTCTTCGATGCGCCTGCGGGCCTCACGCAGGCATGCGTGATGTTCACGAGCGGCAAGACCTCCTACAACGAGGACTACATCAATATGGTCGACCGCGCCTCGGTGGCGCAGCTCATCGATGCTGTCTACGAGCCGCATTTTGAGCATCTGGGCGATGAGTTTGGCAAGACGATCCTGGGCTTTTTCTCCGATGAGCCCGGATTTGCCAACGAGAAGGGCACCACGGGCCCCGATGGCATCTCGGACACGCTCATCGGCAAGGCCACCGCGCCCCTACCCTGGTCGGCCGAGCTTGAGCGTCGCCTACGCGCGGCACTGGGCGAGCGCTACCTGGCCGAGCTCCCGCACCTGTGGGACCGCGAGCCGGCCGGCGCGCACGTACGCCACGTCTATATGGACATCGCGAGCACCCTCTATAAGGAGTGCTTCTGCGACCAGCTCGGCGACTGGTGCCGCGCGCACGGCGTGCAATACATCGGCCACGTTATCGAGGATAAGGACTGCCACGCGCGCCTGGGCGTGGGCGCCGGGCACTACTTCCGCGCCGTGGACGGTCAGGACATGGCGGGCGTCGACATCGTGATCAACCAGCTGGTACCCGGCATGGACCGCGGCCTTCACAGCTACGGACGCGGCGTGTGGGACCTCGAGTTCTATAACTACGTGCTGCCCAAGCTGGGCTCCTCGGCAGCACACCTCGACCCCAAAAAGCAGGGGCGCTGCATGGCCGAGGTCTTTGGCGCATTTGGATGGCACGAAGGCCTACGCGAGATGAAGTGGATCGCCGATCATTTTTTGGTGCGCGGCGTCAATTGGTTCGTGCCGCATGCCTTTAGCATGGCCGCCTTCCCCGACTGGGACTGCCCGCCGCATTTCTATGCGCATGGCCAAAACCCCCAGTTTGCACACTTTGGGCAGCTCATGAGCTACATGAACCGTACGGCAGGCCTGCTGAGCGGCGGGTGCGCAACGACCCCGGTGGCGCTTCTCTACCATGCGGACGCCGAGTGGGCAGGCGAGGCGAACTTTATGCAGCATGCCGCCTCCGAGCTTATGCGCGCGCAGGTCGACTTTGACATTGTGCCGGCAGAGGCATTTGAAGACGCAGGGCGCTATGCCGTTGAAATTGCCGCAGACGGTAGCGGCTTTAGCGTGAACGGCCAGGCATACCGCTGCCTGGTGATGCCCGGAGCCGAGTTTGTCGGCGGAGCCGTGCTCGACTTTGCCGCGCGCGCCGCAGCCGCAGGTGTTGCCGTGTACGCGCTGGATGAGTTGCCGAACAAGCGCTACGACGGTGACACTGCAGGCCGCGAGGGCTTTGCCTCCCTGGATGCAACCGCGCTCGCCGGCATCAAACTCCTGGCGACCACCGAGCTCGCAGGAACACTTGCCAATACCGGCATGCAGACCGTGGTTTGCGCCGAGCCCCAGCCCTGGCTGCGCGCACTGCGCTACGAGCGGGCGGGCGAGAGCTATCTGATGCTCGTCAACGAGCATCCCAAGCAGGGCATCTCCACTCAGGTTGCGCTTGCCGACGGCACGCCCGTCGCAGGCGCGCGCCTCGATCTGCTCAACGGCACCGAGCCCGCCGCCTTTGACGGCACGCTCGAGCTGGCTCCCTACGAGAGCTGCATCGTGGTCCTTGGGGCTACAGGTTCCGTTGCTGTGGCAACCGCCGAAGACGAAGCCACATGCGTCGACGGGCCCTGGACGGTTGCCTTCTCTGCCCCTGGCACCGATGCCTTTGGCGAGCCTGTTGAGCTTGCAGACCTGCACGACCTTTCCTCGGCCGAGTTCCCCGGCAAGGCCGGCACATTCCGCTACCGGGCCTCCTTTGTCCTGGGCGAAGCGGCCACCCGCACCGTCATCGACCTTGGCGAGGTCTTTGAGACCGCAACCGTCACCCTCGACGGCAAATCCCTCGGCACGCGCATCTGTCCGCCTTACCGCTTTGAGGCCGGCGCGCTTTTGGCCGGTGAGCACGCGCTTGCGATCGATATCATCAACACCCTCGACCATGCCGTCCCCGACGTGTTCGGCATGACCGAGCCCTCCGAGCCCAGCGGCCTCTTGGGCCCCGTACGCGTGCTCGGGTAACGCCCCGGGCGCAAACGGTCCAACAAGGACAGCGCCCCTATGTTGAGCCCGCACAGCGTCGAGCGGTCCGTCGTTCATAGACCGGCGGACCAAAACTCCCAGCCAAGCCGAACGTTTTATTTATCGCTATGATTGGTTTATCGCGGCGCAAACGCATAGGAGCCATATGGATATCAGGCGAAAGATCACGCAGGGCAAAAGCCTCACCCCCACCGAGCAACAACTTGGGCGAACGGCCCTCGCCATGGGCGAGGATGTGCGCGGGCTTTCCATTAAGGAATTTGCCGCGTGCGCCAACGTTTCGGTCGCGAGCGTGCACCGCTTTTGCAAAAAGCTCGGCCTCGAGGGATTCAAAGACCTCAAGGTCGAGCTCATCCGCCAGGCGACCGAGGCGGGCAACCGGCGCGACGTGGACATCAACTTTCCCTTCGATGCCACCTCCACCCCTGCGCAGGTGATGGAGCGCATGGAGGGGCTCTACCAGACCACCTTGGCCGAAACGCAGGAGCTGCTCGACCCTGCACAGCTCGACCACGCCGCCAAGCTCATCATGCGCGCCGGCACCGTGGACATCTACACGGGCTCGCATAACCTGTATCCAGCGGGAATGTTCCGCGATCGCCTGCTTTCCGCCGGCAAAAGCGCGACGTGCCACGACAGCGTCGAGGCGCAGGTGCGCACGGCGCTCGCCTCGGGTCCCGACCATGTGGCAATCGTCATCTCCTACAGCGGCCTTGCCCCCAACCTCAAGGAGATCTTGCCGATTCTTAGCAGTCGACATGTCCCGGTCATCGTCATCGGCACGCCGTACTGTGCCCGCATTCACCCCGGCTTTGCCGCCTATCTCACGGTAAGCGACCACGAGAGCATGACGCACCGCATCACGCAGTTCGCCAGCCATATCGCCGTGCAATACGTACTCGATTCGCTCTATAGCAGCTACTTTGCCAAAGATTACGCCCGCTGCTCCGAGTTCCTAGAGCGCTCGTTCCCCTACACCCGCCTGCCCGGACTCAAGTAGCGACGAGCGTGGATTTTTGGACACTCAGATAACGAGCGTGGATAATCTCCCACTTTGAGCCCGCACACAGGCCAAAACCGGGAGATTATCCACGCTCATTTTGGGTCCCCTGGGAACGCATGAGGAGGGCGGATAGACAGCCGTTATTTGCGAGGCGTCAGCGACGTAAAGAGTCCGTGTTGGTTGCAGTAAAGATATATCCTGCCGCGCCCGGTAATATGGAAGCGCGGCTGCACCGATTGCTCTGGATAGAGCTTCTTAAAGCAGATGCCGTCCATAGTCGCATATGCCACAAAGCTAATGTAGTGATCCTTGGTCATGGGATGATCGAGCGTGACGTACCAATCGTCCTCGATGCGCTCGATGGAAAAGGCGTGGTCCGCGTCCGGCTCTTCGGCCTCCTGGGGAAACATCGTGGAGCCACAGCAGCTAAAGCTGCCTTCTCCGAGCGCGTGCACAACGTTTCCGCAGATAGGGCAAACGTAAAAGACGCCTTTGAGCATATTGCCTGCACGGTTGGCGTTGGCCCGAATGTCACCAGCCAAAAGCTCGGCCACGCTTATGCCGAGTCTCTGGGCCAAAGGCTCAACGAGGGAAATGTCGGGAAGGCCGCGGCCGGATTCCCACTTGCTGACGGCTTTATCGGTCACGCCAAGGCTTTCCGCCAGGGCGCGCTGGGTGAGGCCGCGCTCTTCGCGCAGCTGCTTGATGGCATGCGCTGCCAAAAAAGTATGGGAGGCATTGGTTTGCCGTGTCTGGTTCATGGGCTGTCCAATCAAATTGAAGAAATGGAGTGAACCGGTTCGACAGTCAGTATCCATTTGAAGGCCAGGCTCGACAACCTACGCTGCGTAGACATGCGCCAATCGAACGAGTGCGGATTTTTGGACGCTCATCCTGAGTAGTCATTTAAGAACGTCCCCAATGACTACTCATTTATGTCTGTCCCCAATGACTACCAAGGCAACGCCGATGTTTTGGCAACGACAGCGAAAACCCGCCAGAGCGAGCAAGGTGCCTTGAAACGAGGCGGCATTGATCTTTCGATCATGCCGCCGAAGTTGAAAGGCAGATTGCCGCTCTGGCGGGTTTGCAGCGTCGAGCCGTTACGCGGGTTGGTAAACCCGCGTAACTATTCCCGAGCTCCGTACTGCTCGTAGTAGGCGTCGATAGCGGTCTTGAGCTCGTCGTCGATGACGACTTTGCCGTCGATCTCGTGGTTGTAGAGGGTCTCGACGACCTCGGCCATGGAGACGATGCTCGCGACGGGGAAACCGTACTTGGCCTCGATCTCCTTCTGCGCGGTGGTCACGCCACCCTTGCCGACCTCCATGCGGTTGAGGGACACGATGAGGCCCTTGATCTCGACATCGGCAGCAGCCTTGACCTTGGGATAGGTCTCGTCGATGGACTTACCGCTGGTAGTGACGTCCTCGACCATGACCACGCGGTCGCCGTCCTGGGGCTCGTAGCCCAGCAGGTTGCCCTTGTCGGCGCCGTGGTCCTTGGCCTCCTTGCGATCGCAGCAGTACTTGACCTCCTTGCCGTACAGCTCGTGGTAGGCAATTGCGGTCACGACGGCCAGCGGAATACCCTTGTAGGCCGGTCCAAACAGCACGTCAAAGTCGTCGCCAAAGTTATCGTGGATGGCCTGGGCATAATACTCGCCCAGCTTCTTGAGCTGATAGCCCGTCACGTAGGCGCCGGCGTTCATAAAGAACGGGGACTGACGACCGCTCTTGAGCGTAAAGCTGCCGAACTTAAGGACGTCGGACTCGACCATAAACTTGATGAACTCTTGCTTGTAAGCCTCCATGCGGGCTCCTCTCGATTAGGCGTTCGTGCTTCACAGTTTAGCGCAGCCAGCCCATCACTGCCGACATGCTTTGCCAAGCCCGCGGCCGAAAACCACCACGAAGGTGCACTGTCCCCTTCGTGGTGGTTTTCGCAGCAACTACTGCAAGCGCATGGCCTCTTGAACCGCGCCAACCAAGTTGGCGTCGTTACCGAGCTCCGCAGCCTTAATCTGCGGCTCGGGAATGCCGGCGAGGCCGCCCTCGTACCCTGCAAGCGCGATGGGCATCTGTTTGCGCAGGGCATCGATAAGCTCGGGATGGCACGAAATTCCGCCCGCAATAACAAATACCTCGGGGTCAATTACCGCCTGAAGGTTAACAAGCTGCGCATCGAAGGTCCTCGCATAGCGATCGAGCGCACGCTGAGCATCGGCGTCGCCGCTCTCAATCCATTCGAAAACTCGACGTCCATCTACGGGAGAATCCTCCGGCAGTCCCTTTTCGGCAACGGCCGCATCGCGCAGCGCACGCCATCCACCCGTACCGGCAAAGGTGCTCTCCATGCTCGCCGGACGCGTCACGTCGTTACGCAAGAAGCTAAACTCGCCCGCAAAGCAGTGCGCGCCGCGCAGGACCTTTCCGTCGATAACGATGCCGCCGCCGATGCCGGTGCCGATAGCGAGCACAACGCCAAACCGCGTACCGCGCAGCGCTCCCGCCGCGTATTCGCCCAGCGCACAGCACTTGCCGTCGTTGTTAACGGCGACGGGCACACCTAGGCGCTCGCGCATGATTTTTCCCAGGGGGCATCCATCCATATAGGTCAGCGATCCGCCGCGATGAATCGTGCCATCAAGATCGCCCTCGTAAATGCCACCCGGGGCGCTCATGCCTACGGCCGAAATACGGTCGCGGTACGGCTCAACAAGCCCAATCAGCGCCTCGACCGTCTCTTCGGCTGTGGTAAAACCGGTCGGCAGGCTTCCGCGCGCGCGAATGGAAAAATCCTCGCCCAAAACAGCCCACTTAACGGCTGTGCCGCCCACGTCGATACCAAAGTATTCCTTCATGTTCCACTCCTCTTGTCTGCATCTGCAAATGCCGAATGCCGGAACGGGAAACCGTCTCGGCATCGGCTAGTCTTGTCTGAGATTGTCTCTACTGCTTGGCTTCCACCTCGCGGACGCGCAGCATCATGTACTGACGGCTCGGCAGATCGATGCGGAACTTACCCTCAAAGGCGCCCTCGAGCGTCTCGACGGTCATATTCCACGTGTCGATCACATCGACGGTATAATGCTTGCCCTCGGCGCCCTCAAACTCTCGATACGCCGGGCGGTTAAAGCCAAAGTACATAACGACATCGGCAGTCCCGTGGCCATGGTCGTTTGACATGCAGGTAACGTCCCAGGTAAACGTTCCGTCAAGAACGCCGACCTCGTCGGGCACCCAATCAAAGTCATCCGGCAGCGCCTCCATATAACGGCGGCAAAAACCGATACGCTCGGGCGACTCGCCGTAGAGCTTGCCGCCATGTGCCCACCAAAGCTTGGGGCCGCGGTCGACGTAGGTCTCACCGTGCGTGACATAGCCGCCGCGCAGGCTGCCCTCCCAAAAACGGCGGACAAGCTCCTGGGCCGTAAGGTTGCCCCAACCCCAGTTAATGTTGCCCTCGTAACCGACCTCATCGATCAAAACCGGCTTGCTATACTGCGCGCGCAGCATGGTGACATCCTCGGCCGTGTTCTTAAGATCGCACCTCTGGTAGCTCACATGCGTAATCCACGGATGGCTGTGGTCGAAGATCTCGCGGCAATTGTGGATGCTGCGCAGGTGGCCATACGGGTCGTTCGCCATGATGATGCGGGCATAGCGGTCCCAGTCCTCGGCCGGCTTCCACGGCATAAGGTCCCACTCGTTGGCAAGGCTCCACCAGATGTTCTTGTATGCCGAGAAACGGCGGGCAACATACGTCAGGTAGAAGACATCCTCCTCGCGCGTCATGCGAGAGAAGCCCCAGTCCTCGGGCTTGTCATACGGATGCAAAACGATAAGGTCCGCCTGGATGCCCAGCTCATCAAGCTGCTCAATGCGGTGCTCGAGGTTCTCCCAAAACGGCTCGTAAAAGCGGTAGTGGTCGAAGTTGCCCTTCTCGCCCTCGTAGGCATACATCGCTGGATCCTCGACGTTATAGTCGTAGAACTTGGGGAAGACGCACATGCGGATCTTGTTAAAGGGCGCCGCGGCGAGCGTCTGAAGCGTCTGCTCCTGCAGCTGAAGATCCTGGTTGGTCCAGGCATAGCACGTGGTGCCAAAGGGCAGATAGCGCGCGCCGTCCTCGTAGGCAAAGTTGAAATCTTCATCGGTGATAAACGGAGCATCGTGGCCGAGCACGTCCTTTGCCAGCAGCACGCGGCCATGGTTTTCGCCCGTGGCAGGCGTGGCTTCAAAAGAGCCGGCGGCGCCATCGAGCTCGGGGTCGTTAGAACTCACCGTGTAGTTCCAGACGCCGGCGCTCTCGGGCATAAAGTTGATTCCGTAGCGGCCGTTGCCCTTATAGAAGCCATGAACTTCAAAGCTGTCCTGGCCGTCCGCGCGATCGAAGCGCGCCGACAGCTCGACCTCGACATAGGGATTGCCGGCCGCGGTGCCCGCAAGCTCGAGCTTAAACACCTTGTACTGCTCGACGGTGGTCATAATAACGCCTCCAAGTTAAGCGATTGAATAGTCGGATCCCGTCGGGCGGCGCGAACGCAGCCCGACGGAAGGAAAGGGAGTGGCGGATTATTTGGCGCTCTTGATGAGCATGATGAACACATAGCCCACAGCGATGAGCACGATGGCGATCGGGAACGCCATGAAGTAGGAGCCGGTGGCGACAACGATTGCCGAGGTCACGATGGGGCCAAGAATCTGGCCGATAGTGTTAGCGATGTTGAGGATGCCCAGGTCCTTGCCGGCGTTCTCCTTATCGGGCAGAACATCGACATTGAGCGCCTGGTCGACGGAAGAGTAGATGCCGTAGCCAAGACCGGCCAGCAGGGCGAAGCCGTACATGCCGGCAACGGACTTAAGCAGCCAGGGCAGGGCGATACCGATACACATCATGATCGTCGCGACGAGGATGATGGGCTTGCGGCGGCCGATCTTGTCGGAGATGGCACCCGAGGTAAGCGAGGCAACGAGCGACACGACCATGATCACGACGGACATGCTCGAAAGGACCGCGCCGGCTTCTGCCACGGGAAGACCGATGTACTTCTCGAGGATGTAGAGCTGATAGCCGTTGATGCAGAAGTAACCGAAGATGAGGAGCAGGCGACCAAAGAGGGCCAGGTAGAAGTCACGGCAGTTCTTGGTGGGCGGAACGAACATGAGCAGCAGCGACTTGAGGTTGAGCTTCTCGGACTGCTCGCCCTCGGCAAGAGCGGCAGACTTCTCGCGCGGCCAAATGATGATGGCGAGAATGCCGGTCAGGAACCAAGAGACCGTGCCGATGATAAAGCCGGGCACCGGGTTGGCGAGGAACTGCGTACCGATGATGGTGCCGATCGACTGGCCGGCCGTTGCGCCACCGCCATAGAACGCGGAGAGCGTGCCGCGCTTGTTAAGCGGGATGCGGTCGGAAAGCACGGCAACGGCAGGAGCGAGCATGCAGTTGAGGCCAATCTGCAGCACGCACCAGGAGGCGACGATCATGGGAAGCGTGGTCGCGACCGAAGTGCTCCAGAAGGCGCAGCCGCAGATAAAGCCGCCGAGGACGATGAACGGCGTACGCTTGCCAAAGCGGCTGTGGCAGTGATCGGAAAGCGCGCCGAAAACGAGATTCGAGAACAGGGCGAAGATCGAACCGACCGAGTTCATCGCTGCGAGAATTGCCTCGGGCTGGCCAATGTTAAGGCCGTTAAAGCGCTCGGGGAACAAGACGTTGGAGCCGATCGTGCCCGACATCATCCACATGATTCCGAAGATGATAAAGCCGATCATAAAGCGCCATGTCTCGGTCTTGGTCATGGGCTTGCCGGTGTCGGGGGCAATGGCGTTGGGATCGATCGCCGTTGACGTTTGGGTTGCCATTTTGACAGTTCTCCCTTCAAAGATGTTGCCTGCGCAGTCCGCGCAATGGGGTGGCGTAAAAGGGGTCGAAACGCCACCCCTCAACGAGCGCGATTTGGGGTACGCCCATCGTGAACTGCTCGAAGTCTACTTACTAAATAGTAAGTAACTTCTACGGCTTGCATAGTAATCCTTTGCAACAGTTACTTAGTGGTTAGTAAGTACTTATTGCGGCGAACGGTCGATATTGCCGTTTAAACGGTGTTTACTTTTGTTGAGAGGGCTGTTGCGCCGTCTCATTTGAGCCAAGTTGGGCTAGCATCAAGTACGACAAAGACGGTACGGAGCCGACGGGCACCGATACATGAGATATGGATTTTCATGAACAACGATCAAGGGAAGAAATCGGTCCGAACGGCCTCGAGGCGCAGCAATGCCGCGCAGGAGCGCCTTGAGCAGATCGTTCTCGCCGCCGTCAAGATTATTAACGCACGCGGCTACAACGGCATGTCGTTGCAGGCAGTTGCGGACGAGGTGGGAATCACCCAAGCAGGCGTGCTTCACTATGTGGGCAACAAGCAGGGCCTTTTGATCGAGGTTATTCAGCATTACTACAGGCGCAGCTCTACCACCGAAGACTATCTCACGTTGTTCGCGCCTGGCGGTGCGCTTGAGGGGCAACAGCCTAAAATACCCGAGTACCTGCGCCTAATTGTCGCGGAAAACGCCAACCAGCCCGAACTCGTCATGCTGTTTCAGACCCTCAACACCGAGGCGATGTCGCCCGAGAGCCCGATGCACGAGTACTTCAACGATTACTCACGTGAGGCAATCCACCCGTCACTGATCCCCGCATGGTCGGTGCCAGAAGGCGTCGACGCCGAAGAGACGCTCTCGTGTGCCCTGGCCGCCATGTATGGCCTCGAAGGTCGCTGGCTCGCCCGTCCGGACGAAGTCGACTACAAAACAGAATGGGCGAAGTTTGAGGATGTCCTGTTCCCCCTGCCGCTGTGGAAAGACTATCGCTAGCGCAGAAACAGACCCCATCCCCTCAGCAGTTGCGGTGAAATACGGACTGTTTGGCCCCCTGGGGGCCGTAATTAGTCCGTATTTCACCGCAAGTTATTGAGGGGATGGGATTGTTTACCGCTTCAGCGCTACGAGTTGGCAGTCAGGCAGCTCCAGAGCTCATCGATATCGATCTGGTCGCCGCCGCTCAGGTAGCCGGTGCGAATAAAAGCCTCGTTGTAGATATAGATGTCATGAGCGCTGTCGCCATCGTCTTCGGTGTCGTAGGCCGAAATCACATAGCGGCTGCCGTCGAGTGCCCTGACCAGCCAATACGCGGAATCGTCAACCGTACACTTCTCCTGCACCATCGCTGCATCGCCAATTGCGCCGGCAAGCGCGCGGTCGCCCGTCGTATAACCGGCCACCGAAAGCAAGATCGCCACGCTATCGTCTCCGCCGCCCGGTTCAAGCTCCTCGTATTCGGACTCCGAAAGCGGTATCGCGCTATTTGCAAGTTCGTCCACATCGTCCGAAACCTTGGAAAAGGTAAAGGCGAAAAATCCCGCGTCATCGACGGCGCCGTAGCCCACGTTCTCGCCTTGCCACTCATAATTTTGATGTTTGAGCAGGCGCACCAGATCGGCACCGCCCAGATTGATTGCGGCATAGACCGTCACGTTGGCATTGTCGTCCACGCAGGCGGCGTCCGCTGTGCTCGCTGCTTTAGCGCCACCCGCGCCGCCCGTAGTGCCCGAGCAGCCAGCCAGCGCGCAAGCCGCCGCGCCCGCGCCCGCCACAAAGGCCGCGCGGCTCATCGTCATCTCGTTCATCATGTTCGTCCCTCGCTATGATATTGGCCGCATCGCACTTAGCCGAGCGCGCGTCCGGTCTTTTCCTGCCAAAATTCGTCAATCGTGGGGGCACCGCCGCCCTGGGTAAACGTACCGGTCTTGATAGCCTCCTCGGTAATGAGGTCCAGGCGATAGTCGCCATTTTCCATCGGGCTCACCATGGCAACGTGACGCGCCATGTTGGAACCGTAAACGCACGCGATCCACGAGCCCGAGGTGATCTGTGCCCGATCCTCGACCGGCACCGAAAAGCCCGCGATAACGTCCTCGCAGCTCGAATAGCTCGCAAGTTGCAGCGTAAACATCACGGTGCTCCCGGTTCCGCCCTTGTCGAGTTTTCCGATTTCGTCCTCACCGAGCCATTCGGTTGCGCCGTCCTTGCTGATATTGCAGACGCTGAGTACGCGGCCTGCCTCGTTCTCGTACATCTCGAGCGCATCTTGCCAGGTATAGCCCTGTTGCGACGCAAATTCCTGCAACTGCCAGCCCTTAAGCTCGAGCAATGCCGCGATGCTGATGTTGCGGTGCGCATCCCAGCAGTCGTCCGACCACGTATCAAACGCATCCGTCGAGCCGCCGTCCGCATTCGAGCTGCCGCCCGCATCACCGGAATCGCCCGATGACGAGCCCGCGTCCATCTTGTCCTTTACCGGGCGGTCGTCGTTAAAACCCGTCGTATCCTGCGCCTGCTGTCCACCGCACCCCGCAAGCGTCAGCAGCGCCGTTCCCGCCGCCACGACAAACGCCGTGCGCGAAATAACCGTCTCCCTCATCGTTGTTCCTTTCCCGTTCTTTATCACGGTGCCGAGAAACACGCCCGGCATCGATTCAGACATAGCCCGCTCACGCTATTGACGAGGCAGTTCCGTCCAGCCAAAACCGGGCTCAAAGCCATCGCGCGTGCCGATCACATCGCCCGAGCCGTTCACCCAAGCTGGTCCGCCATCACCGAAACCTCGACATCGGTGCCGTCGGGCCTGGTGTAATGATTGACTCCGCGAATGGCATCGGAATACGAGGCTGCGCCTGTCCCCACGCCCGCGCTGGAGAAACTGGCTGCGCTGGCGGCCATGTTCGCGGCGTGCTGACGATCGCTGCGATCGAACCATGCCTGCTGGTAGCTGTCGAACGCCGCCTGCTGCGAAGCATGCATCTGCTGCCAGGCTGCAAACTGCTGTTGCTGCTGGGCGATATTCATCTGCGTACGTTGGCGCTGCTCAAGCACCATCTGCTGCTTTTGAGCGCATGCCTCGCGCGCAAGCTCCGGGTTGAGCCGCAGGGTCGATGCCATTGAGGCGAGCGCCGTAGAGGCCGCCTCGTCCAGACGGCCCTCTGGCGCAACCAAGCAGAAGCTGTCTCTGATACGCCACTGCAACAGGTCGGCCGCTCCCAGCTTGAACGGCGCCTCGTCTGGGCAATCGCCCTGATCCGAGGCCTGCTCCTGCGCGACACCCTGCCCCGCCGCCGCAGCCGCCTGGCGCTCGCGCAGGCGCTTGCCCAGAACGCCGCCGATGAGCCCGCTCGAAAGGCCCGCGCCCAGCAGCGCCTCGGCCCCGGCGGCAATGCCTTTACCCATAGAGCCCGCGATTCCGCCAATCGAGGCCACATAGCCCTCGACTTTGGCAGCCACCGCAAGCTCGGTGGGCACTGGAGCGCCCGCAAGCTGATATCGGCGCATGCCGCACTCATAGATCACATCGCTCGGTTCCATCGAAAAGCCCTGAATCGCAAAGTCGTTTGCCGCCTCGCGCTTTACGCGGGCACGCTCGTGCTCGATATCGACCGCCGCGCTCGATGGGTACGGCTGCTCGGCCACAACCTCCGCCTGCGCGCCCAGCTGTGCCGCACAGGCCTGGGCCAGCTCGTCGCACGCTGTCTCCACGTGCACAAACGCCTTGCGCTCGGTTTGCGTGGGAATGCGCTTGGCAACGGCGCCCGCATCCACGTAGCAGAGCTCGGAGCGGTACACAATCCGCTCGCCCGCGGGGCCCGCCGCCGTCACGCCAACCGAAATCGGGCAGTCGAAGCTACCGCTACGCTCAAGATGTGCCTCTTCGATACGCCAATCCCGCGGCAATGCCACCTGCGCGAGTGCCTGACCGCCAGAAACATCGCATGCGGTATGGAGCTCGAGGTCGCCGACGCGGGGAGCACCCGCCGAGGCTGTGCCGCCAGACGGTGACGCCGCCTCGGCACTCCGCGTTGGCGCATCTGCCGGCACGGCCACGCTCGGCTCGCAACCTTCACCCGCGCTATCATCGTCAGCTGCATCATCCACAGACCCCGTGGCATCCGGGCCGCATGCAACGCCCCCGAGCCGGACGCCGCAACCCGGGCAAAACCGCACCGGCACACCGGCAACCCGAGGCAGTTGCGCCCCGCATGCCGGGCAGAATCTCAAGTCACTCATCCCGTACACCCCTCATTTCATTGGCTGTTCTTGATGGCGGCAAGCTGTCGCCACAGTTCCTCGGCACCGTCGAGGCGATATGCCGTCTTGTCGAGCACGATATTCTTGCCCTCGAGCTCCACCGATCGCTCCGAGCCGTCCGCATAGACAAAAACGAGCGTGCAACCGGCGTCGCTCATCCGCTCATCCACCTCATCTCCCACGATGCAGCCGTCGAGCGCGGCAAAGGTCGATGCGACCAGCTCGGCATCGTCGGTCTCATAGACCGTCCGTGCCTCTCCGTCCTCGATAAGCTTGACCGCCACCGGAGCGGCGGCACAATCATTGAGCGATGCTTGTGCGGCAGTCTTTCCCTGAGCGCCATGGGCGCCGGCGCCGTAAGCTCGCATGAGTGTCACTGCCGCGGCAACAACAACCACGGCGATAAGCGCGCCCGCAATTTTATTAGACGCGCAACCCCGAGACGCCATAGACGCACTCCTTCCGTTCTACTTCGCTCAACATCACATTCATATGCCTTTGAGCGCCAAAACGGCAGGTGACAAATGTCTCATATTCACATTTTCGCAGGTAAAAACCACCACAAAGGTGCCTGTCCCCTTTGTGGTGGTTGACTAGTCTTGGGGCGTCCAGGACCAGAAGAAGTTGATGAGGGCTACGCGCGAGGCGGCACCGGTCTTTTTGTTGATCGAGGCGATGTGGCGGTAGAGCGTAGAACGCGAAAGGAAGAGCGCCGCCGCCACGTCCTGCACGCTGTCGTCCGAAACGACCAACGCCTCCAGCACATCGCGCTCGCGCTTCGTAAGCCCAAAGGCGGTAACGAAGCCATCGAGCCGATCGTCAAACGAAAGCTCCGGCGCCTCCAGGGGCACCGCGTCGGTCTGATCGAGCGCACGGCCCACGCCAAGATCGTCGGTGACAAACGCCAGGCCTCCGTGATCCGCTTCGTCCTCAACGCCTTGTCCAAACTGCCCCAGCAGCGAAATCGCAATGCCAACGAACAGCACGAGCACGACGCCCACCGCCATCAGCACGTTTTGACTCGAGATGATCGCCACCGCCGGAGCCGTCACAAGCATTGAGCAAATGTTGTTGATGGCGCGGCCCATGCACGGCCACAAATACGACCAGCGCGCATACATCGAAATCGCGGCGAACTTCGCGGTGAAGAACACCACGAAAAAGCCCGTACCCAGGTAAAAGATAATCGTGGCGGCGAGCGCATTGCCACCGTTACCATCGGTGATAAGCACGAAGAACGAGAGCGTGGACAGCATGGCGGCGCACGTCATGATGATATTCATATACGAGCGTCCTCGCAGGTCATACAGGGCGCCGGCGGCAAGCGCGCTCACAACCAACAGCAGGCGCGGCCAGTCACCCAGATCGATGGCGCCGGCGGCATGCGAGGTCGTAAGACCGGCGTTGAGAGCCGCGAATACGCCGGTAAGGCAGGCGGTCGCCACCGTCAAGCGCACTACGGCACCTTGGAAGGCCGCCTTTGCCTCGGGATTATCGCGCCACTTGGCGCCATGCTCCGACGCATCGACCGATAGTTCGGCAATCTCGGCTTCGAACTCGGGCGCAGACTCATCGCGCAATTTAGCTCGGCGGGTACCGTGAAGCAGCCCAACCAGCGCAATCGCACAGGCGACCAGAACAAACTGTTGAGGAATGCCCGCAGGCATCACCATATGGTTGAGCACCTGTACCAAAATGCCCGCAGCATAAGAAACCGCCACGGCACGTGCCAAACAAGGCGTCTGCGCAAAACGCCGCGCCAGATTGGCATGGGCGGTCGATCCGCAGTAGCCCAGAGCGCAGCACGCCACCAGACCGCCCGCAATCACGACCTGAAACTGCGCCGCCATAATCAGCAGCAGCAATGCCGACACCAGCAGCACGCCCGTCATATCGCTCGTTGCATCGATTGCCTGGGGACGACGATAGTACAGGAGAGGACGCACAAAATAGCCAATCACGCTCGCGCCGACGACGATGCTCTCGTAGATAACAACCTCGTTCGCTGGCACAAACTCGGCCACGCGTACGTCAAAGAAGTACTCGCCGGCCAAAAACGTGAAAAAGAAAAGCGCCAGGCACAGAATCTCCCGTATGCCCCGGCGCAAATATGCGGTTGTGTCTCCCAGGTCCCTCATGGTAACCCCCACCCGCTTAGATGTCCGGAGAACCATTTTAGTAGAGAACGGGTCTTACTACACACGCAATAGCCAAAGTGTTACGCAATTGCCCTCAGCCACCCTCAACACAAGTTGCGGTGGAATACGGACTGTTTTGCAACCAAATGGCTGGATTTAGACCGTATTTCACCGCAACTGAAGGATTCCCTTCTCCGATCGCACGCTCAGTTGCGGTGGAATAGTTCCTGTTTGGCCGGCTTGGGACACTTTTTAGGAACTATTCCACCGCAACTTATTGAGGGACTGGGTTGCGTGCGATGGAGAAGGGGATGGAGGGATCGGAAGTGTTGGAGCTCGGGTGTTAGTGCTCGGGAGTCAGGATCACCAGGGCATCGTGCTCAAAGGGATGCTGAGCTACGCGCACGGTGCCGTCGCCGTTATCGCGAACGGGCAGCTTGGCAATGCGCTTGGCCTCCATGTCGAGGGCCGTCGCCGACCAGCCGCGCGCACTATCGAGCTTAAACGTAAGCGCCGTGGTGCGCGGCAGATAGGTGACGACACGCTCGCCGATGCGTGCCACGCGGATGGCCTCGCGCGCGTCGTCGAGCAGCTCCTGCGCGGGAACCACGGCAAGGGCGCCATTGCACGCCGTGGCACCCAGGCCGGCAAGCACATGCTCGATGGCGGCAAAGTCCCACACGCCCGCAAACTGCAGGCACTCCTGCCATCGGAACGGCATGTCGAAGCCCTCGCCCAGCACCGAGCCCTGGCTCTTGCTGGTCTGCCAGTTCCACACGCCATGCGCGCCGTAGGTCACGCCGGCGCTGGCACCGGCAAGGATCGACGACCACACGCTCGCACGGCAGTCCTGCGCGGTAAAACGCCAGTACACATTGCGCGATGCACCCATCTGCTCGTAGCAGGGCTCGGAGTTGACCATCGGCTTGTTGGGATAGTTGGCGATAAAGTCCTGCGGCAGGCGCCAAGCCTCGGGCTGGCCCTCGTAGTTGTGGCCGGGCTGGAACATGTAGAAGTCCAGACGGTCCAGATACTGCGCGGGAATCGTGCGGTTTCCGCGGTTGATGTGCATGGTACGCAGAGCCTCGGGCGCGCGCTTTGCAACCTCGTCGAGCGCATCCTCGTAATAGGCAATCGCCTCGTCACCGGCAAAGTCCGTGTCGCCCGTCACCACATAGACGGGATCGAACTCGCCCAGGTTCTCGACGACGCGGGCAACATGGGCACGGACCTCCTCGCGCGGCATGACCTCGGCACCGCAACGCTCGGCAATCTTGGCACCCCAGGTACCGGGCACGTAGTTGCACCACATGAGCACGAGCGCCGGGCGAATGCCGTGCTCGACGGCAGCGCGGCACATGGCAGCGGCGCGGTCCCAGTATGCCTGGTTGGGACGGGACCAATCAAAGTGCACGCCATCCTCGCTGGCGTAGGGCCAAATACCCAGATCGGGGCAGCAGCGATCCCACTGCGGCAGCGTGTTGATCTGCAGCACGTTCATGCCCTGCTCGGCGCGACGGGTCAGATAGTAATCCCAGTCGGCCTCGGAGATGCTGGTGAATGCGCTCCAGCACGTATCGGCAAACCAAAAGAACGGCTTGCCCTCGCACAAAAAACCGTCCTGACGACCGTTGACGGTCAGCTTTCCCAAACTCATCTGCATGTCCTTTCGCTCGATAAAGGAATTGCGAACCGGCAGAAGCTTTCGCGGAAACCCCTGGTGCAAAAGCCCCTGTCGCTTAGCAAGCCCCGACAGGCAGGCACCACTTGCCCGCTCCAGTCTACCTTGCAAAAGGGCCCCGCCGGGCTTGCGCCTGACGGGGCCCTGTCGTGTAGGTAAGGTCGTAGTCGACCGAATGGCTTGGCCTTAGGCCTCCATCTCGGCGAGCTCCTCCTTGGAGAAGCCGGTGAAGTAGACCACCACAGCAGCCACGACGCAGGCGACAACCATGCCGATGATGGCACAGATGGTGTTCTCCATGCCGCCCTGGAGATAACCCAGGAAGACCAGGAAGTTCGTCGCCATGGCGCCAACGTAGAGGGTAACGTGGAGCAGCGAGGAGACGAGGGCACCAGCGGCACCGCCGATGATCATGCCGATCATGGTGCGACGGAAGCGCAGGATGGTACCGAAGAGCGCGGGCTCGGTAACGCCACCGAGGAGTGCGGACACCACGTAGCCGGCGCAGAGGCCCTTCTCCTCCTTATTGCGGATGCGGAGGAAGGCACCGATAGCGCAGCCCCAGACAGCGGTCATAGCGCAGTTGGTAGCAACGAAGAGGAACGGGTCGCTGCCGACCTGGAGGATCTGCACCTGGGCGAGCATGATGACGGGCATGTGCATGCCGGCGACCACGAAGAGCTGCCAGAAGGCGCCGAGGATCATCATAGCGAGCGTGGTGAAGATGCCGCCCATGTTCTGCAGGCCAAAGAGGAGTGCGGCGATGCCCTGACCAAGGAGGTTACCAACGGGGGCAAGAGCGATGAACATGATGGGGACAACGACGATCATCGTGAAGAACGGAGCAAACAGCGTGGAGAGGACGTCGGGGACGTGCTTCTTCATGAACTTCTCGACAACTGCCAGAACCGGAATCGTCAGCATGATGGGAAGAACGGTCTGGGAATAGTTGGTCGCGGTCATCTGATAACCGTAGACGCTGATGGCGCCACCTTCAGCAGCAGCGGAGATGATGCTGGGCGCAATGAGGATAGCGCCGCTCAGCATGCCGAGCATGGGGCTGGCGCCGAGCTTCTTTGCGGCGGCGTAGCCCAGGAAGATCGGCAGGAAGTAGAAACCGGCCTCGTAGAGCGTCGTGTTAAAGAACGTGTACGTCGGGTCGGTGTCGCTCAGCAGACCAAAGACCTGGGGGCCGAGGACAACTGCAAAGGTGCGGAACAGACCGGCGGCCATGATCAGCGGAATGAGCTGAGTCATCGTGCCGGAGAGATAGTCGAGAACTGCGTTCCAGACGCCCTTAGGGGTCAACTTCTCCTTGGGCTTGTCGGCATCGAGGTTCTCCTCGACGGCCGCACCCCTCGTAACACCGGAGATGGCGACGAACTCGTCGAGCACCTTGGGCACGTTCTGGCCGATGATGACCTGGAGCTGGCTACCGGAGAACTGACAACCCAGAACACCCTTAACCTTCTTGATCTTCTCCACGTCGGCCTTGCTGTTATCCTTGAGCGTCAGACGCAGGCGCGTCATGCAGTTGGTGGCGATGGTGACGTTTTCCGCACCGCCCACAAGCTCGAGGACATCGGTGGCAATCTGCTTGTTATCTACTGCCATGGGACCCCTCCCCATTTCTTCGTGTGCCCACCCGTTTTGGCGCGGGCACGCCTTTGGCTCGGCGGCTATAACCCCTTACGGCTGCCGAACCCTTGGATACGCTTTCGTAAACAAAGTGTTTACTGAACGTTTACAGGCTTTAGTTTACACGGAATGCCTAATTTGTGGCAATTTTGCCGTTTGCCGTCCGGTGAACGGTAGGAAATCAGGGGTGAACGTATTTGAGTGGCCGTGGATTGTCTATTTACCGCATTATCGCTATATGCCTATTTACGTGGTCTTTTACTTTGACTGACGCCTCTGTATTTTGTTCACTCGTCAACAAAAGCCCTGATAGATAGTAATAAACGACTGTTTAGTAGTTTGTTGAGTGTTCATTTAGACCGTTTACCGAGTTTATCAGCCTGTTCTCTAATTCTGCATTACACTAAACATGTTTAGATTGTATTGCCGCAAATGTTTACCGCCTGCGGCGCAAGGGAGGCAGCTTATGGAACTCAAATCGTGCACCTATGCAACCGTCACCAGCTTGGGTGACTTTGGCCCCTGGATCAGCAAGGTCGTGCTCGACCTGCCGTGCACCGTGCGCGCCAATGACGTCGACGCGAACTCCTTCCATATATATGTAGAGCGCCACGAGCGCTCGGGCGAGGTCCTGATGCGCAAGGAGCGCGGCGCCGACCACGCCGCGCCTTCCGTGGGCTACGTCGACGTGCTCGCCGCCTACCCGTGCGACGAAACCGGCCGCAAGCTCGCCTTTGGCACCCACGTGGCGCTCGAGGTCGCCGAGCAGCGCCTGACCAAGACCATCGAGGGCGGCGTGATGGGCTCGCGCATGCTCGATGACCAGCTGCGCATCACGCAGCTCGCAGCCCTTCCCGGCAACGACGGCGACGACCCCACCTGCGGCCTGGTCTTCGACACCTGCCGTGGCGACATCTGCCCTGCGCTCAAGGGCTGGAGCAATGCCACGCAAAAGACCGCTGTCAACGGCATCGCACTCGAGTACGGCTTCTTTGAGCCGAGCTTTAAGGCCGAGGACTCGGCATGCTTCAATCCCTTTGCGCCCGAGGCCACAGTCGTGCCCCAAAAGGCTCCGCTCGTGGTGTACCTGCACGGCGCCGGCGAGGGCAAGGGCACCACGCAGGGCGAGGGTGCCACGCGCGCCTATATCGGCAACCGCGTGACGGCCATCAGCCAGGCGCAGATTCAGCGCTACTTTGGCGGCTTTGCCTGGGTGCTCGTGCCGCAGTCGCCCACGTTTTGGATGGACAACGGCGTCGAGCAACTCGGCCGCTCCAACCAGAGCATCTACTCCCCCGTCATTAAGGCGCTCATCGACGAGTTTGTTGCCGAGCATGCCGATCGTATCGACACCGACCGCATCGTGGTCGCCGGCCTTTCCAACGGCGGTTTTATGACCCTGCGCCTGTGCGCCGACTACCCCAATTTCTTCGCGGCAGGCCTTCCCTGCTGCGCGCCGTGGTACAACGCCACGGACGAGGACGTCGCCGCCCTGGTCAAGACGCCGCTGTGGTTTACGCACTCCAAGGGCGATGAGCTCGTGTCTCCGCAGGAGACCGTGCTGCCGCTCACGGCTCGTCTGCGCGCTGCCGGCGCCAACGTGCACCTCACGTACTTTAGCCATGTCGAGGACCTGACCGGGCGCTACCGCGAGGCCGATGGCTCGCCCAAGAAGACGTTCAACCACGGCGTGTGGATCCACCAATTCAACGACCTGTGTTATCAAGACATCGACGGGGGCAACGTACTCATCGACGGCGAGCCGGTGGGCTGCTGGGAGTGGTCGGCCAGAGTTTCGAGATAACCATCCCATCGGGGCCCTGACCTTTAGTTTTGTAAACGTCCTCGCGCATGAGTCCCGCTTATCCTGCTCCTTCGGAGCAACGGATAAGCGGGGCCCGCGCTGCGGAATGTTTACAAAACTAAAGGTCAGGGCCCCTAGGTTAACGTTGTTCGAAACGCTGGACGAGCGCTTCTAGCGGGCCGCCGGGTTGACGGCGATGGGGGCGTGGGTCCCGTCTTGCCTTGCGCGTAACTGGCTGAAATGATTTTGGTTGGAGCTGTTTTTATGTCCCAAAATTTGACTCGGGTGATTGTTACTACTGATATAGAAGTCGATGATATGAACTCGCTCGTTCATTTGGCTCTGTATCTTAACTTGCTTGACGTGCAGGCTGTGGTGTATACGGCTTCGCAGTATCACTTTCTTGGGGATGGCGTGCATACGCTGGGCGAGGTGAATCCGCATTGGCGGACTAAAGGGCGTCGCTCTTATGAGTGGGATGTTGTGCCTCATGAGCCTGATCCCACGGCTGGGGAGCTTCTTGAGTATCGGCCGTTTCCTGAGCATTGGATTGAGAGTCTTTGGAGCAATGAGTATGCCCAGGCTTGGCCTCAGCTGCAGGCGAATGCGGACGCTGCCGGTGAGCCGGCGTTTCCCACGCCGGCTCAGATGATTGAGCGTACGTTTGTAGGCAACGTTGCCTTTGAGGGTGATGTGCGCGCGGAGACTGAAGGTTCGCGCGTGATTGCTCAAGCGATTTTGGATGATGACCCGCGTACGCTTTGGCTGCTCAGTTGGGGCGGCATGAACACGATCGTTCGCGCCCTGATGAGTATTGCTGAGCGATATCGCGATACGCCTGAGTGGCCTTCTGTGCAGCAGCGTGTCTATCAGAAGGTGCGTGTGATGGGCGTTGCCGATGGCGTGGGGCAGGACAATTCTTGGCTCGACCATGGACGCGAGCTTTTTCCCGAGCTCATCTTTTGGTGCGTGCCCTATATGTACGGCGGCTACGTTGATGCCAAGATGGCTCAGCCCGATACGCTGCCGTTGTTCCAGGCGCCCTGGCCTGCACAGAACCTCACCCAAGGCAACGGCCCCCTTATGGCGCGCTATATGCTCTATGGCGATGGCAAGATTTACGAAAACGAGCCCGAGCGCTTTCAGTTTGGCAAGCATGCCCGCTTGGATTGGGGCTTGGAAGGCATGCCCGCAATGCAGTTTGAGCGCGGCGATTTTATGGCCGAGGGCGACAGCATGACCTATATCCCCCTGCTGCCGTTTGGCCTGCGTGGTATTGATAATCGTGACTTTGATACGCTGCTCGGCCGCATGTTTCTGGACGGACATCCCGATTCGGATGCGCCTGCCGGTTTTGCCGCTATGGGCGCGTCGGTGGAGGGCAACCCCAATCCCTACCTGCGGAGCTATCAAGAGGACTTCGCCGCCCGTGCGCAGTGGTGTGCCCACGAGCCCGCGGCCTGCTCGCATCCGGCGTATGTTGCCGAGGTCATGGACGACCGCAGCGCCACAGCCGGCGAGCGCGTTGCCCTTGCGGCGACCGTCATCGGCCCCGATGGCAGGGGCTTCGACGCGCATTGGGATGTCGCCATAGGGCCATCGAACTATGCAGGCGCCCAAGACCTGCCGCTGTGGCAGGAATGCGCGGCGGACGCCACGTTCACCGTACCCGCCGACGCGCAACCCGGTGACCGCTTCGTGCTCACACTCAGCGTTAAAACCCGTGCCGAGCGCCCGACGACCCGCTACGCCCAGGTCGCCATCACAGTCGCCTAGCATGCAGAAATAGCTAATTTGGGACGGGGCTTTTTTGACTACCCTAGCGGCCGGCTAGGCAAAAGTAGTCAAAAAAGCTCCGTCCCAAAATGACTGGTGCGGTGCCGAGCCACGAAAACGGCCCATCTACTACGTTTGGCCCGCATGGGTCGACCATAGCAGTGTTTTCGAATAATCGGCAAGCCGTCTACCTGCGGTTTTGCTTTTTCAGATTTCAGCATGCTTGAGGGTAATCGCCAAAACGTAGCAGATAGGCCCGTTTCGTGGCGAGTGGCAGGATTCGTGGGTCAAGGCAGCCAGCTTTGGATGACCAACCCGGAAGTTGCGGTGGAATAGTTCTTGTTTGGCAGCCTAGAGCCGCCATGTAGGAACTATTTCACCGCAACTTATATCTGGGATGAAGGCCGGGCCGCATGTCCCGTATTCCGCAGACGGCAAAACGTCTCTTATCGATATTGAGTCCTATTCCCTTTCACTTCTTTTGCAAGTTTTAACTTCTTTTGCTTTCTTTCACTTCTTTTAACAAGGCGCCCGGCGAGCAGTTTGTGCTCGCTGGGCGCCTTGGTTAGGAAGCTATGATTGCCGGGGAAGCCTAGGCCAGGTCTGTAAGATTTGAGTCTAGGGTTTTCCAGGTGCCGCAGATTGGGTCGAATGAGGAGCGCCGCGTACTTAAGGTACGCAAGCGACGAATGAGGCCCAAGGTGCGGTGGCTGGGAAAGCCTAGGCCAAATCTTCGCCGTTCGTCTCGATAACGTGTTTGTACCAGTCGAAGCTCTTCTTCTTGGAGCGCTTGAGGGTACCGTTGCCGGCGTCGTCGCGATCCACGTAGATGAAGCCGTAACGCTTGGACATCTCGCCCGTGCCGGCCGAGACCAGGTCGATCGGGCCCCAGGTGGTGTAGCCCAGCAGGTCGACGCCGTCCTCGGTCACCGCGTCACGCATCGCGGCGATGTGCTGGCGCAGGTAGTCGATGCGGTAATCGTCGTTGATGGAGCCGTCCTCCTCGACAACGTCCTTGGCGCCCAGGCCATTCTCGACCACGAACAGTGGCTTCTGATAGCGGTCGTACAGGTCGTTGAGGGTGATACGGAAGCCCAGCGGATCGATGGCCCAGCCCCACTGGCTCTGCTGCAGGTAGGGGTTCTTAGCACCGGCGAAGGCGTTGCCCTGGGTGCGCTCGACCTCGGGGTTGTCGGCACCGGCGGAGCAACGGGTGCTGTAGTAGCTAAAGCTGATGAAGTCGACGGTGTTGTCGGCCAGAATCTCGCGGTCCTCGTCGGTCATGCCCACATCGATGCCCAGACGCTCGAGCTTCTTGACGGCATAGGCCGGGTAATAGCCGCGGCTCTGGACGTCGACGAAGAAGTAGTTGTCTTGGTTGTCGAGCTGAGCCTGGCGCACATCGCCCGGACGGCAGCTGTAGGGATAGTACGTGCCGGCGGCGAGCATGCAGCCGATCTTAACCTCGGGGTCGATCTCGTGGGCGATCTTGGTGGCCCAAGCGCTGGCGACGAGCTCGTTGTGGGCAGCCAGGTACTCGACGGCCTCCTTGTTCTCGCCCTCCTCAAAGACCAGGCCAGCGCCCATAAACGGCAGGTGCAGGATCATGTTGATCTCGTTAAAGGTGAGCCAGTACTTCACCAGGCCCTTGTAGCGGGTGAAGATCGTGGTCGCGAGGTTCTTGTAGAAGTCGATGAGCTTGCGGTTGCGCCAGCCGCCGTACTCCTTGATGAGGTGGATGGGGCAGTCGAAGTGCGTGATGGTCACGAGCGGCTCGATGCCATGCTTCTGGCACTCGCGGAACACGTCCTCGTAAAAGGCCAGGCCGGCCTCGTTGGGCTCGGTCTCATCGCCGTTGGGGAAGATGCGGGTCCAGGCCAGGCTCATGCGGAAGGTCTTAAAGCCCATCTCGGCAAAGAGGGCGATGTCCTCCTTGTAGTGGTGGTAGAAATCGATGCCGGTCTGCGCGGGATAGTAATAGCCGTCCTCAAAGTCGAGCATCTTGCGCTGGCCGGAGACCACCGCATAGCGCTCGGGGCCGTGCGGGGCCACGTCCACGTTGGCCAGGCCGCGGCCATCCACGTCATAAGCGCCCTCGCACTGGTTGGCAGCCGTCGCGCCGCCCCACAGGAAGTCTTTACGGAAAGCCATGCATCAATCCTTTCACACGCTGTTTGTCGTGGCTTCAGTATCCCCGCAAACGGGGCCTCTCTCAACGACAGCGACGCAGGTCGACACTTCTTTTCGCACGCAGGCGCTCGGCAGCCGCCCCCGTCTGACACTTTTTGATACCTGCGTGCCCAAACCACCACAAAGGGGACAGGCACCTTTGTGGTGGTTTTGGTCGGTTTGTCTCGATCTGTAACAGTTAGGCCGTCAAAACCGGGCTTATTGTTACAGATCAAGATTGTTCGAGCAGCCCCCTACGGTTTGTCTTGATCTGTAACAGATAGAGCCGATTTAGCTCGCTAGATGTTACAGATCGAGACAAATGATCCTAGTCCACGGCGATGTCGAGGTTCTTGCCGGTGAGACCCACGTAACCGCCTTCGGTCAACAGGCAATTTGACTGAATAGGAAAAAAAGGAAAAAATAGGAAAAAAAGGAAAGGAGACTCATGACTGAAACCATCTTCTCCCCCTCATTTGGAAATCGCCCGTCCTATCTGGTGGGGCGCGGGAGCGTGATTTCGACATTCATCTCCGGCCTTGAACAGGAGCTGGGCAATCGAGACCGCGCCATGCTCATGCTCGGTCAGCGAGGCAGCGGCAAGACGGTTCTCCTGTGGGAGCTCGCCGATCGCGCTCGCAAGCTTGGCTTCGTCGTCGCCACGCCCACCGTTGCCTCCGAGGACATGCTCGAGCGCATTGTTGAGAAAATCCAAGAGGCAGGCGAGCCTTACGTCAACAAACGCTGTCTTCCCAAATTCACGGGTGGCAGCCTGAGTGTTTTTGGATTCTCGGCAGGCCTCGAGTTCACACGAGACGTGCGGGAGACCAAGAGTTTTCAGTTCAAACTCACGCAGCTTGCGCGCAAACTGACAGAGCAGGGACACGGCATCCTCATCCTTATCGATGAACTCCAGGCCAATTCGCCCGAGATCAGACAACTCGTCACCGCCTATCAAGAACTCGTCGGCGAGGGACTCAACGTCGCGCTCGTCATGGCGGGTCTTCCGGGAGCGGTCTCGGCGACGCTCAATGACCGCGTGCTGACGTTTCTTAACCGCGCGCGCAAAGTCACACTCGAGCCGCTTTCAGTCGGAGATGTCGATACCTACTATCAGCGAGCTTTCGAAGAGCTCGGCCTTGATATCCCAGGCGATCTTCGGCTGGATGCCGCTCGCGCAACCCAGGGTTCGCCCTACATGTTGCAGCTCATCGGCTACAACATCGCCAATCGTTGCCAGGCAGGAGAGCGCGTAACGCAAGAGCAGGTCGACGGAGCCATCGAGGCGTCAAAAGTAGATTTCGAAAACGATGTGTGCGAGACGACGCTCTCCGCACGGTCGGACCAAGACGTCGCGTTTCTCGTCGCGATGGCAGACGACAAAGACGGCGCGTCGCGCATCTCTGATGTTGCCGAGCGCATGTCGGTCACACCCGACTACGCCCAAAAATATCGCCGACGCCTCATCGACGCCGGCGTAATCGAACAGGCCCGCCGCGGTTACGTACGCTTTGCTGTTCCCTATATGCTCGACTACCTGCGAAGTCAGCTGTAGAAAAAACCACCACAAAGGTGCCTGTCCCCTTCGTGGTGGTCTGGGCCAGTTTGTCTCGATCTGTAACAGGTAGAGGCGATTTAGCCTGCTAGATGTTACAGATTGAGACAGAAGACTCTAGTCCACGGTGATGTCGAGGTTTTTACCGGTGAGGCCTACGTAGCCGCCCTCAGCCGCCTTGGGGCTATCGGCGTGGCAGAGAACCCACTTGTCGGCCTTCCAGTAGCAGTAGTTGTCACCAGCGGCAGGCATGTCGGCTGCGGCCTCGGGACGCGGGCCGTTGGTGCCGGCGGGCAGCGCAACCATCACCTGGAAGCCGCCGTCGTCGACCATGCACGGCGTGTAGTGGAGCGTCGTGGCGTAGACCTCAACGAGCGTGCCGGCAGGCGCGCGGAAGGCCTTGACCTGCGCGGTGTCGAGTTTGCCGTCGACGATCTGCTCGCGCTTGGCCAGCAGCAGGATAAAGTCGCGGGCGCCCAGGTTGAACTCGCTGGCGCGGTGATACTCCAGGCAGTTGAGCTTCGTGTTGTGGCCGTTGCACCAGCCCAGCTGGAAGGGACGGCCGCCGTACATGAGCAGACCGAGTGTGTCGGCACCTTCGACTTGCTCGAGCTCGGGCGCGGAGGCCACGTACTTGCTGCCCTCGGGAATGGGCGTGGCGGAGAGCGCCTCGACAAGCGGCGTGGCCAGACTGGAGGGCACGTCGTCCCACACGTGACCGTAGGACTTGAACTCGGGGTCGGTGACAGAGTAGATATGCATGTTCACTCCTGTTCATAATTGTGACTATACGAACATTCTAGAACAAACACGAGCGATTTTGAACGCTCGGCACGAAAAAGCGCCCTCGCAAGTGCGGAGGCGCTTCCATTTCAAACGTTGATCCTACGAGCAGCCCTATGCCTGCTGATAGTGCAGGTGCTTCTCGTCGATATCGGCCAGGTCGCGGTCGAGGTAGCGGCGCGCGAGCCAGTTGGCCATGGGAAGGTTCTGATCCAGGTAGTTGCCGCACTCCTCGGGAGCGGCGCCGGGGACATCGCCCTCAAAGCCGGCGACGAACTCAAAGAGTTCGCGCACGAGCGGCAAGATTTCCTCGCTCGTCAGCTCACCAAAAACAACCAGGTAAAAGCCCGTGCGACAGCCCATGGGCCCAAAGTAGACGATACGGCTCGACCACTCGGCATGATTGCGAAGGAACGTGGCGCCCAGGTGCTCGATGGTGTGGCACTCGGCCGTGTTCATGACCGGCTCCTTGTTGGGCGTGGTCAGGCGCAGGTCAAACGTGGTGACGGCGGCGCCAGTCGCCGGATCGCGGTCGATGCGGCTCACGTACACGCCAGGCTCAAGCAGCAGATGATCGACAGAAAAGCTCGCAATGCGCTCCATGGCAGATCCTCTCGGTAGTCAATTTGGGACGGGACTCTTTTAGCTGGTTGAAATGACCGCACCAATAATACCAGTCAAAAAAGCCCCGTCCCAAATTAGCTACCTGGGACGGGGAGCAATGATTATTTGATCCCCGTCCCAGAAAAATCATTCTAGGCAGTGTATACGATTGTTGCCTCGACCGCGTGGCGCCAGCCGGCGATCTTTTTGGCTCGCTCGTCGGCAGGCATCGAAGGCTCCACGATGCCGCGGGCGCCGTAGACGTCGACAACATCGCGCGTGTACATGCCGAGCGCAATGCCACAGGCCCAAGCCGCGCCCAGGCCGCTCATCTCGTCGTTGCTCGCGATGCGGATGGGCGAACCCACCAGGTCGCTCTCAAACTGCATCAGGTACGCATCGCGCGTGGGGCCGCCGTCAACGCGAAGCTCGGCCAGCGCCGCGCCCGAATCCTCGACCATCGCATCGATCACGTCAAAGATCTGATAGGCGATCGACTCGTCGGCGGCCTTCACGAACTCCGCGCGGCCCGTGGTGCGCGTCATGCCAAAGACGCAGCCCTCGGCGTCGCTTGCCCAGTGCGGCGCGCCCAGACCGGTAAATGCCGGCACAAAGTAGACGCGACTCGCCGGGTTGGCGGCATAGCACAGGTCGGTGACTTCCTCGGGGTTGTTGATGAGCTCCAGGTCGTCACGCAGCCACGTCTTGACGGCGCCGGCATAGCTCACGTTGCCCTCGAGCACGTACTCGGTCACGCCGTCCATGCGCCACGCAAGCGAGCTCGAAAGCCCATGCGAGCTGGCGACAAACTCGTCGCCCACGTTCATCATGACCGAGCTGCCGGTGCCATACGTGGCCTTGGCCATGCCGCGGCTGTGGCAGCCCTGCGCAAACAGAGCGGCGTGGCTATCGCCCAGCACGCCGTGAACGGGCACGGGCGCCGGCAAAAAGCCGCCCAGGTCCGTTGTGCCGAACAGGCCATCAGAATCGGTCACCTGCGGCAGGCAGGCCAGATCGATGCCAAAGGCTTGGCACACCGGCTCGCTCCAGCAGCCGCGGCGCAGGTCGAAGAGCTGCGTGCGGCTGGCGTTGGACCAGTCGCAGCGGAACTCGGCGCCGCCCGTGAGCGTCCAGACCACCCAGGCGTCAATCGTGCCCAGGCACAGCTCGCCCGCCGCAGCAGCCTCGGCTGCCGCCGGCACGTTTGCGAGAATCCAAGCCATCTTGCCCGCCGGATAGTAGGGCGAGAGCACCAAGCCTGTCGTGTCGCGCACCAGCTCGGCCACGCCCTCGCGCGCGGCCAGCTCGTCACACAGCTCGCGGGCGCGGGCGCACTGCCACACCACGGCATCGCACAGCGGCTCGCCCGTCGCGCGGTTCCAGGCAACGGTGGTCTCGCGCTGGTTGGAAATGCCGATGCCGGCGACGTCGGCCGGGTCGACCCCGATCTCCTCCACCACGGCACGCGCCACGGCTAGGACGTTGGCCGCAATCTCGGCCGGATCATGGCTCACCCAGCCGGCCTCGTTGATGATCTGGCGATGCGAGCGGTCGGCACGATGAATCAGATGGCCGCCCTCGTCCACCAGCAGCGCCTTGGTGCCCTGCGTAGACTGATCGATTCCGATGATGTAGCGGCCCATGGCCACCCCTTTCAAAATGAATGTGACAAAGGGACGGTCCCTTTGTCACATTCCAATTACTCTGCGGGCAGGAAGTCCTTAACGGCCTCGGCAATTCCGGTGCCCGTAAGTCCGTAGTGTGCGAAGACCTCGGGCGAGGTGCCGGTGATGACCGGCGCGTCGGGCAGGCTCAAGCACTTGACCGGACGCGGGCAATGCTCGCCCACGACCTGCGCGACCATAGAACCAAGGCCACCGAAGGGGCTGTGCTCCTCGACGGTCACGACAGCGCGCGTAGCACCGGCGGCCTCGATCACGGCCTCGGCGTCGAGTGGCTTGACGCAGTACATGTCGAGCACCGTTGCCGAGATGCCCTGCTCGGCCAGAAGGTCGGCGGCGTCCACGGCATGGCGGACCATCTCGCCGGTGGCGACGATCGTCACATCGGTGCCGCGACGCACCCAGGTGGCGCGATCCATCTGGAACGGGCACTCCTCCTCGGTGTACACGTCCTCGACCGGGTTGCGACCCACGCGGATGTAGGCCGGCTTGTTGTCGGCGACCAGGGCACGCACGAGCTCGGCGGTCTGGAAGCGGTCGCTCGGCAGATACACGCGCATGTTGGGGATCGCGCTCATGGCGGCGATATCCTGCGCGGAATGGTGGCTCATACCCAGGGCGCCGTAGGACACGCCGCCCGAGATGCCGATGAGCTTGACGTTGGTGTTGGAGTACGAAACGTCGACCTTGCACTGCTCATACGAACGCGTGGTCACAAAGGACGCCGGCGAGGCGGCCCAGGCCTTCTTGCCGCACGAGGCCATGCCGGCGGCGATGCTCACCAAGTCCTGCTCGGCAATGCCCACCTCAATGGACTGCTGGGGATACTGATCGAAGAACGGCGTGAGCGACGCGGAGCCGCGGGAGTCGGAGCACAAGACGACGATGTCTTTATCGGTTGCGGCGGCCTCGAGCAGCGTGTCGCAGATAACCTTGCGGTTGGCGATCTTGTTAGCCATTGATGGCCTCCTTGTGGGCAGCGAAATCGGCGATGATCTGGGCATATTCCTCATCGTTGGGCAGGTGGTGATGCCAGCTGGCCTTGTCCTCCATAACCGGCGAGCCGTAGCCCTTAACGGTGTTGAGGATGATGACCGTGGGCTTGCCCTTGGTCTCGGCGGCAAGCGTCAGCGCGGCGTCGATGGCCTGGACGTCGTTGCCCGGAATGGACAGCACGTTCCAACCGAAGGCGGCCCAGCGCTCCTCCTGCGAATCCTGCTTCATGACGTCCTCGGTGCTGCCGCTGATCTGCAGGCGGTTGCGGTCCACGAGCGCGCACAGGTTATCGAGCTGGTAGTTGCCGCCGCTCATGGCGCCCTCCCAGACCGAGCCCTCGGCAAGCTCGCCGTCGCCCATGATGGTGTAGACACGGTAGTCGCGGCCGTCCATCTTGCCGGCGAGCGCCATGCCCACCGCCACGGGCAGACCGTGGCCCAGCGAGCCCGAGTTCATCTCGATGCCCTTGAGCTTGTTGTTGGGGTGGCCGATATAGGGGCTGCCGAACTTGGAGAAACGCGCCTTGACGTCGTCGAGGTCCAGATAGCCCTCGTGGCACAGCACGGCGTAGTAGGCCTCCATGGCATGGCCCTTAGAGAGGACGAAGCGATCGCGGTTGGGATCGTCGACGGTCTCGGGCGTAATGTTGAGGTGGTTGGCGTAGAGGGTCATGAGCGCATCGATGACCGACATATCGCCACCGATGTGGCCGCCGGCACCGGCCATGATGATATCGACGCAATCGCGGCGAAGGTCCCAACGCAGGGACTCAAGCTCTTCAATCGTTGCCATTTCTACTCTCCTCGCAGGTAGGCTTTGACGTCTTCTTCGATGGGATCATATAGGTCGGGCTGGATGCCAATGTATTTGCATGCCTCGTACAGCACCGGCACCACGTTGGCGTGGATGGCCACGCAGTGGTGGATGTAGGGGCCCTCGACGATCTTGGCCTCGAGGCGCTTGAGGTTCTCGACCTCGACCCACAGGTAGGTGCCCATGCCGGCCGGGCCGTCGATGCCGCGGGCGTTGCCCAGCAGCAGCGAGTACTCGCCGTTGTCGCCGTCAAAGCGGGCAAGGGTGAGGTCGCCGTGCTTGGCCTCGGCCGTCAGCGCGCCGGGGTGATCGAAGGCCAGCGGATAGGTGAGCTTGGGCTTGACGGCCGCGCAGCTGCAGGGCCAGGGGCCGCAGTGCTGCAGCAGCTCGCCGTTCTCGTTGTCGGGATGGCGGACGGTCCAGTCGGCGAACATGCCGCGGTGACGGCCAAGATCGGCGGCCTCGACCATGAGCGCGGTGATGGCGCCGTGGATGTCGGTCTCGCAGACGACGGGGATACCCATCTCGTTGAGGATGGCGTTGGCGGCGCAGGGCATAATGCCCAGCTCGTCCTGCAGGGCGTTCCAGCACTGGATGGCGCCGGCGTTGCAGCCGTACTTCTCGACCAGGCGCTTCATGGCGATGGCGAGTCCAGCGACCGCGGGAACCTTGTCCTCGGGAATGCAAATCTCAAAGCTGTCGGCGATGTGGGCAAGCATGGCGGCCATGGCCTGCTCGTCGGCCTGGGCGTCGCGCACGGCCTGGACAAGCTCGGTCATGGGGATGGGCGAAAGCTGGATGTTGAACTTCTCGAGCAGCTCGCCCTCGTTACACATGGTCGACCAGAAGTCGAACGGACGGGTGGCCATCTGCAGGATGCGGGTGTGCTTGAAGGTCTTGACGACGTTGCACACGGCCAGGAAGTCCCAGACGCCGCGCTCGAACTCGGGATCGGTCAGGCGGCAGTTGGTCATGTAGGTGAAGGGTACCTGGAAGCGGCGCAGGACCTTGCCGGTCGCGAACAGGCCGCACTGGCTGTCGCGCAGGCGGGTGCCGTCGGGCTCGGGGCGCTCGTCGCGCGGGCCCCACAGCAGCACAGGCAGGCCGAGCTCGCGGGCAAGGCGGGCGCAGACGTACTCGGTGCCAAAGTTGGCGTGGCACAGCATGATGCCGTCGACGCCCTCGGCGCGGAACTTCTTGACGATGGGCTCGATATGGCTGTCGTCGAACAGCAGGCCCTCGTCGTTGATGTCGTCGATATCGACGATGTCGACACCGATCTCGCGCAGACGGTCAGCCGTCAGGCCGCGATACTTGATCGCGTCCGGCGCGCTAAAGATACTGCGGCGCGTAGGCACAAAACCGAGCTTGATCTTATCCATGTACGTCCTCCCCTAGTCACATGTTCAGTAAACAGACGCATGTTTCGTTTTGTTCTGTTTACTAAATGTTTTACTCTTTTGTTTAGTAGTTTAACGCGAAAGTCCCGTAAACGGTAGTGAAATCAGCCTAAACGGTATGTAAACAATCTGAACATACAAGGGGAACAAAAAGAGGGTCCCGAAGGACCCTCTATCTGTGATGCTCTGTGTGTCCGCCGTAACGCGGGCGCATTTATCGCGAGTAGGCGGCGCTTTCGCCTAGAGCTCGCGCACGCTCTGGCGCTCGACAAAGTAGGTCGAGACGGCCGTCTTGCAGGTGTAGCTCTTGGGGTTGCGGATGTTGCCCACCAGGCGGCGCACCGCGATCTCGCCCACCTCGTGCTTGGGCACGTGCACCGTGGTGAGGGGCGGGTTGGAGAACGCGCCCACGGACAGGTCGTCAAAGCCGATCATCGAGACATCGTCGGGCACGCGGATGCCGTGCTCGCTCAGTGCGCGCATGGCGCCCACGGCAAGCACGTCGTTCTCGGCAAAGAAGGCCGTCGGCAAGTCGTCGCGCGAGACATTGTCGAGCCACACACCCATGTCGCGATAAGCGCCCTCGAGCGTGGTACCCAGCGTGACGCGCCATGCCGGGTTGGCCTCAAGGCCCGCATCCTCAAGCGCTTGGCGGTAGCCGCGCTCGCGGTCCTTAAAGTTGCGGATACGAAGGTCGCCCGCCAGATAGCCGATTTGCTTGTGGCCCTTCTCGATAAGGTAGTCCACGGCGCGCAGCACCGAATCGGTGTTGGCGATGACCACGGCGTCGAAGTACTGGCGATCACTCCAGCCGTCGAGCACAATCAGATGGGCCGCCGCGTTAGCGAACAGGGCGTAGTCCTCCTCGCCCAGCTCGGTACCCATCAGCACGATGGCGGCCGATGGATCGGCGATCAGGCCCTCGACCTGCGGACGCACGGCGTCCAAGTCGCTAAAGTCGAGCGAGACAAAGCTCGTGCTCATACCGTGGCGACGAGCCTGACGCTCCACGCCCTCGATGACCGCGGGATGGAAGGTGCTCTCGTCCAGGATGGCGCCCGTCTTGCGCGCGAGCACAAACTGGATGCTCTCGAGCTGCGTCGACTGCTGGTAGCCGAGCGACTGCGCACACTCCAGGATGACCTTGGCGGTCTCCTCGCTCACGCTGCGCTTGCGGTTGAGCGCATTGGACACGGTTGCGGGCGAAAAACCGGTGATGCGGCTGATCTCGCGGACGCTTGCTTTAGCCATCGTTTCTCCCTAGCAACGGTCGCAGCTGAGGCCGCCGGCTCGACGGCTCTGCAACTAAACGACCGCAAATTCAAAGTAAACAGAATAGTAAATGTTTATTAGCAAGTTTAGCCTGTTGTCAAGCGAAGCGACGCGACTATTCCCCCAACGGCAACATTTTCCCGGTAGCTAATTTGGGACGGGGCTTTTTTGACTACTTTTGCGTCAACCTGGGCTCCTAGGGTAGTCAATTTGGGACGGGGCTGTTTTAGCTACCCTTTGACTGCCGACGAGCTATCTGGGCTGAGACATGTATCGACCGTCACATAGGGGCAGCTAAAAAAGCCCCGTCCCAAATTGACTACCCTAGGAGCCCGGTCCCAAAGGACTGGTCTATTTGCTCAGGCGCATGGCTTCTTGTACGGCGCCGTAGAGGTTGGCGTCGTTGCCGAGCTCGGCAACCATGTACAGAGGCATGGGGCTGCGCGCAAGAAATCCCGCAAAACCCGCGAGTGCCGCGGGGATCTGGGTGCGAAGCGCCACGATAAGCGAGGGGTGGCACGAAATGCCGCCCGCAATCACAAACACCTCGGGATCGAGCACCGCCTGAAGGTTCACGAGCATGGCATCGAATGTGCACGCATAGCGGTCGAGCGCACGCTGCGCCGCTTGATCGCCGGCCTCAATCCACTCGAAGACACGACGTCCGTCTACGGCAGTATCTGCCGGCAACCCTTTCTCTGCCACCGCGGCGTCGCGCAGCGCACGCCAGCCGCCTGTGCCGGCAAACACGTTGTCCGGCGCCGCCGCACGCGTCACATCGTTGCGCAGAAAGCTAAACTCGCCCGCAAAGCCATGCGAACCGCGAAGGACGTGGCCATCGATAACGATGCCGCCGCCAATGCCGGTGCCAATGGCAAGCACCACACCAATACGGTGCCCACGCAGCGCACCTGCCGCATATTCGCCGAGCGCGCAGCACTTTCCGTCGTTGTTGACCGCTACCGGAATGCCAAATCGCTCGTGCAGCATCTTTCCCAGCGGGCAGCCGTCCATATAGGTGAGCGCGCCGCCGCGATGGATGGTGCCGTCGGCATCGTCCTCATAGATGCCGCCGGGGGCGCTCACGCCCACAGCAGACACGCGGTCGCGGAACGGCTCAATAAGACCGGCGAGGGCCTCAACCGCTTCATCCGCCGTGTTGAAATCGGTCGGCAGGCTACCGCGCTCGCGAATGGAAAAATCCTCGCCCAGCACGGCCCACTTGACTGCCGTACCGCCCACATCGATGCCAAAGTACTCTTTCATGCTGCTCCCATGTAAATGTAAATGCGCCAATAGCCTAGGCTCTTATTGCCCATGCAACCACAGGGGCCTCAAGCATATATTGGGTTTTAGGCTAACGGTCACGTTCACTCTATAAACGGCGTTTAATCTGTTTTTAGCAGCTAGTTCTACAAGTACATCAACAAAGTGGCTAATTTGGGACGGGGCGCAAGGGCCGTTTAGCCAAGGACGCGGGCCATGCGCGTCTTGAACTCGGAGAGAAAGCGCGGGGCGTCCACGGTGAGCGCCACAAGAGCGCTCTTGTCCGGATCGGCCACGCGGCGCTCGTCGCAGATAGTGCGGCCGCGATACTCGCCCAGCAGGTCAACGCGCAAGTTACAGCCAAGTGCGCCCACAAGTGTGGGATCGATTGCCACGGCAACGGCCAACGGGTCGTGCAGCGCGCAGCCGCCCAGGTAGGGCGCGTTCATCTCGTATGAGCCGATGTAGTGCTCGACCATACCCGCAAACGCGCAACCCGCCATAGTGCCCGAACCCGTCCAGCCAGCGATATCGCGACGCGTAAGCACCACGCGATGCGTCACGTCCAGACCGACCATGGTGAGTTTGCGGCCCGAGCGCAGCACGGCATCGGCGGCCTCGGGATCGCTTGCCATGTTGGCCTCGGCGCCCGCGCTCACGTTGCCGGGCACGGTAAGGGCGCCGCCCATCACGACCACGCGGCCGATGGACATCATCGCCGCCGCGTCGCGCTCAAGGGCGAGCGCCAAGTTTGAGAGCGGACCGGTCGCCACATAGACCAGGTCGGGTCCATAGGTGCGTGCGGCGTCGATCAGGTAATCGACCGCTGCGTTACCATCGGCCGATGTCGCCCCCACCGGCTCGTAGGGCGATGCGGGCACGCTCGCGCCGCCAATGCCGTTTTTACCATGGATGAGCGTGGTGGACGCCGGCGGCGTATAGGGCTCGTTCGCCTTAATGGGACGATCGGCGCCCAGGTACACCGGCACCTCGGGACGGCCCAACAGGTCAAGCACCGCCAGACAGTTATGCGCCGACTGCTCGACGCGCACGTTGCCAAAGCACGTGGTAATGCCCACGAGCTCCACCTCGGGGCTCGCGATGGCATAGGCGAGCGCCATCGCGTCGTCCACACCCATATCCAGATCAAGGATCAGCTTCTTGGTTGCCATTGTTCTACTCCGCTTCTCCGTCTTTATCGTTTAACCAAACCAATGTTCAACTTCGGCGCGCGTGGGAATCGATTGCTGCGCGCCCAGGCGCGACACCGTCACTGCCGAGGCGCGAGCGCCCGCGGCCACGCACTCAAAGAGAGGCAAGCCCTGCAGCCGAGCCGCCGCAAGTGCGCCGATAAACGTATCGCCCGCAGCCGTGGTGTCGACCACCTCGCCCGAAAGCGCCGGCGTGCGCAGCAGCCCTCCGTCATCACCGAGCGTAACCGACCCGGATCCGCCCAGCGTGATGACCGCGGCACCGGCGCCCTTGGCGAGCAAAGCCCCAAGCGCGGCCACGCAGCTCGCGTCATCCGTGGGCAAGATGCCCGTCAGCGCCTGGCACTCGGTCTCGTTGGGACAAACCAAGTCGACCGCAGACCACGCTCCCGCCGGCAGGTCGCACGCCGGCGCCGGGTTAAAGACCGTATAGAACCCCAGCCTGTGGGCGCAAGAGAGCGCCGCGGCCGTGGCCATCAGGTCACATTCGCCCTGGGCGATAAAGACGCCGCCGGCCGCCGGGGCGAGGTCGCAGATATTGGCGTCGAGCTCATCGGCCACCAGATAGCGCAGCGCGCAGGCAACGTCCTCGCCCGAAAGCGCATGGTTGGCGCCCGGCGATAACACGATGCGGTTGTCGTTCTCGCAGCGAATGATAGTCGCGGTGCCCGTCTCCACGTCGTCGCGACGCGCCACAAACTCAACGCCCACGCCGGCATCTTGGAGCCCCGCCACCAGTGCGTCACCAAATGTATCGCGCCCGACGGCGCCGATCATGCACGTGCGCGCACCCATGCGCGCGGCGGCGACAGCCTGGTTTGCACCCTTGCCGCCGGCGTTGGTGATAAAACCGCTTCCGCCGACGGTCTCGCCCGCACGCGGCATGCGCTCGCACGCCACCGAAAGGTCCATGTTCATGCTGCCGAACACCGCAACGATGCCGCGATCTGCCATGGAAACCTCCTCATCCGCGGGCTTTTTGCCCACCGTCGGCCGTCAATCGTATGCTTTCGCACCTCTATAACTTTAGTTCACTTTGATGTGAACGCGTGCTTGAGGTTGCGCCAGCAGCAAGCATTCACAGGAGCAGGCGGCTACAATGAATACGTGCTGATTATTCTCGTCATTGGATGATGTTTTATGGAACAATTCCCGCAATCGAGCTCACGCGACCGACGCCGCACGGGCAACGAACCGGCGCCGCACGAACGTCCGCGGGCCGAGCGCCGCACCGGCGGCTCGCGACGCGCCCCGAGCCCTCATCGTGCGCCCGCCAACAAAGCGGACCATGCCAGCGCCGCCACCGCAGACCAGACGCCCGCTCGTCCCAAATCCCGCTACATTCCCGCCCTCGACGGCCTGCGCACGCTCGCCGTTGTCGCGGTGGTGCTCTATCACCTCAACCTCACATGGGCGCAAGGCGGCTTGCTCGGCGTCACGATCTTCTTTGTGCTTTCGGGCTATCTGATCACGCGCCTGCTGCTCAACGAAGTCGCCAAGACCGGACGCATCGACCTCAAGAGCTTCTGGATTCGCCGCATCCGCCGCCTGTTCCCCGCCGTAGTGACCGTCGTGGTGGTGACCTGCGCACTGTGCACGATCTTTAACCACGTGATGCTCACCAAGATGCGTCCCGACATCCTGCCGTCGCTGCTGTTCTTCAACAACTGGTGGCAGATTGCGCAGGACGTCTCGTACTTCAACGCCTTGGGCGATCCCTCGCCGCTCACGCACTTTTGGTCGCTCGCCATCGAGGAGCAGTTCTACCTGATTTGGCCGCCGCTGCTCCTTGCCATGGTATCCATGCATATGAGCAAGCCCAGCACGCGTCGCGTGGTCCTGGGCCTGGCTGCTGTTTCCGCCATCGCCATGATGGTGCTCTACAACCCTGCCGCCGACCCCAGCCGCGTGTACTACGGCACCGACACCCGCGTGTTCTCGCTGCTGCTGGGTGCCTGGATGGCCTTTATCCCCGATCGCGACCTGGCGCCGGTGCGTCTCGCGCGTCGCCTGGGGCTCGACCGCCTCGTCGCCAAGCACGACAAGAATGCCGAAGACAAGCAGAGCACGACGGCCGACGATGCAGCCGAGACCGCCCCGATGCAGCCGAGTGCCCTCGTGCGTTTTTGGTCCTCGCCCGCATCCATCGATGTGTTGGGCGTTGTAGGCCTGATTGGCCTCGCCGCTATGGTCGCACTCACCAACGGCTACACCGCGTTCCAGTATCGCGGCGGCACGCTGCTGTGCTCCATCCTCACGCTCATGGTCATCGCTGCCTGCGTGCAGCCCCAGGGAATGGTTGCCCGCGCGCTATCCGCCAAGCCGCTCGTATGGGTTGGCAAGCGCTCGTACAGCATCTACCTGTGGCACTATCCGCTGCTGCTGCTCATGAACCCGGTTGCCAACATCAACGATACGCCCTGGTGGCAGTATATTTTGCAGGTACTGCTGGTGGTAGCCGTGGCCGAATGCTCCTACCGCTTTATCGAGACGCCGTTTAGGAAGGGCGCCTTCGGCCGTACCGTGTCCGAGTTCCGCGATGGCACCACCACGCCCGCCAACTGGGTGCGCTCGCATATTCCTGCGTGTGCCACTTGCGGCATCGTGCTTGTCATCGCGCTGGGCGGTCTGGTCTTTGTGCCGGAAACCTCCGCGCTCAGCGGCGAAGGCGCCGAAGTCCTCAACAAGGAAGCTAAAAACGCCGCGCCCACGGACCAACAGGCAGCCGACGACACCGACAAGGACAACGATGGCTTCCCCGATGGCTCCTACGACCTGCTCATGATCGGCGATTCCGTGTCGCTACGTGCCGTGGACGCCTTTGATGGCGTGTTCCCGCACAGCCATATCGATGCCGAAAAGGGCCGCCAGTTCGATGCGGGCCGCGCGACATTTGAGGGTTATATCCAACAGAACCTTGCCGGCAAAATCGTGGTCTTTGCCCTGGGCACCAACGGCTTGGTGACCGATGACCAGATCGATGCCATCATGGCCGATGCGGGAGACAAGCGCATTGTCGTGTTTGTAAACACGCGCAGCCCGCAGCCGTGGGTTGGCTCGACCAACCAGGCCATTGCCAACGCCGCCACGCGCTACAAGAATGTGCGCGTTATCGACTGGTACGGATACAGCGCCAACCGAAATGACCTGTTCGATGGCGACGGCACGCACCTGTCGACCACCGGTGTGACCGAATACCTCAACTTGATTCACGACGCGGTCAAGAAGGACCTGCCCGTACACCCCGAGGATCACGTCAACGACCCGCAGCCGGCAGCGGTGAAGTCCGCCACCGACGCGCTCGTCAATGCGCTCGCTCTCAAGCCGCACAAGCTGGGCACCGACAAGTAATCCGGCAGCTAGGGACGTTCCTTTTATGCCGGCACCTGGGGACACTCCTGCGACAAGCGAAAGCCGCCCCCGGGCAGTTCAATTCCAGTCCAGGGGCGGCTTCGTAACAACATGCCAAGGGGCTGTGGGCAAAAAAGGGCAAATATGAGTACTGTTGCCATTTTAGTAGCAGGCAAATCCGCCCAAAATGGCGCCTGAGCGTCCCTGTAAACCCCTAGGAGCGGCCAGCCTAGCTGGATTAAAGCCTGTTGAGGTGAATTTTAATGTACACACTCTAGATTATGTACATTATCTTCTTGCACATAAATGCTATCGCCCTAGCAACAGTACTCATATTTGGCATTTTTTGCCCACTGTCATATAACTAACCCCCTATAGCAAGCAAAAAACAGGCCGCAGCCCATCGCTACGACCCGCTCGAAGCCCCAAAAGAAACGCTAGGCGCTGTAACCCATCGCCTGCAGCACAAACATAACAACTGTCAGCACCGTAATCACGCCGATGGTCGCCCACGTGAGCACATTCCACACGCGGCCGTTGCGGTTGGCGCCCATAATGTGACGGTCTGCGGCGATAACCACCTGGAACACCAGAACCACGGGCAGTAGCACGCCGTTGATGACCTGCGAAGTCATCATAATCTGGAACAGATCGACACCGGGCATGAGCACCAGCACGGCCGAGATACCGATAATGGCCGTAATGATGCCGCGGTAGACCGGAGCCTCATCCCAGCTGCGATCGGCACCGCGCTCCCAGCCAAATGCCTCGCAAATGGCGCTGGACGTAACACCCGGCAGCACGCAGGCGGCCAAGAAGCTCGCGGCGACCAGGCCCGAGGCGAACAGCACCGTGGACCACTGACCGGCGATGGGCTCCAACGCGCGAGCGGCGTCGGCAGCATCGCTAATTTGAATACCAGCCGGGAACAGCACCGTGCCGGTCGTGATAATGATGAAGCCGGCGATGATATCGGCGGCAATCGAGCCGCTTACGGTATCGATGCGCTGCAGCACGATGTCGTCCTCGCCCGCGTTCTTATCGACCACGTTGTTCTGCGCCAAGAAAATCATCCACGGCGCGATGGTGGTACCGATCGTCGCGACCACGAGCGACACGTAGTTGGGATCGTTTTGAATGTTGGGGACGACCAGGTCGACCGCGACCTCACCCCAGTTGGGGCCAGCCATAAACGCGGCGACGATATAGGTCACGAACACGCAGCTCACCAGCAGCAGAATCTTCTCGATGCGCTGGAAACTACCCGACATGGTAAGCATCCACACCAGCAGCGCCACCAACGGCACCGAGATGCTCGCCGGCACGCCAAAGAGAGCAAGACCGCTGGCGATACCCGCAAACTCCGAGATGGTCACGGCCGTGTTGGCGATCAGCAGCGCCGCCATGGCCAGCACGCTCTTGCGTACGCCAAAGCGCTCGCGGATGAGCGATGCCAGGCCCTTACCCGTGACACAACCGCAGCGTGCCGCGGTCTCCTGCGTCACGATAAGCAGCACGGTCATGACGGGAAGCATCCAGAGCATCTTGTAGCCATAGCTGGCGCCCGCGCTGGAATACGTTGCAATGCCGCCGGCGTCATTGCCCGAAAGCGCCGCCAGCAGACCGGGACCCATAGCGCCAAAGATGGCGGCAATGGTCAGCTTTTGCTTGGTGCTCGGCTTTTGCTTCGTGTTTTGCACGCGACCACCTATCCCATGACCGACATGGTGAGCAGCACCGCAGCGGTGCAGTACGCCACGCACGAGATCATGACGGCAATGACGTTCATGGCGGTACCCGACGTATTGAGGTCGTGCTCATCGCGCCAGAACAACACCGTCAGATAAATCACGGCGCTCATGTTGCTGACCAGGCAAATGATGGCCGCGATGTTAAAGCATCCGGTAAAGAGCTGCTCCTCGAACATGGGGGCATCGGGGAACGCGGCGGTGCGCACCAGCTGCGCACACAGGTAGGTCACGAGCGACAAGATCAGGCCCATGCCCGTGCTCTGGAAGAAGAATCCCAGGTACGGCTTGGGCTCGTCGTCGTGGCCGTCATACTCCAGGAAGTAGTTCTTGACGAACGACACCATGCGCGAGGCCGCCAGCAGCACGAGCGGCATGGCGCACATGGGGAACACCACCAGATGCGCGGAGCCGAGCGCCGTTCCCAGTACGGTCGCCATGATGCACGACGCGATGCCCCATACAACAACCCAGTACTGGCGATGCACGAACCAGCTGAGCACGTTCGTCGAGTCGTCGGACGCGCTGTCGCCCGAGCCGACACCGGCGATCTGCAGGTCCTCCTGATGCTCCTCGGCGATAACGTCCATGGCGTCGTCGAAGGTTACGATACCCAGGATGTGGCGGTTCTCGTCGCAGACGGGGATGGCGACCAGGTCATACTTGGTCATCTCGTCCGTTACGTCTTCCTGGTCCTCGTCGGGCGACACGTAGACCAGGTCGCGATAGGCCAGCTGACCCAGCGTGGCGTCGCGGTCGGCTACGATCAGCGTGCGCAGCGAAAGCACGCCGGTCAGCATGCCGCTCGGATCCTCGGTATAGACGTAGTAGACGCTCTCGAAGTCCTCGTCGAGCTCGCGAATCGCCTCGATGGCGTCACCGACCGTTGCCGTGGCGGGCAGGGAGACAAACTCCGAGGTCATGATGCGGCCGGCGGTGTTGTCCTCATACCCCAGCAGGTTACGAATCGCCTTTTCCTCCTTGACGCCCATCAGGCGCAGGAGCTTCTCGGCCTTCTCGTAATCGAGCTCGTCGATCAGATCGGCGGCGTCGTCCGGGTCCATCATGGCGAGCATCGACGACGCGTCCGTATCGGACATGCCCTCGAGCATCTCGGTCATAAGCTCGTCGTCATCGAACTCCGAGATAGCCTCGGCGGCCTGGGCGGTATCGAGCTGTGCAAAAACCTGCGCGCGCAGGCGCGGGTCGAGCTGCTCGATAATGTCGGCGATGTCGGCAGGGTGCAGCTCGCCGAGCGTCTTGTGCGAAACCGAGAGCTGGATGTTCTTGGTCGAGCGATCGAGCAGGTCCATGTAGGACCAGGCGATGATGTCCTCGCTGAGCGGCTTGCCCAGGTGCTTCATAAAGCCCTCGACGACATGCTCGAGCGCGGGGCTGATGGCGCGTAGCAGGCCGCGGGCGCCGACCTCGGCACCCAGCAGACGTAGCTGGTTTTCGCCCGACATGGAGAACTTGATGTCGTTTACGCGCACGACCTTCATGCCCTGCGTGTCGACGATCTGCTTGTTGAGAACGTCGCGCGCGAGCAGCAGCTCGGTCGGCTGCAGGTACGAAAAGCGAATATTGGTGGCAGACGTGTTGAGATACACGCCTGTCTCATCGATACGGTCGACCCATTTGCGCCAGCTGATCATAAACGGCGTCTTGCCGGGACCGCGGAACGCGAGCGACGTCACGTGCGGAAAAACTTCGCCGGTAGCAATGCCAAAATCGTTGACCACGCCGAGCTTTTCGCCGTCGACGTCCAAGACCGGCAATTTGAGCATCTCACTCAGATAATTCAATGGTGCTCCCCATCATTATTCCTGCGGATCGCGGCAAAACGGGCACGCCATCCGTGGACAATTGGATATGTATACGCATGCGCGGGCGGCACGCCGCTCGACGCTCACACCCCGTGCATGCGCAAAAAGCACCTGCATGGGGTCATCGACTGTATGGTCGAGGTTTGGATTTCACCTGCAACCTTTCTCTTGACCCTCATTAACCGCAGTAACTATAGCATCAGCATCGCGCTGCGGCACCGAATTTATGCGCTGCACATTGCAGGCATACCAAACGCTGACGTATCCGTGACATAGTCGTTGGGGACTACTCCGTGGTTTCGTCGTCCTCGGCGAGTTGGGGGAACACGGCGTTTTTGGGCATGGAAACCTTAGTGAGCGAGGTGAGTTTTTTGCTGAGCGACGTGTCCGTCTTGACCAGGTCGCTCAGCGTCACAATCTTGTAGCCGTCCGCAACGAGGCCGTCGATAATCTGCGGCAGCGCCTCGAGCGTCTGCTCGGCGCACTCGTCGCTATCGGTGAGCAGCACGATATTGCCCGGCGTCACCGAGTCGAGCACCGTCGAGACCTGCTCGTCGGCACCATTGAGCAGCCAATCGCCCGAGTCGATATTCCACGAGACCACGGCGGACACCAGGTCCATCGAGTCAATCCAGTTTTGCTCGTCAAAAGCGGCGTAAGGGGCACGCAGCAGCATCGTCTTGACGCCGGTTGCCGACTTGATGGCGTCGGTTCCCTTCGAGATCTGCATGCGCACTGTCTCGCGATCCTCGCCCTTGAGCGAATCGTCGCTATAGCTATTGGAGCCGACCTCGCACCCGGCATCGACAATCGCCTTGGCCGTGGCGGGCGAGGACTCGGCGGCATCGCCCGAAAGGAAGAACGTGGCGCTCACGCCCTTCTCCTTGAGCACCTGCAAAATCTGCTTGGTGGCACCGCTCGGACCCTCGTCAAACGTCAGCGCCACGACCTTCTCGTTGCCCTTGGGCGCCACGCTGGCGCAGGCAACAACGCAATCGGTGGCGGGCACAACCTCGCCACGGTCCTGTGTCTTGCCCGATTGCTCGCCGACCCACACCTCGGAGCGACCCTGGACGCCCCACGTCTGCACATACTCGATAGCACCCGTGCCCTCGACCTTGAGCTTGGGCTCGAAAACCGTAGCCTGAACCTCATGCTTCTCGTAGGTGTTACGGCCATCCTTGACCGTCACCTTCTCGCCACCCTCAAGTTCGCGGCTATCCCATTTGCCCTGTTTTATGCGCTTGCCGTCCACCTTAACCGACAGCTTTTCGCCGCCATGGCGCTTGAGCACGCTGTCATCGACGGCCAGCAGGTCGCCTGCGTCGTAGGTGTCAGTCAACTCCTGGTCGTCGATGAGATTCTGCAGCGTAGAGCCCACGCGCACCGCGGTCTTCTGGCCGTTGAGCTCCACGTCCACGCTGCGGTTGACATAGCCCACGACGGCAGCGATAAACAGTACGAGTGCGCAACCCACGGCGATGAGCGCATAGGGCAGACGGGACGGTCGGCGCGGCGAGCGCCCGTTGCCGATGCGCGCGCTGCGGTCGCTAAACCCGCGGCTATGGTTGAGGTACATCGCGCCGGGCTTACGGCGGCGACGGCGCTGACCGCCGGGCAGCTGCCCCAGGTCGCGGCGCGCCGTCGGACGCGCACCCGAACGCCCGTTTAAGTTGGATCCGTTTTGGCGCATGTGCCCTCCCCCATAAACACAGCAAGCCGGAGCAACAGGTCTCCGGCTTGCCTCCCATCATTTGGTACGTCGCTATTTTGTAGCTTTTGACGAGCCTCCGCTCGCCTTTTGGTATTCGTCCTTAAAGGCCTTGAACATGCCGCGCGTCTTGCCGAGCTGCTTGCCCAGCGCGCGACTGCCCTTGTCCACGGCGACCGATCCCTTGTCATCGAGCACCTTGGCGCCCTTTTTGACCTTGTCGCCCACCACGACGCTGGCCTCGGCAGCCTTTGCAGCGGCGCCGCCCGAATACCCGAGCGCCTTGACCTCGTCCGAAACGATCATCGCGCCGCTCTCGTAGCCGCGCAGCATCGTCGGCGGCACCTGCGTGTCACCGACAAGCACGCTCGAAGCGGCACCAGCAGTCACATAGAACATCTGGACAATGCCCGAGCGCGGCTTGAACTCCACGTCCGAACAATATCCCACGACATCGCCCGATTCCGTGCGCACGTCCATACCAACCCAGATGATGCAATCGTCCAGGTTAATGTCGAGGCGCTTGGCCGCGGCGGCATCGTAGGTGTCCTTGGCGTCATCCACCGCGATAGCGCCCTCATAGACGCCGATGGCATCGAGCGCCACAAAACGGTCGGGGCGCTCGATCATGCCCGCAATATCGGACTGGCGAACCATAAAGCCCACCACGCGCGTTCCGCCCGGAGTAAAGACCGGAAAGTGTATCTTTCCGAGCTTTTTAGGGCTACGTGGCGTGCCGTCCTTTTTGGTGCGCTTGTCCTCGGTGGGCTTGCGATAGATCTTGGCGCCGACAAAATCCACGGCGCGCATTATGCCTCGGTCGAGGGCTCCGCAGCCTCGGTGTCGGCCTCGGCGGCGTTCTCGACCACGACGTCGGCAGCGGGCGTCACGTTGCCGCCCGAAATGGCGTCGTTGAGCTGCTCGCGCAGCTGATCCATACGCTCGCGGGCCAGGTCGACCTTGGCGCGCAGGTCATCGGTCTTGGCATCGACCATCGGACCGAAGTCGTTGACCGCGGCGCGGGCCTCCTCGGCACCATGCTCGTAGGTATCGCGCATGTTATCCCAAGCGTCGTTGGCGATATCGGCAGCCATGGCGCGGGTCTCGGCGCCCGAGCGCGGGGCCAGAGCAACGCCGATGATAGCGCCGGCGGCGGCACCAAAGAGTGCACCGGAGACAAAGCTAAAAGTCTTACCCATGATCATTCCTCTCCTGCGGGCACGTCGGCGCCCACCGTTTGAATGCTGTCCATTATACCCGCAGCGCAACACTTGCCGCCCCGCTCATCTGCATACGGTAAAGACGCAGGTACATGATGGTGTTAAGCGAGCGAACCTACTCCTGCGGCATGGCGGGCATGGCAACAGTGGCAGCCGGATCCTCGCCGGCACCGTCTACGAGCGGCAGCGCGCTTTCGTGCACCGAGCCAGCCGGAGCCGTTGCCGCGCCGCCGAAGACGGCCGCGGAGGCCTCGTGGTTCTCGACAACCGCGCCCTCGGTATCAATCGCCACCTGGGGCTCGTCTTCAAAGTTGGGGACGCCCTGAGGCTTAGCTGCCGGCTCGGCGGCCGCATCGACAACGAGATCGACATCGGCGTCGGCAGGAGCATCGCCCTCAGCCGCATCCTCGGCCACGTCCTCGCCATTCGCGGCGGCGACGGCCTCGTGCGGATCCTTGCCCTCGGCCTCGGCACGCATGCCCAAAACCAGGTTGCGCAGGCCCGCGACCGTGCCCTCCACATCGGGGGCGGGCTGGTCGGCGTGCAGGTAAGCCCAATCCATCATGAAGGTGGCAGACGACAGCGCGCCGATGGCCAGCGCATCGTCGGGACACGAAAGCTCAACCTCAAAGACGCGCTCGTCGTGCTCACTCACGCGCGTGCGACCGCACGAGATGCTGCCGGCAAGGCCGGTCTCGTTCATGAGCTCGACCGTCACGTGCTCCAGCAGGTGGCAGAGCTCGGTCTGGCCCATGCAGTCCTGGAACTCGCGGCCCGAATCGCCCAGGCACAGATGCTTGGCAATCGCCGGCACCAGGTAGTACACGCGCGCCGTGGCCTCGATATCCTCCGAGGTCATGAGCGGCATGCCGGGGTTCACCAGCACGTGCGCGCAAATCTTGTCCTCGCTGACGGTGACCTTCAGGATGTTGAACAGGCCTGCCATAACTCTCTCCTACTCGCCCTTGTCCTACTCGTCGCCATCGTGCGGATCCGCAGAACCCGCACCCGACGACGCCGGCCTATCTGCCGAGGACTCGGAATCCTTCTTATCGGTTTCGGCCGGAGCGATCACGCGAATGAGCGAGATGCGCTGGCCACGCATCGACTGTACCTTGAACTTGTACCCCGCGACCTCAAACACCTCTCCGATGTCGGGCACCGAGTCGCAAAGCTCCAAAATCCAGCCGGCGATGGTCTCATAATCATCGCTTTCCTCGAGCGGCCATCCAAGCTCAATCGCATCATCGCACGAAAAACGCCCATCGACGAGCCACTCGCGGCGCGAAAGGCGCGTGAGGTACTTGTTGTCGGGGTCGAACTCGTCCTCGATCTCGCCCACGATCTCCTCGACGATGTCCTCGATGGTGATGATGCCGGCCGTGCCGCCGTACTCATCCACGACCACCACGATCTGGTCGTGCGAGGTCTGCATCTCGGACAGCAGCGGCAGGATGTCCTTGGTGTCGGGCACAAAGGCGGCGTCGCGCAAAAAGCCGGCGATGGGCTGGTCGCTCTTGCCGTAGAGCGCGGGCTGGATCAGGTCCTTGATGTGCGCGATACCCGCGACGTTGTCGGGGTCCTCGTGATAGACGGGGATGCGGCTGAAGCCGGTCTGGCGCATGGTGGATAGCACGCTGGCGACCGTCTCGTCGTCCTCGCACATGGTGGTGTCCACGCGCGGCACCATGACCTCGCGGGCAACGGTGTCGCCCAGGTCGAAGATCTCGTGGATCATACGCTTTTCCTCGTCGAGCAGGTCGTCCTGCTCCGAGACCATGTACTTGATCTCTTCCTCCGAGACGTTCTGGCGGTCGTCGGCGCTCTTAATGCGCAGGATGCGGGCCAGGCCGTCGGAGCAAGCGCCGGTCAGCCACACGAGCGGGCGGGCGATCTTCTGGAACACGGAAAGCGGCCCCACGACCTGCTTGGACACGCCCTCGGCGTTGGCCAGGCCGATACGCTTGGGCACGAGCTCGCCAATCACGATGGACACGAAGGCGACGGCGACGGTAATGATGACCGGTGCCAGCCCGCGCGCGATGGCGGAGAGCGGCGCGATGCCAAAGCTCATGAGCCACGTGGCGAGCGGGTCGGACAGGCTCGTCGAGGCGACGGCAGACGAGGCGAAGCCCACGAGCGTGATGGCGACCTGAATGGTGGCCAGCAGCTGGTCGGAGTCGGCGGCGAGCTTAATGGCGCGCTCGGCACGCTTGTCGCCCTCCTCGGCCTCGTGCTCCAGCACGGCGCGCTTGGCCGTGGTGAGGGCCATCTCGGACATAGAGAAGTAGCCGTTGATGAGGGTCAAAACGAGGGTGGTGATAAGGGAGATGGTTATGTCCATCGGGAGTTTCTCGAACCTCCAAGATTCGGGACGTTAGGTCAAAACGTTGATGACGGATAGGGCAATTGCGCCGGCGCCCGAACGAGGACGCGGGCACAGGCTCGGTCGTTAGATTACGAAGAGAATCACCGCCATGAACTGGAAGATGCTACCGGCGAGCACCCACAGGTGAAACACGCTGTGCAGGTAGCGCACGTTTTTGGCGATGTAGAACGGCACGCCCACGGTGTAGCACACGCCGCCGACAGCGAGCAGGGCAAGTGCCACGGGGTTGAGCAGCGACACGAGCTCGGGCAGCTTAAAGACGACGAGCCAGCCCATCAGCAGATAGACCAGGCCGCTTACCCAATGCGGCTGGCGCTCGCGCAAAAAACACTCGAGGGCGATCCCGACGATGGCGATGGCCCATACGGCAAAGAACAGCGCGGCACCGCCGTCGTCTGCCAACGTGATAAGGCAAAACGGCGTATAGCTGCCCGCAATGAGCAGGTAGATGCAGCTGTGGTCGATGATGCGGAATACGCGCTTGGCGCGCTCGGGCTGAATCGCGTGATAGAGCGTGGAGGCCAGGTATTCGAGGATGATGCTGACGCCGTAGACGATCGCCGCGGCCATGTGGGCCGGGCCGCCGCCGCGCAGGGCGGCGAATACGATCAGAAGCACCAGGCCTGCGATGCCCAGCAGGCAGCCGACACCATGGGTGACGGAGTTCATGATCTCCTCGCCCACCGTGTACTGCGGAACGGCCGCGGCCTTAGGTCGCGGCTTGGAACTGTCGCTCGAATCGGACATGCCGGTTACATCCTCCAACATAAATAGTTCTCAACACTATATCAAAGCGTCTGGGTACGTACGAAATTTGCACCTTACGTGACCTTTTGTTTACCCATTCTTTGCTTGTTGACGCATCAACGGCGAACATCCATAATGCGCTTGCATTAAATGTTGACATATAAACATCTTATAGGAGAGCGGTTTATGGCTGAAAATAAACGTCCTCATCGGGGCCTTAAGATAGCCTGCATCGCCGTGGCGGTGCTCGTTGTCGCACTACTCGGATTTGCCGGCAACTTTTTGTTCGACTTCGCGCTGAACCCTCGCGCTCCATACACCATGAAGATGATGCAGGACGGCAAGAATGCCGAAAAGGGCGAGCAGATGGATGCCGAGGAGACCGAAGCGCGGGCTTGGGTTAAGCAGAACCGCGAGAGCAGCAGTCTTACCGCAGATGACGGGACTGAACTAGCTGCCTGGTATTTTGCTGCGTCGGAGAACACGCACGATTATGCCGTCTGCCTGCATGGATATACGAACGAGCCCATCGGTATGGCCCGATACGTCAAGCGCTTCCACGACCGCGGCATGAACGTGCTCGCGCCCGCCGCCCGCGCCCACGAGCGTTCCGGCGGCGACTACATCGGCATGGGCTGGCCCGAGCGACTCGATGTCGTCGCGTGGATCGAGCGGATTGTTGCGGCAGACCTCAAGGCGCGCATCCTGGTCTTTGGCGAATCGATGGGCGCGGCGACCGCCATGAACGTCGCGGGAGAATCTCTGCCCGCAAATGTGAAATGCATTATCGAGGACTGCGGCTATACAAGCGTTTGGGACGAGTTTTCCCTGCAGCTCAAGGATGTATTTGGCTTGCCCAGTTTTCCGCTGCTCGACGTGGCCAATCTGGTGTGCAACGTGCGCGCGGGCTACGATTTTCATGAGGCCAGCAGTGTGGAACAGCTCAAGCGTGCAACGGTTCCCATGCTCTTTATCCACGGCGACCAGGACACCTTTGTGCCGTACAGCATGCTCGACCAAAACTACGACGCGTGCGCCAGCAAGGTAAAGCAAAAGCTCACTGTCCACGGCGCCGCCCACGCCAAGAGCGCACAGGTCGACCCCGAGCTCTACTGGAACACGGTCGACGACTTCCTCGACGCTAACTTTTAGGCAAATAGCGGCGTCTGGAGATTTATCTAACCCCCTCTTTTCGGAAGTATGCGGCAAAATCTGGAACTGCCGACCAGACTGCAGTTTTACCAACAATTTATCAGGGGTTTTGTTGCCAAAAAACACCGTGTGCTCGGCGGTTTCGAAATTTGCCGCATACTTCCGAAAAACCGCCTGCAAGCACCGTGCTCGCAGGCGGTTTATGTTTGAGTTACGCAACAAAAGCGCGTGATTTGTCCAATAGCCTAGCGCTACTTGACCTCGATGAGCTCGTACTCGCTCGTGCCCAGGCCGATCTTCTCGGCGTGCGCGATGCAGGAGCGCCAGTCGGTGTCGGGATGCGTGATGCAGAAGGGATCCTTGGCCTGCTCGCCCTCCAGATGCTCGTGGCTGTGCTCCATCTTGGCGGCGCTATCAGTGAGCTCGGTGTTGGGCAGCGGCTCGGATGCCATGACGGCGTCGGCGCAGGCTTGGTCGATGGCAACTGGATCGAAGCTCGCGAACATGCCGATGTCGTTGACGATGGGCGTGTCGTTCTCGGCGTGGCAGTCGCAGTTGGGGCTGATGTCCATGGCCAGCGAGATGTGGAAGCTCGGGCGACCGTCGACGATGGCCTTGGTGTACTCGGCGATCTTGCAGTTGAGCACATCGGCCGCGGCATCGTAATCGGGCTTGATGGCGTCCTGGTTGCACACGCCGATGCAGCGGCCGCAGCCCAGGCAGCGGTCGTGGTCGATGGCGGCCACGTGCACCGTGCGGGTGCCGCCGCTGGCAAGCTCGCGCTCGCGGGTGTCATCGAACGAGATGGCATTGTGCGCGCAGATCTTCTCGCAGGCACGGCAGCCCACGCAGTGCTCGGTCGCAACGCTCGGCTTGCCGGCGGCGTGCTGCTCCATCTTGCCGGCGCGGCTGCCGCCACCCATGCCCAGGTTCTTCATGGCGCCGCCAAAGCCGGCCTGTTCATGACCCTTAAAGTGGGTGAGGCTGATCACGATATCGGCGTCCATGAGCGCCTGGCCGATCTTGGCCTCGTGCACGTACTCGCCGCCCTCGATCGGGACGAGCGCCTCGTCGGTGCCCTTGAGGCCGTCGGCGATGATGATCTGGCAGCCTGTGGCATACGGGGTAAAGCCGTTCTGGTAAGCGGTGTCGATGTGCTCGAGCGCGTTTTTGCGGCTACCGACGTAGAGCGTGTTGCAATCGGTGAGGAAGGGCTTGCCGCCCAGCTCCTTCACGACGTCCGCGACGGCGCGGGCGTAGTTGGGACGCAGAAAGCTCAGATTGCCCAGCTCGCCAAAGTGAATCTTGATGGCGACGAACTTGTTCTCAAAGTCGATCTGCTCGATGCCGGCGCGGCGGATGAGGCGCTTGAGCTTGTCGAGCTGGCTCTCGCGGCCGTGCGTGCGCAGGTTGGTGAAGTACACCTTGGCGGGTGCGACGGGTGCAGTTGCGGTCATAAATCTATCCCCTCGGTCTATATGGCGTTACAGACATAAGAGGATGGTACCCATTGGAGTGGGGTCAAAGTCAAGCGCGGAAGCGGGAGCACCTAGTCGTTGGGGACGCTCTTAAACGACTAGTCATTGGGGACGCTCTTTCACTACCCGGCAGCTGGGGACGTTCCTTTCCTGCCGGCAAATGGGGACAGTCCTTACCACCCCGGCCGGCAACCCGGCGAGTCGGCAAAGACTGTCCCCCGACGACTGGTCGTTTAAGTCTGTCCCCAATGACCACTTTTGGTCGTTTAAGCCTGTCCCCAATGGCTACTCTTGGACTTTGAGGGCCTCGGCCAGGGGGACGCGCTTGATGGAGCGCGTGTGCAGCAGCGCCACGACCAGGTAGGTCGCAAAGCCGATGCCGACACACGCCGCCATGGACCAAGCGGGCACGTAGATCTCAATATTGCCGTTGTAGGCGAGCAGCATCGAACGGAAGATGGCCGTAAGCGAGCCGATGATCACGGGCAGGCTCAGCACAAGTGATGCCGCCACGCACAGCGTGATCGAGCGGATGTACAGGTGCGAGATCTCGCCGTCGCGATAGCCAAAGACCTTCATGTAGCTGATCGAGCGGGCGCTATGGTCGATGACGGCCTTGGTCAGCAGATACATAAACAGCAGGAAGATGAACACCGCGAGCCCGACCATCATGCCGATCATGTCGCTCATCATGCCGATAAACTGGTCACCCACGGCGCGCATGTCGTCGGGCGTAGTGTCGCCGGCAAAGTAGCGTGCGTCAAGGTCGAGCTTCTCGTCGCTCACGTAGCCGTTAAAGTAGGCAGCGTCGTTGCCGAACAGCTCGTTAAAGTCGTCGATGCCCATATAGATATTCATGTCCGACTTGGAGCCCCAGGTGCAGCCCTTGCCCTCGTACTCAAGGGAATAGTCCTTGCCCTCGTACTTGTCGTGGAGCGTGACCTTCTGCCCCTCGCTCCAGCCAAACTTGTCGAGCAGGCCGCCGCCAAAGACGACACGCCCGTCGCCGACGTCCAGCCCTTTCCAGTAGCGAGAATCGGACGAGACGCCGTAGATGGAGATCGTCTCCTGCCCATTTCCATCGCCGCGGTCGTATTGCAGCTGGTAGACGGCGTATTTCTCGGCCTGTGCAATCTTCGCCGCACCGTTGTCGGTCGTGTTGACGGGGTGAATGTCATCGTTGTCAGTATCGATCTTCGAAGCCTTTTCGATCAAATCGACGGTCTCGTCACGGTCGCAGCCAAGGGCGTCGGCAAGATCGTCGAGGCGCGCATAAAGGGCGCCCTTCTTGTCCTGGACCTTGGTGAGCGCATCCTGCGCTGTAGTCAGGCTCTCGGCAGACGGAGCGCTTGTCGCAGCATCGGCCGCCGCCTGCGCGGCATCGACCGCGTCGTCAAGCTCGTCGTCGGCATCTTGAGCGGCAGTGAGGAGCGCGCCGTCCACCGACTGCAGACGCTCGAGCGCCGACCACTGTCCGCGTTCCTCGGCGGTGCCTTCAAGCTCCAACGGCGCCTTGAGCGTGTACTGGCGCTCGGCGACAAGACTTGTCTCCAGGTTGTCCGCGTAGTGGGTCATCGTGGGTAGGATCGCCAGGCCAAAGAGCAGCAGCAGTGACGCAAACGCGATACCCACGAAGAGCGTGGCGAAGTTGCCCAGGTTGCGCAGGAATATGCGCAGGCGGAAACGCGAGACAAAGCCCATGCGCTCCGGCAGCTGAAAACCGCGTTTGGTACCCGACTTGCCGCCCGCCTCGTGACGAAGAAACTGCAGCGGGGTCTTTCCCATCTTGCGGAGCAGACCCACCAGCGTAATGAGGATGAGCGCGGAGGCAGGAACCACGGCGCACTTTACAAAGATCTCCCAGCTCCAGTACACCTGGAAGGGCGGCAGGCTGTACGAGCCGTAATAGAGGCCGCGCATGGGCTCGGTAAAGAACGCAACGCCGAGCGCGGTACCCAGCAGCGATGCGACAACGCCCACGATAGCGGGAAGCGCAAGGTAGTGCAACACGATCTCGCGACGGCGATAGCCGCTGGCGAGCAGCGTACCGATGATGGCGCTCTCCTCCTCGATAGTGGCGTCGGTGAGCACCACAAAGACAAACGCCATGATCACGATGATGATGTCGAGCAGCGTCGTCCACATCATGGAGTCGCCGTCCACATCGTCGCGCGCATAGCCAATGCCCTGGTTGGAATCGGCATCGGTCAGGTCGTCCACGCGCGCATCGGCATCCACCAGCGCCTCGACCATATCCTGCTCGGCATCGATACGATCCGCGGTGGAGAGGTCGCGGTCGTTAAAGGTAAAGGAGTAGGTGTAGGCGGGCGCACCGCCGGCGTCCTCGAGCGTGGCAAAGCCGGCGTCGGTCACTTCGGCCACGCCATAGGTGATGGTGTTGACCGTAAAGTCCGAGTTGTTGAGGAACAGCGCCTGGCTATCGGGCTGGGTCATGATGCCGCAGATGGTGTAGGTGCGGCCCTCGAGCTCGACCTTATCGCCCACGGCAAGATCGTTGTTGGTGGCAAAGACGCGGTCGATGGCCACCTCGTCGTCCGCGCGGGGCTCCTTGCCTTCGCAGTAGGACGCGATATCGACCTTGGTGCGGTGCGCGTAGGTGCGCAGCGTGCGCTTGGTGCCGTCGTCGCCGGACGCCTTTTTGATGATGGCGTCGATGGAGAAGTTCTTGTAGAGCGTGACGCCGCCGACGTCCTCGGCCGCGTCCTCGGCGGCTTTGAGCTGGTCTTTGGTCGCCTCAAAGGAAGTGGTTACGCGGCCGTCCTCAATCGTGTACGTATCGCGCATGTCGTCGATGAGGCAGCCGATGGAGTGCGCCGCGAGCAAAAAGCCCGACGTGAGGGCGATGCTTCCGCACATAAGCAAAAAGATGCCCAGGTACTTTCCGATATTGCGGCGCAGCTCGCGGGGGAGTCGTTTTGCGAGAGGTGACATGGCGCCGCCTACCAATCGAGCTCGGCGGCCGCGACGGGCGACTCGTTGAGCTCGTCCTCGACGATGCGCCCGTCGCGCAGGCGCAGCACGCGGTTGGCCATGTGGGCGATGGCGGCGTTGTGGGTGACGATGATGATGGTGCAGCCGTAGGTGCGGTTGACGTCCTCCATGAGCTGCAGGATTTCCTTGGATGTCTTGAAGTCGAGCGCGCCCGTGGGCTCGTCGCACAGCAGCAGGCCCGGGTTTTTGACGAGCGCGCGGCCGATGGCGCAACGCTGCTGCTGGCCGCCCGAGACCTGGCGCGGGAACTTGTTACGGTGCTCGTAGAGGCCCAGCGAGCGCAGCAGGCCGTCAATGTTGAGCGGGTTTTTAGACAGGTGCGCCGTGACCTCGATGTTTTCCTTGATGGTAAGGTCGGGCACCAAGTTGTAGAACTGGAAAACAAAGCCCAGCTCGCGGCGGCGATACTCGCCCAGGTCGGCGGGCTTGAGCGTCGTCAGGTCGCAGCCGTCCACCATGATGGAGCCGCCGTCGGCGTCCTCCAGGCCACCGATGAGATTGAGGAACGTCGACTTGCCCGAGCCCGAGGGCCCCAGCATGACGCAAATCTCGCCGCGGTTGATAGACGTGTCGATGCCGTCGAGCACCGTCAGGCGCGCATCGCCGTCGCCGTAGTGTTTCTTGAGCCCTTTGACCTGGACGTAGGCACGCTCTGTCGCCATGCTATCCCCCGTTGTTAGCCTTTTGCTACTTTTCTAGGCTAATAGTAAACCCAGGCGAACTATTTTTAAGCGGCAGGCGCGACTTTTTTCCAACCTATTCATTGGGGACAGACTTAAATGAGTGAAATCGCTCATTTAAGTCTGTCCCCAATGAGTGGTCCAAGTGCCGGCAGGAAAGGAACGCCCCCAAGTGACGGGTTGAGAACGTCCCCAATGACCAGGTGGCTAGGCGTGGGATTTGTTGTGGGTGAGGGCTAGGCCTACGGCGGCGATGGCGGCGGCAAAGAGCACGGTGACGCCCAGGTCGCAGGCGATATCGCTCAGAGCGGCAGACGTCAGGTCCGCGGCGAGCGCCTTGCCGATCGCGTCGTTCACCCAATATGTCGGCACAAAGTGCGCCGCCGTCTGCACGGCCGAACCCATGAGCGACAGTGGCATCCAGGCGCCGCCCAAAAACGTCATGAGCATGCCGAGCAGGTTACCCACGCCGTTGAGCAGCTCCTCGCGCGCGCCCAGGCTCGACAGCGCAAAGCCAACAGCCAGGGGCGTGCACGCCAGGGCAAATGTCGCTGCCAGCGCCAGACACACACGGCCCACGCCGACCTCGGCAACCGCGCCGGCAAAGCCCACAACGCCCATCATGCTCGACACAAACCAGATGCAGACGGTGAGCGCCGCGGCAGCGGCAAACACAGAGAGCGAGCGCTGACGCTCGGAGACCGGACCGGCATCCATGCGGCGCACGCGCTCGGGCTCGTTCATGCCCGAGAACACCAGGCCCACCGACACGATGACCGACGAGATAATCGCGTACGCGCCAAAGTTGAAATACGACTCGAGCGTGGCGGCGGCAGTCGAATCGACCTTGACCTGCTCGATCTGGACCTCGGCGCGCTTGGCGGCGGCGTGCTCGGCGGCCTTGGCGACGTCGCCGTCGGAAGCAGCGGGCTCAAGCGCGGCCGCAGCACCCGCGAGCGAGATCCAGCGCGAGGCCTCGGCAGACGAAAGCGCCGCCGCCATGGTGCCGGAGCCGTACGTCACGTCGAGCTTGGGCAAGGTCTCCCCCGCACGGGCGGCCGCGATTAGGTCGTCCTCAAACCCGTCCGGGATAAAGAACACGCAGTCGGCGCTGCCCTTGGCACTGTTGCTCTTGGAGAGCGCGTCCGCAAGATCGTACGTGTCGTCGCCGACGCCTGTGACCAGGTCAAAGCGCGACCCCAAGTGCTTTGTGAGCGCCCGCGAAAGGTCGCTGTCGTCGCGATCGACCACGATCACGTTGGTGTCGTAGGGCTTGTATTCGGTGAGCTGCGACGAATTCCAGCTCACCGACGCCGCAATGAACACGCCCATGAGCGAGATGAACACCGTGTAGATGAGCAGGTAGAACGGGTGTGCCAGCGCCATGCGAAGCGCGGTCTTAAAGGTGCTCATAGCGGCTCCTTCCAAAGATCAGCGTGGCTGCGGCGACAAACACCAGGGCCATCAGAACAAGCGCGCCCGCGCGAACGGCGAAGGGGCCCAGGTCCTCAAAGAAATACAGACGGTTGAACATATCGCAGATAAGTTTGACGGGGTTGAGCCAGCACTCGGCCGGGCAGGCGCGGGCGACGTCGTCGGCAAGCGCCATCGCCGGCTCGCCGTAGAGACCGGCGAACAGGGCACACGTGGTGGCGAAGCCCGTGAGGATGCCCGACTTGGACGCCTTGCCGCCCTTAACGGGCAGCGTGCCCACAAAGAGCCCCAGGCCCGTCGCCGCAAGCGCGGAGGCGGCGCCGCCTACCAGGCAGAGTCCCTCGCGCCCGCCAAAGTCGACGCCCACGACCAGGCGCACGTAGCCGATCGCAACCGTCATCGAGGCAAAAGAAACCAGCCACGAGCCTACGAAAATTCCGGCCAGCGACGCCGTCTTGGAAAGGCCGCCCACGCAGCGGCGTGCGCCAAGACCCGACAGGTTGGGCTGCAAATCGACGACGCTCAAGGCGGCAAACTCGGCAGACATCATCGCTACCAGGCCAAAGAGCGCGTAGTAGTAAATGGTCGTGCCGTCGGGCGTGGTGCGTGTCAGGCTCACGCGACGGGTTCCGCCCTCGAGCGACAGGGCGCGCGCAACCGCCTCCGGGTCGGCAAGCGCCGCCGGGTTGTCCTGGGCAATCTGGGCCATGAGCTCGGCATTTTGCGTATACGAGCTTGCCACCGTTTCCAGAATGCTGCGGTCGACGAGCACCGTGGACGCACGCGAGCTGTCGTAGCTCGAGAGCAGCGTGAGCTTGGGCGTGCCCGCGGCATCGACCGCGTAGATGCCCGCGACCTCGCCGGCCTTGAGCGCGCGGTTCGCGGTGGCTGCATCCTCGCACTCGTGAATCTCGAGCAGCTGATCGTCGCCCTCCTTAGACAGCGACGTCGCCACATCCTTAAAGGTCGACGCGTCCCAGGCTTCGTCAGCCACGATGGCCACCGGCACCGGGTCGACCTTGCCGTCGGAGCTCAGGTTCGCAAACATAAACATGAACATCGTGGAAAGCGCAATGGGAAAGATTGCGCCCCAGACCCACGTGCTCGGCCGACGCAGCAGCGTCTTGAGCGTGATGATGATGGTGTTGAACATGGCCGCCCCCTAGTCGCGCAGCTCGCGGCCGGTGATCTCGAGGAACACGTCGTTGAGGGTCGGCGGCTCGGAGTAGATGCGACCGAGTGGTACGTCGTGCGAGCGCAGCGCGTCGAGGATGTCGGTCAGGTTATGCGGGCTCGCTTCGCACGAGAACGTGAGCTGGCCCGCCGTCGCCGCCAAGTCCAGGACATGCGGCAGACTCGCAACGGCAGCGAGTGCCGCGCTCGGCACCTCACCGACCTCGATCACGACCTTCTCGCCCATCTGGATCATGCGCTTGAGCTCGTCGTTGGTGCCCTGCGCCAGCACACGCCCGCCGTCCATGATCATGATGCGACTGCAGATCTGCTCGACTTCCTCCATGTAATGGCTGGTATACACCACCGTGGCGCCTTCGTCGCGCAGGCGGCAGATGCCTTCCAGGATGGCATTGCGGCTTTGCGGATCGACCGCCACCGTGGGCTCGTCAAAAAAGATGAGCTCGGGCTTGTGCGCGATGCCGCAGGCAATGTTCAGACGACGCGCCAGGCCGCCCGAGAGCTTGCCGGGGCGGAACTTCGTAAAGTCGCCCAGGCCGACAAAGTCGATCGCCTCGTCCACCAACGCGCGGCGGCGCTTGCGTTCGTTGACGTAGAGACTGCAGAAATAGTCGATGTTCTCGCGCACGGTGAGCTCGTCGAACACCGCCACCTGCTGCGGCACCACACCGATGCGGCGCTTGAGGTCGTAGCGGGCGGGCGTCATGCGCTCGCCGAATAGCTCGATGGTGCCCTTGTCGTAGGCGAGCAGCTGCAGGATGCAGTTGATGGACGTGGTCTTGCCCGAGCCGTTGGGGCCCAGCAGGCCAAAGATCTCGCCGGGGGCGATGCTCAGGTTAAAGTGGTCGAGCGCAATAAGGTCGTCGTAGCGCTTGACGAGGTTTTCGACGTGGACGATGTCTGTCATGAGGCGGCCCTTCTGTTGGTCGTGGCCCGGTACGATTGCATCATCGCAGGAGCGGGCGGGCCGCACCAGTGAGCTTTGTCACGAGTGCGGGGGCCGGCGTCACGCAAGGAGGGTTTTACACGGTTGCGGGCGCAGCCATATCCCCCGTCGATAGGTCTATCTATCATTTTTGATAGTTGTATCTAGCAAAAATGATAGATACAGCTATCAAAAATGTTCAGGTGAAATGATTGTCGGCGAGATATAGTCGCGGTCCCCCTTGCTGGGACAAATGTCACGGTTGCTCCCGGTGGGGCCTCCCCCGTGCGCGCCATCGCGTACAATAACCCGTATGAACAGGCTATTCGACAAATCGATCGTGCTGGCGTGCTGTATCGCAGCCGCCCTGGGCCTTGCTGTGGACGCGCGCTTGGTCGCGGCGTTTTGCCTTGGCGTCGTAGTCGCCTCGCTGGCGGAAATCGCGCAAGGCGAACGTGCCCGCCGCGCCAGCGAGGCCGCGAGCTACGCTTACATTATGGTGGCCGTCTTTG
>CATYZK010000004.1 GCA_958415665.1 uncultured Collinsella sp. | reverse complement strand
ATCGACTGGTACGTCGCCAACGAGTCCTGGTGGCGCCCGGCCAAGGAGGCCACCGAGGCAAGGTACAGGGCCCAGGGCCAGTAGGCCCACCCCGGCGAACCGCACCGCGGGGCGCCCGCGCGGGGCCGCAGGGCATGGGGATGATCCTGCGTCCCCGCGCGGGCGCCCCCGGTTTCCCAACATCTTCGATAGGAGCTTTTCCCACATGGCAGACATCGCATTCGAGAAGGACCTCTCCGTGGCGGAGACCGGCATCGGAGGCCTCAAGGTCGTAGACCTCGCCGTCCACGGCGACTCGCGCGGCTGGTTCAAGGAGAACTGGCAGCGCGCCAAGATGACCGCTCTGGGCATCCCCGACTTCCGCATCGTCCAGAACAACATCTCCTACAACGACAGCCGCGGCGTCACCCGCGGCATCCACGCCGAGCCCTGGGACAAGTTCATCTCCGTCGCCCGCGGCTCGGTCTTCGGCGCCTGGGTGGACCTGCGCGAGGGCAGCGCCACCTACGGCAGGGTGTTCACCTGCACCCTCGACCCGAGCAAGGCCATCTACGTCCCGCGCGGCGTGGGCAACTCCTTCCAGGCGCTGGAGGACGGCACCGCCTACACCTACCTGGTGGACGCCCACTGGTCCCTCGAGTTGAAGAAGACCTACACCTTCGTGAACCTCGCCGACCCCGAGCTCGCCATCGAGTGGCCGATCCCGCTGGACGAGGCCACCGTCTCGGAGGCCGACCTCAACCACCCGATGCTCGCCGAGGTCGTCCCCATGGCGCCGAAGAGGACGCTGGTCACCGGCTGCAACGGCCAGCTTGGCCACGCGGTCAGGAAGCTCGCCGAGGAGCGCGGGGTCGCCAAGGACTTCGACTTCTGCGACATCGACACCTTCGACATGTCCGACCCGGCGGCCTATGCCAAATACGACTGGTCGCTCTACGGCACCGTCATCAACTGCGGCGCCTACACCGCCGTGGACAGGGCGGAGACCCCCGAGGGCCGCGTGACCGCCTGGAAGGCCAACGCGACCGGCCCGGCGCTGCTCGCCCGCACCTGCGCCGGGCACGGCATCACGCTCGTCCACGTGTCCTCCGACTACGTCTTCGACGGCACCGCCGAGGTCCATACCGAGGGCGAGCCCCTCAGCCCGCTGTCCGTCTACGGCCAGACAAAGGCCGCCGGCGACATCGCCGTGGCCGGGTGCCCCCGCCACTACATCATGCGCAGCTCCTGGGTCATCGGCGAGGGCCGCAACTTCGTCAAGACCATGAAGGGGCTGTCCGACCGCGTCGCGGACCCCGAGGACAAGCTCGAGCAAATCACCGTGGTGGACGACCAGCTGGGCCGCCTGACCTTCACGCGCGACATGGCCGGGGCCATCTTCCGCGTGCTGGACGCGAAAGCGCCCTACGGCACCTATAACTGCACCGGCTCGGGCGCCGTGAAGAGCTGGGCGGACATCGCCCGCGCCGTCTTTGAGGCCGCCAACGGCAACGGCGATAAGGTGGTCCCGGTCAGCACCGCCGACTACTACGCGAGCGCCGAGGGTCCCATCGCCCCGCGCCCGGTCCACTCCGCGCTCGACCTGTCCAAGCTCGAGTCCGTCGGCTTCCACATGCCCGACTGGGAGGAAGAGCTGGGGGAGTACCTTAAGACGCTCTAGGAGCTATTACCTTATCGAGAGTAAAAGCCGCCGTTCGTTAACGGCGGCTTTTCCTATGCCTGGCGCAAAGCCCTGTCGCGACAAGAGCGGCAGCGGTTGCTAGGCTTACCGCGAGCCCCGCAGAGGATCCCGGGGTCTTATAGGTCATTTCGATTTTGTTCGTGCCCTTCCGCACGTTCAGGCATGACAGACCCTTATCAGCTGCAGGCACTAGCTCAGTGGTAGCTCCATTGACCGTCACGCTCCAGCCTTCGTCGTGGGGAACGCTGAGCAGCAAACTACCTTCATCCTCGGCGGTATATTCGCCCTTGACTTTACCGTCCTCAAATACCGTCGGAATAAATTCGGTGGCCTTAAGCTCGTCTGTGATTTGTTTAAAGACCTCCAGATTCAGCGCGTAAAAGACCGGTTCATCGTTTTGGGGCATATCGGTGTAGCCCTCTGCCGGCGTCATCGTTATGGTGTGCGAGCTCGGGCTGCCCGAGGCGTCCGCAATCTGGCGGATATTATTGTCGAATCTCCAAGCTTCGTTATTGATGACTCGCTCGTCGATAGTAAGTGCGACGGGCCAATAGCTGCCAGCGCTCGCATCTTTTTTGATGTAGAGGTACCCGATGGATCCCGCCGGTACGGTGACGTTCCATTGCTTTGCGCCCGGATTGTCTTCGGTGCTCGTGGCCTCGACCTTGGTATAGAGCTCAACATTGCGGCCTAGGATCTTGCTGTAGAGGTCGTTCTGCTTTTCGAAGGGGTTCTCGCCGTTAAGCTCGCTATTCATGATGTCTTTGGAAGCTGCGACGCCAACGCTGAGCGCATATGGGTTTTCGTAGTCCGCGCTCGCAGATCCAGTTTGGGTCGTATTGGTTGCAACGTATCCTGCGGGAGAATGCTCGGCGATGGCGTACTTGACTCCCAGCAGGGCATCGACGGCAAGGATGGGCTCGGCATAGCGGGTCGAAAACTCGCCGACACTGCTGTATCCAAGGGAGTTGAGCAGTGCGATTGCCTGCGGGTTGTTGGCGGACGAGTACGACGAGAGTTGGTTGTAGCCAAGCGCCAGGCCTTCGTTGAGGGCGGCGCTATCGACGCGCGTGGTCGTTCGGTCGATGCGGTAGAACGGTGCCGCGTCTTGTTCTTGAATGGCGGCGATGGTGTTGGTCGCGTTGGCTACGTAAGCGCTATTGGCGTCCTCGGAATAGCCCGCGTATAGCTGATTCCATACAACGTGGGCGTTGGAAAACAATTCAATTGTCGTGAGTGCCAACAGGGGAAGGATGACCGCGGGGCGATAGGCTCGGCGCAATTTTGGCTGATCCTTGAACGCTTGCAGAGCGTAGCCAGCGGCCCACAGCGTAAAGAAGCTCAATAAAAACGCCGTGCGCGAATAGAAGCCGTTGGGAACGCGCATGCCGCACCATATGTACTCGAGCGGGCTCAGGATGGAGCTGGCGATGAGGATGGCTGTGGCGACGAGTGTTGCGATGCGCGTCTTGGCTGGGACCTTGAGGTTGAACAGTATGCTCACCGCAAGCAACATCATGATGACGCCGCAATAGAACTGCGGTGTACTGTCGTTGTTGACCCACATGCCGGGGAGAAAGCCCCTGATGAGCGACTTGAGACTCGTCTTGAGTAGCGGTCCGAGGGCCAGGACGGGTCCGCCCTTGGACATAGCAAGGATGGTCGGCAAAAAGGTCCAGGCGGACAGAAGCAGCCCGAGTACGATGGCGCCTGCGAATCGAAGCGCTCGGTCGACCATGAGCTTCCAACTAAAACCTTCCGCGGCAACGTAATCGATAAATTCGACCAGCACGAAGATGCAGAGGAACAGGATGCTGATGTACGCCGTATACCAGCAGAACATGACGTTCAGCGTCGTGGCGATGACAAGTCGCGCCATGCGCTGCTCGCGGATGAGCTCGTAACAACCGTAGGCGCAAATGGGAAGCAGAATCAAGCAATCGATCCAGAGCGGGTTGCGCAGGTTGCTGACGGTCCAGCTGCAAAACGTGAACGACGCGGAAAGCAGGAATGCCGCGGACTTGGATAAGCCAAAGCGCTTTTGCACATACCAAGCGCTGCTGATATGGATGCATCCGAGCTTGAGCGCGGTGATGACAAAGACAAAGAGCGTGAGCTTGTCTGCGGGAAACAACACGCAGAGCAGGTTGAAGGGACTCGCGAGGTAGTAGCTATAGAGCCCCCAAGTGTTCATGCCGAGTCCCTGGGAAAAGGAATAGCGAAGGTTTGCCTCACCTAAAAGGACGCGCCGGAACCAAGCAAAGAAGTCGATGTATTGGTATTTGAGATCGTTGGTGAGAAACGAGTTGTCGCCAAAGGGGTAGACATGCCCTGCCGCTGCAAGTGCGACAAAGAGTGCGATGGAAAATGCGAAGCAGGTGGCGTAGAACGCCACATTCTTGAGCGTGCTGTTATTGGGCCGTGTCATCGGATTCCTCGTTGGATTCTCGAATGATATAGATGGGACGTCGCTTGGTTTCCAAGTAGGCTTTTGCCAAGTATTCACCTATGATTCCCAGGCACAGGAGCTGCATGCCGCCAAACAGCGTTATGAGGCAGGCGAGCGACGGCCATCCGCCGACGGGGTCGCCCCAAACAAGCGTCTTTACTAGGATGACGACGAATCCCAGAATAGCGATGAGACAGAAGACGATACCCGTGAGGGCGGCGAGGGAGAGCGGCGCCGTGGAAAACGCGACGATGCCGTCGATGGAATAGAGGAGCAGCGACCAAAAGCTCCATTTGGTCTCGCCGGCCACGCGGTTGACGTTTACGTAGGGGAGCCATTTGGTTTTGAAGCCCACCCAGCCGTAAATGCCCTTGGAGAATCGGTTGTATTCGCCCATGGAGATGATGGCGTTGACCATAGCTCGCTTCATGAGCCTAAAATCGCGTGCTCCGTCGACGATGTCGGCCTTGGAAATGCGGTTGATGATCTTGTAGAACATACGGGCACAGAACGACCTGATGGGAGGCTCGCCTTCGCGGGTGGTCCTACGCGTGGCGACGTTGTCGTAGTCTTCGGTCTGCAAGATCTCGTACATCTGCGGCAGGAGCGAGGGCGGGTCCTGCATGTCGGCATCCATGGTGGCGACATAGTCGCCCTTTGCGTGCTGGAGTCCGGCGAGTAGTGCCGCCTCCTTGCCAAAGTTGCGCGAGAAAGAGTGCCAGCGGATGGCGTATGGATGCGCCGCCGCGGCTTCTGCCTTCATGACGGCGAGCGTTTTGTCTGCCGAGCCATCGTCGATGAGGACGGCTTCAAAGGAAATGCCGGGGTCTTGCTGGGTCATGATGCGAACGACGCCATCGAGCTCTTTGAGAAAGATCGGAAGTGATTCCTGCTCGTTGTAGCACGGCACGACGATGGAGATGAGCGGCATGGTGGTTTACCTCACGCTTGGCTTGGAAGTGGGGTGGCCGAGCTGGTCGTCGTAGGCGTATTTGCTGTACACGTTGACCTCCCACTGCTTTTTTTCGACCTTTGCCACGGAATCGAGGATGAATCCGGTTGCAAGGCTCAGGCCGCACAGGAACATAAACGACGCGGCGAGCATTGCGGTGGGGAAGCGCGGAACGAGGCCGGTCTGGAAATACTCGACAACGATGGGCATGCCCAGGACGAGGCCGATCACCGCAAACAGAAGCGCGACGAGGCTGAAGAACTTCAGCGGGCGGTAGTCCTTGAACAGCGTGCCGATCATCGCAACGACTTTAATGCCGTCGCTCACGGTATTGAGCTTGGACTCGGAGCCTTCCGGACGGTCGCGGTACTCGATGGGCACATCTTTGATGCGCCAGCGGTGGTCGACGGCGTGGATCGAGAGCTCGGTTTCGATCTGGAAGCCTTCGGAAAGCACGGGGAAGGTTTTGACGAACGGGCGGCTCATGGCGCGGTAGCCGGTCATGACGTCATCGAAGCTGTAGCCATAGATCCACTTGATCATGGCGCGGACCAGATTGTTGCCAAAGCCGTGGAAAGCACGCTTGTTTTCCTCGGCGTAGGTGCCGTTGGAAAGGCGGTCGCCTACGGTCATATCGGCCGTGCCGTTGAGGATAGGCTCGCAGAGGGCTTTGGCCGCCTCGGCGGGATAGGTGTCGTCTCCGTCGACCATCAGGTAGCAATCGGCGTCGATGTCTCGAAACATCTGGCGGCACACGTTGCCCTTTCCCTGACGGGGTTCAAAGCGGACCGTGGCGCCGTGCTCGGTGGCGATGCGTGAGGTTTCGTCTGACGAGTTGTTGTCATAGACATAGACCGTCGCTTGCGGAAGCTCGCGGTGAAAGTCGTCGATGACTCTGCCGATCGTGAGCGCTTCGTTGTAGCAGGGGATGATGACGGCGATGGATTCAGAATTCACTCAATGCTCCTTATACAATCAATCCTTGAAAGTATAGCCGTTTGGGCTTGTCATCCTAAGATGTGGGTTAGTTCTCCAGTTTTGTTGCGCGAATCGTTTGCATGGCCGTCGGGTCTATACTGTTCGTTTGTCAACGATTACGAGTAAAGGAGTTGCATCCGTGTCGGATCAGACAAAGCAACAAGAAACTCGCAGTCTGCCTGCGACGTTTGCTAAGAATGAATTTGAGAAAGACGCGTTTATCCTTCGTCAGCTGGTTACCAAGGATTTTAAGATCAAGTATCGCCGTAGCGTTCTGGGCGTCGCATGGTCGGTGCTCAACCCGCTTCTGATGATGATCGTCATGGCCATCGTGTTCTCGACGATTTTTGCCCAGGGCCGCAATGGCTCGATTACGCCCGAGATGTACCCGCTGTACTTGATCGTGGGTAACGTTACCTTTGCCGTCATGTCCGAGTCTACGAACCAGGCCCTGACGTCGATCGTGGGTGCTGCCCCGCTGCTCAAGAAGGTTAAGGTGCACCGTTGGGTCTTCCCAGTACAGAAGGTGCTCTTCTCGCTGGTTAACTTTGCCTTCTCGCTGGTCGCCGTTGCCATCGTTATGCTGTGGTTCCGCGTTATGCCTTCTTGGCACCTGATTCTGCTGCCGGTCTGCCTGCTGCTGCTTATGTGCTTCTGCATGGGCCTGGGTATGATGCTCTCGGCCCTCACGGTCTTTTTCCGCGACGTTATGCATCTGTGGAGTGTTGTCATCACGGCTTGGACCTATATCACGCCTATTTTCTGGACGACCGACTTTGTTGCTCAGATGCCGCATATCGTTCGGATCTTGGTGTATGCGAACCCCATGTACAACTACCTGCAGTTTATGCGTGATATCTTCCTGTTCCAGACTACGCCCTCGCTTTTGACGTTTGGTATGTGCGTCGCTTGGGCGGTCCTTGCGCTTGTTATTGGCTACACCGTGTTCCATAAGTCCGAGCGCAAGTTCATCCTCTACATCTAAGGAGTGCTGTGATGACTGAATCTGTTGTTGATTACAGCGAGCAGCCTCTGGCTGTCGAGGTCGACGACGTCACCATGATCTTTAACATGGCGTCCGAGTCGCTGACCAACCTCAAGGAGTACTTCATCAAGCTTGCCAAGCACGAGTTGTTCTTTGAGGAGTTTAGGGCGCTCAAGCATATCTCGTTTGATATTCATCGTGGCGAGGTCGTGGGTCTGGTTGGCACCAATGGTTCCGGTAAGTCTACGATGCTCAAGATCATCGCTGGCGTGCTTGAGCCCAGCGAGGGCAGCGTTAAAGTGCACGGTAACATCGCGCCGCTGATTGAGCTTGGTGCCGGCTTTGACCCCGAGCTGACAGCCCGCGAGAACATCTATCTGAACGGCGCCCTGCTCGGCTATACCAAGGAGTTCATCGACGCCAACTTTGACGGCATTATCGAGTTCGCTGAGCTGCAGAACTTTGTCGACATGCCGCTCAAGAACTTCTCCTCGGGTATGGTGGCGCGTATTGCCTTTGCAATCGCGACGATTACCGAGCCCGATATTCTGATCGTTGACGAGACGCTGTCCGTCGGTGATGTGTTCTTCCAGCAGAAGTGCGAGGCCCGCATCCAGCACTTTATCCAGAGCGGCGACGTGACGGTTCTGTTCGTTTCGCACTCCATGGAGCAGGTTGAGCGCATCTGCCAGCGTGCAGTTTGGATTGAGAAGGGTGACCTTCGCATGGACGGCCCGGTCGATGAGGTCTGCAAGGCGTACCGCGAGCAGTTCAACTAGGTTATAATTACTTGCGCCTGACAGGTTTGCGCTTGCTTGGGCGTGCGGTTATTTGCTCCATTAGCTCAGTTGGATAGAGCAGGGGACTTCTAATCCCAAGGTCGACGGTTCGAATCCGCCATGGAGCACCATCGTTTATTAAGCCCGGGCCGCTCGGTGGTCTGGGCTTTTTTCATCTTGTGTGCCGCTGGAGCCGAGCGCGAGCTTGCCGCTGCTGTTTGTTGGGTTTGGCATTTTACTTTTCAAGATGCTCTTTCAGCAGCTCCAATGCATGGGCGTAGCCTTGAAGGCCTTCTCCGGTGATGGTGGCGAAGCAGGCTAGGCGTGCGTAGCTCACCTGGCGGAAGTCCTCGCGCGTCTCGACGGCGCTGATATGGACCTCGACGGCGGGGATGGCGACGGCCTTGAGGGCGTCGAGGATCGCCACGCTCGTATGCGTGTATGCCGCCGGGTTGATGACGATGCCGTCGACCTTGCCGTAGGCCTCCTGGATCTTGTCGACGATGCTGCCCTCGTGGTTGGACTGGAAGACCTCGACCTCGTCGAAGCCCTGTGCGGCGCCCGCTTCCTGGCAGATCTGCACTAAACGGTCGTAGTTGTCGCTGCCATAGATGCCCGGCTCGCGAATGCCGAGCATGTTGAGGTTGGGGCCGTTGATGACGAGTGCTTTCATGGTTGCTTCCTTTGCGGTTGGGCGGGCGGTGCGGCGGAATGAAAAACCACCACAAAGGTGCCTGTCCCCTTTGTGGTGGTTTTTGTTAGAGAGCGGGTGGGAGGGTGTCGAGGAGGGCTTGGGCGGTGTTGGCGGCGCTGTCGCGCGAGTCGATGATGTAGTCGGCCCAGGCACGGTAGCGGGGCATGCGCTGTTCGGCCAACTTGTCGATGCCGTCGCGGGCAGTGATGGGGCGGCCCTTGTGGGCGAGCTCGTCGAGCTTACGGTTGAGCATCACGATCTGGCTGTTCTGGTGGAGCAGCGGGTAGTTCTCGTCGCGCGTGACCACGCCGCCGCCCGTGGAAAGCACCAGGCCGCTGCGCTTGGAGATGTCTGCCAGTGCCGCCGTCTCCTGCTCGCGGAAGGCCGCCTCGCCGCTCTCGACGATAAAGTCGGCGCAGGGCATGCCCAGGCGCTCCTCGAGGGCGCGGTCCAGGTCGATGTGCTCTCGCCCCGTGAGCAGGGCAATCTGCTCGCCCACGCGGGTTTTGCCCGAGCCGGGCATGCCAATCAGCGCGATGTTCTGCTCATGGCGGGACAGGCGCTCCGTCACATCCAGGATGCGCTCACGCGGGGTGACCTGGCCGGTATAGCGCTCGACAGCCTGTGCCGCCTGGGCCACGAGCATCAGCAAGCCGCCGATGCAGGGAATGCCACGGCGCTCGGCCTCGAGCATCAGACCCGTGCGGGCGGGGTTGTAGACAATGTCGATGACGCCCTCGAGCGCGTCGAGGCCCTCGAGCGTGCAGGGCGCATCGGGGCAGTGGGGGAACATGCCGGCGGGTGTGCAGTTGACGAGCAATGTGGCGTCGGACTGCTTTGCCAGGTTGTCGTAGTTAACCTCGCTCGTGCGACCGACGGGCACTACGGTGGCACCCAAGTCGCTCAGTACCATGCTTGCCGTGGTGCCGGCACCGCCGGTGGCGCCGAGCACGAGGGCCTTCTTGCCGGCAGCCTCCACACCCAGCTCTTCGACCAGACACTGAAAACCGAAGTAGTCGGTGTTGTCGCCGCGCAGGCGCCCATCGGCCAGACGCGTGATGGTGTTGACGTTGCCCATGCGCTCGGCGAGCGGGCTCAGCTCGTCCAGGTACTCCATGACGGCGCGCTTGTAGGGGATGGTCACGTTGGTGCCTTCCCACTCGTCGCCCGTCATAAAAGCCTGGAGGTCCTCGGGCTCGCGCTCAAAGCGCACATATTCCAGGCCCGCGAGCTCCTTGTAGATGGTCGGGGTGTAGCTGTGGCCCAGTACGCGGCCCAGTACGCCGTAGGGGCGGGTTGCGGCGACATCGGTCATCTAGAGCACCTCCGTGTAGCTGCCAAAGTAGGTGAAGCTCTCGCACACGTCGTCGATGGAATCGAGTAGGTCGTCGAGGGCCTTGCTGCCAAAGGGGCAGTCCAGGTCAAAGTAGAACATAAACTCAAAGTCGTGCCCGGGGATGGGACGGCTCTCGAGCTTGATGAGGTTGATGTTGAGCGCGTAGAAACGCTCGAGCACGCGGTAGAGGGCGCCCGGCTCATTGGCCGTGGTGATCATGAGCGAGGTGCGGTTGGCGCCGGGATAGACGCGCGGCTCGCGGCTAATGACGACAAAGCGCGTGTAGTTGTTGTCCGAGTCCTGGATGTTGGGTTCCAGCACCTCCAGGCCGTAGAGCGCCGCGCAGCTGCGCGAGGCGATGGCGGCGACATCGGTGCGGTCGGAGTTGGCAACCATTTCGGCCGACATGGCCGTGTTGGGATACTTGGTGGCGTGCAGGCCGTGCGCCTCGATAAAGCCGGCGCACTGGGCGATGGCCTGGCCATGGCTGTAGACTTCGCGCACGTCCTGCAGCTTGGTGCCGGGTTTGACGAGCAGATTGTGGTCGATCTTAAGGCGCAGTGAGCGCACGATGTGGAAGTCGAACTGCGCGAGCAGGTCGTAGACGGCGTTGACCGAGCCAGCGGTGGAGTTTTCGATGGGCAGCACGCCAAACTCGCAGAAGCCGTCGCGCACGGCACGCATGACGCCCTCGAAAGTTTCGAAGAAAGCGATATCGGGCACATCGAAGAGCTTGCATGCGGCAATCTGGCTGTAGGCTCCTTCGACGCCCTGGCAGGCGACGCTGGCCGTTTGAGGGAAGGGCGTGTCGGAGGCTGCAGCCGTGGCGTGGGCCTTTTGCGACACCGTGATGCCCTTGAGCTCGTTGATGTAGCGCTGCTGCTCGGCCTTGCTCATGCTCATGAGGAGGCGGAACAGGGTGATGGTCTGGGCCTCGTAGCGCTCGGGCGCGCGGCTGGCGAGGTTATTGAGCTTGGAGCGCTCGCGGGCGGGGTCGAAGACGGCCTTGCCCATCTCGATTTTGGACTTGGCGACCTCGGTGGCAATGTCCATGCGCTCGACAAAGCTGTTGAGGAGCGTGGTGTCGATGCCATCGATGGCCTGGCGAATGTCAGCAAGGTCCATAGGGACCCCTTTCACGTGTAGGGGGACTGCGGTGATTTTTCTGGGACGGGGATTAAAAAATCATTAGGTACGCAATGATTTTTTAATCCCCGTCCCAGAAAAATCACCGGGTGGGTGGTGCTTAGCCCTGGGCGGCGTCTTCTAGGAGGGCGTCCCAGATGGCGAGGGCGGCGGCTGCTTCGGCCACGGGGACGGCTCGGGGGACGATGCAGGGATCGTGACGGCCGTGGACCGAGAGCTCGGCATTTTCCATGGCGTCCATGTCCACGGTCTGCTGCTCGCGGCCAATGGAGGGCGTCGGCTTTACGGCCATGCGCCACATGACGGGCGCACCGGTCGAAATGCCGCCCAGGATGCCGCCGGCGTTGTTGGACTCGACCTCAATCTCGCCGTTCTCGGCGTCGATGCGATACGGGTCGTTGTTCTCGCTGCCGCGCATGGCGGCCACGGCAAAGCCCATGCCAAATTCCACGCCCTTTACGGCGGGAATACCAAAGGCGATGTGCGCGATACGGTTCTCGATACCGTCGAACATCGGATCGCCGATGCCCGCGGGCAGGCCGTAGATGCCGCACTCCACGATGCCGCCGATGCTGTCGAGCTCGTCGCGCGCGGCCAGGATCTCCTCGCGCATGCGACCGGCAGCGGCGGCGTCGATGCACGGCAGGTCGTTCTCCAGGATTGCCTTGCGATCGGCCTCGCGATAGGCCATATCATCCATGGGCAGGTCGGAGATGCCCCCGATCTGCGCCACGTGCGCCATGACCTTAATGCCGCGGGCTTCGAGCGCCTGCAGCGCGATACCGCCGGCGATACACAGGGGCGCCGTCAGGCGACCAGAGAAATGCCCACCGCCGGCGACGTCGTGCATGTTGTGATACTTCACTCGTGCCGGGAAATCCGCATGGCCCGGGCGGGGCTTGCGGCGCAGCTCGGAGTAGTCCTTGGAGCGCGTGTTGGTGTTCTCGATGATCGCGGCGATGGGGGCGCCGGTGGTGTGTCCATCGACCACGCCGGCGATGATGTGGGCTGCATCGGCCTCGCGGCGCTTGGTCGCGGTCTCGTCGCGGCCGGGAGCGCGGCGGTCCAAAAAGGCCTGCAGCTGCTCTTGGTCGACCGCGATTCCCGCCGGAATGCCATCGAGCGAGCAGCCGATGGCAGGGGAGTGCGACTGGCCGAAAATGCTCAGATGCAAGACGTTGCCAAAGGTCGAGGACATGCTATTCCTCCTCGAGTGTGACCTTGCCGCCCAGCAGACGGTAGTGGTCGAAGAAATCGGGATAGGACTTGTTGACGGCCTCGGCGCCGTGGATCACGACCTCGCCGGTGGCGCGGCTCGCGGCGATTGCGGCCATCATGGCGATGCGGTGGTCGTTGTGCGAATCGACCTCGCCGCCGGTAAAGGCATCGACGCCCTTGATGATGAGGTCATCACCGGCAATGCGCACCTGCGCGCCCAGCGCGGTGAGCTCGCGGGTGGTCGTGACCAGGCGGTCGGATTCCTTGATGCGCAGACGGGCGCAATCGCGGATAAAGGTGCGGCCCTGCGCCAGCGAGGCTACGGCCGAGATGACGGGCACCAGGTCAGGAATGTCGTGGGCGCTCATCTCAAAGCCGGCGAGCTTGTCGGACTGCACGGTGGCGGCGTTGGTGGAGCGCACGATGCGGGCGCCAAAGCGCGAAAGCGCGGCGAGCACGTTGCGGTCGCCTTGCGCTGAGCTCAGCGACACGCCCTCCACAGTGATGGGGTCGGTGCCGATGGCGCCGGCGCACAGCCAAAAGGCCGCGTTGGACCAGTCGCCCTCGACGGCTACGCTGCCGGGCGTGCGGTACGAGCCACTGCTCACGCGGAAATTCGTGACCTCGGGCTGACCGTCCTTGGCGGGAATGCGCTCGACGTTGACCTCGACGCCAAAGGCCTTCATGGCCTGGATGGTCAGGTTGATGTAGGGGCGGCTCTCAATGAGGCCGGTCACCTGAACGCAGGAGGGCTGGGCCAGCAGCGGAGCAGCTAGCAGCAGACCGGAGATGTACTGCGAGCTCACGTTGCCCGGCAGCACAAAGGTGCCCGGGCGCATGCGGCCGCTCGTCTTGAGCGGAAAGCCACCCAAGCCCTGCAGGTCGCAACCGGCGGCAATAATCTCGTCCGAAAGCGGGGAGAGCGGGCGGGCGCCCAGGCGACCCTGGCCCACAAAGGTGGCCTCCGCGCCCAGCGCGCAGGCGACGGGCAGCATAAAGCGGAGCGTGGAGCCGCTCTCGCCGCAGTCGAGCGTACCGCCGGCAAGGGCTTTGAGCAGGCCAAATTCAACGCTCTTCATGGTGGGATGGACCTGGAAACCGTCCTCGACGGTCTCGATACGGGCGCCGAGCGCCGTGAGGCAGCGAACCGTGGCCTCGATATCGGCGCAGGTGGTGTTGCAGGTGACGTGCGTCTCGCCGTTGGCAAGTGCGGCGCAGATGATCAGGCGGTGCGCCATCGACTTGGACGCGATGGCGGGAACGGTGCCCTTGAGCGGGGACGGGGTGATGCGGGCTAGCATGCGGAAGCGTCTCCCTTCTGGCCGAGGCCTTCGGCAATTAAATCATGGAAGGTGGAAAGCGGTGTGCGGTCGATGCTGCAGCGGCCAATGCCGTGCGGAATCACCAGGTCGATGGTGTCGCCCGCGCGCTTCTTGTCGTGGAGCGCCTCGGCAAAGACGGTATCGGCATCCAAGTTGCAGCGAGTCTTGAGGCCGTGACGGGCGCAGAGCTCCTCAATACGACCGGGCAGCTCGGCATCGCAAACACCGTGCAGGGCCGCGGCGCGCGTGATGATGCCCATGCCGATCGACACACAGTTGCCGTGGCCGAGCTCAAAGTGCTCGCAGGCCTCGACGGCGTGTCCGGCGCTGTGTCCAAAGTTGAGCAGCTTGCGCTGGTTGGTCTCGCGCTCATCGGCAACGACCACGGCGCGCTTGATGTCGATATTGCGGGCGATGATGAGCGCTACGCGGGCCACGTCCTTATTGAGGAGTTCCAGCGTGAGCGGGGTCTTCTCCAGCTCGTCGAAAAGCTCGGGATCGGCGATCACGGCGTGCTTGACGACCTCGCCACAGCCGTCGGCGAACTGCTCGGGCGTGAGGGTCGCCAGACACCCCACGTCGGCGATAACAACGCTCGGCTGCCAAAAGGCGCCGGCGAGGTTCTTGCCGGCAGCCAGGTCGATAGCCGTCTTGCCGCCCACCGAAGAATCTACCATGGCAAGCAGGCTCGTGGGGATCTGCACAAACTTGCAGCCGCGCATGTAGGTGGCGGCCACAAAGCCGGCCACATCGCCCACGACGCCGCCGCCGAGCGCCACGATCACGTCGGAGCGCGAAAGCTCGTGCTCGGCCACAAACTCCAAAATGGCAACGTATGTCTCGGCGCGCTTATGGGCCTCGCCGGCCTCGAAGGTGCAGATGCTCACCTCGTAGCCAGCTGCCTCAAGGCTCTGCTTAACGGGCATCTGGTAGAGCGGGCCTACGTTGGTGTCCGTCACGATGACGGCGCGCGAGCCGCCGGCGGTGGCGCGCACAAGCTCGCCCGCCTGCTCCAGCAAAAACGTGCCCACATGCACCTGGTAGGGGCGTGCGGTGTCGATATCGATGGTAATCGCCATAAGCTTCGGTCCTTTCGACCTGGCGTGATAGGTGGTCTAGTGGGAGGCCTCGTCGTCGAGCGCGCGCTTAATGCGGTCGCCCTCGGCAAGGAGGTTCTCCAGATAGCGCTGGTCGCGGTCCTTGAGTGCACGGCTGTAGGCGCCTAGCGATTCGATGAGATGGTCAATCTCGAAGGCGAGCGCGCCGGCGTCGTCGATCATGAGCTCGGACCACATCTGCGGGTTGAGGTGCGCCACGCGGGTGAGGTCGCGGTAGCTACCGGCCGAAAAGCCGTGGTGGACCTGGGCGGTCGGGCTCTTTACATAGGCGTTGGAGACGACGTGCGCGAGCTGGCTCGTAAAGGCGATGACGCGGTCGTGCTCGGCAGCGCTGGTCACGCTGAACTTGCCAAAGCCCAGGGGGCGCACCATCTCGCGCACCTGGCCCAAGAGCTCCAGCTTAAGTGCGTCGTCCACCGCAGGCGGCACGAGCACCAGCGGTGCGCCCTGGAACAGGTCGGCGCGGGAGTGCGCGTAGCCCGAGAACTGCGTGCCCGCCATAGGGTGCGCGCCCACAAAGTAGAAGCCGTGCTCGCGGGCGAGCTCAAAGGCGCGCTCGCACACGATGCCCTTGACGCCCACGGTGTCGATGACCACGGGGCCCATGATGGCCTCGGTGTCGGTGGCGTCGGCGAGCGCCTGGGCGTGCGCCTCGAGCCACTCGATGCACGCCTCGGGGTAGCAGGCCAGCACGATAATGTCGCACTCGCCGAGCGTCTCGTCGTTGAGCTCGCCGGCGACGGTGCCCATGCTGGCTGCCGTCATGACATCGTCATCGGGATCCCAGGCCAGCACACGGACGCCCGCCTGCGCATAGCCGCGGGCAAAGCTGCCGCCGATGAGGCCCAGGCCTACAATGCCGGCACACTTGGGGCCACCCTGGTTAACGCGTGCGTTTCTCACCGTACCCATGTGCTACTCCGTAACGGTCTCTTGGCAGACGACCTCGCGAATGGCGCGGATGCGGCGCATGGTGTCGTCGAACTGGTCGGGGGTGAGGGCCTGAGCGCCGTCGGACCAGGCGTGGCTCGGGTCGTCGTGGACCTCGATCTCCAGGCCGTTGGCACCGCAGGCGGTCGCGGCGAGCGCCATGGGCTCAACATAGCGGGTGTATCCGGTGGCGTGGCTGGGATCGGCGACGACGGGCAGGTGCGACAGGTGGTGCAGCACCGGTACGGCGTTGAGGTCGAAGGTGTTGCGGGTGCGGGTCTCGAAGGTGCGGATGCCGCGCTCGCACAGGATGACGTTGTCGTTGCCCTCGCTCATGATGTACTCGGCAGCCATGAGCAGCTCGTCGATCGTGCCGGACATGCCGCGCTTAAGCAGAATTGGGGTCTGCGTCTTGCCGACCTCCTTGAGCAGGGGGAAGTTCTGGGCGTTGCGGGCGCCGATCTGCATGACGTCGATCTTCTTGTCCAGGAAGACCTGCACGTCGCGCGGGTCCATGATTTCGGTGACGATCGGCATGTCGAGCTCGGCCGATGCCTCGCACAGCAGGTCTAGGCCGGCGGGGCCCATGCCCTGGTAGGCGTACGGGGAGGTGCGCGGCTTGTAGGCGCCGCCGCGCAGCATCGTGGCGCCGGCGGCCTTCACGCGGCGGGCGATGCGGATGAGGTTCTCGCCCTCGACGGAGCAGGGGCCGGCGATGACCTGGAACTGGTCGCCGCCGATCTTGACGCCGTGGCCGCAGTCGATGACGGAGTCCTCGGGGTGGAACTTGCGGTTGGCGCGCTTGAACGGTTCGGAGACGCGCTGCACGCGCTCGACGACGCCCATGGACTCGAGCAGGAACGGGTCGATCTTGGTCGTGTCGCCCACCAGGCCAATGATGGTTTCGTTCTCGCCGCGCGAGACGTCGGTCTTGAGACCCTTCTTCTCAATCCAGCTGACGATGTGGCTGACGGCCTCGTCGCTGGCGCTCTGCTTTAAAATTGCAATCATGGTGTGCCTCTCACCTCGATGGATATCCTTTGCAAAAACGGCCCGCATCGCGAGCCGTGTATATATGGTGCATGAGAGTTTATACTATCTGACTCACTTTTGCCTTCTAAAGTGTGCCGATGCGGCGCGTCTTCCTCGGAATTGCAAAGCTTTTTCTTTTATTTTGATAGCCCGTGGTGCACTTGGGTATAATGCCAAACGTTGGCCCTATTAGCTCAGGGGATTAGAGCGTCTGCCTCCGGAGCAGAAGGCCGTTGGTTCGAATCCAACATGGGGCACCATCGAACGTAAGACCGTCCGAACCTCGCATGGTCCGGGCGGTTTTTCTTATACCGACGCGACGTGATGGGACGTGGTATGGCAGCAACGGATATCGAGCGCGGACTCTCGACCGCCGAGGTCGAGGAGCGCATCGCCGCCGGTAAGATCAACCGTAACATGGAGCTCAAGACCAAGTCGGTCAAAGAGCTCATCATCGAGAACCTCTGCACGCTGTTCAATTTGATCAACGTGATCTTGGCGTTCCTGGTCATTTTGACCGGTTCGTTTAAGAATCTGACGTTCCTGTTCGTGGTGTTCCTCAATACCGCTATTGGCGTCATTCAGTCCATGCGCTCCAAGAAGATGGTCGATAAGCTCACGCTGCTGACTTCCAAGAAGGCCATCGCGGTGCGCGACGGCTCCGAGGTGGAGCTCGACCTGGACCAGATCGTGCTCGACGACATCATCCGCCTGGGGCGCGGCGACCAGATCCCCGCTGACGCCGTGGTGGTTTCGGGCGAGGCGCTCGTGAACGAGAGCCTGCTGACGGGCGAGAGCGATCTTATTAAGAAACAGCCCGGTTCCGAGCTCATGAGCGGCAGCTTTATCGACTCGGGCCTGCTGCGCGCCCGCGTGATCCATGTCGGCGCCGACAACTACGTAGCCAAAATTAATAACGAGGCCAAGTACGTCAAAAAGGTCAATTCCGAGATCATGAACGCGCTGAACGCCATCGTGCGCTTTGCGAGCATCATCATGATCCCGCTCGGTTTGGCGTTGTTTGCCTCGAGCGTGAGCGAGCTGTGGGATGCCGCGGGAACCCCGGGCGATAGCGCGCTTTCGTGGTGCTTCTCCGAGCTGCTGGCCGGCCGCGTGCCCTCGTCGGCGCTGCTGTCCACGGTGGGCGCCCTGCTGGGCATGATTCCGCAGGGTTTGGTGCTGCTGACCTCGTCGGTGCTCGCCATCGCCACGGTGCGTCTGGCACGTCGCAAGGTGTTGGCCCAGCAGCTCTACTGCATCGAGACGCTCGCGCGCGTCGATGTGCTGTGCCTGGACAAGACGGGCACCATTACCTCGGGCCGTATGGAGGTCGAGGGCACCTATCCGCTGCCGGTTGAGGACGTGAGCTTTGGTGTGGACTCGGACGAGGTGGCCGTTCCCGTCGATACCACGGTGCTCGATTTTGCGCTCGCCAACGTGGCGCGTGCGACTTCGGCCGATGCCAACGAGACCTGCCAGGCACTGCTCAACTATTACGCCGATCGCCCGGTCGAGGTGTCCGAGCCGCTGTCGGTCATTCCGTTCTCGTCCTCCAAAAAGTGGAGCGGCGCGTCGTTTGTGCAGGGCTCCTATGTGATGGGTGCGGCGCAGTTTGTGCTCTCTGATCGTGCGTTTGCCCAGGTCGAGAACCGTGTCGCCGAGCTTGCCGATACCTGCCGCGTGCTCGTGGTGGCGCGCGTGGACGGCTTTACGCCCGATGGCGATATGGTGGGCGAGGCCGAGCCCGTGGGCTTTGTGACCATCCGCGACGAGATCCGTACCTCGGCGGCCGAGACCATCGGCTACTTTAACGAGCAGGGCGTGACTCTCAACGTGATCAGTGGCGACGACCCGCGTACGGTGTCGTCGATCGCGCGCGTGGTGGGCGTGCCGGGTGCGGACGCTTATGTGGACGCCACGACGCTCGATACGCCGGCCAAGCTCGATGCCGCAGTGGACCGCTACCATGTCTTTGGTCGTGTGACCCCGCAGCAGAAGCGCGAGCTCGTGCAGGCGCTCAAGCGCCGCGAGCACACCGTGGCCATGACGGGCGACGGCGTCAACGACGTGCTGGCGCTCAAGGAGGCCGACTGCTCCGTCGCCATGGCGGCCGGCTCCGATGCCGCGCGCAACGTGGCCGAGATCGTACTCGTCGACAACGACTTTGCCTCGATGCCCGCCGTGGTGGCCGAAGGCCGTCGCTCCATCAACAACCTGCAGCGTTCGGCTTCGCTCTTCTTGACCAAGACGCTGTTCTCGATGGGCCTGGCGGCGCTGTGCATCGCGCTGCCGCCGTACCCCTTCGAGCCCATCCAGATGACGCTCATTAACTTCTTCTGCATCGGCGCGCCGGGCTTTGTGTTGGGCCTGGAGCCCAACAATGCTCGCGTGAAGGGGTCGTTCCTGACGAACGTACTCAAGCGTGCGCTGCCGGCGTCGCTGGCGGTCATTATGGCTGCGGCGCTCGATATCTTTGTGGCGCGCGCGTTTGGCTTTAGCCAGCTCACGCTGTCTACGATGTGCCTGCTCACATCGTGTGCGGCGAGCGTCAGCCTGATCTGGCGCATCTCGCAGCCTCTCACGCCCCTACGTGTGGCGCTCTTTGTGTTTGTAGTCGTCGGCATCCTGACGGGCGTTATCGGATTCCCAAAGCTGCTGTCTATTGCCAACCTGACGATGGGCCAGATGGTTATCCTAGCTGTCATCGTGGTCTTTACCTGCTCGGTGTTCTTTAAGCTCGCCACGATGATGGATTCGCTCAAGCCGCGTCGTCGTCATGCCGCAACAGGTTTTGGCCGCGGCGTGCGCGTCCGCCTGGGTCGCGGTGGCGGCAAGGTGAGCTCGACGGGTTCGACGGCGGAGCGTTTTGCCAAGCGCGTCGCCGCCGATATGGCGCAGCGCCGAGAGGCGCGCACTGTCCGCGAGGCCGAGGCCCGTGCACTCGAGGGCGTGGCCCAGGGCCAACCGCAACCCAAGAAAAAGAAGAGCACGGGAGCCAAGCGTTCCCGCGTGACCAAATCGGCCCAGGGCATCAAAGTCTCGATGCCGAGCAAAAAGAAGAAGTAGCCCGCGGCCTTCAGGGGATGATTTTTCTGGGACGGGGATTAAAAAATCATCCCCCAAAAGACTGTCCCGCGATGTTGAATTGGTGCCTTGGCCCTGTGGGGCCGTGGCGATGTTATGCTCTAACCTCGATTGTTTGAATTGCTTCGAAAAGAGGATGCCGTGATCTGCCCGCATTGCCTTAAGACTATCGAGGACGGCGCCTCGTTCTGCCCCTACTGCAACGCCTATGTGGGTCCGGGCGATGGCCCCGAGCACACCGAGTTCGTGTTCTGTGAGGGCTGCGGTGCCCGTCTTTCTCCGCATGATCGCACGTGCCCCAAATGTGGACGCCCTGCTCCGGGCATCCTTTCCGAGGACGCTGCCGCATCCGACCTGGCAGCGGGCCGCACGGCGGGCTTTCCGCGCCTAACGCAAGAGCAGATCGATACCGAGGTGCCGCATGCGCCGGCCTCTGCCGCTGCGGTGCTTTCGGACGCCGCCGACCCCAATGAGACCTGCGTGCTGCCAGCTTTCGATAAGGATTTCGGTATCCCCAAGGTCGATATTCCCACGCCCGTTTCCCTGCATGACGATGCTCAAAAACCCAAGCGCAAGGTGCACCCCGACGAGGACGCCTATCACAAGCATAAGCGTCATATTCCTAAGCCGCTCATTATCATCGCGGTCCTTGCCGTCGTGTGCGGTGGTGCCTATTGGTTCGTGACGACCGATCCCATGGGTGTTATGCCTGGCTTCTATGATCAGTTTGGCCAAGCTGCACAAACCACCTTCCCCACGCGTCAAAAGGGCGAGGCGACTGAGGACGATACCAAGCAGGGCGATTCTGCCGAGGTGGCCCAGGAAGAAACCGTGCTCACCGATGATCAGCTCTATACCAGGCTCGACGGTCTGTATCAGACCATCGTGTCCTACGCTGACGAGGACCAGATCGGCGAGGTCATCGATTCCTTTAACAACGGCTATCTTCGAACGCCACTGTCCACCCGTCAGGAGCTGTCGCAAAGTGCCTACGCCCTGCGTGACCAGATAAAAAAGACGCAAGATGAGCTCAACAACCTGAAAGTACAGGACGATACGGTCTATGCGGACGATATCGCCCACTTAAAGCAGCTTGCCGAGTGGATGTATGAGCGCGTCGACGTAATCTGCCAGAGCTGGGATATCTCGCTGGCCATTCCCGATGGCGAGTCGATGAGTTCCCACCAAAGCGAGATCCTGGCGCCCATCGCGCAGGGCGGCAACAGCGCGCTGAACCAGTACGATGCCAATGTGGGTTCCTGGAAGCCGCAGCAGCGTTCCTAAAATTAGTTCGCCATAGTCGGCATAACCTACGTGCGCAATTGATGTAAGCCCGTGCTTATTGCTACAATTGCGAGATCCTGGCGCCCATCGCGCAGGGCGGCAACAGCGCGCTGAACCAGTACGATGCCAATGTGGGTTCCTGGAAGCCGCAGCAGCGTTCCTAAAATTAGTTCGCCATAGTCGGCATAACCTACGTGCGCAATTGATGTAAGCCCGTGCTTATTGCTACAATTCGTACAAATATGCTTTAAACGCACGAGGAAGGAACCACATGTTTGGTTTTAAGAAAGAGCTCTACACGCCCGAGTATCAACTTGTCGGCGACGAGTGCGCCGTAATCGAGACGTCGAAGGGTACCATCAAGGTCAAGTTTGACGGCGAGGGCGCTCCCATTCATGTCGCGAACTTCTGCGAGCTTTCCACGATGGGCTTCTATGATGGCCTTAAGTTCCATCGCTATGTGCCTGGTTTTGTTATCCAGGGCGGCGACCCCAATACCCGCGACATGTCCGGCGCCGACGTCGCTGCCGGTCTTGAGGGCCCCGACGGCATGCCCGGTACCGGTGGCCCCGGCTATTGCATCAAGGGCGAGTTTGCTACCAATCCGCGCAACAGCCATGTTGACGGCGCGCTTGCCATGGCTCGCTCCATGGATCCCGATTCCGCGGGTTCTCAGTTCTACTTCTGCCTGGGCGCCCAGCATAACCTTGACTCCGGTTACACCGTCTTTGGCACCACGGTCGAGGGCCTCGATGTGATCTCGCAGCTGCGTGCCGGCGATGAGATCGTTCACGTCGAGATCGTTCACGAGTAAAGGGGACTTCCTTGAATAGCCAGCTGATTCAACAGGGTCGCGCGGCTTACCGCGCGGGTGATTTTTCCGCTGCCGCCCAGATGCTCTCGGCGGCAAAGACCCCCGATGAGATTATGGGCGAGGCCGACCATCTTCGCGGTAACGCCCTGATGCACCTCGGCATGTATGCCGAGGCCGCCGAGGCCTACGCTGCTGCCCTCAACGACGGTACCTATGGCAAGCGCGGCGCCCTGCTCACCAATCGCGGCAAGGCGCTCGCGGCGGTGGGTGACTACACCACGGCCGCCCAGGCGTTTTCCGCTGCAACGCAGGACGCTTCCTATGCCACGCCGTTCAAGGCCTATCTGGGCTTGGGCAACGCGCTGTTCCAAGCGGGCGATTATGCCAACGCCGGCACCGCCTTCCGTCAGGCCGCTATCGACGGCGCCAATCCGGCTCCCGCCGCCGCGCTCGGCGAGCTCGGCCGTTGCTTTATTAAGCTCGGCCGTCCGGCGGATGCCGTGGAGACCTACCGCACGGCTATCGACTTTGCCGGCCCCCGCGACGACACGCGTGCGCTCAACGCCGGCATGGGTCAGGCGCTTTCTGCCGCCGGCCGTCCCTCCGACGCACTCGATGCCTTTAACGCCGCTACTGCCGATGGCATCTACCAGCTCACCTCCGAGCAGGCCGATGAGCTTGCCCGCGTGCACGATTCGCTTGCCGCGCTGTCTGCCCAGACGGCTATGGCCACGGCTCCGGCGCCCGCGATGGACGCTCCTGCCGTCGATCCGCTCGATCCTACGGGCGCGACCGGTCAGTTTATGCCCGATCCCTCGGACACCGGCTTCTTTACGCTGTCCGAGTCAGAGATGGTCCAGCAGGACCGTCAGGATCGTAAGCAGGCCAAGGTCCGTCGTCGCCATCGCCACACGGGTCTCAAAGTCTTCATCGTGCTGCTTCTGCTCATTTTGATCGCCGCGGGCGGTCTGGGCTTTGCCTACACGCGCGGCTTTGGCTTCCCGTCTCAGGAGTCTGTCGTTACCGATCTGTTCCAGGCTGCCGGCGACGGTGACACCGCAAAGGCCGAGTCTTGCCTGGCCTCGAACCTGTCCGAGGACGCCAAGTCTATGATCATCTCCTCGATTCCGCAGGGTGCCACCGTGTCCGTCGAGGGCATGGATCAGTCCATGACCGAGACGACCGCCAAGGTGAAGGCATCGCTGTCCAAGGGCGGCGAGCAGGAGTACACTGTCAAATTCGTGCGCTCCGACAACCATATCGGCTGGGCCGTTTCTTCGCTTGATATGGATTTCTCGGCTGCTGACAACCAGTAGTGACCTTATGGGATTTAGCTTTGCCCGGCGCTTCACCGCAAGTGAGGTGCCGGGCTTGCGCTAGTATGATGAGCTAGTAGTTTTCCAGCAATCATCCAACACATCAGGAGTTGCGTTGTTTTCTTTGATGGATATGTTCTTCGGTAGCTATGCGGGCGATCTTGCCATCGACCTCGGTACCGCAAATACGCTTGTCTCCGTGCGCGGCAAGGGCATCGTCATTCGCGAGCCCTCTGTTGTCGCCATCGACAAGAACGACGAGCGCATCCTGGCGGTCGGTATCGAGGCAAAGCGCATGCTCGGCCGTACGCCCGGCAACATCGTGGCCGTTCGTCCCCTGAAGGACGGCGTCATCGCCGACTTCGATGTTACCGAGGCCATGCTTCGCTACTTTATCGACAAGGCGTCCGAGAAGCGCTATCCGTGGACTCCGCGTCCGCGTGTTGTCGTCTGCGTTCCCTCCGGTGTCACGTCGGTCGAGAAGCGCGCTGTCTTTGAGGCTACGATCCAGGCCGGTGCCCGCCAGGCCTATCTGATCGAAGAGCCTATGGCCGCCGCTATCGGCGCCGACCTGCCCGTCGAGGAACCTACCGGTTCCATGGTCATCGACATCGGTGGCGGTACCACCGAGGTTGCCGTTATCGCTATGGGCGGCATCGTCGTCTCGCAGTCCATTCGTATTGCCGGCGACGAGTTCGATCAGGCCATCCTTACGCACGTTCGTGATGCCTACAACCTGGCCATCGGCGAGCGTACGGCAGAGGACATCAAGATCAAGGTCGGCTCCGCCGTGCCGCTCAAGGACGAGCTCGACGTCGAGGTCAACGGCCGCGACGTGATCACCGGTCTGCCCAAGACCGTGCGCATCGAGAGCGAGGAGATTCGTCGCGCGCTCAACAAGCCGCTCGACGAGATGGCCAAGGCCGTCAAGGACGCACTCGACGCTACGCCTCCCGATCTTGCCTCGGACCTTATGTACTACGGCATTTTGCTGACTGGTGGCGGCGCGCTGCTGCGCGGTCTCGACGTGCGCCTGCGCGATGAGACCGGCGTTTCGGTCAACGTCAGCCCCACGGCGCTCGATAACGTTGTTAACGGCTGTGCCCGCGTGCTCGAGGCCAATGCGTTTGATGGCGGCTTCGTCCAGACCAATGCTTAATTTCCAAAAGGTGGATTCCATTTGGCACGATCTTCGGGTTTCTCCACAAATCTGAATACCAAGCGACAATCAACGGGTATGCGCCCGTTGATTGTTTTCAGCCTGATTTCGGTGTTGCTGCTCACGTTTTATATTCGTGAGGGCGAGACGGGGCCGATTCATGCCGTTCGTTCGGGCGTGACGACGATTACCTCGCCGGTGCGTTTTCTGGGCTCGGCTGTGGCGGCTCCCTTCAATGCGATCGGTAACGTGTTCTCTAACCTTACGGCGTCACAGGACACGCTTGACGAGCTTAAGAAGCAAAACGAGGAACTGACCTCTAAGGTCGCCGAGCTCTCCGAGGCTCAAAAGACCGCCGAGCGACTGGAGGGTCTGGTCGGTCTGCAGTCGACCTACAACCTCAAGTCCACTGCAGCTCGTATCGTCGGCGCTTCGGGCGATGCCTGGACCTCGACCGTTACCATCGATAAGGGTTCTGCCGACGGGCTTACCATTAACATGCCTGTGACGAGTTCTGCCGGTGTCATAGGCCAGATCATCGAAGTCTCGGCCAAGACGTCCACCGTGCGCCTGATTGGCGATGAGAACTCGGGCGTGTCCGCCATGGTGCAGGATACGCGCGCCCAGGGCATGCTGCAGGGTCAGGCTGACGGCACGCTGCGTCTTGAGTATGTGAGCGTCGATTCCGACGTTAAGGTTGGCGACATCATCGTGACCTCGGGCATTGGCGGTGTGTTCCCCAAGGGCCTTCCGCTCGGCACCGTCTCGTCGGTTGAGAAATCGGCAAACGACGTGTACTACACCATTGTGGTGCGCGCTCAGACCACGGCCGAGAACAACGAGGAAGTGCTGGTCATCACCTCGCTGACCGACGAACAGTCGGCCTCGGATGAGGACGTGAACACCGCTAATAGCACGCCGCAGGGAACGTCGCGCGATGCTGCGACCAAGACGAAGGACGAGAGCTCGGATGACAGTTCCGACACGTCTGAGACGACCGATTCCGGCTCGAGCGAATAGGGGGCATGTCCATGGATCTACACGAGCAGGGGATGAGCTCCCGCACGTTTGTAATCGCCGCCATCGTGTGCGTGCTGCTGCAGGCAGGCCTGGCACCGCAGATCTCCATTGCGGGCGGTCGCGTCAACTTTATGATTATCTTGGTGTGCCTAAGCGTGTTCTCGGGCGACCCGAACCGTGCCGTCGTGTGCGGTTTTTGCAGCGGCTTGTTCTATGACCTTTCCGCTGCCGTGCCGGTGGGCGTTATGTCGCTCCTGCTGACCGTGGGTTCTTTTGCCCTGGTGCATAGCGCCGCCGGTCAGACGGGCGGTACCCCGAGTGCGCGCGGCATCACCGTGGGCGCCTTCGCGCTCGTCATAAATGTGATCTACAGCATCATCTTGCTGTTTATGGGTTTGGAGACGAGCTTTGTCGTTGCGATCTTCGGCCATGCGCTGCCGTCTTCGATCCTGACGGGTCTGGTTGCCATTCCGTTTTTGATGTCCGGCGTCGTGCCGCAGTCCGGTTATGGATTCTCCGCACGTGGCGGACGCCAGACGGGCATGCGCTTTAAGCCCAAGACCCGTAAGCTCAAATAGGGGAGGCCCGTAGATGTCTTCCCAGATGACGGTTATTATCGCCGGTATCGTGTTGGTTGTGGCCATCGTGGTCGCGCTGGTCATCATGCGTCGCGGCGATTCCCGTTTTACCTACGATACGCAGCATGGAACGGCCCCGCGCGCCACCGAGGGCGAGGGCAATACCGCGGCGACCGCCTTTAAGGGCCGCTTTTCCATCCTCACTACGGGTGTGGGCGCGATGTTCGCGGCGCTTGCCGTCAAGCTGTGGGGCATGCAGATGGTCTCGTCGGGCTATTACGAGAAGCAGGCTAATAGTAATCAGACGCGCACCGTTACCACACCCGCTGTGCGCGGCCGCATCCTCGACCGCAATGGCGTGGCGCTTGTCCAGAACCGTCCCTCACTTGCTGTCGTGGCCTACCGCGACCTTGCCGAGGATGAGGTTCTGGTTCGTCATCTTGCCAACGTGCTCGGTATGCCCTACGTGGCTGTGCTGCGCAATATCCAGGACAATTCCGAGGGCGCCCAGAGCCTGCATACCATCGCGACAGACGTCCGTCGCTCCACGGTTGCCTATATCAAGGAGCACGCCGGCGAGTTCCCGGGCGTCAAGATTGCCGAGCGTACCGAGCGCCAGTATCCGTACGGCGAGACGGCCTGTCACATCTTGGGCTATACCGGCACCATTACCTCCGAGCAGCTCGAGGCCCAGAATAAGAAAACCTCTGGCGATGATGATGCTTCTGCTGGCAAGATTACGTACCAGTCGGGCGATATCGTGGGGCAGGCGGGCGTTGAGAGCTACTACGAAAACCTGCTGCAGGGTATTCGTGGCGAGCAGACCGTCAAGGTCGATGCCTCGGGCAACGTGACCGGTCAGGCCGGCGCCGTGCCCGCGAAGGCCGGCTCCGACATTAAGCTCACGCTCGACCTTAAGATCCAGCAGGCCTGCGAGACGGCGCTGGCGAGCGCTATCGAGCTTGCCAAGACCACTGGCTACAGCAATGCCGGCAACGGCGCTGTAGTGTGTCTCGATCCCAACAATGGCGAGATCCTGGGCATGGCGAGCCAGCCCAAGTTCGATCCTTCCGTCTTCATCGGCGGCGTCTCAAATGACGTGTGGACCGAGCTCAATGATGACAAGGGTTCGCACCCGCTGCTCAACCGCGCCATTAGCGGACAGTACATGTCGGCCTCGACCATCAAGCCGCTCTCGGCACTGGCCGGTCTTGAGTTTGGAACCTACACGTCGGGGCAGACGACCAACTGCACGGGTTATTGGACGGGTCTGGGCAAGTCGTGGGGCAAGTACTGCTGGCTGCATTCCGGCCACGGCACCATGACGCTGCAGTCGGGTATCGCCAACTCGTGCGACCCCGTCTTCTACGACATGGGCAAGGCGTTCTTTTATGACGAGCAACATCCCGAGGGCCTGCAGGAGGTCTTTCGTCGCTGGGGCCTAGGCAAGACCTGCGGTATCGATCTGCCGAGTGAGGGCGCGGGCCGTATTCCCGATGCCGAGTGGAAGGAGTCGTACTTCACCGACGCCTCTGCCGAGGACCGCAAGTGGAATGCCGGCGATATGACCAACATTGCCATCGGCCAGGGCGACATCCTGGTGACGCCCCTGCAGATGGCATGCGCCTACATGGGCCTTGCCAACGGTGGCAAACAGTACGTGCCGCACGTGTTTTTGTCTGCCGTGTCGCGCGATGGCGACGGCGATGCCTATAAGTACAACGGTAAGGGCAAGAAGAAGCGCCTGGAGGCCAAGATCAACAGCGATTCGGATTTGACTCTTGTTCGCAATGGCATGCACGACGTGATATACACGGCATCGACGTCCCTAGCGGCTCACTTTGGCACCCTGACGCCGCAGGTATACGGTAAGTCGGGCACGGGCGAGAAAAGCGGCGAGGACGAATACGCATGGTTCTGCGCCTATGCTCCGGCCGATGACCCCAAGTATGTCATCGCTACTGTCCTGGAGCAGGGCGGCGGTGGCTCTGATACCGCAATGCATGTCGTGCGTGACGTGCTCGGCGTGATTTATGACGAGCCCGATACCTCTTCGGCTTCGGGCGATTCTTCGGTTCGATAGGAGGTTGCGATGGATTTTTCGCCGGCGGATCTGTTCCGCTCAACCAAGACCGGCTCCCGCAGCAGCCTGGACCGCGTCAACAAGCAGCTTTCGGCCTCGCGCGGCACGTTTCGCCAAAAGGTGCATATCGGTGTGCTCGTGGCTACAGTGGCGCTCGTCGCCTACGGTGCCATCATTATCTGGTCGGCTTCGCAGTTTAAGGCCGATGCTTCGTTCTCACGCCATCTGCTGGGAATTGGTATCGGGGCGGTGCTGGCGGTGCTGGTCTGGCGTACCGACCTGCGCGGTATTTCCAATTTCTCGACGGCGTTGCTCGTCATCGACCTGATCGTGATCTTCTCGCCCAAGATTCCGGGTCTGTCCTATACTGGCGGTCTGGGCATGACGGGCTGGATCAAGATTCCCGGTATCGGCTTGACATTCCAGCCGGTTGAGCTTGCCAAGCTCATCACCATCTTCTTTATTGCCACGCTTGGCTCGCAGTATAACGGCCGCATCGATACCGTTCGCGATTACGTCAAGCTCTGCGGCATGCTGTCCATTCCGTTTTTGGCCGTCGTTGCCATGGGCGACCTGGGCTCGGGCCTGGTCGTGCTGGTTTCGGGCGCCATCGTCATCTGCATGAGCGGTGCACGCCGCGAATGGGTGCTGTCGACCCTGGCCCTGCTCGTGGGCCTGGTGGCCCTCGTCCTGGCGCTCGATTCGGTCTTTGATTCGTTGCTCGGCCACGATGTGCTCATCAAGCAGTATCAGATGAACCGTCTGACGGTCTTTATCGACCCCGATAATGCCGATTCGGACGATGCCTACAACCTGCAGCAGTCGCTTATCGCCGTTGGCTCGGGCGGCTTCTTTGGTAAGGGCTTGGGCCATGCGACGCAGTCGGCCGGCGGCTTTCTGCCTGAGTTCCACACCGACTTCGTCTTCGCTTTCCTCTCCGAGACCTTCGGCTTCTGTGGGTCCTTTTTGCTCCTGTGCCTCTACATGCTGCTGATCTTTTCGACGATTCGCGTCGCCTTTAAGTGTGAGTCGCTGTTCTTGCGTCTTTCGTGTGTGGGCATCGTTGGCATGTGGGCGTTCCAGACCTTCGAAAACATCGGCATGTGCATTGGCATGATGCCGATTACCGGTATTCCGCTACCGTTTATTAGCTTCGGTTCGTCTTCGATGATGATTCAGCTGCTGACGGTGGGTATCGTACAATCCATATGGCGGCATCGTTCGGGCGCCGCTTAACCGCTGGAGGGGTTTGCTATGAAAATTCCCGTAGATAAGCTGACCCGCGCTTTTAAGATGGGCGCGTCCGTTAAGAAGGATTCCGATACGCCGGTGCGCGTCTCGGTCTATCTGGATTCGTCCGCCTCGCGCTTTCTGGCCGAGACAGTGCGTGACGCCTTTGTGCCGCAGACGACCTCGGGCATTGTGCGCGTCGAGCGTCTGGGGGAGGAGCGAATTGCTCCAAAGACCGATACCGATGTGGTGCTGGTGCTCTCGTGCGGCTCCGACCGCTTGGAGAGTGCCGTGCAGGAGCTCGTGATCGCCGGCGCGCCCGTGTGCGTGCTTGCCGAGTCTGCTGTGGAGGTGCCGTTTATCGAGGAGTCCACGCCTATGCTCGGCGTGGTAGCGGCAACCGATAAGACGTATCTGCTCGAGACGCTTGCCCGCTGGATTCTCGATCGCACCGAAAAGGAAACGGCCTTTGCGGCGAACTTTGCCTTCATGCGCATCGCGGCGGCCAATCGTATCATCACCTCGTGCGCGCTCACCAATATGGCGACCGGTGCGCTGGTGTTTTTGCCGGGCGCCGATTATCCCGTTATGGCGTTGGCGCAGGTGGGCATGCTCTTTGAGCTCGCTGCCGTCTTTGGACGCGGCATTAAGCCTGAGCGCGGCTACGAGGTCGCGGGCGTGCTTGCTGGCGGCCTTGTGATCCGCGCGGTCACCCGTGCGCTCGTCAAGCAGACGCCACATATTGGGTTTGCCGTCAAGGCGCTTACTGCTGCCGCGGGCACCTATGGCATGGGCCGTGCGCTCGTTTCGCTCTACGAGCGCGATGTTGACTACAGCCGTGCCAACGAGGTGGTCACTGCCACGTTCTCCCGCGTTCGCGATCTGGTGACCACGGTCGCGGGCGCTACCCGTCCTATGGCGTCCTACGAGGACGCATCCGATCTCGCTGCTTAGGGGTTTTCCGTTGCGCGTTCCGTATCAAGACTGTTTTCATTTAATTGAGCCGCTGCTCGCCAAGGTCGAAAAGCCGAGTCGCTATATCGATCACGAGTGGGGCACGCTTTCAAAGGCCGATGCCGACTACCGTTGCTGCCTGATCTACCCGGATGTGTACGAGGTCGGTCTGCCCAACCAGGGTATCGCCATCCTCTACAACATCCTTAACCAGGCCGAGGGCATCTCCTGCGAGCGTGGCTATGTGCCGTGGCCCGATATGGGTGACGCCATGCGCGAGGCGGGTATTCCGCTTCTGTCGCTCGAAGGTGCTGCCCCCGTCGCTTCGTTTGATATCGTCGGTCTGCATGTGCCGCACGAGATGGCGGTGACGAACTTCCTCGAGGCACTCGATCTCGCTGGCATTCCGCTGTTAGCGGCCGACCGAGGTGAAGACGACCCCATCATCATCGCCGGCGGTCCCTCGGTGTACAACCCCGAGCCGTACGCGGCCTTCTTCGATGCCATCCTCATCGGCGAGGGCGAGGAATCGCTGCTCGAGACCTGCCAGCTGCATCGCCGCCTGCGCGACGAAGGAGTCCCGCGCGAGCAGATTGTTGAGCAGCTTGCATCCATTGCCGGCAACTACGTGCCGTCGCTCTATGAGGTTCGTCACGACGAGCCCTGCTCGCCGCATGGCTACACCGTGCCGCGTGAGGGCAAGGATGCGCCGACCGTGGTCTACAAGCGCGTGGTCGAGGGCTTTGGTGCCACGAATCCGCTGTCGCAGTCGTGCGTGCCCTATGCGCAGCTGGTCCACGACCGCCTGTCTATCGAGATCCTGCGTGGCTGCGCCCGCGGCTGTCGTTTTTGCCAGGCCGGCATGACGTATCGCCCGGTGCGCGAGCGCTCGGCCGACCAGATCGTCTCGTCGGTGATTCAGGGTCTGGAAAAGACCGGCTATGACGAGGTGTCGCTGACCTCGCTCTCTACGACCGACCACTCCTGCATTCGCGACGTTCTCGGCAGGCTCAACCGTCGCCTGGAGGATACGGGTATTCGCGTGTCTATTCCGTCGCAGCGCCTGGATTCGTTTGGCGTGGATATGGCCGAGTCGGTCGCCGGCGAAAAGAAGGGCGGCCTGACGTTTGCGCCCGAGGCCGGCAGCCAGCGCATGCGCGACATCATTAACAAGAACGTGACCGAGGAGGACCTGGACCGTGCGGCCAAGGCGGCCTTCGAGGCCGGCTGGAACCGCATGAAGCTCTACTTTATGATGGGCCTTCCCGGCGAGCGCGACGAGGACATCGTGGCCATCGCCAATCTGGCCGATCACGTGCTGGAGCTCGGTCGTTCCGTGGTGCCCAAGGCCCGTCGCGGCTCGATCTCGGTGTCCATCTCGGTTTCGGTCTTTATCCCCAAGGCTGCCACGCCGTTCCAGTGGTGCCCGCAGCTCGACTACGACGACGTCAAGCGTCGCCAGAAGCTGCTTATCACGAGCGTTCGCAACCGCGCCGTCCGCGTGCATTACCACGATGCCGAGACCTCGCTCGTCGAGGCCGCGCTGTCCCGCGCCGGTCGTGACATGACGCCCGTCATCATCGATGCTTGGCGCGCTGGCTCTCGCTTTGACGCCTGGGTAGAGCATTTTTCGCTCGATAACTGGAAGGAGGCTGCCGCCAAAAACGGCATCGACCTCAATGAGCTCGTACACCTACCCTACGAGTTGAACTGGCGCCTACCGTGGGAGCATGTGAGCCCCGGCTGCACGCGCGGCTTCCTCGAGCGCGAGTACCGTCGCTCGCTCGAGGGTGTCACGACTCCCGATTGCACCCGCACGTCGTGCACCGGCTGCGGAATCTGTCCCACGCTCCACGCCAAGAATGTATTGATGGGTGATCGCGCATGAGTGAGCTCCTGACCGACAACCCCACGCTCTTTAGGCTTCGTGTTCGCTATGGCAAGCGCGATCGCCTTAAGTATCTGGGCCATCTCGAAGTAATCCATACTATTGAGCGCATCGTGCGTCGTGCGGGACTTCCCTATGCCGTCACGCAGGGCTTCTCTCCTCACATGCGCGTGGGCTTCTCTTCGGCGCTGCCGGTGGGTACGTCGTCGACCTGCGAGTGGTATGACCTGTTTATGACCGAGTTCGTGGCGCTCGACGAGGCGTTTGGGCGCCTGGCTGCGGCGTCTCCGGCCGATCTGGCACCCATCGAGGCGGCGTACATCGACGTGCGCACGCCGGCGTTGACGGCGCAGCTCACGCGCTTGTCGTATCGCATTGATTTGCACTTGGATCCCGAGGCGCCCGTAAGCGCCGACGAGGTGCGTCGCGCGATCGACACGCTGCGCGCGGACCATGGCATCGACTACGCGCGCGGCAAAAAGAGCAAGCGCTTGGATTTGGATCACACGCTCGTGGGCTATGAGCTCACGGCGGGGGAGCGCCCGGACCATTTGGTGCTCATGCTCGACACCCATGCCGACAACGAGGGCTCCATGCGTCCGGAAATTTTGCTTTCCGCTGCTGATGTTTTGTTGCAGGGCTTGACCCCGGGCGTGGATGCACCTATTGTTTCCACCGGTATGCAAGACCTCGTGACCATCTGCTCCTACGATGTCGAGCGTCAGAATCAAGCATGCGAGGACGACGAGGGCCGACTCGTCAGCCCCATACCTGTGCGAACTTGTGGATTTGCTCCACATACTCGTTGACGGGGGTATTTTCGCCTGCTACTATATTCGGCTGTTGCACTAACTGATGCATGAAGGGCAAGTAAACATGTACGCAATCGTTAACACGGGCGGCAAGCAGTACAAGGTCGCCACCGACGATGTCATCACCGTCGAGAAGATCGAGGGCAATGAGGGCGACAAGGTCACCCTGCCGGCCATCTTCCTCAACGATGGTAAGAAGATCGTCACCGATCCCGACAAGCTGGCCAAGGCCAAGGTTACCGCTCAGATCGTTGAGCAGTTCAAGGGCGAGAAGCAGCTGGTCTTCAAGTTCCACAAGCGTAAGCGCTATCGTCGTCTGAAGGGTCACCGTCAGCAGCTCACCAAGCTGAAGATCGTGAAGGTCCAGGCTACGTCCCGCGCCAAGAAGGCTGTCAAGGCAGAGGCCGAGGCTGTTGCCGAGGCTCCCGTCGCCGAGTAGATTACACTCGTAACGAAAGAGTAGGTATACACAATGGCACACAAAAAAGGACTCGGTTCCTCCCGTAATGGCCGTGACTCCCGCGGTCAGCGCCTTGGCACGAAGCGCTATGCCGGCCAGACGGTAACCACGGGCACGATTCTCGTCCGTCAGCACGGCACTCACATCCACCCGGGTGAGAACGTTGGCCGTGGCAAGGACGACACGCTGTTCGCGCTGGTCGACGGTACCGTTGAGTTCCACAAGGGTATCAAGCACAGGGTCAGCGTACGCCCGCTCGCGAACGCGTAATTCACCCTTCATAGAGCACATATGTGGGAGGCACTTGAGTTTTAGGATTCAAGGGTCTCCCTCTTTTTGTAGGAGGCGATTCTGTTGTCACAGTTCACCGATATCAGCCGCATTAACGTGTGCGGCGGCGACGGCGGAGCCGGATGCATGTCGTTTAGGCGCGAGGCATTTGTTCCCAAGGGCGGCCCCGATGGCGGCGACGGCGGTCGTGGCGGCAATGTCGTCATTCAGGCCGATGCTCAGCTGTCTTCGCTGATCGATTACCGCTTTAAGCATCACTTCCGCGCCGAGCGCGGCACGCATGGGCAGGGTGCCCGTCGTAACGGTAAAAGCGGCGAGGACCTGATCCTGAAGGTTCCCATGGGCACCGTGGTGCGCGAGCTCGACCCCGAGACGCAGACCCCGATGTTCGAGATTGCCGACCTGGTGCACGATGGCGAGCGCGTTGTCGTGGCGCCCGGTGGCGCCGGCGGTCTGGGCAATACCCACTTTGTGACGTCGGTGCGTCGCGCGCCCGCGTTCGCTCAGCTGGGCGAACCGGCCGAGGAGCACTGGATTGAGCTCGAGATGAAGCTTATGGCCGATGCCGCGCTCGTGGGCTTTCCCTCTGTGGGTAAGTCTTCGCTCATCGCGCGCATGAGTGCCGCCCGTCCCAAGATCGCCGACTATCCGTTTACCACGCTCGTGCCGAACCTCGGCATGGTGCGTGCCGGTGAGTATTCTTACGTCGTTGCCGACGTTCCTGGTTTGATCGAGGGCGCGAGCGAGGGCAAGGGCCTGGGCCACCAGTTCCTGCGTCACATTGAGCGTACGGCCCTGATCATGCATGTCATCGACATGACGGGCGGTTTTGAGGATCGCGACCCGGTTGAGGATTACCGCATCATCAACCGTGAGCTCGAGCAGTATGGCGCAGAGCTCTCGGAGCGCCCGCAAATCGTTGTCGCCAACAAGTGCGATGCGCCGGGCACGGCTGACAAGATTGCCGACCTCAAGCGCGCCGCGCTCGACGATGGACATATGTTCTTTGCCGTGTCCGCCGTGACGGGCGCCGGCCTCAACACGCTGATGCTTGCCGTGGGCGAGCAGGTGGCTAAGCTTCGCGCCGAGCTGGCGGTTTCCGATGAGCCGGTCGATCTGCGCGACGATGAGTGGGAGCGCCGCCGCCTGCAGCGCGAGAAGCGTTTCCGCATTGTCCAGGAAGAGCCCGGTGCCTTCCGTGTGGTCGGTCGTGCCATCGAGCGCATGGTCATCCAGACCGACTGGGAAAACGAGGAAGCCGTCATCTACCTGCAGCACAAGTTTGCGCGTATGGGTGTTGACGACGCGCTCGAGAAGGCCGGTTGCCGTGCGGGCGACGAGGTCCGCATTTGCCAGCGTGCCTTTGACTTTGAGGGCGCTGAGGACTTCTCGGAGTACGAGGAGCTCGAGGACGCTGGCGAGGGCGTTGCCGTTGAGACCATTGACGTGGCCTATGCTGCGGATGAGGGCGTCGAGGTTGTCGATGCGGCTGATGCCGCGGACGATGCCGAGACCTCGGAGGGCGAGTAAGCCATGTCGCTGCGCGGTGGAATCGGTTTGCCCGAGCTGCCCATAAAAGAGGGCAAAGAGTTTCGGCTTGGCATTATGGGCGGCACCTTCGACCCGATTCATTACGGGCACCTGGTGACTGCCGAGCAGGCGCGCGAGTCGCTCGACTTGGACGCTGTGCTCTTTATGCCGGCGGGCTCTCCCGCCTTTAAGCTTGACAAGCCGGTGACGCCTGCCGAGGACCGTTATGCCATGACGGTCCTCGCCACCGCCGCGAACCCGGCTTTTTTGGCGAGCCGGTTCGAGATCGACCGTCCGGGCGTAACCTATACGGCCGATACGCTTCATGCCCTTCGCGACTTTTATCCGTCGCAGGTTAAGCTCTACTTTATTACGGGCGCCGACGCGATTATCGATATTGTGACCTGGCATGATGCCGAGCGAATTGCTGAGCTTGCTACCTTTATTGCGGCGACGCGACCGGGTTTTGATATCGATACGGCGCGTGCCCGAATCAAAGAGTCGGGGCTGCCGTTCGATGTGCGCTATATTCAGATTCCGGCGCTGGCGATCAGCTCGACGAACATTCGTAAGCGAGTTGCCCGCGGCATGAGCGTGCGCTATCTTACGAGCGAGTCTGTGCTCGGCTACATTCGCAAGCGCAGTTTGTATGTCGATCTGGGTCAAGAAGATTTTGAGTGATGGGGGCTACGTTGTCGGTAGAGGATCAGTTTGAGGGCGATGAGCGCGCGCTGCTCAAGCGCATTCAAGAGCTGCTCGATGTTCGCATGAAAGATAAGCGCAAGCGCTATGTGCATTCGCTGGGTGTTGCCGAGACCGCACTTCATCTGGCCGAGGTCTACGGCGTTGACCGCTTTGATGCCGCCGCCGCCGGCCTGATTCACGACTGGGATAAGGTTCTCTCCGACGACGAGCTCGTGGCCCGCGCGTTGCACTACGGCATCAAGGTTGCCGGCTCTCCTTCTGCCGCGACGCCGCTTTTGCATGGCCCTGTTGCCGCCTATGAGCTTCCGCAGCTTTTCCCCGAGCTGTCGCCGGCCGTTTTCCAGGCTGTCGACCGTCACACCGTGGGCGCCTGCGACATGACGCCGCTCGATATGGTGGTCTTTGTGGCAGATGCCATCGAGCCCAACCGCCATGGTGATTATGCCCACGCGCTGCGCAAGATGGTAAGGGAGTCGACGCTTGACGAGTTGTTCTTCTCCTGTTTTGCGCAGGGTCTGGTCTATGTGATCCAGTCCGGGCGCTATCTTTATCCCACGGCTATTACGATTTACAACCATTACGCCCAGCTGCGCTAGCTCGGGTGTGTCTAGAAAGAGGTATTCCATGGCCGACGAGACCATGACTGACGAGCAGATTCTTGAAGGTGTGGAGCACAAGAGTTTCGTTGCCACGTCCGACCGCACCGCCGCCTCGCTGTCCGCGAGCGGTGTCGCCGCCGAGGATGTCGCCCGCGCCGCCGCGCAGGCCGCCTACGACAAGAAGGGCGAGGACGTGCAGGTGCTCGACCTGACCGAGCTTTCCGACGTGTGCGACTACTTTGTGCTTGCCACCGGTACCAACAACCGCCAGGTCGATTCTATCGTCGACGAGATCGAAGAGAAGGTCGCCGAGGCTTGCGGTGAGCACCCGTTTTCCATCGAGGGCCGCGAGCAGAAGACCTGGATGCTCATGGACTACGGTTCGGTCGTCGTTCACGTCTTCACTCCCGAAGCCCGCGACTTCTACCGTCTAGAAAAGCTCTGGGGTGACGCCCCCCAGCTCCCCCTCGACCTCCTCTAGTAGCTCATTTGATACGGGGCTTTTTAGCTAGCCTCGCGCATTTCGCCGGGCAGTTGTGGTTTTCCGCACCTGCCCGGCTTTCTTTTTGCCCAAAGGCGGTTAATCGTTGAAGCGGGATTGGCGGCCGAAGGATAGGGCGGTGTCGCCGAATTTGTCTCGGACGGCGTCGATGGCGACGGAGAGCTCGCGGCGGTCGCTGGATTGGGCTCCGCGGTCATCGATCTCGCAGAACAGGTCGGTCTGGATGCCGCCTTGGTGGTCGAAGTCGCTCATGCCGATGCCTGCTAAGCGAACATGCATTCCTTCCTGCCAGATGTTGTCGAGCAGTTCGAGCGCAACCGCCACGAAGATGTTCTCATCGTCGGTCGGATGAGGCAGCCGGCGCTGTGCCGAGCGACCGTTTCCATACGAATACTTGAGCTTGAGCGTCACCGTGGCGCCCGTTAGTCCCTGACGACGCAGGCGGCGTCCCACTGACTCGCCCAGCAGCGCAATCGCCGCTTCGATGTCCCCGCGCTCAGTCAAATCTTTCGCAAAGGTGCGTTCATTGCTGACCGACTTGACCTCACGCTCTTCATCGAGACTTGTGACTTCGGAGATTTCGAGTCCCAGCGCACGCTGGCGCATGCGTTCGCCGTTGACGCCAAAAATAGAGGCCAAGGTGGATTCCGGTGCACGTGATAGCTCGCCGAGGGTGTAGATGCGCATGCGGCGCAGTCGTTCCTCGGCCGAGCGCCCGATGCCGCTCATGGCAGATACCGGCAGCGCGGCCAAAAAGCGCTGCTCGGTTCCGGGGCGCACGATGGTCAGCCCAAACGGCTTATCCCGCTCGCTTGCGATCTTTGCGACCGTCTTGTTGCAGCCCACACCAATGGAGCACGTCACTCCTAGCGCTGCCACGCGGTCGCTTATACGCCGCGCAACCAGTAGCGGGTCTTCGGGCGCAAAGCGACCCGGTGTGATATCGATAAAGGCTTCGTCGATGGATACGCGCTCAACGCGCGGCGTCTCCTCGGCAAGAATCGCCATGACCTGCGCGCTCACCTCGCGGTAGCGATCAAAGTGCCCGTGCGTCCAAATGGCTTGCGGGCACAAGCGCCGCGCCTCGGCCGAGGCCATGGCAGAGTGCACGCCAAAGCGACGTGCCTCATACGAACATGTGGACACGACGCCACGCGAATCGGCGTCTCCGCCCACGATGAGCGGCTTTCCGCGCCATTCGGGATGATCGAGCATCTCCACGCTCGCAAAAAACGCATCGAGGTCCATGAGGCCCACCGCCGGACCCGTCCAGGGAGGCGGCGTGACGCCCATGGCATCCTCATAACCGTATGTATGTTCGCGTCTTTCCATGTCATGAGTATACCGCGCAGCTCATGTGGGGTGCGTGTATGTGCTTGCAAATCCCGAATTCTTGTCTAAGATATGGATTTGCCCTCGACTACACCGAAGAAGTTGGTCTCACGGACTTCACCTGCCCGCGTCGATGGCGTATTATGTTCAACTGTTTGTTTGTAGTTGCAGCCTAAAGCTGCTTGGTTGGAGGAGTTTCCTTTGGCAGTCAAGATTCGCCTTGCTCGTCACGGCGCTAAGAAGCGTCCGTACTACCGTGTCGTCGTCGCCGATTCCCGCGCCCCGCGTGACGGTCGTATCATCGAGGAGGTTGGCCGCTACAACCCGATGACCGCCCCCAAGACCATCAACCTCGACCTCGAGAAGATCGCCGACTGGCAGTCCAAGGGCGCTCAGCTCACCGACGCCGTCGCCGCTCTGGTCAAGGCCGCCAACGAGGGCGAGAAGACCGAGACCGTCGTCAAGAAGTCCAAGAAGCAGCTCGCCAAAGAGGCCGAGGCCGCTAAGGCTGCCGCTGAGGCCGCTGAGGGCGCCGAGGAGTAAATCGTGCCTGAGGTTGACGCTGCACAGCTCGAGGGTGAGGCAATGCTCTCAGATCGCATCGCCGATCTCGTCGAATATCTCGTTGTTCAGATCGTCGACGACCCGGATTCCGTGAGCCTTGAGGTCATCGATGGTGACGACGCCTCTACGATCGAGGTTTCTGTCGCCGAGGATGACGTCGCTAAGGTCATCGGCCGTCGTGGCCGTACCATCAAGGCCATTCGCACGCTCGCCCGTGCACTGGCCGCTCGCCTCGACACTGCTGTCGAGGTAGAGGTTCTGGGCTAGGACCTTGAGGTCCCAGTACAAAAACATCGCCCGTGTGGTCAAGCCGCACGGAAGGAAGGGGGAGGTCCTCGCGCAACCGCTGCGGGGGCTTCCTTCTGTATTAGAGCCGGGTATGCGCGTCGCCCTGACGCCGCCGGCGCTCAAGCGCGACCGCTTTTGCACGGTCGTGTCCGTCACCGATACGGGCGATGGCGATCTGGTCTCGTTTGAGGGCATTGACGACTTGACGGCCGCCGAGGGCATCACAGGATGCTATGTGTTGGCAAATCGTGACGATTTTGAGCTCGATTCACTCGACGCCGCCTATACCGACCTGATGGGTCGCGAGGTGGTCGACGAGCGCTTCGGTTCACTCGGCACGATCGTCGAGATCATGTCGACGCCCGCTAACGATGTTTGGGTTGTCGAGGGTGATCGGTACGGCGAGGTACTGATTCCCGTGATCGAGCAGGTTGTGCTCGATCTTCCCGACACAGGAACAATTTCCGTCCACGTTATGGACGGCCTGATCGATATGGACAAGTAGGGAGGACAACATGCTGATTGAGACCCTTTCGGTCTTTCCCGAGATGTTTGAGCCCGTCATGTCCACATCGATTTTGGGCCGCGCCCGCAAGGCCGGCCTTTTTGATTTTAAGGCGTATAACCTGCGCGACTGGACGCACGACCGCCATCGTACCGTCGATGACGAGCCGTACGGCGGCGGGCAGGGCATGCTCATGAAGGTCGAGCCTATTGTCGAGGCCATCGAGGCTATTAGCTCCGAGGGTCCTAAGCCCACCGTGGTGTTTTTTACCCCCTGTGGCGAGCCCTTTACACAGCATGTGGCCGAGCGCCTGCTCAAAAGCGAGCGCTTGCTGTTTGTGTGCAGCCGTTACGAGGGTGTCGACGAGCGTGCCTATGCGTATGCCGACGAGCGCCTGTCGATCGGCGATTACGTGCTCACGGGCGGCGAGCTTCCCGCTATGGTCGTTGCCGATGCCGTCGTACGCCTGATTCCCGGCGCCCTTGGTGACGAGATGAGCAACGTCGACGAGTCGTTCTCGACCGCCGAGGACGGAGGCCTGCTCGAGTATGCGCAGTACACTCGCCCTGCTGAATTCAACGGCGAGGGCGTGCCGCCGGTGCTCGTGAGCGGTGACCATGCCAAGGTTGACGCCTGGCGCCGTAAGAATGCCATCGAGCGCACCTGCCGCTGGCGTCCCGACCTGATCGAGACGGCACGGCTTACGCCCCAGGAGCGCGCATACGCGCAGGAGATTCTGGACGCTTCGTATTCGCAGAGCGAGGAGTGAGAATGGTTCCATCGCAGCATTCCGCGTTGAGGGGCGCTTTTGAGTGGGTCGCGGTCATCGCGATCGCGCTCGTGGCCACCTTCCTGATCCGCACCTTTGTGGTCGAGCCCTTTGTGGTACCCACCGGCTCCATGGAGGACACGATTGAGATTGGCGACCAGATCCTGGCGCAAAAAGTGAGCCTGGAGCTCGGACAGCCTGTCAAACAGGGCGATATCGTGGTGTTTCACAACCCCGATGCCACGTCCGAGCATGACGTGCTGGTAAAGCGCGTCATCGCCACGGCCGGCCAGACGGTCGACCTTCAGGACGGCAAGGTCGTCGTCGACGGCCAGGCGCTCGATGAGAAGTATACGACCGGCATGAGCTGGCCGCTTTCGGTCCAGGCGCCCGCCGCCCAGGTGAGCTATCCCTACACCGTCCCCGATGACTGTGTGTGGGTGATGGGCGACAATCGAGAGAACTCTGCCGACTCACGCTATTTTGGTCCCGTTGATCGCTCTGACTTGATCGCCGTGGCGCTCGTGCGTTACTGGCCGCTCAACCGTCTGGGCGCTATCGACTAAAAACCGCTATAGTACAGTACCTAACCGTGTAATCGTTTCGACGAGGGGATATTAGAGGCATGAACGCTTCATCGCTTTCCTTCCAAGACATCATCCTGCGCCTCCAGCAGTACTGGGGCGAGCAGGGCTGCGTCATTATGCAGCCCTATGACTCCGAGGTCGGTGCCGGTACCTTCCATACCGCGACCACGCTGCGCTCGCTCGGTCCCGCCGAGTGGCGCACCTGCTATGCGCAGCCTTGCCGCCGTCCCGCCGACGGCCGCTACGGCGAGAACCCCAACCGCATGCAGCACTACTATCAGTTCCAGGTGCTCATCAAGCCCTCACCGGTCAACGCCCAGGAGCTCTATCTGGGTTCGCTGGCCGCCATTGGCCTGGACCCCAACGACCATGACGTCCGCTTTGTCGAGGACGACTGGGAGAGCCCGACGCTCGGCGCCTGGGGCCTTGGCTGGGAGGTCTGGCTCAACGGCATGGAGGTCACGCAGTTTACGTACTTCCAGCAGGTGGGCGGCATCGAGGTCGACCCCGTGCCCGTCGAGATCACCTATGGCCTGGAGCGTATCGCCATGTACGCCCAGGGCGTCAACTCGGTCTACGATCTGGTGTGGAGCTACCTGCCCGATGGCACGCCCATGACCTACGGCGACGTGTTCCTCGAGAACGAGCGCGAGTTCAGTGCCTATAACTTTGAGGTCGCCAACGTCGAGATGATGCGTCAGAAGTTTGACGACTACGAGGCCGAGTGCCATTCCTGCCTGGAGCGCAAGCTGCCGCTGCCCGCATACGACTGCGTCATGAAGTGCAGCCACGCTTTCAATCTGCTCGATGCCCGCGGCGCGCTGTCCGCGGTCGAGCGTGCCAACTACATCCTGCGCGTCCGCGCCGTCGCCAAGGCGTGCTGCGAGGCCTATATGGCCGAGGTCGCCGGAGTAAACGAGAATGCCGACCAGGAAGGCGAGGTGGCGTAAGCCATGGCAGACGCTAAGGATTTCCTGTTTGAGATCGGTACGGAGGAAATGCCCTCCGCACCGCTGAACAATGCCGTCAAGCAGCTTGGCACCATGATCGCCAAGGGTCTCGACGAGGCCGGTCTGGCCCACGGCGAGGTCCGCGTGATCTCGAGCCCGCGTCGCCTGGCTGCGCTCGTTGCCGACGTCGCCACCGCGACCGATGAGGTTCACGAGGTCAAGCGTGGCCCTGCGGCCAACATCGCCTTCGACGTTGACGGTAACGCCACCAAGGCCGCCCAGGGCTTCGCCCGCAAGTGCGGTGTGGCTGCCGAGGATCTGGTCCGTCGCGAGGACACCGACGGCCGTGAGTATGTCTTTGCCGAGAAGAACATTCCTTCCGCTCCGGCTACTCCGATCCTGACGGCCCTGTGCGAGAAGACCATCGCCGGCCTGCAGTGGCCCAACTACCGTAGTCAGCGCTGGGGCCACGAGCACGCCACCTTCGTGCGCCCGGTCCGCTGGATCTGCTGCCTTTTGGGCGAGGAAGTTGTGCCCGTGTCGTTTGCCGACGTGACGAGCGGCAACACCACGCGCGGCCATCGCGTGCTTGGCCCCGGTGACCACGTTGTCGCTAGCCCCGCCGCCTACGAGCAGGTGCTCGAGGACGCCGGCGTGCTTTCTGCCGAGCGCCGTCGCGAGGCAATTCTCGCCGGTATCGCCGAGGTCGAGGCCGCCCGTCCCGGCTGCCATGTCGATACGCCCAAGAAGGTCTTCGAGGAGGTCATCAACCTCTGCGAGTGGCCGACGGTGCTCGTCGGTACCTTCGATGAGGAGTTCCTCAAGGTCCCGCACGAGATCATCTGCGAGTCCATGCTCACCAACCAGCGCTACTTCCCGATCTATGACGGCGAGGGCAAGCTGACGCGTGAGTTCGTGGTCGTCTCCAACAGCAAGCCCGAGAACGCCGAGCGCGTGATCGACGGTAACGAGCGCGTCGTGCGCGCCCGTCTGGACGACGCTAAGTTCTTCTACGAGGAGGACCTGAAGATCTCCCTCGACGAGTTCCGTGAGCGTCTGTCCAAGGTCGCCTTCCAGGAGAAGCTCGGCAGCGTGCTCGCCAAGTCCGAGCGCATCGAGCAGCTCGCGCTCGCTATTGCCCGCGAGGCTCATCTGGGCGCCCATCTTGCTGCCGACGCTGCTCGTGCCGCGCACCTGTGCAAGGCAGACCTGGTGTCCAACGCCGTCGTCGAGTTCACGAGCCAACAGGGCGTGATGGGCGGTTACTACGCCACCGCGATGGGGGAGAACGACGAGGTCGCTCATGCTATTCGCGATCACTATCGTCCCCGCTTTGCCGGTGACGAGCTGCCCGAGGGCACCGCTGGCTGCATCGTGGCCTGCGCCGACAAGCTCGATACCATCGCCGGCATCTTTGCCATCGGCGAGCCCCCGACCGGCTCCTCCGACCCCTACGCGCTGCGTCGTGCCGCTATCGGCATCATCAACATCCTGCGCGACCGTCTGCCGATCGACCCCACGTCGCTGATTGACTTTGCTCTGCAGCTCTACAGTGAGCAGGGCATTGAGTTCGACGCCGCCGAGGTCGCCCAGCAGGTTCGTGACTTCTTCCATGGCCGCCTGGTGAGCATGGCCCGCGACGAAAAGATCCCGGCCGATACCGTTGCCGCCGTCTCCGCGGTGCACATCATCGCCCCGTCCGTCTTCTTCGCCCGCTGCGCCGCCCTCGACGAGGCCCGCAAGAACGACGCTGAGACGTTCGATAACCTGGCGACCGCCTATGCCCGCGCCGCGCATATCTCCAAGCCCGAGCTGGGCGCGGACTACGACCGCAGCCTGATGGGCGAGGTCGAGCTCGCGCTCGCCGACGCCTCTGAGGCTGCCCAGACCGCTGTCGATGCCGCCCTTGCTGCCGAGGACTACCCGGCTGCATTTGCCGCCCTCGCCGCCCTGCGCGCGCCCATCGACCGTTTCTTCGATGAGGTCATGGTCATGGACAAGGACGAGCAGCTTCGCGATAATCGCCTTAAGCTGCTCAACCGCTTCGAGGCCGTGTTCTCCGGCATCGCCAACATCGGTGAGCTTGCCCGCAAAAAGTAAGCTAGCCTGCGCGTAAGCGCAAAAGGAGCCCCGCATGGATTGCCCGGTCACCGCTCGTCCCACCGTTATCGTTATCTCCGACTCGCTCGGTGATACCGCTTGTGAGGTGGTGCTTGCGGCGTCCGGGCAATTTGATGAAGGGGCTTTTCGCGTTTTGCGCCTGCCTAAGGTGACCTCTGTGGAGCAGGTCAAGTCATTTGTGGGGCCGCGCGTCGATGCGGACCATCGCGATATTGCCGTGTTCCACACCATCGTCGATCCGGCGCTTCGCGCCCGCGTGCTCGATTACCTGGGTATGCTGCATATCCGTTCGGTCGACCTGATTGGCCCGACGCTTGCCGTGCTGTCGTCGCTCATCGGTGTGCCGCCCAAGGGCGTTGCGGGCGTGATTCACAAGACCGATGACCGCTATTTCCATCGTATCGAGGCCATGGAGTATTTCGTTGAGCACGATGACGGTCGTGGTTGCGACGATCTGGCGGGTGCCGATATCGTGCTGCTGGGTGTGTCGCGTACATCCAAGACGCCGCTGTCGATGTATTTAGCCTATCAGGGCTACAAGGTCGCCAATGTCCCACTGGCGCATGGCATGGAGCCGCCCAAGTCGATTTACGAGGTCGACCCGATGCGCCTGTTCGGCCTGATTTCGACCGTCGATGTGATTTCTGAGATCCGCGATAGCCGCTTGGGGGATGATTACGCCCGTGCCGTTGCCGGCTCCTATGCTGAGCCCGAGAGCGTACGCAGCGAGCTCGAGGAGGCCCGTGTCCTCATGAAGCGCCTGGGCTGCTTTGTGGTGCGTACCGACGGCAAAGCCATCGAGGAAAGCGCTGCCGAGATCATTGCTCATCTCGAAGAGATTCAAGAGGCAAGAGCCCGCCGTGCCGCCCGCCGCGCTCAACAGCAGTAGTCCTTTCTGTGATGATTTTTCTGGGACGGGGATTTAAAAATCATTGAGTACCTAATGATTTTTTAATCCCCGTCCCAGAAAAATCATCGGAGTGGCTAAATTGCCTGAATTGGTAAAGCGATTTAGCAAAAACATCGCATCCTACCTGCATTTTCCTTGTAGTGGTATCTTCATAAGGTAACCACCTTTACCTACCGTTTACCGCCGGTTTTAGCACGTTTACCAAACCGCGCACCCTCTGCTCAAGCCTGTCCAAAACCCGCCGTATAGTTCCCTCACGGCCCGCATCCGGCGGGTCGATTCGTTACCACGGTCGTGCGCGTAAGCGCATGGAAGGGGAAGTATCGTGAGCGATTGCAAGAGGGTTTACCGTTTTGGAACCGACGCCCAGGGCACCTGTGTCACTGAGGGCGACAAATCCATGAACTTCGTGCTTGGCGGCAAAGGCGCAAACCTTGCCGAGATGAGCCGCATCGGTCTGCCGGTTCCTGGTGGCTTTACCATTACCTGCCAGACCTGTGTCGAGTACTCCGGTGCCGGCAACGTGTGGCCCGAGGGCGCACTCGACGAGATCGTTGCCGCCGAGGCCGACCTCGAGGCGCGCTGCGGCAAGAAGCTCGGTGACGCCTCCGACCCACTGCTCGTGTCGGTTCGCTCGGGCGCTCCGTTCTCCATGCCCGGCATGATGGACACGGTCCTCAACCTGGGCCTCAATGACGATTCCGTCCAGGGCCTTATCGCCCAGACGCAAAACCCGCGCTTTGCCTGGGATAGCTATCGCCGCTTTATCCAGATGTTCTCCAACGTCGTCATGGGCGTCGATGCGGATCTGTTCGAGAACGCCCTGACCCAGGCCCGCCTGGTCGCCGGCGTCCGCGTCGACTCCGAGCTTTCGGCCGAGGACCTGCAGGAACTCGTTGAGACCTTTAAGGGCATCTTCTCCGAGAACGTCGAGGCCGCCCTGTACCCCGAGCTCGAGGTTGTCGATGGCAAGCCTGTCTTCCCGCACAACCCGGAGCTCCAGTTGCGCCTTGCCATCCAAGCCGTCTTTGGCAGCTGGATGAATGAGCGCGCCTGCATCTACCGCAAGCAGCATGGCATTTCCGATGAGCTCGGCACCGCCGTCAACGTCCAGGCCATGGCCTTTGGCAACAAGGGCGAAACCTCCGCGACCGGCGTCGCCTTTACGCGCAACCCGGCCGATGGCACTAAGGAGTTCTACGGCGACTTTCTGGTCAACGCCCAGGGCGAGGACGTCGTCGCCGGCATCCGCAACACCGAGCCCATCGCCGACCTCAAGACCACCCCAGGCCTCGAGTCCGCAGGCGAGGAGCTCGAGCGCGTGTTCCTGACGCTCGAGGATCATTACCGCGACATGTGCGATATCGAGTTCACCATCGAGCAGGGCAAGCTCTGGATGCTCCAGACCCGCGTGGGCAAGCGTACCGCCACCGCCGCCCTGCGTATCGCCATCGAGATGGTCGAGGAGGGCCTGATCACCCGCGAGGAGGCCGTGAGCCGCATCGACCCCGCACAGCTTGACCAGCTCCTGCACCCGCAGTTCGACGCCTCCAAAAAGTACGAGGCACTCGCTACCGGTCTGAACGCCAGCCCCGGTGCCGCCGTGGGCGAGGTCGTGTTCTCGAGCGACGATGCCGTTGCGCGTTCCGCCGAGGGCCACAAGGTCATTCTGGTCCGCTGGGAGACCAACCCCGACGACCTGAAGGGCATGGTCGCCGCCGAGGGCATCCTGACCAGCCATGGCGGCAAGACGAGCCATGCCGCCGTTATCGCCCGCGGCATGGGTACGCCCTGCGTCTGCGGTGTCGAGCGCTTCCACATCGACGCCGCCGAGAAGGTCGTGCGTATCGAGGGCAGTGACCGCGTGCTGCACGAGGGCGATGTCATCTCCATCGACGGCACCCAGGGTATCGTCGTCGACGGCGCCGTCGACCTGGTCTCCGCCGAGCTCACCGGCGATCTGGACACCATCCTGTCCTGGGCCGACGAGATTCGCCTGGACGAGACCGGCGGCCACGCCAACCACGTGCACGTTAATGCCGACAACCCCGAGGACGCCGCGCTCGCACTCGAGTTTGGCGCCGAGGCCATAGGCCTGTGCCGCACCGAGCACATGTTCCTGGGCGATCGCAAGAACATCATCCAGAGCTTTATCCTGTCTGACGATGAGGCCGTGAAGCAGCAGGCCCTGGCCGACCTGCTCAAGGTTCAGACCGAGGACTTCCTGGCGATGTTCAAGACCATGTCCGGTCGCGATGTGGTCGTTCGCCTGCTCGATCCGCCGCTGCATGAGTTCCTGGATGATCCTCGCGAGTTCGAGGTCGCCATCACCAAGAAGGAAGCCGCTGGCGCCAGCGAGGAAGAGCTTGCCGCCCTGCGTGCCCGCCTGCGTCGTATCGACGGCATGGTCGAGTCCAACCCGATGCTGGGCTTGCGCGGCGTGCGCCTGTCCGTCGTCTTTCGCGATCTGCCACTCATGCAGGTCCGCGCCGTCGCCACGGCTGCCGCCCACCTTATCAAGGAAGGCGTCGATCCGCGCCCCGAGATCATGGTTCCGCTCGTCTCCATCACGGCCGAGCATGTCCAGACCCGCGAGGTCATTGAGCACGTAATCGCCGAGGTATCCGCCGAGGAGGGCGTCGAGCTCAACATTCCCGTGGGCACGATGCTCGAGTTGCCGCGCGCCTGCATGGTCGCTGACGAAATCGCCCAGCACGCAGATTTCTTCTGCTTTGGCACCAACGACCTCACGCAGACGACCTTCGGCTTCTCCCGTGACGACGCCGAGGCCAAGTTCATCCCTCTGTACATGCATAAGAAGATTTTGAAGGATAACCCCTTCGAGACCATCGACACGGCGGTGCTGGAGCTCGTGCGCATGGCCGTCGAGAAGGGTCGTGCCACCAATCCCGACATGCACTTTGGCGTGTGCGGCGAGCACGGCGGCGACCCTAAGTCCATCAAGGGCCTGTTCAACGTTGCCGACGTGGACTACGTGTCCTGCTCACCTTATCGCGTACCCCTCGCACGTCTTGCGGCCGCGCAGGCCAAGCTCGAGGCCATGCGCTCCGCCTAACGTTTTGGGTTTAGACGCCTAGCGTAGCTCCCCCTTCATGCCGCCCGTCTCATTCGTGAGGCGGGCGGTTATTATGTGCCGGTTTTTGTCTTTTTGTCTGCGTAAAAAATTGTTCTTGCAGCAGAAACCCGCGCGTGTATACTCGAATACGTTTGTTCAACTACGTGCCGGCCAAGGTGGTACGGCACCTCTAGAAGAGTAAGGAATTGCACATGGATTACATCCGCGCAATCGAGCGTCAGCAGATCCGCGAGGACATTCCTCAGGTTCGCGTCGCCGACAACGTCAAGGTTCACTACCGCATTAAGGAAGGCGACCGCGAGCGCATCCAGGTCTTCCAGGGCGACGTCATCCGCATGGCCGGCGCCGGTGCCCGCGAGACCTTCACCGTCCGCAAGATGTCCTTCGGTGTCGGTGTTGAGCGTACCTTCCCGCTTCACAGCCCCAAGATCGCCAAGCTCGAGGTCGTTCGTCATGGTCGCGTCCGTCGCGCCAAGCTGTACTACCTCCGCGACAAGGTGGGCAAGGCTGCTCGCATCCCCGAGAAGCGCTAAGAAGATCGCAGCGTCTGTCCACTCGTTTGGACACAAGGGTCACCTTCGGGTGGCCCTTCTTTTTATCTGATTTGCATGCAAGGAGGGCCTGGTATGGCCAACATGACGAGCTCGGTTTCGGCATCGCAGGTTGCCGGTGAGTTGGCGAGCGCCACGTTCGAGGAGATTCCCGCCCTCGTGGAGCATTATCGCGAGGACCCGCGCCAGCAGGTGATCAAGGCTTGTGAACGCGCCCTCAAACGCCATGACAAAGAGCTTGCCGAGCGCGAGCGCGTCAATGACATGTACGAGCTTATGCATGAGCTTGGCGGCGATGGGGTGGTCGTTGGTGTCGACGAGGTGGGTCGCGGATCGGTGGCCGGCCCTTTGACGGTATGCGCCGTGTGTCTTCCGATGGAGCCGCGTATCTGGGGCATCAACGATTCCAAAAAGCTCACGCCAGCGCGCCGCGAGCTGCTCTCGGTGAAGATAGCCGAGGTGGCGACTGCCATCGGCTTTTGCCATATCGCGCCTGCGGATATCGATGAGATGGGCATGGCCCGTGCTATCCGTACTGCCGTTGCGGGCGCCGTGGCCGATACAGGACTCGAGCCCGACTGCGTCCTCATGGATGGCAATCCCTTGGGCGCCGTTCCTAACGAGCGCGATGTGGTGAAGGGCGATGCCAAAATCGCCTGCATCGCCGCGGCGTCTATCATGGCCAAGGTCACGCGTGACGAGATGATGGTCGAGTACGACGCCGAGTATCCCGAGTACCATCTGGCCGAGTCGAAGGGCTATGCAAGCCCCGAGCATATCGAGGCCATTCGCAAACATGGACTTTGTCCGCTGCACCGTGTGAGCTTTTGCGGAAACTTTCTGCAGACTGAGCGCCTTTTCTAGGTCAATTGTGGAGACAGGGACCTCTGGGGTTTTATAAACCTGCTGGTAGCGGGCCGTATGCAACACCATTGCTGCGTACGGCCCGTTTTTTGACGGCATTTGGTCAGCTTTTGGTTTGCTTCCGGTACTTACCCGCATGAAAGGTGCCCTCATCATCGGGGCAATGCAGTGTGCGGGAAAGGAGACCCCATGAGTGCCGCAAGCAAAAAGAGCAAGACGCAGCAACTCAAGGAGCGTTGGGAAAACGGCGAGCTCGACTGCGGGGCGATGACGCCCGAGTTTATCAAGGGACTCAGTCCCCGCGAGCTGGGCATGCTGGGCGAGCTGATCACTATCGACTACTTTAACGAGCGCGGCTACACCTTGCTGGAGCAGGGTTATCGTTGCACCGAGGGCGAGGCTGATCTGGTGCTGCTAGATGAGCTCGACGATGTCGTGGTGATGGCCGAGGTCAAGACCAGACGCGTCGCACTGGATTGCAACACGCGGGTCTTTCCCGAGGAGGCCGTGGACGCCCAAAAGCAACGCCGTTACCGCCGCATCGCAAGTTGCTATCTCATGGAGCATTATCCGCTCAAGGCGATTCGCTTCGATGCCGTGGGTGTCACCATTCGCGGCGGGCATATCGCCGAGATCGAGCATCAGTACAACGCATTCGATTGGCAGGTGTCGTGATGGCGTTCGAGACGTTTGCCGTTCACGCGGCCTGCATCCGCGGCGTCGAGGCGATTCCCGTCACGGTCGAGGTCTCGCTTGCCGGCGGCGTTCCGGGTATTCAGATGCTCGGCATTCCGAGTATGGAGGTGATGGAGTCACGCGGTCGTATTCGCTGTGCGATGCGCTCCGCCGGGTTCGAGATCCCGCGCTCGGGCATTACGGTCAATCTGGCGCCCGGCGATATTCGCAAGACCGGTAGCGGCTTTGATCTGCCCATCGCCATCGCGGTGCTGGCGGCGGATGGGCAGATTCCCCGCGACAACCTTGATCGTTGCCTTATCGCGGGCGAACTTGGTCTGGACGGTACGGTGTTGCCCGTCAAGGGTGAGGTGGCGTTCCAGCTGCTCGCGCGCGATATGGGGCTTTCCTTTATCGCGGGCAGGTCAGATCAGCATGTGCCGCTCGCGGGCGTGGACTGTGGCTTTATCGATCATCTCTCGCAACTTGCCCACGGTATGGGCGATGCCGCGCGGCACTACTTGGATTCTGAGGGTGTCGAGGCGACCTTTGAGCCCGAACTCGACTATGCCGACGTGCTGGGGCAGGAAGTCGCTAAACGCGGCATGGCGCTTGCGGCGGCAGGTGAGCTCGGTTTGCTTATGATCGGGTCCCCGGGATCGGGCAAGACGATGCTCGCCCGTCGTATGACCGGCATCCTGCCCGAGCTTTCCGTTGAGGATCAGCAGGAGGCGCTGTGCATCCATTCGGTCTTGGGCGAGAACATCGATGGATTATTGGCAGGTCATCGGCCCTTCCGCAGTCCCCACCACAGTATTTCGACCGCAGGCCTTATCGGCGGCGGGCGCCCGGTGCACCCGGGTGAGATCAGCCTTGCTCATGGCGGCGTGCTCTTTTTGGACGAGCTTGCCGAGTTTCCCACGGGTGTGCTGCAGACGCTGCGTCAGCCTATCGAACGCGGTTATGTGAGGATCGTACGCGTCGACGGGGCCTTTACCTTCCCGTCGCGCTTTCAGCTGCTGGCTGCGAGCAATCCCTGCCCCTGCGGCTTTTTGGGCGATCGTGAGGTGCCGTGTCGCTGCTCGGCGGCGATGGTCGAGCGTTATCGGTCTAAACTGCGCGGTCCTTTGGCCGACCGTATCGACATGATGATCGATGTGACCCGTCCCGACCCCCAAGTGATTATCGAGGGTGCGGAGGGTATGTCGTCTGCCGAGTTGCGTGACTACGTTGTGCGCGGTCGCGCTTTTCGCGCTTGGCGCGAATCCCGTATGGACGATGCGGATGCCGAGGCCGAGGATGATGAGACGCGGTCCATTGACGGCGTCGTTTCGACCTTTGAGCTCGATGATGCGGCGGAGAAGTGTGTGCTCGGCCTGTCGAAGCGCACGCATCTCACGGGCCGCGGCATCGTGCGCCTGGTGCGTATCGCGCGCACGATCGCAGATGTCGCCGAGAGCGAGCAAGTGACGCAGGACCACGTGCTCGAGGCGGCGATGTACCAGGGAAGGAGGGACCAATGATGGCAGAGGGGATCTTCGAGTTCCATCCCGGGGACGCTCTGTATCCAGCAACTGTTCTGGAGCTTTCCGATGTGCCCCAGACGCTCTATGTGCGTGGTGACCCTGATGTGTTATCGACGCCTGCGCTCTCCATCATCGGCGCGCGCAAGGCGTCGCCGTACGGTCTCGCTGTGGCAGAACTTGCTGCCAAGGTCGCGGTTGAGGCGGGCGTCACGGTGGTCTCGGGTGGCGCGGTCGGTTGCGACCAGGCGTCGGGTTGGGCCGCGGTCAATGCCGGCGGCAAACACGTTGTGGTGCTGGGGACGGGCGCCGACGTGGTCTACCCGCGCTCAAGTGCCGGTCTCATCACGCGTACGCTCGATACGGGCGGTGCGGTCGTGTCGATCTCGCCGTGGGGCATGGGTCCGCGCAAGTTTGCCTTCCCGCGGCGTAATCGCATCATCGCCGCGCTGTCGCAGGCGCTCTTTGTTTCCGAGGCGGGCATGCCCTCGGGTACGTTCTCGACGGCCGAGGCCGCTATGGACCTGGGTCGCGAACTGCTTGCGGTGCCGGGTTCCATTCTGTCGCCCGAGTCGCGCGGCACCAATTACCTCATCGCCAACGGAGCGTGCTGCATCGTGGACGAGGAATCCATCGAGATGGCCATCTCGCGCATCTACGGCACCCTGCGCTACTCGCGCCCCGATGCGCCCGGTATCGCCGATCTGGACCCTGTGCAACAGGCCGTGATGCATGCGCTTATCGCGTCGCCGCTCAAGGTCGACGACATTGCCGCGCTCGTCTCGTTCGATGCCGTCGGTGTTCTTAAGCTCCTGGGCTCGCTGGAGCTCGAGGGCCTCATCGAACGCATGATGGATGGAAGGTATGCGCCCTCCAAGTTTGCCCTTCACGCCCAGACACCCTTCGGTCACAATGGAAAACGTGTCAATTAGAAAGGTGTTTGCAGATGCTGTTTGATCAGGTGACGGTTATCGGTGGCGGTCTGGCGGGTTCGGAATGTGCGATCCAGCTGGCAGACCGCGGGTTTGCCGTAAAGCTGTGCGAGATGCGCCCCCAGGTGAGCTCCCCGGCCCACCATACCGATCACCTGGCAGAGCTCGTCTGTTCCAATTCGTTTAAGTCGACCCGTCCGGATTCCGCGGCTGGTTTGCTGAAGGCCGAGCTTGAGCGCATGGGTTCAGTCCTGCTCGATTGCGCCCATCGCGCGGCTGTTCCCGCCGGTGGCGCCTTGGCGGTCGACCGCGGCAAGTTTTCCGAGCTTGTCGAGGCCGAAGTTGCCGCCCGACCCAATATCGAAGTCGTTCACGGCGAGGTCACGCAGATTCCCGAGGGCCATGTGGTCATTGCCGCGGGCCCCTTGTGCTCGCCGGCGTTGAGCGAGGAAGTCATGAAGCTTGTCGGTGGCGACGCCCTGGCGTTCTTCGATGCCGCGGCGCCGATCGTCGATGCCTCCACGCTCGATATGGACGTGCTGTTCTCGCAGTCGCGCTACGAGGAGCAGGGGAGCGGCGACTATCTTAACGCTCCGCTCAACAAGGAGGAGTACGAGGCCTTTATCGAGGCGCTTACCACGGCCGACCGCGTGGTGCTCAAAGACTTTGAGGGCGGCGATCTGTTCCAGGCCTGCCAGCCCGCCGAGGAGGTCGCGCGCACGGGCAAGGATGCCATCCGCTTTGGTGCCATGAAGCCCGTCGGCCTCACCGACCCGCGTACCGGACGTCGCCCCTGGGCGGCGATTCAGCTGCGTGCCGAGAACAAGGAGAAGACCGCCTATAACCTGGTGGGCTTCCAGACCAACCTGACCTTTGGCGAGCAGAAGCGCGTCTTCCATATGGTGCCGGGCCTGGAGAACGCTGAGTTCTTCCGCTACGGTGTCATGCACCGCAATACTTTTGTCGACGCCCCGCATGTGCTCGATGGCACCTTTGCCGTGCCCGGTACCGGTGTGCGCCTGGCCGGTCAGATCACCGGCACCGAGGGGTACATGGAAGCCGTGGCGACAGGTCTGCTCGCGGCGCTCAACACCTATGCCGATGCTATCGGTGCCGCGGGCGTCGAGTTGCCGCGTGTGGGTGCCCTGGGTGCGCTCGTGGGCTATGCGACCGATCCTGCCACCGTGGGCTATCAGCCCATGCATGTCAACTTTGGCCTGGTGCCGCCACTCGAGGATGGTAAGCGCCGCAGCAAGCGCGACCGCTACCAGGCCTATGCGGACCGTGCGCTCGAGGCCCTTGACGCCTATCTGTCTACTCGCCTCGATCTGTTTGGAGGCGACCGGTCATAGCCTTTGACCTGTACGACACCGTCGACTCGTTTATCGCCTATATCGCACGCGTCGAGGGACTTTCTCCCAACACGGTGACGGCCTATGGCTCGAGGCTGGAGCGCTTCGCTGCCTGGTGCGAGCGCGAGGATATCGATGCATTCGCTGCCGACGTGCGCACCATTCGTCGCTATCTTGCCGAGCTTTCGCGTGAGCAGTTGGCTCCCCGAACGCTTGCGGCGCACCTGTCGGCTATCCGATCGCTCTATCGTTGGATGGCTGCCGAGGGGATTGTCGAGGGCGATGCGGTCTCGGCGATCGCATCGCCCAAGCTGCCGCGTGACCTGCCGGGCGTCCTTACGACCCTGCAGGTCGAGGCGCTGCTCAAGACGCCTGATACATCGACGCCTGCGGGACTGCGCGATGCGGCGATGCTCGAGCTGCTCTATGCATCTGGCGCCCGTATCTCTGAGCTCGCAGCACTCAATGTGGAGTCCATCGCTTGGTCCGAACGCACGTTGCGCCTGTGGGGCAAGGGGGGCAAGGAACGTATCGTCCCCCTGTATCGTCGTGCGCTCGAGGTGACGCGTCTCTATATTGAGGAGGGGAGGCCGGAGTTGCTTGCTCAGGCAAAGCGCCGTGACCTCGCTACCGGGCCGCATCCGCTGCTTATATCGGCGCGCGGCAATCGCATGAGCGCCGCCATCCTCCGGCGGCGGTTCCATACGCTGGCGACGCTCGCCGGCATTCCGGCCGACATCGCCCCGCATGCGATGCGCCATACCTTTGCGACCGACTTGCTCGAGGGCGGTGCGGACCTGCGCTCGGTTCAAGAGCTGCTGGGCCATGCGAGCCTGTCCACGACGCAGATCTACACGCATCTCACACCCGATCGGCTTAAGCGGGCTGTGGCTCAAGCCCATCCCCGCGGCGAATAGTGGCTTGGACGTCCCGCGCCGCGCTCAGGTGTGTGGTTTTGATTGCGGGTTGGCAGGAAGATGCATTCCTGCTATCATTCATCGGGTTGCTTCACGGCAACAGGTTTTTATCACGCACGCGCGGCTACTTCATACCGTGGTGCCCGGGCTTTGGTAGCACATGTCCGGGTTGGTTTTGGAGGATGACCCCGCGCGGAGGCAAACCACAGGAGGTTTAACATGGCTACCAAGATTAATATCCGCACCCTGCTCGAGGCCGGCTGCCACTTCGGTCACCAGACCCGTCGCTGGAACCCCAAGATGAAGCCGTTCATCTTCGGTGAGCGCAACGGCATCTACATCCTCGACCTCAAGCAGACCATCCTCGACGCCGACCAGGCCTACACCTTCGTCAAGAACGTCGCCAAGGGCGGCAACGTGCTGTTCGTCGGCACCAAGAAGCAGGCTCAGGAGGCCGTCAAGAACGCTGCTGAGCGCGCCAACATGCCTTACATCAACCAGCGTTGGCTCGGCGGCATGCTGACCAACTTCGTCACCATCCGCTCCCGCATCAACCGCATGGAGGAGCTCGAGGCCATGGTCGAGGACGGCCGCATGGCAGTGCTCCCCAAGAAGGAGCAGGCTGTGCTCGGCAAGGAGCTCACCAAGCTCCAGACCAACCTCGGTGGCGCCCGCGACATGAAGGGTCTGCCCCAGGCTCTCTTCGTCATCGACACCAAGCGCGAGGAGAACGCCATCAAGGAGGCCCAGCGCCTGAACATCCCCGTCGTCGCTCTGATCGACACCAACTCCGATCCCGACGAGGTCGAGTACGGCATCCCCTGCAACGATGACGCTATCTCCGCTGTCACCCTTATGTGCGAGCTCATGGCTGACGCCTGCCTCGCTGGCTCCGGCAAGGAGCAGGTCTCCGAGGCCGAGATGGCCGCTGAGCCCAAGGCCGAGTAAATCAGTCTTAGTTAATTCTTTTTCATCTCTTTGAAAGGAACCACAATGGCCCAGATTACCGCCGCTATGGTCAAGCAGCTCCGCGAGATGACCGACTCCCCGATGATGGAGTGCAAGAAGGCTCTCGTCGAGGCTGACGGCGACATGGACGCCGCTGTCGACGTTCTGCGTAAGAACGGCCTTGCCAAGGCTGCCAAGAAGGCTGGCCGTGAGACCAACGAGGGCGCTGTCGCCGCGTTCGTCTCCGAGGATGGCAAGACCGGCGCTCTGCTCGAGCTCTCCTGCGAGACCGACTTCGTTGGCTCCAACGCCAAGTTCACCGGCTTTGCTTCTAAGGTCGCTGAGGTTGTCGCTACCACCGAGCCGGCCGATGTCGATGCTCTGCTCGAGAAGCCGATGGGCGAGGAGACCGTTTCCTCCGAGCTCACCGAGATGATTCACATCATGGGCGAGAACATGAAGATTTCCCGCTTCGCCGCCCGCAAGGCCGAGAACGGCGCGCTCGCTTCTTACATCCACATGGGTGGTAAGATCGGCGTCCTCGTCGAGTTCGCCTTCGAGAAGGCCGAGACCGCTCAGGCTGAGTCCTTCAAGACCTTCGCTCACGACGTTGCCCTTCAGGTTGCCGCCGTCGCACCGATCTGCGCTACCCGCGATCAGGTTCCGGCCGAGACCGTCGAGCACGAGAAGCAGATCTACATGGCCCAGGCTGCCGAGTCCGGCAAGCCCGAGGCTATCCAGGAGAAGATGGCTGTTGGCCGTCTGGAGAAGTTCTACAAGCAGTCCGTGCTCACCGAGCAGGAGTTCATCAAGGACAGCTCCCTCACCATCAAGAAGTACGCTGAGCAGGTCTCCAAGGAGCTCGGCGACACCATTACCGTCGTTGCCTTTAACCGTCTGGTCCGTGGCGAGTAAATAAGCTCTTGTAGCTGGTAATGAGCAGGCTGTGGGTTTTACTCACAGCCTGCTTTTTCATGGCTCCCCGTTAAGCCTTTGTTATCATATTGAGAGTCTAATTAAAGGAGGATCGCTTTGTCCGACATCCGATATAAACGCGTGCTTCTTAAGCTTTCCGGCGAAGCACTGATGGGCGACGGCCAATATGGCATCGACCCCAAGGTTACCGACCATCTTGCCAAGCAGGTCAAGGAGCTGCTCGCCGTTGGCCATGAGGTCGGCGTCGTTGTCGGCGGCGGCAATATTTTCCGCGGCATGGCCGGCGCTGCCGGTGGCATGGAGCGTGCTCAGGCCGACTACATGGGCATGCTCGCGACCGTTATGAACGCGCTCGCCCTGCAGGATGCCTTCGAGCATAACGATGTTCCCTGCCGCGTGATGAGCGCTATCCAGATGAACGAGATCTGCGAGCCCTATATTCGCCGTCGCGCCATCAACCATCTTTCCAAGGGCAATGTCGTTATTTTTGCCGCCGGTTCGGGCAATCCGTACTTTACGACCGACACCGCCGCGGCTCTTCGTGCGTGCGAGATCGGCGCCGAGATTCTGATTAAAGCCACCAAGGTTGACGGCATCTACGACAAGGATCCCGTCAAGTGTGCCGATGCCGTCCGTTTTGACAAGATTACCTATCACGAGGTTCTCGTTCGCGGCCTGCAGGTTATGGATTCCACGGCTACGGCCCTGTGCCAGGATAACCGTATGCCCATTTTGGTCCTCAACATCGATGGCGAGGACACCGTCAAACGCGCGCTCGCGGGTGAGCCCGTCGGCACGCTCGTCTATCAGGAGGATTAAGCATGGCAGAGAACATCACCGCCCATATGGACAAGTCGCTCGAGTCCCTCAAGCATAACTTCTCCAAGGTTCGTACCGGCCGCGCCAACGCCAACATTCTGTCCGACATCACCGTTGATTATTACGGTGTCCCCACGCCGGTCACGCAGGTTGCCGCCGTCAAGACCCCCGAGGCCCACATGCTGCTCATCGAGCCGTGGGACAAGGCGCTCATCAACGCCATCGTCAAGGCCATCGGCGCTTCCGATCTGGGCATTACCCCCAACTCCGATGGCACCGTCGTTCGTCTGCCGTTCCCGGCTCCCACTGAGGAGCGTCGTCGCGAGCTCGTTAAGGAGTGCCGCGAGTACGCCGAGCAGGCCAAGGTGTCTATCCGTAACATCCGTCGTGACTTCAACAATAAGCTCGAGCGCGATGAGGAGCTCACCGAGGACGATGTCCGTCGCGAGCAGGCCAAGGTCCAGAAGCACACCGATGAGTATGTCGCCAAGGTCGAGGAGCTTCTGAAGGAAAAAGAAGCCGAGGTCATGGAGATCTAAGGTGCAATACGACGAGCATAAACTGGTCGAGTACTTTGCCGACGCCCCTGCGGGCGTCGGTTTTTCCGACCTTGACCTCAATAACATTCCGCACCATATCTCGTGCATCATGGACGGCAACGGTCGTTGGGCCACGTCGCGCGGTCTTGCACGCACCGAGGGTCATAAGGCAGGTATCGTCTCGCTGCGCGAGATCATTACCGCCTGCGTGCGCCTGGGCGTCGACGTGCTTTCTGCCTATGCGTTTTCTACCGAAAACTGGAACCGTCCGCAGCATGAGGTTAACGTCTTGATGCATCTGTTTGCCAAGACGTTTATCGACGAGCTGCCGCTTCTGAAGCGCGAAAACGTGCGTGTTGTCTTTTTGGGTGACATTTCCGCGCTGCCCAAGAAGACCCGCGACGTTTTTGAACGCGGTCTTGCCGAGTGCGCCGATCACACCGGTATGACGCTGGCGCTTGCCGTCAACTACGGCGCGCGTGCCGAGATTACCCGCGCTGTCCGTCAGATCGCACTCGACGCTGCCGCCGGTAAGATCGATCCCGCTGCAATTGATGACGATATGGTGGCTTCCCACCTCTATACCGCCGGTCTTCCCGATCCTGAGCTTGTGATTCGCACCTCTGGTGAGCTGCGCCTTTCGAACTATCTGCTGTGGCAGGTGGCTTATTCCGAATTTTACGTCACCGATACCTATTGGCCGGACTTTGATCGCTGGGGCCTTGTCAACGCCATTTTGGCCTACCAGGGCCGCGACCGTAGGTTTGGCGGACTGAGCAAGACCGAGGAGGCTTAATCGTGTCCGATCGTCCCAAGGCAACTGCTCCCAAGACGCCTGAGCGTAAGGCTGCCACTGCGGGAGCGCCTGCAGCGAAGAGCGGCACCGGTTCGTGGCTGGCGGGCTTTATTACCCGTGCCGCCGCCGGTATCGTCTACGCCGTTGTCTTTATCCTGTGCCTGGTTTTGGGTATCGTGCCCACGGCCATCTTTGTTTCTGTCATGAGCGGTCTGTGCTGCTATGAGTTTTTCCGTATGACAAGGCTCGATGGCAAGATGGCTAACGAGCGCATGGGTATCGCTGCCGCCGTACTCTTTCCGCTGTCGGCGTTGGGCGATTCGATGTTGCTGAATGCCCTGCTTTTTGCCTTGATGCTCGCTGTGGGCATTTGGTATGTCTGGTCGCCGCGTACCCGCATCTCTGATGTGGCCGTGACGCTCATGGGTCCCATCTACACTGGCTTTATGCTGTCGGCTATCGTGCTGCTGCGCGATGCCGTGCCCGGTTTTGCCGGTGCCCTGCTTTCAGTGGGCGTTTGCGCGTCCCTTTGGGTCTCCGATTCGTTTGCCTACATCGTGGGCAGCCGTATCGGCAAGCACAAGATGGTTCCCAAGATTTCTCCCAAAAAGAGCTGGGAGGGGTTTGTCGGCGGCATCCTGGGCTCGGTTTTGATTTGGCTCATCCTGTGGGCGACGCACTTCTACAAGCTCAGCCTGCCCTATGCGCTGCTGTGCGGCGTGGTTGTGTCCATTCTGGGCGTTATCGGCGACCTCATCGAGTCGCGCATCAAGCGTGGCGTGGGCGTCAAGGATTCCGGCAACCTTATCCCGGGCCATGGCGGCATGCTCGACCGTAGCGACTCGCTTATCTTTGGCTGCATTACCGCGCAGCTGTTGCTGATGATCGGAGGCGTGCTGTAATGTCCTTCCAGACGACGTATGGCCCCGATGGACGCCTTCGCGTTGCCATCCTGGGTTGTACGGGCTCTATCGGCACCCAGGCGCTCGACGTGTGCCGTCAGCATGCCGATCGCCTGCAGGTGACGGCGCTGTCCGTCAACTCCAGCACTTCCGAGCTTGTTGCGGCTGCCCGTGAGTTCTCGGTTCCGGCGGTTGCCGTGGCCGATGCCGCTCATGGTGAAGACGCCGTGCTGCAGGAGTTGCCTGCGGGCACCGAGCTCGGCGTTGGTGCGCAGGCGGTCTGCGAGCTTGCATGTCGCGATGATGTCGACTGCGTGCTTGTTGCCATTGTGGGGGCGGCGGGTCTCGAGGCGAGCCATGCAGCCCTGACCTCGAACAAGCGCCTTGCTCTGGCCAACAAAGAGTCACTCGTCGTCGGCGGCGATCTGCTTATGCCTCTGGCAAAGCCGGGCCAGCTGATCCCGGTCGACTCCGAGCACTCCGCCATCTACCAGTGCTATCTGGGGGAGAACCCGCGCGAGGCCCACTGCATTTGGCTCACCTGTTCGGGTGGCCCGTTCTTTGGCCGCACGCGTGACGAGCTCGATCGCGTGACGCGTGCCGATGCCCTGGCGCATCCCACCTGGGCTATGGGCGCCAAGATCACTATCGACTCCGCCACCCTTATGAACAAGGGTCTGGAGCGTATCGAGGCTATGCATCTGTTCGACTGCGATCTCGACTTTATCAACGTCGTCGTGCAGCGTCAGTCCAAGATTCACTCCATGGTCGAGTTCGCCGATGGCTCCGTGATGGCGCATCTCGGTGCTTCCGACATGCGTATTCCCATCCAGTTTGCCTTCTCGTATCCCGAGCGCTGGGATACGCCGGCTCCGCGTATCGACTTCCGCGAGCTGGGCCAGCTCACCTTTGATGCTGCCGACATGGATACCTTCCGCTGCCTTGCATTGGCCGAGCGCGCCGGTAAGACGGGCGGCACCATGCCGTGCGTTCTTAATGCCGCCAACGAGGTCGCCGTCGATGCCTTCCTGCACGATGCCTGTAGCTTTACCGATATCGACCGCATTGTGGAGTCCTGCATGGATGCCCACGATACGCAGGCGGTCGCTTCGTTTGAGCAGCTCCGCGAAATCGATTCCTGGGCGCGCGCAAAGGCTGCACAGGTTCTCGCTGCAACCCGTTCCTAACCCATAAGGATTGCTTTTTCGTTTTATGGATACCGTTTTGAGCTTTCTCTCATCGGTCTTTTGGGGCCTTCTGATGCTTTCCGTCCTCGTGTTTTTGCATGAGGGCGGCCACTTTTTGGCGGCGCGTGCCTGCGGCGTCCGCGTGACCGAGTTCTTTTTGGGCCTGCCGTGTCGCTTTGACATCCATTACACGTCGCGTCGCATTGGAACCAAGTTTGGCGTGACCCCGCTGCTGTTGGGTGGGTATGCCGCCATCTGCGGTATGGACCCGACCGATGTCTCGTGCGCCGATCGCGTGCTCGCGGCTATCTATCGTCATGGTCGCGTGACCGTGGTCGACCTTGCTGTCGAGCTCGAGCTTTCCGAGGGGGATGTGCTCGAGGCATGCGCCCTTTTGCTGGGCTGGGGCTCCATCGCACCCTGGTATGAGGAAGGGGAGAAGCCCTCGCCGAGCTACTATCCCACCAAATATCAGACGTTGCCGCGAGATACTGCAGGCTATACCACCTTTGATGGTCGCCGTTTCGATCGCGGAAATGCGACTGCCGAGGGCGATGTGTGGGAGCTGCCGTGCGGCGAGGCCGAGTTCCTTGCGCAAGAGCGCTCGCACACCTATCTTGGCCAAGGCTTTCTCAAGCGCGCCTTTATGCTGCTCGCGGGCATTATCGTCAATATCTTGACGGGTTTTTTGCTCCTTATGAGCATCTATTCCATTGCGGGTGTCACTGTGCCGATGGATACCAACGTGATCGGTCAGGTTGACGAGGGGTCTATTGCCGCCAAGGCGGGTATCGAGGCCGGTGATGCGATCCTTTCGGTTGACGGTGTCTCATGTTCCACTTGGATGGATGTCTACGATGCCATCGGCAAGGCCGCCGGTAAGGACGATATTGCCATTGAGTATGAGCGCGATGGCAAGCAGTGCTCGACCTCGGTCGCACTCAAAGAGAACGAACGCCTGGGCGTTTATGCCTCTACGCAGGTGGTTCGTTTGGATCCCATCACCTCGGCGCGCCTCTCCTTCTCCTATGTTGCGCAGACGGCTGAGGGCGTGCTACGCCTGCTCCAACCGCAGCATACGATGGAGATCCTCGATCAATCCTCCTCGATCGTGGGTATTAGCGTCATGTCTTCGCAGGCAGCTGCTGCCGGTCCCATCACGTTCTTGTCGTTTGCCGCGCTCATCTCGTTCTCGCTGGGCTTTATGAACTTGTTGCCTATCCCGCCGCTCGACGGCGGCAAGCTGGTCATCGAGACCATTCAAAAGATTGCTGGCCGCGAGCTGCCGCTCAAGGTCCAGACGATTGTGAGCTATGTGGGCATCGCACTCTTCGCACTGCTGTTTGTCTATATGCTTCGTTCCGACATCCTTCGATTTATTCTGTAGGGGAGTGTTTGGATTGTCTCTATCCCATTCTTTTCCGCGCGAGCTGACGCGCCCCGTGCATGTGGGCGACGTGCAGATCGGTGGCGGCGCGCCGGTCGTGGTTCAGTCCATGACCTGCACCGATACCGCCGATGCCCAGGCGACGCTTGCGCAGGTGCGCGCGTTGGCGCAGGCGGGCTGCGATATCGTGCGCGTGAGCGTGCCCACCGAGGCCGCGCTTGAGGGCTTCCGTACCATCTGCGCCGAGTCTCCGGTGCCGATTGTCGCGGACATTCACTTTAACCATAAGCTCGCCATTGGCGCCGTTGAGGCCAGTGCTGCCAAGCTGCGCATCAATCCTGGCAATATCGGCGATTGGGCGAAGGTTGACGCGGTGATTGATGCCGCGGGTGCCGCGGGTTGTGCAATTCGTATCGGCGTCAATGCCGGTTCGCTTGAGCGGGATATTGCCGAGCGCGACGACCTCACGCAGCCCGAAAAACTCGTGATGTCGAGTGAGCGCTTCGTCAGGCACTTTGAGGACCGTGGCTTTACCAACATTGTGCTTTCTGCCAAGGCCCATAGCGTGCAAACGACGCTCGATACCTATCGCGCGCTGTCGCGTGAGATTCCCCACGTTCCGCTTCATCTTGGTGTGACCGAGGCAGGTACCAAGCTGCAGGGCACCATCAAGAGCTCCGTGGGTCTTGGCATTCTGCTGTCCGAGGGCATCGGTGACACCATGCGCGTCTCGCTCACGGCCGATCCGGTCGAGGAGCCGCCGGTTGCCTGGGGAATTCTGCAGTCGCTGGGATTGCGTCGTCGTGGTCCCGAGATCGTTTCGTGTCCCACGTGTGCACGCTGCCAGGTCAACCTGATTCCCATCGCCGAGGAAGTCACTGAGCGGCTTAAAAACTACTCCGCACCGCTTTCGATTGCCGTCATGGGATGTGCCGTAAACGGCCCCGGCGAGGCATCTGATGCCGACTTGGGCGTTGCCTGCGGACGAGGTCAGGGCCTGCTCTTTTCGCATGGCCAGATCATTGGTAAAGTAGCTGAGGATCAAATTGTCGACGCGCTTATGGCCGAGGTCGACAAGCTTATTGAGGAGAAATAAATGACTCGAGCAATGTACATGTCTAAGCTCTATGCGCCGACGCTTAAAGAGGATCCGGCTGACGCCGAGCTCGCAAGCCATCGCCTGCTGCTTCGTGCCGGCATGATCCGCAAGGAGGCCGCCGGTCTGTATTCCTATCTGCCGCTCGCCTGGCGCTCGATCCGCAAGATCGAGAACATCGTGCGTGACGAGATGGACGCCGCCGGCGCTCAGGAGCTCATGATGCCCATTATGGTCGATGCCGAGCTGTGGCGTGAGTCCGGCCGCATCGATGCCTATGGCAAGGAGCTCGTGCGCTTTGACGACCGTCATGGCCGTGAGTTTGTCCTGGGTCCCACGCACGAGGAGACCGTCACGGCCCTGGTGCGCAACGAGCTGCGCTCTTACAAGCAGCTGCCGGTGAATCTTTATCACATCCAGGACAAGTTCCGCGACGAGTTCCGTCCTCGCTTTGGCCTGATGCGCGGCCGCGAGTTCATCATGAAGGACGCCTACAGCTTCTCCGCCACGCAGGAGAGCCTGCAGGAGGAGTACGACAAGATGAAGCAGGCCTACGCCAACATCTGCGAGCGCTGCTACATCAAGGCCTTGCCCGTTGTCGCCGACTCCGGTGAGATCGGTGGCGACACCTCCGTCGAGTACATGGCGCTGGCCGATGCCGGCGAGGCATCGCTGGTGTACTGCGACGATTGCGGCTTTGCCGCCGACGATGAGGCCGCAAGCACCAAGGTCGTCGTGACCGAGGGCCCCGGCGATGGCACCCTTACCAAGGTCGAGACCCCGGGCCTGGGCACCATCGAGGCCGTTGCCAAGTTCTTCGGCTTCCCCGAGAACGGCACGCGCAAGTCGCTGGCACTCATCGATGCCGAGGGCAAGCCCGTTGTGGCAATCGTTCCGGGCGATCACGAGCTCAACGACTGCAAGGCCGAGCACGTCTTTGGCAAGGGCTATCGTATGATGACCGATGAGGAGCTTCAGGCCTACGGTCTGCACAAGGGCTTTATCGGACCGGTCAACCTGCCCGAGGGCATCCGACTGGTCTGCGACGAGAGCCTGCGCGAGTCCAAGCAGTGGGCTTGCGGCGCCAACGAGGTCGACTACCACTTTACCGGCGCCTGCCCCGAACGCGACTTTACCGTCGACGAGTGGGCCGACCTGGTTACTGTCGTTGCCGGCGACCCCTGCCCGCACTGCGGCAAGCCGCTTTCCGCAGCTCGCGGCATCGAGGTTTCGCAGGTCTTCCAGCTGGGCACCAAGTACTCCGAGGCCATGGGTGCCACCTTTATGGACGAGGACGGCAAGGAGAAGCCGCTCATCATGGGTTGCTACGGCGTGGGCGTGTCCCGCTCGCTTGCTGCCGTCGTGGAGCAGCATAACGACGAGCACGGTATCGTCTGGCCGGTTTCCGTCGCTCCCTACGAGGTCGCGGTGATTCCGCTCGACCCCAAGAAGGAGGAGTGCGCTACCGTCTGCGACCAGATCGTCGAGGGCCTGTGCGCCGAGGGTATTGAGGTCGTCGTCGACGATCGCGATGAGCGTCCCGGCTTTAAGTTTGCCGATAACGACCTCATGGGCTTCCCGTATCAGGTCGTTCTGGGCAAGCGCGGCCTTAAGAACGGTACCGTCGAGCTTAAGGACCGTGCCACGGGCGAGCGCGAGGATGTGGCGATCGATGAGGTCGTCGCCAAGGTCGCCGAGCTCGTAAAGGCGGCCCGTCGTTAATCGACGGCATCGCCGATAGCTGTATTTCGGGGCGGTCCCGCATTTCTCCAAACAGGGGAGATACGGGACCGTTCTTTTGCTCATCAATATATTCGAATCCTAAAAGGAAAACCCCACAGCCCAAACGAGCTGCGGGGTTTTCCTTTGTGCCTCCGATGCGAATAAATCGCTCAGATATTACTGATAATCGACGACGTCGATCCAGTTCTTAAGGAACTCATCGTTCACGTTGCGCTTACGAGCGAGCTCGGAAGCGGCGACGATGCTCGTCCACTGACGCACGACCTGCATGGGCATGTCGGCGCGGTCGCAGTAGAGCTCCAGGTAGGCCTCGGCCTGGTCCTTGCTGTTGAGGGCAAAGAGCAGGTAGGTGGTTGCAACGTCGGCGGCAGGGGAGCCCTGGGTGGCGTGTGCCCAGTCGCAGACGTAGAGCTGACCGTCGTCGCCAACGATGACGTTGGAGGGGTTGAAGTCGCCGTGGCAGACCTTGAACTCCTTGGTCATACCGTCCAGGCGCTCCTGAAGGTTGTAGCGCGTGGTGGCATTGAGCTGATCCAGGCTGTCGATCATGCGGGCGAACTTGTCGCGCTGACGGTTGAGCAGCGGGGAGGTGTAGCCGTGGATCTCGATCTGGAGGTCGACGAACATCTCGAGGTACTCACCGAAGCGCTGGGGCTCAGCAGTCATCTTCTCGGCAAGGGTGGTGCCCGGGACCTTCTCGGTCACAAGCGCCCAGCCGTTGGCGTTCTCGAGCTGGGAAACCTCGAGAGCCTTGGGGCTGCGGATGCCGCACTCATTGATGCGGGCAAGATTCAAAGCCTCGTTGAACACGTCGGAGACAGGCTTGGTCTCGTTGAAGACCTTGACGATCTTGTCGCCCAGGTCGTAAACGACCTTGTTGCCACGGCGGACGAGCTCGGTCTTGGAATCGGGTAGCAGCATGGTTGCATCCTTTCAACGATGCGATAGAAGCGACGGCGGGGGTGTGTGAAACACCCGTGCACCCCCGCCGTTAAAAACCGTGCTAAAACTAGCAGACGGCGTAGTCCTGGGGCTCGCGGCCGTAGTAGGCGTCCAGATAGAGCTCCTTGATCTCGCTCATGAGCGGGTAGCGCGGGTTAGCGCCGGTGCACTGGTCGTTGAATGCCTGCTCGGTCATCTCGTCGAGCGTGTCGAGGAAGTACTGCTCGTCGACACCGTAGTCGGCGATGGTCTTCTTGACGCCGATGAAGTCCTTGAGCTCCTCGAGCTTCGTGATGAAGTTTTCGAAGGTCTCCTTGTCGTCCTTGCCCTCGATGCCGCAGTACTTGGCCATCTCGGCGTAGTTGTGCAGCGCGTTGGGGTAAGGATACTGGGAGAAGGTGCCCATCTTGACGGGGGCCTCGGCGGCGTTATAGCGCATGACGCGGGTCAGGATGACAGCGTTGGCGATGCCGTGGGGCAGGTGATGGAAAGCGCCGAGCTTGTGAGCCATGGAGTGGTTGAGGCCCAGGAAGGCGTTGGCGAAGGCCATACCGGCCATGCAGGAGGCGTTGTGCATCTCCTCGCGGGCGTGCGGGTCCTTGGCGCCGTTCTCGAAGCTGGAGGGCAGGTTCTCAAAGACGAGCTTGGCAGCACGCTCGGAGAGGCCCTTGGTGTAGTCGGAAGCCATGATGGAGACGTAGGACTCGATGGCGTGGGTCATGACGTCGATGCCGGAGGCAGCGGTCAGGCCGCGCGGGGCGGTCATGCAGTTGTCGGCGTCGACGATAGCCATGTTGGGGAGCAGCGCGTAGTCGGCGAGCGGCCACTTGATGCCGGTCTCCTTGTCGGTGATGATGGCGAACGGCGTGCACTCGGAGCCGGTACCCGAGGAGGTCGGGACGGCGACGAAGTAGGCCTTCTTGCCCATCTCGGGGAAGGTGAAGATACGCTTGCGGATGTCCATGAAGTCCATGGCCATGTCCTCAAACTTGCACTCGGGGTGCTCGTACATCATCCACATGATCTTGCCGGCGTCCATAGCGGAGCCACCGCCGACGGCGATGATGACGTCCGGCTCAAAGAGAGCCATCTGCTTGGCGCCGCGACGTGCGCACTGCAGCGACGGATCGGGCTCGACGTCGTAGAAGCAGTCGTGGGCGATGCCCATCTCGTCGAGCTTGGCCTCGATGGCGCGGGTGTTGCCATTCTTGAAGAGGAACTGGTCGGTGACGATGAAGGCGCGCTTCTTGCCCATGACGGTGCCGAGCTCGTCGAGAGCGACGGGCGTGGAACCCTTCTTGAAGTAGACCTTCTCGGGAGCGCGGAACCACAGCATGTTCTCACGGCGCTCGGCCACAGTCTTAACGTTGATCAAGTGCTTCACCCCAACGTTCTCGGAGACGGAGTTGCCGCCCCAGGAGCCGCAGCCCAGGGTCAGAGACGGCTTCATGCCAAAGTTGTACAGGTCACCGATGCCGCCGTGCGAGGACGGGGTGTTGATGACGATACGGCAGGCCTTCATGACGTGCTCGAACAGGCTGATCTTCTCGGCCTGGGCGGGGTGCACATACAGAGAGGCGGTGTGGCCCGGGCCACCGGCGAGCACCAGGTGCTCGGCCTTGTCGACGGCCTCCTGGAAGTCCTTGGCGTGATACATGGCCAGGACCGGGGAGAGCTTCTCGTGGGAGAACTCTTCCTTGGCGGGGTCGGTGGAGGTGACCTCGGCGATCAGGATCTTGGTCTTGGCGGGAACCTCGATGCCGGCGAGCTCGGCGATCTTGGCGGCAGCCATGCCGGGGATGCGGTGATCGAGGGCGCCGTTCTTGAACATGGCGGCACGCAGGGCCTCCATCTCAGCACCCTGCTTGACGAAGTAGCAGCCGCGCTTCTGGAACTCGGCCTTAACCTGGTCATAGATGGTGTCGATGACGGTCACGGACTGCTCGGAAGCGCAGATCATGCCGTTGTCGAAGGTCTTGGAGTGGATGATGGAGTTGACGGCGAGCAGCACGTCGGCAGTGTCGTCGATGATGACCGGGGTGTTACCGGCGCCAACGCCCAGGGCAGGCTTGCCCGAGGAGTAAGCGGCCTTGACCATGCCCGGGCCACCGGTGGCGAGGATGATGTCGACGTCGCGCATGACCATGTTGGTCAGCTCGATGGAGGGGACATCGACCCAGCCGATGATGCCCTCGGGGGCGCCAGCCTTGACGGCGGCGTCAAGCACGAGCTTGGCGGCGGCGATAGTGCACTTGGCGGCTGCCGGGTGCGGGGAGATGATGATGCCGTTGCGGGTCTTCAGGCTGATCAGCGTCTTGAAGATCGCGGTGGAGGTGGGGTTGGTCGTCGGGATGACGGCGCCCACGATGCCGATGGGCTCGGCGATCTTGGTGATGCCGTAGGCCTCGTCGCGCTCCAGGACACCACAGGTCTTGGTGTTCTTGTAAGCGTTGTAGATGTACTCTGCGGCGTAGTGGTTCTTGATGACCTTGTCCTCAAGAACGCCGCGGCCGGTCTCCTCGATGGCCATCTTCGCCAACGGGATACGAGCCTTGTTGGCGGCCATGGCGGCCTCGTAGAAGATCTTGTCGACCTGCTCCTGCGTGTACGTAGCAAAAAGCGCCTGGGCCTCTCGCATCTGAGCGAGCTTAGCCTCAAGCGCCTCTACGTTGTCCACAATTGCGGGAGTAGTGTTTTCCGGTGACTTTTTCACCATTTGTGTCTCCTTGCGATCGGAGATTTACCCTACGCCTTGCATAATAGCAATAAATAATTCGGTGAGTGGTAAGATTCCCGTAAAAGGCACACTAAAACGCTTCAATAAACTGAAGCGTTTTAACTAAAACCACCTGTTCGCATGGCCGCTCATTGGGGACAGACTTACATGAGTATTTCAATGGGAAAACGGGGAGAACGGGCCGCCTGTTTGATAATCGCTATTCGCGGGTCGCGGTCGAGTCGGACACGCAGGCGGTCCAGTTGCTCGATTATATCCATCTCAATCCTGTGAAAGGCGCGCTCGACTCGCTCGATGCGTACCGCTGGTCAAGCTTCAAGGCATATCAGCTGGGCTACGATCCCTTTTACATCTGCAAACACTCATGTAAGTCTGTCTCCAATGAGTGCAAAAAGGCGCCCTCTACATGAAAGGACGCCTTTGGTAAGTTCTATGTGAACGCGAGGTCTTTGACCCGGAGAGTCCGAGGTACTTGTTGGTAAGACCTTATTTAGGAGCGCGCAACCTTGCCGGACTTGAGGCAGGTGGAGCAAACGTTCATCTTGCGACGGTGACCATCGACGACGACGTAGACGCGCTGGATGTTGGGGCGGAACTTACGGTTGGTGACGCGGTGAGAGTGGCTGATGGAGCGACCGGCAACGGGGTGCTTACCGCAAACTTCGCAAACTTTGGACATAACTGACCCTCCTTGGGCGACAAACGAACATGTCGCGTTAACAAACAAGCCTGAACTATAGCACAGAAGCAGCTCCCTGTGCGTAATCTACACAGAGATATTCCTCTTTTGGCGATAGTGCCCACGCCACGGCCCTGGACGTAGATCCGATTTGCGTGCAGCAGAGGGGATTATGCCAGCTCGTGCGTGCGTTTTCAAGCTCGTCCCACAAATATATATAGGTTTATGGAGCATTGGACTCCGTTTACGGATTGCTCTGTATTTATACTCGCAATTACGCTCTAGGTTGGCTACACTATCCCTTGACCATTAAAGGGGTACGAGATACCCACATGGAATTACATAGCTGCCAAAGAGTAGCCTTTCCTGTGGGTGTCTGGTCCGCTTTGAGCGGTCGGGCATCTATTTTTTTGACTGTGTCAGCAGTCAAGACATGTGAGGAAGGAGATCGATGGGCACGACTTCCCCCAAGGCGGTCATCATGGACGAGACCGCCGTCAATCGAGCGATGACCCGCATCGCGCACGAGATTCTCGAGCGCAACGAGGGCTGTGAAGACCTCGCTCTGGTCGGCATCGTCACGCGCGGCGACCTTCTGGCGAAGAAGCTCGCCGAGACGATCAAGGAGATCGAGGGTGTCGACGTTCCGCTCGGCAGCCTGGACATCAGCTTCTATCGCGATGACTATGCGACCAATTTCGCTCCCGCGATCCACGCTACCAACATTCCCTTCAGCGTCGACGGCAAGCGCGTCGTGCTGGTGGACGACATCCTGTACACGGGTCGTACCATCCGCGCCGCTCTCGATGCCGTCATGGACCTGGGCCGTCCGAGCCGCATCGAGCTGGCTGTTCTCGTTGACCGCGGTCACCGCGAGCTCCCCATCTCGCCGGACTTTGTCGGCAAGAACGTTCCCTCGTCTCACGAGGAGAACGTGCACCTATATATGAAGGAAGTCGACGGCCGCACCGCTGTCGAGATCAACGACGTCGCGCCGGGTTCCCACGTGGGCTCCGCGCCGCTGGGAGGTGAGTAGTACCGTGGCGTTCAACCATAAGCACCTGATCGACATTACCGAGTACTCCGAAGAGGACATCAAGCTCATCCTCGAGACCGCCAAGGCGTTCTCCGAGGTTAACGAGCGTGCCATCAAGAAGGTCCCCACGCTCAAGGGTAAGACCATCGTCAACATGTTCAACGAGCCCTCGACGCGTACCCGCAGCTCCTTCGAGCTCGCCGAGAAGCGCCTTTCGGCCGACAGCCTTAACTTCGGCGGCTCCTCGACCTCCACGGTCAAGGGCGAGAGCCTCGTCGACACCGTCGAGACCCTCAACGCCTACAAGATCGACTGCATCGTCGTGCGCGACAAGCACGCCGGCGCCCCCTATATCGTCACGCAGAACTCGCCCGCGAGCGTCATCTGCGCCGGTGACGGCAAGCACAACCATCCCACGCAGGCCCTGCTCGACCTGTACACCATCTGGGAGCACAAGGGTGACTTCCACGGTCTAAAGGTCGCCGTCGTCGGCGATATCGCCCACTCCCGCGTCTGCGGCTCGCTGATCCCTGCTCTTAAGATCATGGGCTGCGAGACCTACGCCGTCGCCCCCGGCACGCTGCTGCCGCCGGCGCCCGAGGTTCTGGGTTGCGACCACGTGACGAGCGACCTCGATTCCGTCCTGCCCGAGCTGGACGTCGTCTACATGCTGCGTGTGCAGCAGGAGCGCCTCGAGGGCGCTCCGTTCCCCACGATTCGCGAGTACCACAAGCTCTTCGGCCTGACCAAGGACCGCGAGAAGCTCATGAAGCCCGATGCGATCATCTGCCACCCGGGCCCCATCAACCGCGGCGTCGAGTTCGACTCCTATATGGCCGACCACCCGCAACGCTCCGTCATCCTGGAGCAGGTCTACGCCGGTATCTGCGTGCGTATGGCTATCCTGTATCTGCTGCTTGGAGGTGCCGATAATGGCCTTGCTTCTTAAGAATGCCCACGTCGTCGACCCGTCCGTCGAGCTTGACGGTGTCGTTGACGTCCTGATTGACGGCGACAAGATCGCCGAGGTCGGCGAGAATCTCGCCGTCGAGGGAGCCGAGGTCCGCGACCTTTCCGGCAAGTACCTCGTCCCCGGTCTGGTGGATATGCACGTTCACCTTCGCGAGCCCGGCTACGAGGTCAAAGAGGACATCGAGAGCGGCACCCGCGCAGCTGCCAAGGGCGGCTTTACCGGCGTGTGCTCCATGCCCAACACCGATCCCGTCACCGATAACGGCACCGTCGTGGAGTTCGTCAAGTCCCGCGCTGCCGAGGTCGGTCACTGCCGCGTCTATCCGTCGGGCGCCATGACCCGCGGTCTTAAGGGCGAGGCTATGTCCGAGATGGGCGATATGGTCGCCCGCGGCGCCGTCGCCTTCACCGACGACGGTCGCGGCGTGCAGGGCGCGGGCATGCTCCGTCGCTGCATGGACTACGGCAAGATGTTCGGCAAGGTCTTTATGAGCCACTGCCAGGACGAGGACCTGGTCGGCCACGGCCAGATCAACGAGGGCAAGGTCTCGACCCGTTTGGCTCTCGAGGGTTGGCCGGCTGCCGGCGAGGAGCTCCAGATCGCCCGCGACATCGAGATCGCCAAGCTGACCGGTGCCAAGCTGCACATCCAGCACATCTCCACCGCCCATGGCCTGGAGATCGTGCGTGCCGGTAAGGCCGCTGGCGTTCAGGTTACCTGCGAGGCCACCCCGCACCACATGTTCCTGACCGAGAACGACCTGGACGAGACCTACAACACCTCGCTCAAGGTTAATCCGCCGCTGCGTACCGAGGAGGATGCCGAGGCCATCCGCCAGGGCGTCATCGACGGCACCGTCGACGTTATCGTCACCGATCACGCTCCCCACACCCCGTGGGAGAAGGCCCGCGAGTTCGAGCTTGCGCCCTTCGGCATGATCGGCCTCGAGACTTCGCTGTCGCTCGTCCTCACCGAGCTGGTCAACACGGGCAAGATGAGCATGGGCCGCATGGTCGAGCTCATGGCCATCAAGCCGCGTGAGATCCTGGGCCTCGACCAGGTTCAGGTCAAGGCGGGCTCCGTTGCCGACCTGACCGTGTTCGATCCCACCGCAACCTGGACGGTCGGCGAGGACGGTTACGAGTCGCGTGCCGAGAACTCCGGTTTTGCCGGCCGCACGCTCACCGGTCGTGCCACCGATGTGTTTGTCGGCGGCAAGCAGACGCTCGCCGACGGCTGCATCTGCTAGCATAGCCTTATCGCTTTTGTGCGCGGCGCCCTTGCGGTGCCGCGCTTTCTGTTCGCCTGAACCATGCAACCGCATGGGGGATTGGAGCGTCTATGCCCACACCTTCCACTGCGCGCATGCACGACTTCGAGGTCGTCTCGAACCAGGAGATTGCCGACGGCATCTTCTCGCTCGTTATCTCGGCCCCCAAGCTTGCAAGTGCGCTCAAGCCCGGTCAGTTTGTGAACATCGCCGTGCCCGGCGATGCGTCCTCGCTGCTTCGCGTGCCCTTGAGCTTCTATCGCGCCGACGCCCAGGCCGGCACCGTCGAGCTGTGGTACGCCGTCGTGGGCGACGACACCCGTCGTCTGTCGCAGATGGCCCCTGGCTCCACCTCCAACCTGCTGGGCCCTGGCGGTCGCGGCTGGTTCGTGCCCGAGGGCACCAGGAAGGCGCTGCTTGTCGCCGGCGGCATTGGCGTTCCGCCCGTGCTGTGCCTGGCCGGCATGCTTGCCGAGCAGGGCGTGGACGTCGACGTGTGCCTGGGCTTTGGCACCGCGTCCAAGGCCGTGGGCGTCGATGAGTTCCGTGCTCTTTGCGACACGGTCAATGTGTGCACCGACGACGGCTCGCTCGGCACGCACGGTTTTTGCACCGACCCGGCAGCCGAGCTGCTTGGAGAGGGCGGCTTCGACTACGTGGCCAGCTGCGGTCCCGCCGTCATGATGAAGAAGGTCGCCGCCGCAGCCGCCGAGGCCGGTGCGTACTGCGAGGTGTCGCTTGAGCGCATGATGAGCTGTGGCTTTGGCGCCTGCAACACCTGCAATGTCGAGACGGTCGACGGTATGAAGGGCGCCTGCATGTGCGGCCCCGTGTTCGATGCTTCCAAGGTGGTGGTCTTCTAGTGGGTACCGTGAACATGGCCGTCGATTTCGGCGGCGTCAAGATGCAGAACCCCATCAACACCGCAGCCGGTACCTTTGGCTACGGTTGGCAGTTCCAGAACTTCTTTGATGTTTCCCAGCTGGGCGCCATCACCACCAAAGGTTGCGCTGCCGAGCCCTGGCCCGGCAATCCCGCGCCCCGCATGGCCGAGATTCCCGGCGGCATGATCAACTCCGTGGGCCTTCAGAACCCCGGCGTGGCCGCCTTTGCTCGCGAGTCCGGTCCGTGGCTCGAACAGCTGTCCAAGGACGGCTGCCAGGTCATCTGTCAGGTTGCCGGCCACTCCGTTGACGAGTTTGTCCGCGCACTCGAGATGTATGTCGAGCTGTGCCCCTGGGCTGCCGGCTACGAGATAAACGTGAGCTGCCCTAATATCGCCGCCGGCGGTGCCGCCATGGGCTCCACGCCCGAGGGCGCCTCCTCCGTTATGGCTGCCTGCCGCAAGGTGACCGATAAGCCGCTGTTCGTGAAGATGGCGCCGGTCAACGTCGCCGAGATCGCCAAGGCCCTCGAGGCTGCTGGCGCCGATGGCCTTTCGGTCATCAACTCCATCCAGGGCATGGCCATCGACGTCCATACCCGCAAGTCCCGCGTGGCCAAGCCCAAGGGCGGCCTTTCGGGCCCGCTGTGCCACCACATCGCCGTGCGCATGGTCTGGGAGGTTGCCCAGGCCGTCGATATCCCCATCAACGGTGTCGGCGGTGTCATGACCGGCGAGGATGCGGCTGAGTTTATCCTGGCCGGCGCCACCTGCGTGTCGGTCGGCATGGCCAACTTCGTCGATCCGTGTGCTTCGCTTAAGATCGCGCATGAGCTCGAAGCCTGGGCCGAGTCCCAGGGCGTGAAGGACATCAACGAGCTGGTAGGTGCTTTCGAATGCTAGAGAATGATGCCCGCGACCGTGTTATCGTCGCCCTCGACTGCGACCGTGAGCGCGCGCTCGAGCTCGCCCACGAGCTTTCGGGCCATGCCGCCTGGCTCAAGGTCGGCATGACGCTCTATTACGCTGAAGGCCCCCAGATCGTCAAGACATTTAAGGACCTTGGCTTTAAGGTCTTCCTCGACCTTAAGTTCCATGACATTCCGCATCAGGTGCGCGGCGCTGCCCGCTCGGCCTCGCTTGCCGGTGCCGACCTGCTTTCGGTCCACGGCCTGGGCTCGGGTGCTATGCTCGCTGCCTGCCGCGAGGGTGCCGAGGAGGCGCGTGAGGACCGCGCCAAGCTCGTCGCCATTACCGTGCTCACGAGCATGAATCAGGATGCCTTGAGCGAGATCGGCGTCGAGTCGCCCGTGGCCGAGGAGGCCGCCCGCTTGGCAAAGCTTGCTCAGGCCAACGGCATCGATGGCATCGTGTGCTCACCGATGGAGGCTCACGACATGCGTGAGCTGCTGGGTCCTGATGCCCTGATCGTGACTCCGGGTGTGCGTCCGGTGGGTGCCGCCCTTGGTGACCAGTCCCGCGTGGCGACGCCTTCTCAGGCTATCGAGCGTGGCGCAAGCCACATTGTGGTGGGCCGTCCCATCACCGGTGCCGACGATCCGGTTGCCGCCTTTGACGCCATCGTCGCCGAGCTGGTCGAAAACGTCGCGTAAAAGATTCCCCTAAGTCACCACTTTTGGGTCTCATTAGCACAAAATAGCCCCTGTGCCTGCGTAAACTTTCCCATCCTTTGTGTGGAATCGCAGGTCAGGGGCTTAACTTTGGGCGCAGTATATTGCACTTTTTGCGGGTATCGTCTAACCTATGGAGCCGCGATTAGGCATTTTGTACGTTCTACGTGCTAAAATGACAATTATTGAATCAGATATAACCCAACTATTTGGAGGTACGAATGGCACTCCCTCAGCTTACCGACGAGCAGCGCAAGCAGGCTCTTGAGAAGGCTGCTGCCGCACGTCACGCCCGCGCTGAGCTTCGCGAGCAGATCAAGAAGGGCGAGAAGTCCCTCGAGTCCGTGCTCAACTCCGATGACCCCATCGCTTCCCGCATGAAGGTTTCCACTCTCATCGAGTCTCTCCCCGGTTATGGCAAGGCCAAGGCCGCCAAGATCATGGAGGAGCTCGGTATCTCCGCTACTCGTCGCGTCCAGGGCCTCGGCGTCCGTCAGCGCGAGCAGCTCCTCGAGCAGCTGACCAAATAAGTGAGCGCTCAGGATTCCAAGCTCTTTGTGATTTCTGGACCGTCAGGCGCAGGCAAGGGTACGCTCGTCACTCGTGTGCGCGAGCGCCGCTCGAACCTGGGCCTGACGGTTTCGGCTACCACGCGAGCACCACGCAAAGGTGAGGTCGACGGCGTCAACTACTTTTTTCTGACGCGCGAGGAGTTCGACCGCCGCGTGGCAAACGGTGAGTTTGTTGAGTGGGCCGAGGTCCACGGTAACTGCTACGGCACGTTGGTGAGCGAGGTCACATCCAAGCTCGCCTCGGGCGCGTCTCTGATTTTGGAGATCGATGTCCAGGGCGCTCTGCAGGTGAAGGAGCGTTTCCCCGAGGCCGTGCTGATCTTTATCAAGCCGCCTTCGCTTGAGGTGCTCCGCGAGCGTCTAGTCGGTCGCGGTACCGAGACGCCCGAGACGATTGAGCTGCGTATGGCAAACGCCGCCGATGAGCTTGCCCTTGCCGACCGCTACGACGACGTCGTGGTGAATGACGATCTCGACCGCGCGACCGATGAGCTCGTTCGCGTTCTCGATATGCATGAAAGGATCTGAGGTCCGTGTCCGTTGTAAAGCCTTGCATTGACGATCTTCTGGAGAAGACCGATCACAACCGCTTCCTGCTCGCTTCGCTTGCCTCCAAGCGCGCCTGCGACATCAATAGCATGCTGCGTGGCCAGCACAACCGCGTGCTTGCCGTCCAGGATGTCGATGACATCACCATCGGGCTTTCCGGTGCCGATACCATCTCGATGGCTATGGACGAGATTGTCGACGGCGACATCTCTTACGACGAGGCCCGTTACGAGAAGGCGCTCGGCCACAAGGTTGCTGAAGCCTAAATGGCAGCTCGCGTCTGCCTGGTCCACTATCACGAGGTTGGACTGAAGGGCAAGAACCGCGCACATTTTGAGCATATCCTCATGGATAACATCAAGGCGGCCTTGGCCGCCTTTTCCGTGAACGCCGTGTCTCGAATTTCCGGTTATATCCTCGTGACCTTTAACGAGCATCAGGCCGACGAGGCGGCGCGTGTCATCCGCACCGTCCCCGGCGTTGCCCGTGTGTCTTTGGCGTATCACACCAACCGCGACCCGCAGGAGTACTGCGCCGCCGCCGTGAAGGCGCTGCGCGAGTTTGGTTCCTTCGATTCGTTTAAGGTGCACGCCAAGCGCTCCAATACTGACTATGAGCTCACCTCGATCGATATCAATCGTCAGGTGGGCGAGGTGCTGTGTGAGGCCTTTCCCGATAAAAAGGTTCAAATGCACGACCCCGATGCGATGGTGCACGTACTGGTGGTCCAGGGTAGCGTTTATGTGTACGCGCGCTCCGAGCGCGGCGTGGGCGGTCTGCCGGTGGGTTCTGCCGGCAAGGTCGTGACGCTGCTGTCGTCGGGTATCGATTCTCCGGTGGCGACCTGGATGCTCGCGCGCCGCGGCGCGGTGTGCGTGCCGGTACATTTCTCCGGTCGTCCGCAGACGCCCGATACGAGTGAGTATTTGGTGCAGGACATCATCCGTGCGCTTGAGCCGGGTGTCCAGATCGGCCGCCTGTACGTGGTGCCGTTTGGCGACTGCCAGCGTGAGATTTCGGTCACCTGTCCCAGCAACCTGCGCGTGATCATGTATCGCCGCATTATGTATTCGGTTGCTGAGCGCATTGCACACATCGAGGGTGCCAAGGCCATCGTTACGGGCGAATCGCTTGGGCAGGTTGCCTCCCAGACGCTTGAGAACATCATGGCCGTTAACGAGGCCGTGAAGATCCCCGTGTTCCGTCCTCTCATCGGTTCGGACAAGCAGGAGATCATCGCACGCGCCGAGGAGATTGGTACCTTCGATATCTCGACTGAGGCCGCTCCCGACTGCTGCACGCTGTTTATGCCGCGCCGTCCCGAGACGCACGCTAAACTCGATGCCGTGCATGAGGCCTGGGAGTTGTTCGATCACGAGGAGATGATTGAGCGCCTGCTCAAGCAGACCGAGTACATCGACTTCGAGAGCAACACATATAAGGCCCCTAAGACCTTAAAACGCAAACATTCGGAGCTTGCTCCGCGTGAGATTTACCAAGATCACGAGTAAATTTGTGCATAGACCGACGATGCGCCTGCATCGTCGGTCTTTTGATATCTGGGCATTTTGCGGCTAAGTGTTCATTTGCTGACGTGCGCCTGAATAAATGGACATTATTTCGCAAGGTTTTGGTCAGCTTTTGGTTTGACTGCGAAAACTGGTTTTGGGGCGTGGCTGCTGCGGAACTTCTTTCCTGACACGATGGTGTTGGGAGGTTTTGCTATGGCGCAGCGCGAACAACACGAACGAGTCAAAAAGATGGACCGCTGGGCGGGCAAACTGCTCGGTCATAAGGCAGTGGTGATGGCGATACTGGTCGTCATTGCGATGGCGAGTGGACTGGCAATGGCGAACCTTGGCGGCGGTGCCGGCGGTGTGTCGTTTGAGCGCACTGATGGTTCGGGCACGTTAGTGGAGCCGGGATCCGGCGATGCTTCGAGCGGAAAGACATCCGAAGGCTCTTCGTCTAAGGCGTCTGCCGCGGCAGAGGTTTATGTCGATGTTGATGGCGCCGTTGTGTCGCCCGGTGTATATCGTCTCAAGGACGGCGCGCGAGTGGCTCAGGCGATTGATGCCGCCGGCGGGCTGGCGCCCGAGGCAGACGTTACGGGGCTCAATCGGGCATCTAAGGTCGTCGATGGACAGAAGATTCACGTTCCAACGGTAGGGGAGCAGCAGGCGTCCATTGCGGAAGCCGGTGTTGATGGTGGGGCTTCCGCATCATCGGGCGTTAGTGGCGCAACAGGCCTAGTAAACATCAATACGGCAAGCGCAGAAGAGCTGCAGATGCTTTCGGGCATCGGTCCCTCCATGGCCCAGTCGATTATCGATGAGCGGACAAAGAACGGTGCTTTCGCCTCGGTTGACGATCTGATGCGTGTGTCGGGAATCGGCGAGAAGAAGCTTGCCAAAATCAAAGATTGCATCTGCGTATGAGTGCGACCGAGCGCGAGCATGTGATGCCTCCGCGGCCCCTGATTCCGTGGACGATAGCCTTGTGTGCCGGCCTGTGCATGAGCTGCGTCTTGGTGCTCAACATGGCCGCTGATGCGCTGCTGAGGGAGCGGGCGCCGGCGTTCGGACCGCTATGGGCCATTCCCGTTGCGGCGGCGGTATTCGCTCTGCTGGCTCAATCTTGTGTGCGGCTTGCCCCTTTGAAGCGGTGGCTGTATGCTGCGTCCGTCGGTCTCGTAGCGGGAGCGGTCGTCTCGGCGTGGTTGGCTGTGGGCGCGCTAAGCGCCTCGAAGACGCTCGACGGTCGAGCGGCAAGCAGTCTCGAGTTTGTCGTGCAGGGTGACCCATCCATAAACGACGACGTGTATTCCTATACCTGCGAGGCACGCGCGGACGGTAAGAACTTGGCAACAGTTCGCCTATCGTGTGATCGTGAGCTCAAGGTCGGGGCGTGCGTACGTGTTATCGGCCGCGTTTCACGTTTTGAGAACGATGCGTACGGACGATCGCGCGTGCTCCGAGGCGAGGTACGCAAGGTTAAAGCCGTTCGGATTGTGTCGGTCGATGAGGGCCCACCGGGGCCGTTGCTTCGACTGCGAAATGGGCTGCTTGCGTCCATCACGCCTGCGACCGACCCGGCGCGTGCGCTCATAGCCGGTGTCGTCTGCGGTCGTTCGGCCGAGCTGCGCGCCCAGCCGGCGGGCGACTGGTTTTCGGTGACGGGAACGGCGCATCTTATCGCCGTCTCGGGCAGCCATTTGGCTATCGTGGGGTTTGTAATCGAAGGTGTATTGCAAAAGACTCGGTGCTCACGTGGCCTTCAGCGGGTGATATTGGCGATAGCGCTTGTGGGTTACGCTGCCTTTACGGGCGCCTCTCCCTCGGCCGTGCGCGCGTGCTGCATGGTGTTCGTGACGCTTGTCGTAAACGGCGCGGGGCGTCGCCGGCACGGCCTTTCGGCACTCTTCGTAACCATGTCCATCTTTGTGCTACTGCGGCCGTCGGTGCTGTTCGAGATGGGCTTTCAGCTTTCATGCGCCAGTGTCTTTGCCATCCTGTGCTTTTGCCCCTATGCGACCTACGCTTTGGGTGAGCTGGGTGTGCCATCGGGCGTTGCCAGCATGCTTTCCGTCACGCTGTGCTCGCAACTGGCGACACTTCCTATTACCATTCCTGCCTTCGGTACGTTCTCGCTCATTGCTCCGCTGGCAAATGCGGTCATCGGTCCGGTGGTGAGCGTACTGCTTGCTGTGTCGATCGTGCTAGTTCCCTTTTCGCTCGTGGGACCGTTGCGGACTTGGGCGCTCGTTGTACCCATGATTGCCGCCCGTTGCGCGCTGTTCTTCGAGCAGCTGTTTGCTGCCATGCCGTGTGCAGCCGTGAGCGTGCCGCCCGATAGCGTGTGGATTTACCTAGTGCCGTGTTCGCTGGCGGTTCTGCTGGTCTGGTGGCCGCGTCCCCGTGCACGTCCTATGGCGGTGGGGCTTGCATGCCTGATGCTCTTGGCTGCGATTCCGTACGTCTATTGGGATCGATTCGCTCCTCCTTCGGTGACGGTGCTCGATGTGGGCCAGGCCGATGCGATTCTTATCCGCCGGGGCGGCGCAGTAGCGCTTGTCGACTGTGGGCTCGACGAGCGTGTGGTGGCAGCGTTGGTTCGCAATAACGTGCACCATATCGATGCCGTCTTTGTGACGCATTGGGATGAGGACCACTGGGGTGGTCTGCCCGCCGTGCTTGAACAGTTTTCGGTCGGAACGATTGCCGTGGCGGCGGATGCGCTGGAGGATGCTCCTGCCGAGGTATTGAACCGACCTGGCGTGGAGTATCGGCAGGTACGCCGTGGGGATACGGTCGACATCGGATCATTTTGCGCCCGCGTGATGTGGCCATTCGAGTCCGTGGATGGCGAGGGAAATGAGGATTCGCTTGTCCTGCTGCTCTCCTATGTTCAGGAGGGCAAGGGCCTGCGCATGCTTCTCACCGGTGATGCCGAACTCGATCAAGAACGGGAATTCGTGCAGGAGGTGGGGGATATCGATGTCCTTAAACTTGGGCATCACGGCTCCAAGGTTTCAGTCGATGGAGAGTTGCTGGGCGTCCTGAAGCCCGAGCTTTCCCTCGCGAGCGCGGGCGAGGGGAATCGATACGGCCATCCGTCCGCTGCCTGCATCGATGCCGTTAAGGAAGCGGGCGGCGTGTTCGCGTGCACCATCGAACACGGAGACATTACCGTCACGCCGACTGCGAATGGCTTTGCGATGCGATGCCAGCGACCTTGACGACGTCGTTGGCGTGTGGTGGGCCCCTGGGCTAGAATGACACGGAACGAATACGAAGGCCTGCGGGAGGGGAGCGCAATGTCCGAAACCGGTCTGCTGCCGGCATATCTGATCGTCGGTACCGACGGAGTCAAGCGCGATCACGCTGTCTCGCGTATGAAAGCGCGTCTGGAAAAGACGGGCATGGTCGAGTTCAACCTTGACGAGCGCGACATGACCAAGGACCCCGATATCGAGTCTATTATCGGATCGCTTAACACCTTTCCCATGGGCAGCGAGTTTCGCTTGGTAATCCTTGATGGCTGCTCAAAGCTCGCCAAGGCGGTCTCGGAGCCGCTCGTCGAGTATCTGGCGAGTCCCAGCCCCACAACGGTCTGCCTCATTATCGCCGACTCGCTTGCCAAGAACACACGCCTGTATAAGGCGATTGCCAAGATCGACAAGAAGGCCGTGATCGATTGCTCCGGCACCAAGCGCTGGGAGCTACCGCGCCGCGTGCGGCAGATGGCGACACAGCACGGCAAGTCGATCTCGACGGCGGCCGCCGAGGAGCTCGTCTCGCGTTCGGGTGAAAACACTCGCATGCTTGATAACGACTTGGCTAAGCTTGCCCAGATGGTCGAGGCGCCCCAGATTGAGCTTGCCGACGTTGAGCGCTGGATTGTACGTACGGCCGAGGTTCAACCCTGGGACTTCCTCAACGCCGTCTCGGCTCGCGATATGCGGCGATCGCTCGAGCTCTTTAAGCTTTTGCCCTCCAAGAGCTACGTGTGGACCTACACGCTGCTATGCGGTCGCATCCGTGAGCTGATCGTCGCCAAGGCGCTCGATGCGCGCGGACAGGGTCGTGAGCTCGCCGCAGCACTTAAGCTCCAGTCCTGGCAGGTCAAGAATCACCTGACCTGGGCACGTCGCTTTTCGATGGCAGAGCTCGTTGCCGCGCTCGAGGGCGCGGTCGATGTGGAGCTCGCACTGAAGGGTTCGGCCGATTCTCAGACCGCGCTTTTGCTCTGGATTACGAACATCTTGAGAAAATCGTGATGATACCTGCCTATTTGACAAATTCGTTCTATCCCTTTGAGGGGGAGCGTGCTATAGTAGGCGCTTGCATGACCTCACCGTGTCTCAGAGGTGTCATACATTTTTTGCAAGGAACTCGAAAGGAACTCCAGAAGTGGCAAACATCAAGTCTCAGAAGAAGCGTATCCGCACCAATGAGGCAGCTCGCATGCGTAACAAGGCTGTCAAGTCCGAGCTCAAGACGCTGACCAAGCACGTCCAGTCCGCCGTCGCCGAGGGCGACGCCGAGAAGGCCCAGGCTGCCCTCAAGACCGTCACCAAGCGTCTCGACATGGCTGCCGCCAAGCATGTTATCCACAAGAACCAGGCTTCCAACCGCAAGTCCGGTCTTGCCAAGCTCGTGAACAGCATCAACGCCTAAGTTGTAAATTTCACACCACACAGATTACGCGCATAAATGGAGCCTGTTTTATGGAACAGGCTCCATTTTTTGTATCGCTCGGGTAAGATAGTCCGCATGAATACTTCAATTGACATTTCCCACATCCGCAACTTCTCGATCGTTGCGCATATCGACCATGGCAAGTCCACGATCAGTGACCGCATCCTCGAGCTCACCCATACCGTTGACGAGCGCGACATGGAGTCGCAGCTGCTCGACACTATGGATATCGAGCGCGAGCGCGGCATCACGATCAAGTCCAATGCCGTTCGCGTGTCCTATGACGCCGATGATGGCGAGACGTATCAGTTCAACCTGATCGATACGCCGGGCCACGTTGACTTTACCTACGAGGTCTCGCGTTCGCTGGCCGCCTGCGAGGGCGCGGTGCTCGTCGTCGATGCCACCCAGGGTGTCGAGGCGCAGACCGTCTCCAATGCGACGCTCGCCATGAACGCCAATCTGGACATTGTGCCGGCCATCAACAAGATCGACCTGCCCTCGGCCCATCCCGATGAGGTCAAGACCGAGATCGAGGATGACTTGGCGATCCCTGCCGATGATGCCGTGTGTGTCTCGGGCAAGACCGGTGAGGGCATCCACGATCTGCTGGAGTCCATTGTCTTTTTGATCTCTCCGCCCAAGGGCGATGCGAACGCGCCGCTCAAGGCACTCATCCTGGATTCGTACTTCGACGAGTATCGTGGTGTCGTCGCCACGGTGCGCGTCTTTGACGGCTCTATCAAAAAGGGCGATACCCTGCGCATGATGCAGGCAAAGGGCGACTTCTTGGTCGACGGCGTGGGCGTCAAGCGCCCTGCCGAGACGCCTGTCGATGCTCTGACCGTCGGCGAGGTTGGCTATGTGGTCACGGGTCTGAAGGACCCCGAGGCTGTGCGCGTGGGCGATACCCTTACGTGGGCGTCGAATCCCTGCCCTGAGCCGCTTCCCGGTTACCGCGAGGCCAAGCCCATGGTCTATACGGGTCTGTTCCCGATCGATAACAAGGACTACGAGAACCTGCGTGACGCGCTCGATAAGCTGCACGTCAACGACCCGTCGTTGGTGTGGGAGCCCGAGACCTCGGTGGCGCTCGGCTTTGGCTTCCGCGTGGGCTTCCTGGGCCTGCTGCACATGGAAGTCGTCAAGGAACGCCTGGAGCGCGAGTTCAACCTGGACCTCATTGCCACGAGTCCCTCGGTTGACTATCACGTCTACAAGACCGACGGCGAAATGATCGATGTCCGCAGTCCGCAGGACCTTCCCGAGGCCACACGCATCGATCGTATCGAGGAACCCTACCTCAAGGCAAAGATCATCTGCCCGCCTGAGTACACGGGTGCCGTCATGCAGCTCGCCATCGAGCACCGCGGCGTCACGACCGACATGATCCACCTGACGAGCAAATCGGTCGAGATGCGCTTCGACATGCCGCTCGCCGAGCTCATCTTGGACTTCTTCGACCAGCTCAAGAGTCGCACCAAGGGCTACGCCTCGCTCGACTACGAGTTCAACGAGTACCGTCCCTCCGAACTCGTCAAGCTCGACATCCTGCTTTCGGGCGATGAGGTGGACGCGCTGTCGTTTATCGTGCACAAGGACAAGGCCTACGGTCTTGCCCGCGGCCTGTGCGACAAGCTCAAGGAGATTATCCCGCGCCAGCTGTTCGAGGTGCCCATCCAGGGCGCCATCGGCAACAAGATCATCGCCCGCTCCACCGTCAAGGCGCGCCGCAAGGACGTTTTGGCCAAGTGCTACGGCGGCGATATCTCGCGTAAGCGCAAGCTGCTCGAGAAGCAGAAAGAGGGCAAGAAGCGCATGAAGGCCATCGGCTCGGTCGAGGTTCCGCAGGAGGCCTTCATGGCGATCCTCAAGGTGGACGAGTAGGTTCATGGCGCTTTCTGAATACAGCAAGCGGCTGCTGGGCGCGTATGCCGAGCAGCCGTTCCTTATGGCTCCCATGGCGGGCGTAACCGACCCCGCCTATCGCATCATGTGCCGCCGTCGCGGTGCCAACTTTGCCTACAGCGAGATGGTGAGCGTGGCGGGCCTTGCCTATGCCAGCAATAAGACGTGGCGCCTGGTGCTGCCGGCAGACGAGGAGCAGCAGATTTGCGTGCAGCTCTTTGGCTCCAAACCTGATCAGTTTGCGAGCGCCGTCGCTGCCGTCGAGGAGCGCGTGGGCGATCGCCTGTCGCTCATCGATATCAACATGGCCTGTCCCGCCCGTAAGGTCGTTACCAAGGGCGAGGGCTCGGCGCTCATGCGCACGCCCGACCTGGCCGAGAAGATTGTCGAGGCCGCGGTGGGTGCGGCTCATGTGCCCGTGACCGTAAAGATCCGCAAGGGCTTTTATGCCGAGGACCGCAATGCCGCGACGTTTGCCCAGATGCTAGAGGGCGCCGGCGCCGCCGCAGTTGCCGTTCACGGTCGTTGCGCCACGCAGCTCTATACAGGCCAGGCCGATTGGTCGGTCGTCGATGAAGTCGCCGACGCCGTTGAGATTCCCGTGATCGGTTCGGGCGATGTGTTCTCTGCCGAGGATGCGGCTGAACATTTGAGCAGCTCGGGCGCCAGCGCGGTGTTTATCGCACGCGGCATCTACGGCAATCCGTGGGTGTTTGGCGATGCGCGCGCCCTTGCGCTCGATGGCACGCCGGTGCCGTCGCGCAGCTCGGTCGAGCGCCTGGACGCCCTGCGCGAGCACCTGACGCTCACGCACGAGCTGTTGCCGCTCATGTCGCGCGCCCGCACGTATGCGAGCTGGTATCTCAAGGGCATGCCCCATGCCGCCGCCTGGCGCGCCCAGGTGGTGCGCTGCTCCACGTACGAGGAGTTCATGGCGCTGGTCGATGATATCGAGCGCGATGTCGTGGCCTGCGAGGCCGCCCTTGCCGCCGGTGAGTCGGTGCCCGCGCATCCGCTGGAGGCTTAAGGGTGGCCGTTACCGCGTTGTACGTGCACGTACCGTTTTGTGCTCAAAAGTGCCGCTACTGCGATTTCGACTCGCGCAGCTTTGCGCCGTGCGAGCTGAATGCTGCGCTCGATGCCTATTTTGAGCAGCTGTACGCGCGCTTCGATGCCTTTGGCGACGCCGGGGCGCTTGCGCAGGTCCGCACGGTCTATATTGGCGGCGGCACGCCCTCACTGGCTGGGGAGCGCCTTGTGAAACTTGCCCGGCGCATCTTCATGCGGTGTAAGCCCGTTGAGTTTACCTGCGAGGCCAATCCTGAGTCGCTGACTGCCGAGCTTGCAGAAGCCCTTGCCGTGGCAGGTGTCACGCGCATTTCACTTGGCGTGCAAACGCTCGATAATGACGAGCTTGCCGCTATCGGCCGCATCCACGATGCCGAGCGGGCCCTCGCGGCCATCGCGACGGTTAAGGATGTCGGGCTTGACGTGTCGTGCGACCTTATGTGCGGGCTTCCCGGACAGACGGCTGCGAGTTGGCAACGCACGCTCGAGGGCGTGCTTGCGGCTGCCCCGCATCACGTGTCGGTCTATCCGCTCACGCTCGAGGAAGGAACGCCGCTCTTCCGCATGGCATGCCGCGATGAGTCGCTTGAGCCCGATGAGGATTTTCAAGCCGCGTGTATGGATGTGGCTCGAGAGCGTCTATGCGCTGCCGGCTACCATCCGTACGAGGTGGCGAGCTATGCGCTCAATGGATACGAATGCGCCCATAACATTGCCTACTGGACCGGTCAGGGTTATTTGGGTATTGGTCGGTCTGCCGCGGGGATGCTCGACGCCGAAGATTTCGATCGTTTGGCCGAGCTGTTTCCCGGCGTTTCGCCTCGTGGTGACGCGCATCGCGTGCGCTTGGTACAGCGCGATGATGCCGCGTCGACTTTTGAGGCCGAGTATCTTTCGCGGCGCGAGACGGTGGCCGAGGACCTGATGCTCGCCTGCCGCATGACGCGTGGCGTGGGGTCCGACCTGCTGGTTCGCGCGGCGGACGTGATTCCCGTGGACGAACTGACAGCAGCTTGCGACCGCGCCCTTGAGCTTGGGCTTGCCGTCTGGGTGCCAGACGCCGACGATCCCTATGTGGGCTCCGTCGCATCGGCCGACGTCATCGCGGGTCGCACCCGCGCCCATCTGGCGCCGACCCATCTGGGCTGGCTCGATGGAAATGTTCTGTTCGAGCTGTTTTGGGATCTAGCTTAGGCCGCTCGGGTAGAATTACCGAAATATATACGCTGCTGTGAGCAGGAGGTTGCCGCGCATGGCGACGATGAACGAAAAAGATTACTACGAGATTCTGGGTGTCTCCAAGGACGCCACCTCGCGTGATATTCAAAAGGCCTTCCAGCAAAAGGCCCGTAAGCTCCATCCGGACGTCAATAAAGAGCCGGATGCCGAGGAAAAGTTTAAAGAGGTTTCCGAGGCCTACGCCGTGCTTTCGGATGAGCAAAAACGTGCGCGCTACGACGCCATGCGTTCTGGCAATCCGTTTGCCGGTGCTCCTACGGCTTCGCCCTATGGTGGCGGCTACGCCGGCAACACGGGCTATGGCAATCCCTTTGAGGGCGGCTTTCCCTTTGGTGGCGCCTGGGGCCAGCAGCGTCGCGGCCAGGCTGCCTACAATCCCGAGAACGGCGCCAACGTGGTCGTCGATATCAAACTCGACGCCAAGGAGGCCAAGGGCGGTGCCCGCAAGACCGTCCGCTACACGCGCTTCGATACCTGTAGCAACTGCGGCGGCTCTGGCTCCGTTTCGTCCGAGCATGCACATACCTGCCCGAGCTGCGGTGGCCGCGGCCACATCGACGTCGACCTGTCCTTCCTGTTTGGTGCGGGCACGTTCCAGTCGGTCTGCCCCGAGTGCGGCGGTTCCGGTAAGGTCGTGGCCGACCCCTGCCCCGATTGCGGTGGCAGCGGGCGAACCCGTGTGACCTCCGAGCAGACGATTGAGTTTCCTGCCGGCACGCACGATGGCGACGAGGTTCGCATTAGCGGCATGGGCCATGCTGGCACAAACGGTGCCGCGGGCGGCGATCTGGTCGGCCGCGCCCATGTTGAGGCCGAGCGCTTGGAAGGCAAAGCTCGTACTGGCTTTTACCTGATGGGCATTGTGGCGCCGTTTTTGGTGTTGTCGGCCATCTCGGGCGTGTTCTCGGCCTTTGCCGTGATGTGCTTTATTCCGTTTACCATGGGCCTGTTCATGGTGCTTTCGGACGGTGTGCTTCATCGCAGCCTGCTGTGGTGGAAACGCGGTGCGATGCAGTTTGCCAACGGTTTTGCCAACGGCTTCATGTTCGCGCTCGTGTCGGTTTGGTTTGCGAGCTGCTCGCAACGGGCCATGCTTTCGCCGTACCAAATGCAATAACATCAAACCCTCTGTTTGCGGTCGGCCCAGCTTGGGTATAGGACGCACTGTGACAATAATGAAAGTTGGAAGGATTCGGTCGTGTCGGAAAATAGGGATTACTACGAGGTGCTTGGCGTCGACAGGGATGCCGACGCGCGGACGATTAAGCGTGCGTTTCTAAAGAAGGCCCGTACCGTACATCCGGATGTTTCGGACGACCCCGAGGCCGAGGCCAAGTTCAAGGAGCTCAACGAGGCCTATTCCGTTCTTTCCGATGAGCAGAAGCGTGCTAACTACGACCGTTACGGCACCGCTGACGGCCCCGGTGGCTCTGGTTATGTCGACATCAACGATATCTTTGGTGGCATGGGCATGGACGACCTGTTCTCGTCGTTCTTTGGCGGTGGCGCCGGTGGTGGCGCCCGCAGCCGTCGTGAGCGTCGTCGCGGACGTGACATGGCCATCTCGCTTTCGGTGACGCTCGAGGAGGCGGCACTCGGCTGCAAAAAGACGATCAGCTATGATCGTCTTGCTCCTTGCGAGGACTGCAACGGTACCGGTAGGGCCGAGGGTGCACAGGAAAAGCAGTGCAGTCGCTGCCACGGTACGGGCTACGTCACGACGGTTCAGCGTTCGTTTTTGGGCCAGGTTCAGTCTTCCTCGCCTTGCCCCGACTGCCATGGCGAGGGCACGGTTATCGACCATCCCTGCGAGACCTGCGACGGTCAGGGCCGCACGCCTTCGCACGAAAAGATCGACATCGATATTCCCGCCGGCGTTTCGACCGGTCGCCAGCTGCGTGTGAGCGGCTTTGGCGAGGCCGGCCTTCGCGGCGAGCCTTCGGGCGACCTGATTGTCAACGTGCGCGTCGCCGACCATGAGCGCTTTAAGCGCAACGGTGACGACCTGTACCTGGTGAGCGATATCTCGATTGCGCAGGCTGCGCTCGGCTGCGAGATCGAGGTCGAGGGCATTATGCCCGACGAGGTCGTTAAGGTGACGGTTCCCGCCGGCGCCCAGTACGGCGACACCGTGAGCGTCAATAATTACGGCATGCCGCGCATTGGCGGTGGCGGTTCGCGTGGCCGCCTGATCGTGCAACTGCGCGTGGTCGTTCCCACCAATCTTTCCAATAAGCAACGCGAGCTGCTCCGTGCTTTTGCCGATGAGATGGGCGATGACGTCGCTTCCGGTAAGAAGTCGGTGACCGACCGTATCAAGAGTGCCCTCGACGATATCCTCGATTAAGGAGCCCGCGTGCTCGCACCCCATATTTCCGTCGTCAACCTCGGCTGCCGCGTCAACCGGGTTGAGTCTGACCGTATCACTGCTGATCTTATGCGCCTAGGCTTTGCTATGGTGGAGCCCCATGATGCCGATCTGATCGTCATTAACACCTGTGCCGTTACGGGCGAGGCCGAGGCCAAGACCCGTAAGGCTGTCCGTCATGCGCTGGCCCATCCAAACGAGCCTTATGTGCTCGTGACCGGTTGTGTGGTCAATTTGCATCCCGAGGAGCTGTTGGAGCTTTCGGATCGCGTGATCGCCGAGCCGTCCAAGATCGATGTCGCCGAACGTGTCTGCGAGGTGCTGGGCGTTGAGTCCGATAGCGTTCCCGCCTGCAGCGATGGCGAGGTGGTCGATGCACTCGGTCGTTCGCGGCTGGGCGTGAAGATCCAAGATGGCTGCAACCACCGCTGCACCTATTGCATCGTGTGGAAGGCCCGCGGGCCCGAGCGTTCCGTGCCCGTCGAGTCCGTTCTCGAACAGGTGCGTGAAGCCCAGGAGGCCGGCGTGCCCGAGGTGGTGCTGACCGGTGTGAACTTGGGTGCCTACGATGGCAAGAGCGCGACCGACGAGCATGTCGAAATCGATGAGCTGCTCGAGGCCATCATGGAGCGCACGACTATTGCGCATGTGCGCATTTCCTCGGTCGAACCCATGGATATCTCTGAGCGCCTGCTTAAGGTTATGGCGCGCTATCCGCAGCGTATTGCCCCGTTTTTGCACCTGCCCGTGCAGTCCGGCTGTACGGCGACGCTGCATCGCATGGGTCGTCCCTATAGTGCGGAGGCCTTTGAGGACACGGTGCGTATGATTCGCGCCAACTTGCCCCAGGCGTCTCTTTCGTGCGATGTCATCGTCGGTTTTCCTGGTGAGACGGACGAGGAATTCGAGGAGTCGCTGGCGCTGTGCCGCCGTGTGGGTTTCTCGCGTATGCACGTGTTCCGCTACAGCAAGCGTCCCGGTACCCTTGCTGCCGACATGCCCGACCAGGTGCCGCCCGAGGTTATGGCCGAGCGCAGCCGTCGTATGCGAGACGCGGCGCAGGAGCTCGCTATTGCCGATGCTCGTCGTCGCGTGGGCACTGTCGAGCGTGCCGTGCTCGAGTATGGTGACAACCTAACGCTCGGTTCGTTCCATCATGCCCGTCTTGACGATACCTGTGGACTTACAGCCCCGTGCCTGCTCGATGTTGCTATCATCGGAGTCGATGATTCCGGCTTGGTCCATGCGCGCAGGGAGGTCCATGGAAGCCTCGAAGATTAGACTTACCGTTCCCGAGGGAATTGATCCCTCGCGCGTTTTGGGCGCCGGCGACGGCGTCCTTCGTGCGCTCGAGAGTTTGGTTCGCGCTCACGTGGTCGCCCGTGGCGATAGCATCGCCGTGAGCGGTGACCCGGACGAGGTCGAACTCGTGGCGCGTTTTTTCGAACATGCTTTCCGTGAGGCGGCCGCCGCGCGCACGCTGTCTGCCGACGATGTCTCTCGCTGCCTGGCCGTCTTGCGCGACGGTGAGCACGAGGCTACGTCGCTTCGCGATGACGTGTTGCTTTCGTATCGCGGCCGCGTCATTCGCCCCAAGACGCTCGGGCAAAAGCACTATGTGGATGCCATCCGCTCGCATACCATCACGTTTGGCCTGGGTCCAGCCGGTACCGGTAAGACTTATCTGGCCATGTCGCTCGCCGTTGCCGCGCTCAAGCGCCACGAGGTGGGCCGTCTGATCTTGACGCGTCCGGTTGTCGAGGCGGGGGAGAACCTGGGCTTTTTGCCCGGCACCCTCGAGGAAAAGATCGATCCGTACATGCGTCCGCTCTACGACGCCCTTTTTGACATGATGGATCGCGAGCGAACCGATGAGCTTATGGAGCGCGGCGTGATCGAGATCGCCCCGCTTGCCTATATGCGCGGTCGTACGCTGAGCGATGCTTTCGTGGTGCTCGACGAGGCGCAAAATACCACGCCCGAGCAGATGAAGATGTTCCTGACACGCCTTGGATTCAACTCCAAGTTCGTGATTACCGGCGACCTCAGCCAGCGCGACCTGGTGGGTCGTCGTGGTGGCTTGGCGGATGTCGAGAAGATTTTGGGCCGTGTCGACGATGTGGCGTTTGCACACCTGGAGCGCGCCGATGTGGTGCGCCATGCCCTGGTGGGTCGTATCGTCGAGGCATACGATGCTTATGATGACGTGCGTGAGCAGCGCTCGCGCGACCGAAAGGAGTCCCGTTGAGTGTATTGATCAGCAACGATGCCGAGCTCGATACGCTGCTCGACGCGCAGGAGGTGGTGCACATCTGCGAGGTTGTGCTTGCCGCCGAGGGCGTTGAACGTGAAGTCGAGATTTCCCTTTCGTATGTCGACGAGGACGAGATGCACGAGCTCAACCACGAGTGGCGTGGCATCGACCGCACCACCGATGTGCTCTCGTTTGAATGCGACTCGGCCTTTGACGAGGATATTCCCGCCGACGAGACGCTCGAACTCGGCGATATCATCTTGGCCCCGCAGGTCATTGCCAGTCAGGCCCCCGGCTTTGGCAATAGCCCTGCCGACGAGTGCCGCCTGATGCTCGTGCATGGCATGCTGCACCTGCTGGGCTATGACCACATCGAGGACGACGAGGCTGAGGTCATGGAGGCTCGCGAGGACGCTATCCTGCGCGATCTGGCGCTCGAGCGCGGCGAGGATCCTAAACTGGTCCACGTCGGCCCCATCACCAATCATGCCCACGACTAGGAGCCGTTTATGATTCCCGGATCGAACAAGGATCATCCGTCCTTTTTAAAGTCGTTTTCATACGCCATGGAGGGCTTCGTCACCGCCGTCAAGACCGAGCGCAACATTAAGGTCATGCTCGTGGCAGGCGTGTGCACCGTCATTGCCGGCTGTATCGTGGGGCTCGATATTGCCGAGTGGGCTACGGTCATCATCTGCTGCGGCCTGGTGATTCATGGCGAGCTGTGTAACACCGCCATGGAGGCCATCGTCGACCTGGCGACCCAAGAACTCCATCCGCTGGCAAAGCGTGCGAAGGACATCGCCGCCGCCTCTGTATACGTTCTTTCCATTACCGCCGCGATCGTGGGCTTGCTTGTCTTTGCCCACGCGCTCGACTTTATTTAGAAAGGGATTCCCATGTCCGACAATATGCAGCCTACCGATGAGATTTTGGACGAAGAGTCCCTGGATGCTAAGGCCACCGAGGATTGCGATGAGGTCGAGGAGTTCGACCCGTTTGAGGGCATGAGCGACGAGGAGCTCGACGCCCTGTGCGACGAGGACGACAACCTCGCGGGCTTTGGTGACGTTGAGCCTGGTTTCCGCAGCGGCTTCGTGGCCTTGGTCGGCCGCCCCAACGCCGGCAAGTCCACGCTGCTCAACGCCTGCTATGGCAAAAAGGTTGCCATCACCTCGCCGGTGGCCCAGACGACCCGCCGCCGCATGCGCGCCGTCGTCAACCGCCCCGGCTACCAGCTGGTCTTTGTCGATACCCCGGGTATCCACAAGCCCAAGGATGGTCTAGGGTCTGAGCTCAACAAGAGCGCGCTGTTCGAGCTGAACGATGTCGATGTCGTCGCGTTTTTGATTGATGCCACCAAGCCGATCGGCAGGGGAGACGCCTGGGTTGCCGAGCGCGTTAAGAACGCCCGTTCCAAGAAGGTCCTGGTGCTTACCAAGGCTGATGAGGCCGACCCCGCACAGGTCATGGAGCAGCTTAAGGCTGCCCACGAGCTCATGGAATATGACGACGAGATCGTGACGTCGTCGGTCAAGAACTTCAACGTCGATGCCTTTATCGAGACCGTTGCGCACTTTTTGCCCGAGGGTCCGCGTTGGTTCCCCGAGGACATGGGTACCGACGCTTCCGATGAGACGCTCGTTGCCGAGTTTGTGCGCGAGAAGGTCTTGCGCCGCACCCGTGATGAGATCCCGCACTCCGTGGGCGTGATTTGCGATGCGCTCGAGCAGACCAAGAAGGTGCTGCGCGTGCACGCCACCATTTACGTCGAGCGCGAGGGCCAAAAGGGCATCATCATTGGCAAGGGCGGCGAGATGATCAAACATATCGGCATCGACGCCCGTCGCGACCTTGAGCGCATCTTTGGCACCCAGGTCTTTTTGGAGCTGGACGTGAAGGTCAAGGCCGGCTGGCGTGACGACGAGGCCCAGATTCGCCGCTTTGGCTATAACGCCGAGGATTAGGGACACGCGGCGCGAATGGCAGGTTCTCGTACATATCGCACGAAAGTGCTCGTGCTCGATAAGACGAAGCTCAAAGAGACGGACCTGATCCTGACGATGCTTGACGAGCGGGGTCGGCAGGTTCGTGCCGTGGCAAAGGGCGCCCGCAAACCCGGTGGACGCCTGGCTGCGCGCTGCGAGATGTTCTGTACCGTTGATCTGCTGCTTGCGCATGGACGGTCGCTCGACGTGGTTTCCCAGGCCGAGCTTATGGAGGCGCCGCTCGGCGCTGCTCCCGATTACGAGATGACCTGCGCCGCAAGCGCGATCGCCGAGGTCGCGCGCGTGTGCTCGTTCGAGGACGCCGAGGACCCGTTTACCTTTGCCATCACGCAGCGGGCGCTCACACTTGTCGGCAGCGGGCTCGACTCGGCACATATGGACCTGCTCGTGGCGGCCTTTGTCTTTAAATTGCTGTCGCACGTTGGCTACCGACCCGATTTTTCGGCCTGCGTGCTGTGCGGAGATCCCATGCTGTCATATTTTTCGCCCCAGGCGGGCGGTCTCATGTGCGGGTCGTGCGCGTCGAGCGTTCCGGGTGCCGAGCTGGTGTCGACCGGTGAGGTCGCATGGCTGCGCGCCCTCATGTCCATGACCTTCGATGCGCTTATGGCCGAGAGGGTCGACCCCCATACCGCTGCCTTTTTGCTGGGGCTTTCGCACGTGTGGGCTGCGACGCACACCGATCAACGTCTCCGTGCGATGGAATTCATGTTGGGTCGGTGATGATGCGCAGGCGCGGGCTGCTTGTGGTAACATACCGACCTGTTGGTACCTCGACCTTGGATGCTCGCTCCACCGGCGGCTTCCCAGTCCGAGGCGAATCGAGTCGCCCGCGGGCGACGCAAAACGAAAGGTGAAACAATGACTGTTTCCAAAGAGCGCAAGGCGGAGCTGACTGCCCAGTTCGGTAACACCCCGGTCGATACCGGCAACCCCAAGGTTCAGGTCGCCATCCTGACCGAGCGCATCAAGGAGCTGACCGAGCACATGAAGTCCCACCAGAAGGACTTCCACACCCGTCGTGGCCTGCTCATGCTCGTCGGCCGTCGTCGTCGTCTTCTCTCCTACATCAAGAAGAACGACATCGTCGAGTATCGTGAGCTCATCAAGGCTCTGGGCATCCGCGACAACATCCAGTAGGATTTGTACATGCTAAGAGCGTCCTGCGCAGCGGGGCGCTCTTTTTGTGTAAGGGCGCGAACAATCACGCTCTGAAGCGTGGCGGGGGCAGGGGGCCCGCGTCACATGAGAAGCCTGCAGGCAAGGGGCCTGTGGGGTAAAGGAGAACAATGACACTCGTATCCAAGACCTTTGAGCTGTACGGCAAGACCTACACCTTTGAGTCGGGCGAGCTTGCCAAGCAGGCCACCGGCGCCTGCCTGGTCAAGCAGGGCGACACCACGATGCTCGACACCGTGGTCGTCTCCAAGGAGCGCAAGAACTACGACTTTTTCCCGCTTACCGTCGACTTCAACGAGAAGATGTATGCAGCCGGCCGCATCCCGGGTGGTTACCTCAAGCGTGAGGGCCGTCCCAGCGAGAAGGCTACGCTCACCGCGCGGATGATCGACCGTCCGATTCGTCCGAGCTTCCCGGACGGTTTCCGCAACGAGGTGCACATCGTCGCTACCTCGCTCGTCGCCGACCAGGTCAACCCCTTTGACGTCATCAACGTCATGGGCGCTTCCCTGGCCATGACGCTCGGCGGCGTGCCCTTCGAGGGCCCGCTTGCCTGCGTGCGCATCGGCCGCAACGTGGAGACCGGCGAGTTTATCGTTAACCCCACCTATGAGGAGCGCGAGAACTCCGATCTGGACCTGGAGTTGGGCGGCTCTGCCGACTTCATCTCGATGGTCGAGGCCGGCGCCGAGGAGATCTCCGAGGACGACATGCTCGCCGCCATGAAGTTTGGCCAGGAGGCTCTTGCTGCCTTCTGCCAGGCTCAGGACGAGTTTGTCGCCGAGTGGGAGCAGGTCAACGGCGCTATTGTCAAGAAGGAGTACCCGCTCGACCAGCCCGTCGAGGAGGTCCACGAGCGCATCTTCGCCCACTACGACGAGATGGCAGCCGCCCTTCGTGACGCCGACAAGCTCTCCCGTATCGGCAAGGTCGAGGCTCTGAAGGAGTCCATCCGTGCCGAGTTCACTGAGGAGGAGCAGTCCGCTTGGGAGCGCGAGATCCCCGTGGCGCTCAAGAAGCTCGAGAAGAAGGCTATGCGCACCATGGTCGTCGAGACCGGCGAGCGCGTCGACGGCCGTGCCGCCGATGAGATTCGCCCCATCATGGTGAAGGATAACTACCTGCCGCTCGTTCACGGCTCCGGTCTTTTCCAGCGTGGCCAGACCCAGGTGCTTTCCGTCCTGTCGCTCGGTATGCTCAACGAGGGCCAGCGTCTGGATACCATCGAGCCCACCGAGGGCAAGCGCTACATGCACCACTACAACTTCCCGCCGTTCTGCACCGGCGAGACCGGCCGCATGGGCAGCCCCAAGCGCCGCGAGATCGGCCACGGCAACCTGGCCGAGCGCGCTCTGCTTCCGGTGCTCCCCGACGAGAACGAGTTCCCCTACGCCATCCGCGTCGTCTCCGAGGTCATGGAGTCCAACGGCTCCTCTTCGATGGCTTCGACCTGCGGCTCCACGCTCGCCCTTATGGACGGCGGCGTGCCCATTAAGCGCCCGGTCTCTGGTATCGCCATGGGCCTGATCCAGGAGGAGGGCAAGACCGTGGTCCTGTCCGACATCCAGGGTCTCGAGGACTTCCTGGGCGACATGGACTTTAAGGTCACCGGCACCACCGAGGGCATCACCGCCCTGCAGATGGACAACAAGGCCACCGGCCTCACCTTCGACATCCTGGCCCGCGCTCTGCAGCAGGCCAAGGAGGGTCGCGCCTTCATCCTGCAGAAGATGCTCGATGTGATCCCCGAGCCGCGCCACACCACGCGCAGCACCGCTCCGCGCATCGTTTCCATCCAGGTTCCGACCGACAAGATCCGCGACGTCATCGGTTCCGGCGGTAAGGTCATCCGCGGTATCCAGGACGAGACCGGCGCCTCGGTCGACATCCAGGAGGACGGCACCGTCTTTGTCGGCGGCACCGGCGAGTCCGTCGACCAGGCCGTCGAGCGCATTAAGCTCATCATCAAGGTTCCCGAGCCGGGCGAGGAGTACACCGGTCGCGTTGTCTCCATCCAGCCGTTCGGCGCCTTCGTGAACCTGCTGCCCGGTAAGGACGGCCTGCTGCACATCTCCCGCGTCGCCAAGGGCCGCGTGGAGAAGGTCGAGGACGTCCTCAATGTGGGCGACGAGGTCAAGGTCGTCGTCATCGAGGTCGACGATCGCGGCAAGATCTCGCTCGATCGTCTTGACAAGCCCGAGGCCCCGGCTCGTGCCGAGGGTGCCTCCGAGGGCGACGGCGAGCACTTCCAGCGCCGTGAGCGTCCGCGTCGCGAGCGCTCCGAGCGCAGCGACCGTCCGCGCCGTCCCGGCGACAACGGAGGCCGCAAGCCCCGCCGTCACCACGACGCCGAGTAACAGCAACACATAAGCAGCTCAAAAAGGGCGACTCCACCTGGAGTCGCCCTTTTGCTATTCCCGGCGGGGTCCGCGGGTAAAGTTTCCTGCTCTACAGTCCTGCTCACGACGGAGG